>NZ_JAUETW010000014.1:0-188428 GCF_032484895.1 Bradyrhizobium sp. SZCCHNRI3052 | reverse complement strand
CGCTACGGCGCTATTTGGGAGCGCGCGTCCGGGCGGCTTTGCTCCACCGAGCTACACCACCTCCGGGGACACGACCAGCCGCTTCGCCTCTCTCTCGATATTCTCGGGGAAGCAGAACGTGCTCTCGCCTTTTGAAATGCGGACGGTGCGCGGCTCTCCCGCCCAGTCGTAGACGTCTTGAAAGAGATGGCGGTGGACGGCCTTGAAATGCTCGAAATCAAGATCGCCGGCCGGGAGTTCCTCGTCGGCCCTTGCGTCACTGACCTCGGCCTCGAAAGCCGCGAGTTCCTCGGAGGCCCGGATGTCGAGCTTGTTCTTCAGGACGGTCGTGCCGGGATAGCAGTACTCGTCGGCGACCGCGTCGTACATGGCGGCCTAAGGTTTACGATAGGCTTCGATGATCGACTTCCGGCGTTCCTCTGGGGAAAGGGCCTTACCCGTCGAAGACGAGGCTCCCTTCATCTTGGGAGAGTACTGGATTCCCTCGACGGCGCTGATCTTGCGAAACCGGGCGCTGCCGATCACGAAGCCACCGGCTTTGGTCTTCTTCGAAGAGGGTTTCTTTGGGGCCATGACGAAACACTAGCACAAGTAGGGCGATGTCGCACGACGAGAAAATAGGAGATCGGGGAGCGTGGCTGGAAGCCGTAAAGGAATGCCTTTGGTAAGCGATCTTCTCTCACAAAATGGAGGCATTGCGACCTCCAGCGCCCCGCGGCGTCTCTGCTCGATCGCTTCCGCCGCGGAGTACAGGATGCTCCGCCGGCGCGGAGCATGACAGCATCGGGGGGCGAGAGTTCGACCCATCCAAGAGCGCGATTCAGGTAAATGCTCGTCTAGATCAGCCCATACTGCATCCGCTCGCGCCGTGCCAGCAGCGGCAGGGCCTGGCCGGCGATATACGTCTTGAAATGCTCGCTCTCCTGGTGGGCCTTGAACGCGGCTTCGTCGCGGAACAGCTCGTAGAACAGGAACTGCGCCGGGTTGTCCTTGGCGCGGGAGATCAGGAACAGTTTTGCGCCGGGCTCGCGCTGCGCCTCGGGCAGGAAGCGCGACAGGATCTCGGCGACGCGGTCGGCCTCGCCGTCCCTCGCCTCCCATTGCGCCACCACCAGCAGGCCGCCGCCGCTGACGGCCTCGTTCACGGTTTTCGTCTCGACTGCATATCCGGTCATCGTGATCGGTCCTTTCGTTGAAGTGCTGCAAGGGCATTGATACCTCGGCTCGCGTGACCGATCCTTCGATGGCGGACGAAGGATGGATGTGCACATGAGGGCGTAGGGCGGATTGGCCGAAGGCGTCATCCGCCCTGTGTCTCGGAAGGTCGGCGGGTTACGCTTCGCTCACCCGCCCTACGGGCTGGGGAGCACGCGATGCCGGGGCTTGTTCCGCCTGCGCGGCCCGGCGCCTCGCGGGGCGAAGGCCCGGCATCGACGTCTTTCCTTCTCCGGGTTCGACGACGTGGATGGCCGGGCCTTCGCCGCGCCGAAGCGGCTTCGGCCGCGCAGGCCGGGACAAGCCCGGCCATGACGACGTTGAAACAGCTCGGCCGGACTCTGACGGCGTTATATGCGATAGTCCCGCAGGCAGCGAGGCCTCGATGCCGCAGAGCACGACGGCGGGGCCATGCAGATCGCGTGTGAACGTTCCGTCCGGCCCGCCCTTGTGTCCGGCTCGCAACGCTTTAGAAAGGCCCCAACACGGGTGGCCGCGCGTTGCGCTCGACCATCGCCATCATCAACGAGCGAGGCGAGCAGCGGTGGACGCTCTCAAGGTACGCAACGCAGCCGACGTGGAGGAGGTGGTCCGGTCGGCGATCGCCAGCGAGCAGCCGCTCGACGTCATCGGCCATGGCTCGAAGCGCGGAATCGGGCAGGTCACCTCGACCAATGCCGTGCTCGACCTGTCGGCCCTGAGCGCGGTCGTCTCCTACGAGCCGAACGAGCTGATCATCACGGCGCAGGCCGGGGCGCCGCTCGCCGATCTGCTGTCGCTGATCGATTCGAAGAGCCAGCAGTTCGCGTTCGAGCCGATGGACACGGGGCCGCTGCTCGGGACGACGGGCCGGGGCACGCTGGGCGGGATGATCGCGGCGGGGCTGGCCGGTCCGCGGCGCATCCGCGCCGGCGGGGTGCGCGATCATCTACTTGGGGCGCATGCCGTCTCCGGCTTCGGCGAGAGCTTCAAGACCGGCGGCAAGGTCGTCAAGAACGTCACCGGCTACGATCTCTGCAAGCTGCTGGCGGGCTCCTGGGGCACGCTCGCGGTCATGACCGAGGCGACCCTGAAGGTGATGCCGCGGCCGGAGTCGGAGCGCAGCCTGGTGCTGCGCGGGCTCGACGACCTCAAGGCCAACCGGGCCATGACGGCGGCGCTCGGCTCGCCGTTCGATGTGTCCGGAGCCGCGCATCTGCCGGCCTCGACCTTGCGGCCGGAGGTCGCCGGGCTGAGCCCGACCGGCTCGCCGCGCGAGGCGGTCACGGTGATCAGGCTCGAGGGCATCACGGCGTCCGCGGCGCATCGGGCGGCGTCGCTCGCCAAACAGCTCGCGGCCTTCGGTACGGCCGAGATCATCGCGGACGACGCCTCCGCCGAGGTCTGGAGCGCCGTCCGCGACGTGCTGCCGTTCGCCGCCAACGGGCCGCTCGGGGCCTGGACGGTGTGGCGGATCGTCTGCCCGCCGGTGTCGGGCGGCGCCATCGGGCAGGCCTTGACGCGCCAGACCGGCGGCGAGGTGATCTATGACTGGGGCGGGGGGCTGATCTGGGCCGCGCTGCCGCCGCAGCCCGATGCGTCGGCGGGGCTGGTGCGCAAGCAGGCCGAGGCCGTTGGCGGCCACGCCACCCTGCTGCGGGCGTGGGACGAGATGCGTCTGGCAGTCGACGTCTTCCACCCGCAGCCGCCGGGTGTCGCCGCGCTGGAGGAGCGGGTTCGCGTTTCCTTCGATCCCAAGACCATTCTCAACCGCGGCAGGATGCGTCGGAGCGTTGCGCCATGAAGACCGAATTCACCTTGGCGCAGCTCGCCGATCCCGACATCGCGGTCGCCGACAAGATCCTGCGCGCCTGCGTGCATTGCGGCTTCTGCACCGCGACCTGTCCGACCTACGTGCTGCTCGGCGACGAGCTCGACAGCCCGCGCGGGCGCATCTACCTGATCAAGCAGATGCTCGAGAAGGACCAGGCACCGACCGCCGACGTGGTCAAGCACATCGACCGCTGCCTGTCGTGCCTGTCCTGCATGACGACCTGCCCGTCGGGCGTCCACTACATGCATCTGGTCGATCAGGCGCGGGTGCGAATCGAGCAGCGCTACCAGCGCCCGCTGACCGACCGGTGGCTGCGCGCCGTGCTCGCTTATGTGCTGCCGCGGCCGCGCGAGTTTCGGCTGGCGATGACCCTGGCGCGGCTCGGCCGGCCGTTGAAGGCGCTGCTGCCAGCGTCCTCCGCGTCGCGAACACCTGCGCCGGGCCTGCTGCGGCGCGTCAGGGCGATGCTCGACCTGGCGCCTGCCGCGGCGCTGCCGCCGCCGGGGCCGGCGGGCGGCAGCGTGTTCGCGGCGCAGGGCGCGCGGCGCGGCCGCGTGGCGCTGCTGCAGGGCTGCGCGCAAGCGGCGCTGGCGCCACGCATCAACCAGGCTGCGATCAGCGTCCTGACACGGCACGGCGTCGAGGTCGTGCTGGTCAGGGACGAGCAATGCTGCGGTGCGCTGACCCACCACATGGGGCAGGATGCCGACGCGCTGGCGCGGGCGCGCGCCAATGTCGACGCGTGGACCGCGGAGATGAAACGCGGCGGTCTCGACGCCATCCTGGTGACGACCTCGGGCTGCGGCACCGTCATCAAGGACTACGGACACATGCTGCGCGAAGACCCGCAATATGCGGCGGCCGCGGCCGCCGTGTCGGCGATGGCGAAGGACATCACCGAGTATCTCGCCGGTCTCGAACTGGCCTCCGCCTCTCGGCGCGACGACATCGTCGTCGCCTATCACTCGGCCTGCTCACTGCAACATGGGCAGAAAATCACGAGCATTCCGAAAGAATTGCTTTCCAAGTCCGGATTCGTGGTGAAAGATATACCGGAGAGTCATTTGTGTTGCGGTTCGGCGGGGACCTACAACATTCTCCAGCCTGACATCGCGATGAAGCTGCGCGATCGCAAGGTCGCCAACATCGCGACCGTCAAGCCGAATGTGATCGCGGCGGGCAATATCGGCTGCATGATGCAGATTGCCAGCGGCACCTCTGTCCCCGTCGTGCACACCGTTGAGCTTCTCGACTGGGCGACGGGCGGTCCGCGGCCAGGAATGATTTGACGGATGGGCGCGTGCTGACTGCCGGCCCGTCCCGCCGGACGAGCTGATCGAACGGCGGCAACTGGAGGGTTTCTGATGGCGAAGGACAAGAAGGCGAAGAAGGACAAGAAAGAAAAGAAGAAGCTGATGGCGCAGGCCAAGTCAGCGAAGAAGGCGACGAAGAAGTCCGCCAAGAAGGCTGCGAAGAAGTCTGCACCGAAGTCCGCGAAAAAGGCCGCCAAGAAGGCTGCCAAGGCGCCCGCCAAGAAGGCGAAGAAGACCGTGAAGGCCGCGGCGAAGAAGGCGGCCAAGGCGCCTGCCAAGAAGGCTGCTGCGAAGAAGGCTCCCGCCAAGAAGGCCAAGACGTCGGCCGCAAAGGCTCCTGCCGCGCCGAAGAAGAAGGCCGCCAAGAAGCGGGCTCCCAAGATGGCTCCGCTGGTCGAGATCCCGGCGGTGAACGAGACCGAATCGGCTGCCGAGACCAGCTGGGCGATGCCGAGCGCGGCACCCGAGGAGCACGAAGACGGCGAGGGGACCGCCCCCGGAAACTGATCTTTCCGGTCCGGATCGTTCTCACCACCAGACGAATTCACATCGGGAGGCCGCGGCGGCAACGCTGCGGCCTTCTCGTTTGTTGCCGGCGCCTGTCGTCTGGCTTCTGGCGTCTGCGTCGGCTCCTAATTGCCGATGGATCTGTTCGTCGGAGCCGTCGCCCCCGCAGATCTACGGCCGGGCGAATCCGACCTCGCTACGCCGTGTCGTTTTGCTTGGGACACCACGATTCCAGCGCGTCGGCACAACCGAATGTGCGTCCTGGCGTGCGTTCGGACACGGAGATTTGTTGTTCAAATGCAACACGCGCTGACTACCTGCCGTAGAATTGTCAAAACGCCCAAAAAGGCGGCAGATGCCGCGCTTTTTTGCTTCACGTGCGGCGAGACCCTGGCACAAATTGCGTCTGGATGACGCAGCCGGTCTTGTTTGCGCCCTGGGGGGCCAAGGTGGGGCAGGCTTTTCGAAATAGGTAATGGGGATCGTCATGAAGAAGTGGGCTTTGCTGGCAACGGCGCTGGCAATGGTTTCGGGATCGGCTTCGGCGGCGGACATGGCGGTCAAGGCCTACAAGGCTCCGCCTCCGGTCGCGTTCGATCCCTGGGATATCGCGTTCGGCGCGGCGATCATGAACGACTACGTGTTCCGTGGCGTCACCCAGTCGAACCACAAGCCGTCGGTGGCCGCCTATTTCGAGCCGCGCTTCAACGTCAACAAGGACCTGCAGTTCTACGTCGGCGTCGCCGGCGAGAGCATTTCCTTCCCGAACCGCGCTGCTGCCGAGATCGACATCTACGGCGGTGTCCGCCCGACCTTCGGCGCCTTCGCCTTCGACATCGGCGTCTGGGGCTATCTGTATCCGGGCGGGACCTGCTATTACGGCGGTGGCGCCACGACGGACTTCGCCGGCCGCGCCCTGAGCGCCGAGTGCCAGGCCAACACCCTGACCAACCTCAACGTGATGAAGAAGGACGTCTCGTTCTTCGAAGTCTACGGCAAGATGAACTACACGGTGAACGATAACTGGACGTTCGGCATCACCGAGTTCTACTCGCCGAGCTTCCTGAACACCGGCGCCTGGGGCAACTACGCATCGGTCACCGGCAAGTGGACCGCGCCCAGCACCACCTTCGGCTCCAGCGGCGTCGGCATGTATGTGTCGGGTGAGTTCGGCCGCCAGTGGTTCGGCACCTCCGACTCGTTCTACGGCACGGCCGCCTTCCCGAATGGTATCAAGTATGCCGACTACAACACCTGGAACATCGGTGTCGGCTTCACCTACAAGGTGTTCACGCTGGACCTGCGCTACTCCGACACCAACCTCTCCAAGGGTGATTGCAACGCCTTCACCAGCGACTTCACCGGCAGCGGCACGACCAACGTGACCGCGATCAACCCGACCGGCGTCGGCTCGAAGTGGTGCGGCGCGACCGGCATCGCCAAGCTCTCGGTCGACCTGACGGCGATGACCAACCTGAAGTAATCACCGCAAGGCGGATCGAACTCATTACGAAGGGCGGCAGAGCAATCTGCCGCCCTTCTGCTTTGCTGGCGCAGCGGCGCTCGCGTCAGCTGCCTCCATCCGCGGTCGCGTCGGCCGCCTGTCCGGCCGGCCGCAGCGAGAACCGGTCGCCATCCCGAATCAGCTCGACCTTTCGATCGTGGAACTCGTGCAGGGTCGAGCGGTGGCCGATCGAGACGACGGTGGTCTGCGGCAGCCGTTCGGCGATGACCCGATAGAGCCTGGCTTCGCTCGGCTCGTCGAGCGAGGCCGTGGCCTCATCGAGGAAGAGATATTGGGGCGCATGCAGCAGCGCGCGGGCAATTCCGAGCCGCTGCTGCTCGCCGAGCGACAGCATCCGGTTCCAGTGCGAGTCCTCGTCCAGGCGGTCCGCCAGTTGCGGCAGACCGACGGCCACCAGCGCCTCCCTGACCTGCTCGACGCTGAAAGCGTCCGCCGCCGCGGGATAGACGATCGCCGCCTTGAGCGCGCCGATCGGGAAGTAGGGCCGCTGCGGCAGCATCATCAGCTTGGCATGCGAGGGCACGCTGATGGCGCCGCTGCCGAACGGCCAGACGCCGGCGATGGCGCGGAACAGCGTCGACTTGCCGGCGCCGGAGGGCCCGGTCAGCAGCGTGCGCTCGTTGTTGCCGATGCTGAACCCGTCGGCCGCGACCAGCGGCAGGCCATTGGGCAGCTTCAGCAGCAGCTGGGCGAGATCGATGCTGTCGCCGGCATGGTCGACGACATCGATCGTCTGCGGCTCGCCCGAGAGCTTGTGCGCGCTCTCGATGGACATGTCGAAGCCGTCGAGGCGGGCGACGGTCGAGCGCCAGTCGGCAAGCGTCCGGTAAGTCGTCACGAAGAACGACAGCGCGCCCTGCACCGTCGAGAACGCGGACGCCGTCTGCATGATGCCGCCCATCTGGATCGACTTGGCGAAGTAGGCAGGCGCAACGAGCACATAGGGAAAGATCACGGCCGCCTGCGAATAGCCCGCCGTGAAGGCCGTCAGCCGCTTGGTCCGGCTCATGATCTGGTACCAGTTCTGCACGACCCGGCCGAAGCGGGTTCCGAGCTGACCTTGCTCGGCGCCTTCGCCGCGCAGCAGCGCGATCTGCTCGGAGCTTTCGCGCACCCGCACCAGGTTGAAGCGGAAGTCGGCCTCGTAGCGCTGCTGCTCGAAGTTGAGATTGACCAGCGGCGAACCGATCCAATGCGTCAGGATGGTCCCGAAGATCGCATAGATCAGCGCGATCCAGACCAGGTAGCCGGGGATCGCGATGTCGGTGCCGAACAGCTGCAGTGGAGCATCGGTCGACAGCCCCCAGAGCACCACCATGAACGATGCGAGCGAGACGATCGAGCTGAGCAGGCCGATGGTGATGTTCAGCGTCTTGTCGACGAACAGCTGCACGTCGTCGGCAATGCGCTGGTCCGGGTTGTCGGCGATGTCGCCCTTGAGCTGCATGCGATAGTGCGTGGCGTTGTCCAGCCAGCGGCGCAGGTAGACGTCGGTCATCCACCGCCGCCAGCGGATCTGCAGCCATTGATTGAGATAGAGCTGGTACACGGCCAGGATGATGAAGATGGTCGCCAATACGGCGAACACGCCGATTTCCCAGATGAAGCTGTTCCAATCATACTGCTGCAGCGCGTTGAAGAACCTGTTCTGCCACTGGTTCACCAGCACCTGGATCGCAACGAGCGACAGTTCGATCGCAATGACGGCGGCGAGGAGGATGCGGCCGGCGACCTTGTCCTCGGAGCGGAAGTAGGGAATGGCGATCCGCCAGACGGTGGCGACGGTCGAGCGCAGATTGTTCACAGAGGGGCTGCTCCTGAGAAAATGTCTTAACGGGCTGACGAAAAACGAGAAAATCGCTGGTGTCGCCGCCTGCCTAGACTAAAGTCGTAATCTGGCGGGTGGCCGCCGGCTTGTCGGTCGCGTGTGACAAACCGTAGCATGGGGCAGGGGAGAGGGACTGCGACCGCCGCCAGATTTCGCGAGAATTTGAGCAGAGTTGGGCGTTGCCGGTTTTGTGATCTGCTTTTCCGACCTTTGCCAGGCTTGGGGGCCTGGGCGAGCAGACCTGATCCGTCCCGCCGGCCTCAGGTCCAACAACAAGAACGTGGGGGGAGAAGTCACGATGTGGAATCAAATCTACGACCCGTTGGGGAGCCCGGCGCTGTCGACGCTGGCCGCCGCCGTCCCGGTGGTGACGCTGCTGGTGCTGATCGCCAGCGGCAAGGTCAAGGCACACATCGCGGCGATCATCGCCGTGATCCTGACCAACCTGATCACGATCTTTGTCTTCACGATGCCGGCCAACATGTCGCTGCGCGCGACGTTTCTGGGCGTCATCACCGGGTTCTTTCCGATCGGCTGGATCGTCCTGAACGTCATCTTCCTCTACCAGGTCACGGTTTCCACCGGACGGTTCGAGCTTCTGAAGCGCGCCATCGGTGGCGTCACGGAGGACCGGCGGCTGCAACTGTTGCTGGTCGCCTTCTCCTTCGGCGCGTTCTTCGAGGGCGCGTCCGGCTTCGGCACCCCGGTGGCGATCACCGGTGCCGTGCTGATCGGTCTCGGCTTCTCGCCGCTCGCGGCGTCCGGCCTGTCGCTGATCGCCAACACCGCCCCGGTCGCTTATGGCGCGCTTGGCACGCCGATCCAGGGCCTCGCCTCGGTCACCGGTCTCGACCCTTACATCCTCGG
This sequence comes from Bradyrhizobium sp. SZCCHNRI3052, assembly GCF_032484895.1. Classification (NCBI taxonomy): domain Bacteria; kingdom Pseudomonadati; phylum Pseudomonadota; class Alphaproteobacteria; order Hyphomicrobiales; family Nitrobacteraceae; genus Bradyrhizobium; species Bradyrhizobium sp. SZCCHNRI3052. The sequence goes on along the minus strand of NZ_JAUETW010000014.1, from coordinate 179,360 downwards.
TGCGATGGTCGGCCGGCAGCTGCCGGTGTTCTCGCTGATCGTGCCGTTCTGGGTGATCTGGGCGTTCGCGGGCTGGAAGGGCATGAAGGACATCTGGCCGGCGATCCTGGTCACCGGCGTCTCCTTCGCGGTGCCGCAATTCCTGATCTCGAACTACATCAATCCGTGGATCGTCGACATCGGCGCCTCGCTGATCTCGATGGGAGCGCTGATCCTGTTCCTGAAGGTCTGGCAGCCCAAGCAGCTGTGGCTGTCGCCGGCGCTGCGCGGGCGTGACGAATCGGCCGCCACGATGACGGCGGCGAAGCCGCTGGACCGCACGCCGCTGACGCAAGCCGAGCTCTGGGGCGCACTGCTGCCCTGGATCATCGTCTGCGTCATCATGCTGATCTGGGGCAACGGCGCCTTCAAGGCCTGGGCGAACTCGATCTTCACCTGGAACTATCCGGTGCCCGAGCTCGACAAGCTGATCAACAAGATGCCGCCGGTGGCTGCGAAGCCGACGCCGGAAGGCGCGGTGTTCTCGTTCACCTACCTGACCTTCACCGGCACCGGCATGCTGATCGCCGCGATCATCTCCGGCTTCCTGATGGGTGTCGGACCGGGCAAGCTGATCGCGGAATACGGCCGCACCATCCGTCTCTGCGCGATCTCGCTGATCACGATCTCGGCGATGCTCGCGATCGGCACGCTGACCCGGCTGTCCGGCGTCGATGCCACGCTCGGCTTGGCCTTCGCTGCGACAGGCGTGCTCTATCCGTTCTTCGGCACCTTGCTCGGCTGGTTGGGCGTGGCGCTGACGGGATCGGATACGGCCTCGAACGTGCTGTTCGGAAACCTGCAGAAGATCACCTCCGAGCAGCTCGGCCTGTCCCCTGTCCTGATGGCGGCCGCCAACTCCTCCGGCGGTGTCATGGGCAAGATGATCGATGCGCAGTCGATCGTCGTCGCCTCGACCGCCACCAACTGGTACGGCCACGAGAGCTCGATCCTGCGCTACGTCTTCCTGCATTCGATCGTGCTGGCCTGTCTGGTCGGCCTGTTCGTCACCTTGCAGGCCTATGTCTATCCGTTCACGGCGATGGTGCTGAAGTAGCAACACCGGCAGCGACAAAAGCCCCGCGCCGTAGCTGCGGCGCGGGGCTTGCTATGTTTGGAACACATTTGTGCGGGAGCCGTGCTGGCGGTCGCCGGGCCGATCGCTTAAGAGGCGAGCCCTGCACGTGATGATGTGTCGAGAGGAACGATGCGAGTAGTGAAGCGAGCTTGCGCCAAACTGGCTGCGGCCCTGTTGATGTCGGCCGTGCCCCTTGCCGCCGCCTCGGCGGAGGAATTTCCCTTCGGCATGGAGATGACGCTGGATGCGCTGCCGCAGCCGGGCTCGAAGCGGGTGCCGGATCTCGACATCGGCGACAACGGTGATGCTGTGCTTGAGCTGTGGTGCAAGGGCGGCAAGGGGCAGTTCTCGGTCGCCGGCAACACCATCGTGTTCATCGCCGGCAAGATCGAGGACCGCAACTGCCCGGCGGCGCGCGCGCAGGCCGACGACGAACTGATCGCGGCGCTGAGCGCGGTGACGAACTGGAAGCGTCAGGGCGACCTGATCATCTTCATCGGACCGAAGACGCTGCGCTTCCGGCTGAACACGAATTGAGTCGGGACGGTCGTTTCTAAATTCCCAGCCACACTGATCCAAGTGGAGCCCCGTCTTTCACCCTCCCCTGGAGGGGGAGGGTCGCCTCTCATGAGCGCAGCGAATGGGAGGCGGGGTGGGGTGATCTCTCCACGTGCACCGGTGCCCGCGGCGTCACCCTACCCCGCTCGCCCGCTTCGCGCGCGATCGACCCTCCCCCTCCAGGGGAGGGTGGCATCTGAGATCGCGGCGCCATGCCGTCATGGCTCGCCTTACTTCCAGACCGAGTTGTCCGCATCCCAGCGCTTGGCCTTGAAGGCCTTCGCCAGCTCGTCGATGGCGCCGCCATCATCCCGCGTGTCGCCTTCCTCGTCGCCCGAGGATTCGTCCGACAGGATCAGCTTGGCGCTCGAGGCCTCATCGATGGTGGTCGTCGTCGGGCTGCTGATCCAGAGCATCAGCGCGTCCGCGCCGCCCGGCTTGTCCGCCGAGACGAGGCCGGTGACCTCGATGACGTCGGTGAGCTCCAGGGCCGGCATCAGCTGGCTCGGCCGCTTCAACGTCAATTTCAGCTTGCCGCTGACCGGATTCCACGCCGCGCTCGTCGGCTTGGCATTGTAGGTCCTGGCCAGGACGTCGGAGATGGCGCCCGCCAGCTTGTCGCGGTTGATCTTGTCACCGTCGCGCCAGTCGGCCGCCGCAAAGCGGATGGTGCGGTCCATCTCGATGGTGCCTGCGGTCCAGCCGGCCGTCACGACGCCGTTCATGCTCCGCGCTTTCGCGATCAGCGCGCCGGCGCGGTCAGGGTCGACCGTCATGCTGATGGTCTGCTCGCCCGCGCGCAAGGCATCGCAGCTCACGATCAGGCTCGACAGCGAGACTTCGACGTTCTCGCCCTTCAAGCTCTTGAGGAAGTCGGTCACCGCGTCGAGCTTGAGCCGGACCGAGATCGCCTCGGGCGAGACGTCAGTGAAGTCCTTCGGCTGGGCGCTGATGCCGTCGTCGCTCGACTGGCTCTCCTGGAACTCCTTCTCGCTGACGTCGGAATTGTCGGTCGACGCCACCTCGGTGACGCTCTTGCCGATCGTGATCTGGCCGCGGAACTCGAACGTGTCGCCGGTCGGCTTGCGATTCAGCTTCACCGTGACCGGCTCCTTGGCGCCGTTGCTCTGGGTCGCGCCGGTCAAGGTCTGGCCATTGACGGTGAGGCTGACCACGAAGCGGTCCTTGCGATCCGAATTCTTTGCGACGGGATAGCAGACGTCGAGCGTGGCGGCGGTGACGGTCTTGCCCTGGCGCGTCTCCTTCAGGATCACGTCGGCATTGCCGTCCATCAGGCCGTCGATCGCGGTGAAATACCGAGTCTCGTTGGCGGGGGCCTTGGTCCCGCTCTTGCTCTGGGCCCAACCGAGTTCCGGCGCGGCCGCTGCAATCACGGCCAGCGCAAGCAAAATCGCGCGCATCTGAAAATCCTTGTGGGGGCAGAATCGGCTTTAAGCTGTAGCGCCGATTTGCGGTCGCTGCACCCCCGGTGCGGACACTCGGCCAAAAAGAAGGCCGCCCGGAGGCGGCCTTCCTGAATGTGAGATGTCGAAAGCAGGGCTCAGAAGCCCATGCCGCCCATGCCACCCATGCCGCCGCCGGCCGGCATCGCCGGAGCAGCATCCTTCGGCAGCTCGGCGACCATGGCCTCGGTGGTGACCAGGAGGCCTGCGACCGACGAGGCGTCCTGCAGCGCGGTGCGGACCACCTTGGCTGGGTCGATGATGCCCTTGGCGACCATATCGACATAATCTTCGGTCTGCGCGTCGAAGCCGAACGTCTCGGACTTCTCGTCCAGGATCTTGCCGACCACGATCGAACCTTCGACGCCGGCGTTCTCGGAGATCTGGCGAATCGGAGCCTCGAGCGCCTTCAGCACGATGTTGATGCCGGCCTGAACGTCCGAATTGGCGTTGGTGATGCGGCCGACGGCCTTCTTGGCGCGCAGCAGCGCCACGCCGCCACCAGGGACGATGCCTTCCTGCACCGCAGCGCGGGTCGCGTTGAGGGCGTCCTCGACGCGGTCCTTCTTCTCCTTGACCTCGATCTCGGTCGCGCCGCCGACGCGGATCACCGCGACGCCGCCGGCGAGCTTGGCCAGACGCTCCTGCAGCTTCTCACGGTCGTAGTCCGAGGTGGTCTCCTCGATCTGCGCCTTGATCTGGCCGACGCGCGACTCGATGTCGGCCTTCTTGCCGGCGCCGTTGACGATCGTGGTGTTCTCCTTGTCGATCACGACCTTCTTGGCGCGGCCGAGCATCTTGATCGTGACGTTCTCGAGCTTCATGCCGAGATCTTCCGAGATCAGCTGACCACCGGTCAGGATCGCGATGTCCTCGAGCATGGCCTTGCGGCGATCACCGAAGCCCGGCGCCTTGACGGCGGCGACCTTGAGGCCGCCGCGCAGGCGGTTGACGACCAGCGTCGCCAGCGCTTCGCCCTCGACGTCCTCGGCGATGATCAGCAGCGGGCGGCCCGACTGCACCACGGCTTCGAGCACCGGCAGCATGGCCTGCAGGCCCGACAGCTTCTTCTCGTGCAGGAGCACGTAGACGTCGTCCAGCTCGGCGGTCATCTTCTCGGCATTGGTGACGAAGTAGGGCGAGAGATAGCCGCGGTCGAACTTCATGCCTTCGACGATGTCGACCTCGGTATCGAGCGACTTGTTCTCCTCGACCGTGATGACGCCCTCGTTGCCGACCTTCTGCATCGCCTGGGCGATCATCTTGCCGATCGCGGCGTCGCCGTTGGCGGAGATGGTGCCGACCTGGGCGACCTCGGAGGACGAGGCGACCGGCTTGGCGCGCTTCTCGATGTCCTTGATCACGGCGGCCACCGCGATGTCGATGCCGCGCTTGAGGTCCATCGGGTTCATGCCGGCGGCAACCGCCTTGGCGCCCTCGCGCACGATGGCCTGGGCCAGCACGGTCGCGGTGGTGGTGCCGTCACCGGCGGTGTCGTTGGTCTTGGAGGCGACCTCGCGCAGCATCTGCGCGCCCATGTTCTCGAACTTGTCCTCCAGCTCGATCTCCTTGGCGACGGTGACGCCGTCCTTGGTGATGCGCGGAGCGCCGAAGCTCTTCTCGATGACGACATTGCGGCCCTTCGGGCCGAGCGTCACCTTGACGGCGTTGGCGAGAATGTCGACGCCGCGCAGCATGCGGTCGCGTGCGTCGCCGGCGAATTTGACGTCCTTGGCTGCCATTTCAGAATTCTCCTGGAGTAGACCTCGACGGCGAGGGGCGTGATCGCCCGTCTGTCGCCGGAACGAGGTTGCAGAGCATTTTCGCCCGGGGCGGCTGATCGCCGCCCCCGACAGGTCGGGATCAGGCGACGACGCCCATGATGTCGGACTCCTTCATGATCAGGAGTTCCTCGCCGTCCAGCTTGACCTCGGTGCCGGACCACTTGCCGAACAGCACGCGGTCGCCGACCTTGACGTCGATCGGGATCAGCTTGCCGCTCTCGTCGCGGCCGCCCGGGCCGACGGCGACGACTTCGCCCTGCGAGGGCTTTTCCTTGGCGCTGTCGGGAATGATGATGCCGCCCTTGGTCTTCTCTTCGGCGTCGATGCGCTTAACCACGACGCGGTCGTGCAGGGGACGAAACTTCGATTTGGCCATGACGGATCCCTTTTGGGGTGCTTGGATAAGTGTTGCTGTCGGAGGAAATCTGAATGCGGCCACATTGAACGCCCACTTGGCGCCAACTGGCTCGCAGCCTTAGCAATCCCGCCCTCCGAGTGCTAAAGACCGCTCGGGGAAATATGGCTTGCGGCTGTTCCTGTCAAGCAACGGCCAGCCGTTAAGCCGTTCTTGAGGCTGTTAGGGGATGTTGTCCCGGGCCAGACATGTTAGTGGAGCGGCGTCGTTATCCGACGTCATTGCTCTGACGAGCGTTTTGCGCTTGGTTGCCGGACGGGGCAGCCATGATCTTGTTCCTAAGGGGATGCCATGACGAGTTCACGGTGCGCGCGGCCGGTTGCCAATCTCGCGATCGCGTCGGCGCTCACGATGCTTCTGGGAGCGTGCACGGGCTTCAGCCTGTCGCCGTCGACCCCCATGCAGCAGACCGAGGCGCCGGTCGAGCCCGAGGTGCCGGCCACGATTCGCGCCGAGGATCTCGTGGGCAAATGGGGGCTTGCCGCCTACAACAACCCGAATGACCGCCCGCGCACCGAAAAGATGGCTTTGGCGCAGTGCAAACAGCCCTACGTCATCGGGGCAGGCACGTCCGGCGGTGTCGTGATGCACCTGGCCGACCAGGCGACTCCCCAGGAACTGCGCTTGAAAGGGTCGGCCAGCGGCAAGAACTACATCGGCCCGGCCGGACCGCCCGGCGGCGAGCAGGACCGCGAGGTCGTCTCCTTCGACGGCCGCGTGCTGATCACCCGCTTCGTCGACAAGGATGCGGCGACCCGTTACCAGACGATGGTCTACGTCCGCTGCGGACCGCGCGCCTGAGATCCGGGCGAACATCCCGCAAAGGTCGAGAGTCGAACGAAAAACGCCGGCGATAGCGCCGGCGTTCCTGTATGGTGACGTTGCCTGGAGCGGTCGCTGGGACTGGCCGACGAGGTCAGTTGAACATCGCGTCGATGTCGTCCTGCGAAGCGTGGCCGACGTCGCCTTCCGCCTTCGGGCCGTTCAGCAGCCGGGCGTCGCCCTCGCGGTGGTCGACGATCGGCGGCGTATGCGCCTTGATGGCGTCGACGCCGCCCCAGATGTCCATCATCACCACGATGTGGTGCTCGATGAACTTCATCGTGGTCATGACCTTGTTGATGCGCTGACCGGTCAGGTCCTGGAAGTTGCAGGCCTCGAAGATCGAGACCACGCGCTCCTGGATCTCTTCGCTCAGGATCTTCTGCTGGTCGGCCGAGTCCACCTTGGACAGCGCGCTGGCGGCCTGGTCGATCGCCTCCGCGGCTTCGAGGATCTGCTGCGTCGCCTGCTCGGTGCCGCCGACGACCGCGCCGAGCTCGCCGTTGACCTTGGCCATCTCCTCGCCGTTGAAGCTCTTGGCATGGAGGGTCGCGATCTCGCCCTTGGTGCGGTTGATCGCGTCGTGGATCAGGTCGAGCTCGACCTTGAGCTTTTCGCACTGCTCGATCTGGGCGCGATAGGTCTCGAGCAGCGCGCGCGCTTCGGCGACCTCGCGTGCGGCGGACTCTTCGATGGCGGCGTTCGCCGTGTTGCTGCCGCCGCTGCGGATCGCATTGGCCATCTGGGAGCGGATCGCGCGCAGCTCGTCCATGATTTCCTTGTGGTTGGGGCCGATCTCGCCGCCCACGAATTCAGGCTCCGGCATATGGCCGACGATTGCTTCTTCGATACGGAAACGCTTGCGAACAGCCATGATAGTATCCCTGACCTTTTGCTCGGATCAGTTCTACGCAGAGGCTATTTAACATCGCGTTCACGCCAGGAACCGCCATTGAGCAACGCTGGCGTGCATCGTGCGTCAACTATTAACCACGCTGCGCCGGCCTTCACGCAAAATAAACGCTAGCGATCAAAACCGCCGACGTATGCAGCGATGGTGAATCCCGGCGCCTCCCGCGTTTACCAAAGCGATCGGGTTTTGCTCTTTATTGACGATACGCGGCGGCGTTGCCGCCTCGCGCGACGAACAGTCTCCAGACGAAACAGTACAGAGTACGTCGATGTTCAAATCATTCTCCACAGCGCTGCTGGCCGGCGCATGCGCATTCCATTCAGGTCTGGATCGGGCTGCGGCCCAGGGATTTCAGCAGCCGACCGTGATTTACAGCGGGCCGCCGCAGCAGTCCGCGCCGGTGCGCACCGCCTATGTCGAACGCTCGCGCATGGGTGGCGGCTTCATCGAATTCCTGTTCGGGGATCCGCAAGGCGGCCGCGGCGCGCCTCCGCCGGGACAGCCGATGTACCAGCAGCAGCCGTCCTACTACGAGCCGCAGCGGCTGGCGCCGGGCATGGTCCCGCAGCAGGGAGTACCGGATGAGGAGGCCTATGAGCAGACGCAGCGGCCGCTCGATCCGAAATACGAGAAACAGATCGTTGACTACGACGGCAAAGAACGGCCGGGCACGATCGTCATCGATACGCCGAACAAGTTCCTCTATCTGGTTCAGGGCGAGGGCAGGGCGCTCCGCTATGGCATCGGCGTCGGCCGCCCCGGCTTCACCTGGTCGGGCGTGAAGACGATCTCGGCCAAGCGTGAATGGCCGGACTGGACGCCGCCGCCGGAAATGCTCGCGCGCCGGCCCGACCTGCCGCGGCACATGGAGGGCGGACCGCAGAACCCGCTCGGCGCACGCGCGATGTATCTCGGCTCGTCGCTGTATCGGATCCACGGTTCGAACGAGCCATGGACGATCGGCACCAACGTTTCGTCAGGCTGTATCCGGATGCGCAACGAGGATGTCATCGACCTCTATGGCCGCGTGAACGTCGGTGCTCGGGTCATCGTGCTCTGACGACCGCCGCTGCACGACATCCGCAACTGAAAAAGGCCGCCCGTGGGGGCGGCCTTTCGCATTCTTCAGTTCGCTGCGACCTGGGAGCATCAAGCGTAGTCGCTGCCACCGTCGTCGTCGCCATAGCCGTCATCGGCGTCGAAGTCGGCCGCGTCGTTGTCATTGCCGCTGTCGTCATAGTTCGCCTGGTCGAACAGGCCGGCACGGCCGCCGTCGCCGCCCGAGCGGCCGATGTCGTCGAGACCGGCGTCGCGCGCCAGCGAGCCGCTGGACTGGTCGCCGCTCCACGGGCCGGCACCACCGCCGCGCTCCTCGATGATCGTGGTGTCACCGAACGCCTGATGCGACCCGCCGCCCATCATCGAGCGGATGCCGCCGAGCAGCAGCGAGCCGCCGACCATGCCCGCCGCAGCGGCCGCCGCCGTTCCGAGGAACGAGCCGCCTCCACCGCCGAACATGCCGCCACGCGGCTGGCCGAAGCCGCCCTGATCGTAAGGGCCGGGCTGACCGGGATAGCCGGGCTGGCCCTGGTAGCCCGGGGGCATCGCCTGACCGCTGTTCCAGACCGGTCGGCTCTGCGACGGCGGCGGCACGTTGGGGACCGAACCGCGGCTGCCCGAGCCGAAGATGCTGTCGCGCATCGAATCGAGGAAGCCGCCGGACTGGGCCTGCTGCGGGGCCTGGGCGTGCTGCAGCTCCTCGATGCGGGCATTGGCGCGCTTCAAGGCTTCGTCCTGCACCAGCACCGTCTGCACCAGCGCGTAGACGGCATTGGGAGCCCGCTGCAGCGCCTGGGCGATGGCGGCGGCGGCCTCCGGATCACGCGGTGCACTCTCCAACTTGGCAAGCCGGTCGAACAGATCGTCGATGAGTTGGCGTTCTTGCGGTGTCATGTCGTTCTCCTGCCGCTTGCCTTGTTCCGGCCAAGCGCGGCCAAGATTTAGGGGGACTTTGTGGCCCGGCCAGCCGGGGCGCGGATTAAATTTCCGTATGCGACACAGCGTCTCTCGGGCTTGCGCAGCGTTTTGGACCTCGATGTTGCCCGCACTACAGGAGGAACGCAGCCGGGCGGCCTTTTGTTCGTCGCAGACCCGCAAGATCCGTTCAGGCCAGCGTCATCCGCCGGCGGTCGAGCAGCGCTGGAAAATGCTCGCCGGCGAGATAGGCGTGCTCGTGCTCGCGCTGGACGGTCAAGGGATCGAGCTCGATCAGGACGTCGTCGACGAAGCCGGGGTGGCACATCACCAGCCCGTCCTCGGGCAGCTCCTCCAGGAAGCCGTCCATCAACGTGGCGAAATCCGAGGTCTTGCTGAAGTCGTAGGCGCCGGCGAAGGCAGGATTGAAGGCGATCTCGGCCCGCTTGGCATGACGGCGGAATTGTGCGCTCAGGACGTCCAGCAGCAGCGCCTTCGGTGCCGTCAGCCGCTGCATCAGCGGCACGTTCCGCCCCCCCTGACGCACCCAGGCCGCCGGCGCGGCTTCCTTGACCGCGGCGAGGAAGCCCTCGCGCACCTGCGGATAGAGCTGGGCGTGCTGATGGCCGTCGACGAAATCCGGGGCGCGGCCGAACAGCTCGCCGAACGCCGCAAGCTGGACCAGCACCTCGGCGCGGATCAGCTCGGGATCGAGCCGGCGGGACATTCCGGCGCGCAGCAGCTTGGGAAAGGGCAGGAACATGCCGCCCTCCGACGGGCGGAAGTGCATGGTGAGGGGCCGGAACGGCGCGGTCAGCGTGACATGCAGGCCGATGGCGCAGCGCGGGCTGTCGGACGCGACCTTGGTCAACTCCGTCACCTCGTCGCGCCCGATCGCGGCGCCCACGGTCATCACCGAGGTGGCGTTCAGCCGACCGCGCGCGATCAGGTCGCGGATGGCGCTGTTGACCCCGGGGCTGATGCCATAGTCATCGGCGCACAGCCAGATGCGCCGGTGCGGCGTCGCGTTCATTCGGCGGCGTTCCTCTCGGCGCCGTCGCTCCGTGCATCGAGCGCTGCACGCTTCTCGCTGTGCTCGGCGACGAAGTAGATCGGACGCGCCTTCAGCTCGGACAGGATCTTGCCGATATACTCGCCCATGATGCCGATCATGATCAGCTGCACGCCGCCGATCGTCATCAGGCCGACCATCAGCGAGGGATAGCCAGGCACCGATTTGCCGGTTGTGAAGGTCTCCCAGAGGATCGAGAGGCCGAACAGGAACGCGGCCGAGGCCAGCAGGATTCCGAGCAGACTGGCGAAGCGCAAGGGCGCGACCGAGAACGAGGTGAGACCTTCGATCGACAGGCCTAGCAGGCCGGTCAGGTTGAAGGTCGTGACGCCATGGGCGCGGGCCGCTGGCTCATAGTCGACGCGGATCTGACGGAAGCCGATCCAGCTCGCCAGGCCCTTGAAGAAGCGGTTGCGCTCGGGCAGCTGCCGTAGCGCGGCCACCGCGCGCGGCGAGAGCAGGCGGAAGTCGCCGGCATCCTCCGGAATCTTCTGCCGCGCCCCCCAGTTGATGAGCGCGTAGAAGCCGTGAACGGCGACCCGGCGCAGGAACGGCTCGTTGTCGCGATGCGCCTTGGCGGTATAGACGACGTCGTAGCCGTCCTTGATCCAGTGCGTGACGAGTTGCTCGACCAGGGCCGGCGGATGCTGGCCGTCGCCGTCCATGAACAGCACCGCGCCGCGCCGGGCATGATCGAGGCCGGCCATCAGCGCGGCCTCCTTGCCGAAATTGCGCGACAGCGACACGACCTGCACATCGAGCGCATCGGCCTGCAGGGTGCGGGCAATCGCGAGCGTGTTGTCGCGGCTGCCATCGTCGACATAAACGAGCTCACAGGCGAGACCGAAGCGCTGACGCAGGGTGCGTGCGAGATTATTCAGCCGCTCGTGCAGCGCCGTCAGTCCCGCGCCCTCGTTATAGACGGGGATAACGATCGACAGTCCCTGCGACGCGGCGTCGGCCGCGGTCGTGGTCAGGTCGGACACGTCAGTTCCCAGCATCGCTCAGAGTCCTCGTTCTCCTACCAACATATGGTAGTCGCGCTCACCTGTCGCTACGATGAACGGCGATTTATGATCGCAGGAAGGCCTCGAGGCGGGCAAACAGCGGATTCTCGCGGTCGAGCACGTAGTCGAGCGAGGCGACCGAGACGGTCTCGGCACCATGCGTGCGCAGAAAGCTGCCGAGCGCGTAGATCTGCGCCGGCGGGCAGTGCAGGGTGAGCATGCCGGACGAGGTCGGGCCGCCGAACGGCGCCACGACGCCGAAACGGTTGTGCGCCTCGGTCAGCATTGCTGCGTCGCACCCTTTGAAGCGGGTGCGGACCTCGCGGTATTTGCTGGCGCGGGCGCGGGCATGGATGTGGTCGAGAATGATCCGGGCGCTCTCGCGCGGACCCTCCGACCAGTCGGCGTCGCGCGAGGCGACCAGGTTAGCCTGGCTGCGCAGGATCACGCCGTCGTCCAGCACCTTCAGCCCGTTGGCGGCGAGCGTCGAGCCGGTGCTGGTGATGTCGACGATCAGCTCGGCGGTGCCGACCGCGGGCGCGCCCTCGGTGGCGCCGGCGCTCTCGACGATGCGGTAATCGACGATGCCGTGGGCGGCGAAGAAGCTGCGCGTCAGGTTGATGTACTTGGTGGCGACGCGCATCCGGCGATTGTGCTGAGCGCGAAAACCGGTGGTGACGTCGTCGAGATCGGCCATGGTCCGGACGTCGATCCAGGCCTGCGGCACCGCGACGACGACGTTGGCGCCGCCGAAGCCGAGCGTGTCGATCAGCAGCACGCGCTTGTCGGCATCGGTGATGCTCTCGCGCACGAGATCCTCGCCGGTGACGCCGAGATGCACGCTGCCGCGCGCCAGTTGCGAGGCGATCTCACTCGCAGAGAGATAGGCGATCTCGACATTGTCGAGACCTGCGATGGTGCCGCGATAGTCGCGCGCGCCGCCGGGCTTGGACAGGTTCAGCCCGGCGCGGCCGAAGAAGGCTTCGGCATTCTCCTGCAGACGTCCCTTGGAGGGAACGGCGAGGACGAGGGGGCCGCTCATGATGCTCTCCCGACCGGGGACTTGCCCACGGCGCTGCTCTGGGCCAGGCGCTCGATCCAGATCGAGAAGCCGACGGCCGGAATCGACTCGGCGGCGCCGAGCTGGCTCAGCAGGCCGTCATAACGGCCGCCGGCGACCAGCGGCTCGTCGCCATTGTCAGGATGATGCAGCTCGAACTCGAAACCGGTGTAGTAGTCGAGGCCGCGGCCGAACGACGTGGCGAAGCGCACCTTGGCGATGTCGATGCCGCGCTGGGCCATGAAGCCCGCGCGGGCCTCCAGCGCGTCGATCGCGGCCGAGATGTCGAGCTTGGCATCGGCGGCGAGGGCGCGAAGCTGCTGGACGGCTTCGGTCGGGCTGCCGCTGATGGCCAGGAAGCGCTTGATGCGGTCCAGCGCGTCACGCGGCAGCGCCCCGCTCTTGAGGGTGGACTGCTCGAGGAAGCGGTCGGCGATCTCCGCCACCGTGCGGCCGCCGACGGCGGTTGCGCCGGCAATCGACATCAGGTCGGTGACCAAAGCGAGCGCCGCCTTGCGGTCGGAGCCGGCCAGAGCGGCGAGCACGCCCTCATACTCGTTGCGCGGCGCCACCGAGGCGATCGCCAGCCGCTCGAGGTCCTGCGCCAGGGTGCGCTTGCGGTTGAAGTCCTTGATCAGCCGCCGCCGCCAGACCGGATAGAGATCGAGGGCGTCGATCAAGGCCGTGAACAGCGCGACGTCGCCGGTGCGGATATCCACCGCGGCAAGGCCGGCGGCGGCGGTCGCCTCGATCGCCAGCGCCAGCATCTCGGCATCGGCGGCGGGCCGGTCCTGGCGGCCGAACGATTCGATCCCGGCCTGCAGGAACTCGCTCGGGCGGCCCTCGCGGTAGCGAAATACTGGACCAAGGTAGCTGAAGCCGGCCGGCTGCCCGGCGCGGGCCGAGGCGAGGTAGTCACGGGCGACGGGAATGGTCAGGTCGGGGCGCAGGCACAGCTCTTCGCCAGCGGCGTCGCTGGTCAGATAGAGGCTCTTGCGGATGTCCTCCCCGGAGAGGTCGAGGAACGGCTCGGCCGGCTGCAGGATCGCCGGCTCGGCCCGCTCATAGCCGGCCTGGGCGAAGGATTGCAGCAGCGTGTCCGCCCACGCGGCGGGTCCGGTCGGAGCGGGTCCGGTCATGTCGATTCGAGTTCCAAAATGGCTTGGGCGCCCGCTGGAAGCGGCGGCTGCCCCTTAGCATGGCCGTTTGACGGTTTCGACTGGGAATGGCCGCGGCGCGCCACAATTGGTCGGATGCCTTAACCGCGGGCTCCGGCCCAGTCTCCGAGCGTCGCCTGAATTACGGCGAGGGCGGCAACGCCGGCCGTATCCGCGCGCAGGATGCGTGGGCCCAGGGGCAACCTGATCACATGCGGCTGGCGCAGCAGCAGCGTCCGTTCATCGTCGGCGAAACCGCCCTCCGGTCCGATCAGCAGGTCGATGCCGGCCGCATTCTGGCCGCCGCGCAGGGCCTGCAGCGGATCGGCCAGTTCGGCCGCCTCGTCGCAGAACACCAGCAGCCGCTCGGGTTGCCGCTGCGCGAGGAAGCGCTCCAGCGGCACCGGGTCCTTGACGTCGGCGAGGCTGAGGATGCCGCATTGTTCGGCGGCCTCGACCACGTTGGCGCGCATGCGCTCGCTATTCACGCGCGACACCTGGGTGCGACGGGTGATCACCGGCTCCAGCCGCGCGGCGCCCATCTCGACCGCCTTCTGCACCATGTAGTCCAGCCGCGCGTGCTTGAGCGGTGCGAAGACGTAGGCGATGTCCGGCAGGTGATCCTGCGGCCGGCTCTGCTGCTGGATCGTCAGGCCATCTGGCCGCTTGCGGCCCTCGATCACGGCCCGCCATTCGCCGTCGCGGCCGTTGAAGGCCAGCACGTGATCGCCGGCGCCAAGGCGCAGGACGTTGCCGAGATAATTTCCCTGGTTGCGGTCGAGCGCGACCGAGCCTCCCTCCTGCAGGGGCGCGTCGACGAACAGGCGCGGGGCGTTGAAGTCGTATGCGGGCATGGAGCGAAGCGGAGCCGATGATGGACGTTGCTTACCGGACCCACGCGCCAGCCGCAAAGCCGGAAGGGCCGTCACGTGGTGTTGTATCGGACATCGGCGATGGCGCCTTTCGGCCGTGCTGTCGACAGATTTTACCGTTTCGATCGCGCCGGTCGTCCCCCGGGACGGACATCCGACGATTCCGTAAGCCTCGATGCGGAGAACGGCCTTGATCTTGAGACATTCGACTTCGGCGCTTGCGATCTGGGCGCTGGTCGCGATCATCGCGGTGATGGTCGCCGCGCCGTCCCGGGCCGATGACAAGGCGGTCGCCGCGCCGCCGCAACGGGCGGCCCCCGCGGTTCCGGGCGGTGCCGGCGTGGCTGGCTTTCGCCCGCCCGAGACCTGCCTGAAGGAGTTCACCCCGCTGCGGGACGAGACCGCCCGCCGGGCCAAGCTGCTCAAGGCGGCGACCGAGCGGCGCTTTGCGCCCGGCGAGGCCTGTCAGCTGGTGCATGACTACGAGCTCGCCCAGACCAAGATGATCGACTACGCGGTCGCGCATGCCTCGCTATGTGGAATCCCCGCCAAGATCACCGATCAGCTGAAGGCGAATCACGAAAACACCCTGGCCGTGATGCGCAAGGTGTGCACGGCGACGTGAACCGTCCCGCCGGCCGCCGAACTGGCGACTCCGGCTTGACCAGGTGGGCGAGGGCGCGGAGTGAACGGATTTTTGGGCTCCGACGTTCGGGAAGGGCCTCGTTTTGGGCCTCCGCGCCGGTTGGAACCCGGCTGCGTCTCTGCGCCGCGGATGTGATCAAATCCGCGGTTGTGCTGGACGGGCGAGAATCGTAAAAGCCCCGGATCGGATCGTGCTTTCATCCGGAAGTGTTGAGGATTCTTGGTCTTGCCGGAGAACCAGCCTTGATCGTCCGCCAGTCTTTCATGCCGCTCGCCGTTGCCGCCCTGGTGCTCTCCACGGGGCAGGTCTTCGCGCAGAGCTCGTTTCCCGCGCCGATGCCTGGCCAGGCCCAGACCAGCAATTCGCCGTTTCCACCCATCAACGGTGCGGCGCCGACCCGGGCTGCAGCCCCGGCAAGTCCGTTCCCCAGTCCAGGCGCCTCGGCGTTCGGCGGCGGTGGCGGTGGCGGCTTCCAGCCGGCCCCGATGGGAGCCGCGCCGCAGGGTGGCCCGCCGGAGAGCTGCATGAAGGAGTTCATGCCGCTGCGCGAGGAAGCCGAGCGTCGCGGCAAGCTGATCAAGGCCGCGAGCGACCGCAAGGCCTCGCCTGACGAGGCCTGCAAGCTGATCGCCAATTTCGGCAAGGCCGAAGTGAAGATGATCAAATATGTCGAGGCGCATGCGGCGAGCTGCGGCATTCCCCAGCAGATCTCCGATCAGCTGAAGGCCGGTCACAAGAACACCGACGCGCTGGAAAAGAAGGTCTGTGCCGTGGCGGCGCAGATGCAGTCGGGGGCCGGAAGGCCCGCGGCTCCGAGCCTGAGCGACGTGCTGGGCTCGTCGGCTGCGCTGCCTGAGGCCAACACGACGAAGAAGGGCGGTTCCGCCTTCGACACCATGACTGGCAACGTTCTCACCCGATGAGCACGACCGCCGTCCGCGTTGCTGACGCGACCGGCAACTGGGTCGACACGCTGGCGCCGGTGTGGAGCCGGCCTTACCTGCGGCTCGCCCGCTTCGATCGCCCGATCGGATCCTGGCTGCTGCTGATGCCGTGCTGGTGGTCGGCCGCTCTGGCGGCCGGGATCGGCGGGGACCTGTCCATGCTGCCGGCGTGGATCGGGCTCTATTTCGTCGGCGCGTTCGTCATGCGTGGCGCCGGCTGCACCTGGAACGACATCACCGACCGCGATCTCGACGCCAAGGTGGAGCGCACCCGTTCGCGACCGATTCCGGCCGGACAGGTCGGCGTGAAGCAGGCGCTCGCCTTCCTGGTGGCGCAGGCCCTGATCGGCTTGGTGGTGCTGCTACAGTTCAACCGGTTCGCGATCGCCACCGGCATCGCCTCGTTGCTGATCGTCGCGATCTATCCGTTCATGAAGCGTGTCACCTGGTGGCCGCAGGTCGTGCTGGGTCTCGCCTTCTCGTGGGGCGCGCTGATGGGATTTGCGGTTGCGTTCGGCCGCATCGATGCAACCGCGCTGCTGCTCTACGCCGGGTCGATCTCGTGGGTGATCGCCTATGACACGATCTACGCGCATCAGGACGCCGAGGATGACGCGCTGATCGGCATCAAGTCGACCGCGCGCCTGTTTGCCGAGCGCACCCATCTGGCGCTGGTCGTCTTCTACAGTTTGGCCGTGATGCTGATAGGGGCCGCCTTCGCGACCGCCCATGTGCATGTCGCGGCGTGGCTCGGGCTCGCGGGTTTTGCCGCGCATCTCGGCTGGCAGATCTGGCGTCTGGATATCGCCGATCCGGCGCTGTGCCTGCGGGTGTTCAAGTCGAACCGCGATGCTGGGCTGCTGCTGTTCGCAGCGCTGCTGGTCGATGCCGTGCTGCGCGCAACCTGATCAGTTGCGCGCGATGATCTCGCGCTCGCCGCGATGGACCGAGGCCGGATTGAGCTGGTAGCCGACACGGCGGCGCATCAGGAAGCGCGGGCGGCGCGAGCGGATCGCGTTGCGGCGGCGGCGGCGCGGCGTCGCCTCGCGGCGCGCGTCCTGCAACTGCGGCAGCGCGAACGTCTCGCTCCACATCGCCCACGCAGCAACGATCTCGTTCTGGTCGTCGCTGACGCAGAGCGGGATGGTCAGGGAGGGGTCGCGGTGGACGAGCACCAGCATCACCTGCGTGGCGTCGATTTCGCGCACGCCGATGCCGAGGAAGTCGCTGACGCGGAGGTTCAGGGCCATGCGCATGCCGCTGACGGCACGCCGCAGGACCACGCGCTCCCGGTGCAATTCGATCTGCCGGATCCCGCCATCGGCACGGGTATCGTGCGCGCTGTACGAGACGGGTAGGGAAAGAGGGTCGAGCCGCAGGACGCGGCCCGACCCAGCGGAATTGCTTCCGCCTGTTGCTGTTTGACGCCTCACGGCTTGGTCTCCCCGCCGGGATTATGCTCCCGGTCGATGCGTGTGACCTTGCCACGCGGATCGCCCGTATCGGCTTAACAAGCCTGGTTAATCAGATCTCACGCATGATCCTCTCACCGTCATGATTGACAAGCGCTTGCCCCGCATGATTGACGAGACCTTGCCGATTTGCCGACAATCCGATGTGCCGTCTGCCGTCCTGCTTGAAGTCGGCGTGAACAGGCCACATTTCGTTTGGATTGAGCCGTCTTCGCCGCCCACCTGACATCGATCGGATCGTGTTCGTGACCTCTTCCCCAGCCTCATCGTCGACATCAGCCCAATCAGATCTGCTCGACCAGTCCGCCCTGCGAACGCTCGCCGAGCGGCTGGTGGAAGCCGCGAGGAAGGCCGGCGCCGATGCCGCCGATGCCATCGCGGTGCGCGGCATCTCGCAAGGCGTCGAGGTCCGTGACGGGCGAGTCGAGGAATCCGAGCGCTCGGAAGGCGACGATGTCGGCCTGCGCGTTCTCGTCGGCAAGCGCCAGGCCGTGGTGTCGACCAACGACGTCAGCGGCGACGGTGTGGCGCGGCTGGCCGAGCGGGCCGTGGCGATGGCGCGGGTGGCGCCTGACGACCAATATGTCGGCCTCGCCGATCCGGCGCTGCTGGCGCGCGATATTCCCGAGCTCGACCTGCTCGATCCGCAGATTCCCTCGACCGCAGAGCTGGAGCGCCGTGCCCAGGAGGCGGAGGCCGCCGCGCTCGGCGTGAAGGGCGTGACGAAGTCCGGTGGTGCGTCGGCCTCGACCGGCATCGGCGGCATGGTGCTGGTCACGAGCGACGGTTTTCACGGCGCCTATCTGCGTTCGAGCCAGAGCATCTCGACGACCGCCATTTCCGGCGAAGGCACCGGGATGGAGCGCGACTACGACTACACGGCGGCTCCGCACGGCGCCGACCTGCTGGCGCCCGCGGCCGTCGGGCGCAGCGCTGGCGAACGCGCGGTGGCGCGCGCCAATCCGCGCAAGGTTGCGACGTGCCAGGTGCCGGTGGTGTTCGATCCCCGCGTGTCCGGCTCGCTGGTCGGACATCTGGTCGGCGCCATCAACGGCGCCTCGATCGCGCGCAAGACCAGCTTCCTCAAGGACAAGCTCGGCGCGCAGCTCTTCGCCAAGGGCATCCGCATCATCGATGATCCGCTGCGCAAGCGCGGACTGCGGTCGCAACCGTTCGACGCCGAGGGCGTGAAGGTGAAGCAGACCGCGCTGGTCGACGACGGCGTGCTGACGACGTGGCTGCTGGACTCGGGCACCGCGCGCGAGCTCGGCATGGTGACGACCGGCCACGCCCATCGCGGCGTGTCGTCGTCGCCTTCGCCCGGTCCGTTCAATCTGCATCTCGAAGCCGGCGTCGTGACAGCCAAGGAGCTGATCTCGGACATCAAGCAGGGCTTCTACGTCACCGACCTGATCGGCTCGGGCGTCAACGGCGTCACCGGGGACTACAGCCGCGGCGCGTCCGGCTTCTGGATCGAGAATGGCGAGATCGGCTATGCCGTGAGCGAGGTGACGATCGCCGGGCATCTGTTCGAGATATTCAAGTCGATGACGCCCGCCAGCGATCTGGAATTCCGCTATGGCGTCAATGCGCCGACGGTGCGCATCGAAGGATTGACGCTTGGCGGACGATGAGATCGAGAAACCGAACGAGACCAGCCTCGCGGCAGACGCCAGGCTCCTGAAGGAGGCGGTCCGCGAAGCCGGCGAGCTCGCACGTTCGATGTTCGGAACGGAGCTGCGCAAATGGACCAAGGGGGCGTCGTCGCCCGTCTCCGAAGCCGACATGGCGGTCAATGCACTGCTCGAACGCAGGCTGCGATCCGCAACGCCGGATTACGGCTGGCTGTCCGAGGAAAGCGCGGATGATCGGGAAAGACTCGGCCGGTCACGGGTCTGGATCGTCGATCCGATCGACGGCACGCGGTCCTATCTCGGCGGCCGCAACGATTGGTGCGTGAGCGTTGCGCTGGTCGAGCACGGTGCGCCGATACTCGCCGCCGTGCATGTCCCGGTCAGCGAGGAGTTCTTCTTCGCCGCCCGCGGTAGCGGCACCACGTTGAACGAACAGCCGGTTCGGGTGGCGCCCGGACGAGAGCTCGAATTCTCGCGCGTGGCCGGTCCAAAACCGTTGGTTGAGCGGCTGGCTCCGGATTCTGCGCGGATTGAACTCCATCCGCGAATCGGATCATTGGCGCTGCGCCTTTGCCGTGTCGCGCATGGCGGGCTCGATGCCGCTTTTGCAGGCGGGCAAAGCCGCGATTGGGATCTTGCGGCGGCTCATTTGATCGTGCAGGAAGCGGGGGGTAAAATGACCGCGTTGTCCGGCGAGGCGATCCTCTATAATCGTCCGGAGGTGGTGCACGGGGTGCTGGTGGCAGCGGGCCGCGACCGACATGCCGACATCGTCGCGCAGTATCGCAGGTTACCGCCGGACTGATCGCCCTGGATCGCCCCCTCCACGTCGCCTGCAAGGCGTTGACTAGGAAACGATACCGATGACAGATAGCGCCTCGCAGCAGCTCCTTCACCTCGTGATCGGCGGCGAGCTCATCAATCTCGACAAGAACGAATTCAAGGATCTCGACAAGGTCGATATCGTCGGCGTCTATCCGAACTACGCGGCGGCCCACGCCGCCTGGCGAGCCAAGGCGCAGATGACGGTCGACAACGCCCACATGCGCTATTTCATCGTTCACCTGCACCGGCTGCTCGATCCCGGTCAGGATGCGAAGTAAGACGCAAAGCTCGCGACTTGAAACATCTGATCCGTAATACGCTGCGTAGCGGCTGGTTCCAGCGTGCCGTCGGGTTCCTCGCGGCCGAGTACCTGCGGTTGGTGTGGCTGACCAACCGCTTCACCTATGAGCCGCCGGAGGTCTACGACATCGTCGAGCCGCAGATGCCGGCGATCTTCGCGTTCTGGCACGGCCAGCATCTGCTGACCCCCTTCATCAAGAACAAGCCGAGCTATCGCGCCAAGGTGCTGATCTCCCGGCATCGCGACGGCGAGTTCAACGCGATCGCCGCCGAGCGGCTCGGCATCGGAACCATCCGCGGCTCCGGCGATCATGGCTCCTCCTTCCACCGGAAAGGCGGGGTGGGGGCGTTCAAGGAGATGGTGCGGGCGCTCGAAGACAACTATAATGTTGCATCGACCGCCGATGTGCCGAAGCGGGCGCGGATTGCGGGTCTCGGCATCATCATGCTCGCGCGCGAATCAGGACGTCCGATCATGCCGTTCGCAATGGTCACGAGCCGCTTCATCCGCCTGAAGAACTGGGACAGCACCACCATCAATTTGCCATTCGGCCGCGGCGCATTGGTGGGAATCAAGGAAATCAACGTGCCGCGCGATGCCGACGCCGCGATGATGGAAGAGGCACGTCTCGACCTCGAGGCGACGCTGAACGAATGCATGCGCCGCGCCTATGAGATCGTCGGCCGTCCCGAGGCCTGTCCTCCGCCGGTCGCGTCGGGAGCATCGAGTGCCTAGCCCGCTGCCGATGGCCCTGCGTGTCTACCGCGGGTTGTCCTCGGCGGCGGTGCCGCTTGCGCCGGCACTGATCAGACAGCGGCTCAAGCACGGCAAGGAGGATCCCGAGCGGACCGACGAGCGGCGCGGCCTGAGCCATGACACGCGCCCGCTGGGTCCGCTGGTCTGGATTCACGGTGCCAGCGTCGGCGAGGTGCTGGCGGCGGCGGCGCTGATCGAGCGGCTGCGTGAGCTCAACATCCGCATCCTCATCACGTCCGGCACCGTGACGTCGGCCGCCATCGTGGCCAAGCGCTTCCCGCCCGACGTGATCCACCAATACGTGCCCTATGACACGCCGCGCTTCGTGGAGCGGTTTCTCGATCATTGGCGTCCCTCGCTCGGGCTGTTCATCGAGTCGGACCTCTGGCCGAATCTCATCCTCGCCGGCGCCTCGCGGCGGGTGCCGATGGTGGTGATCAACGGCCGCATGTCGCCGCGCTCGTTCCCGCGCTGGCGCCGCATGTCCGGCACCATCTCCGCCTTGCTCGGACGCTTTGATCTCTTCCTGACGCAGTCGCAGGCGGATGCCGACCGGTTCGCCGCGCTCGGCGCGCGCAACGTCATCACCACCGGCAATCTCAAGCTCGACGTGCCGGCGCCGCCCGCCGATCCGGCGAAGCTCGATCGGCTCACGGCGATGACGCGCGGCCGTCCGGTCGTCGTCGCCGCCTCCACGCATCCCGGCGAGGACGAGATCCTGATTGCGGCCCACAGGGCCTTGTCGGTGTCCTATCCGTCGCTGCTCACCGTGATCGTGCCGCGCCATCCGCATCGTGGCCCGGCGGTCGCCGAGCTCGTCGCAAGTGCCGGCCTGCGGGGCGCCTTGCGGTCGCGGGAGGACCAGCCGCTCGCCGGCACCGACATCTACGTCGCCGACACGATGGGTGAGCTCGGCCTGTTCTACCGGCTGGCGCCGGTCGTGTTCATGGGCGGCTCGCTGGTCGAGCATGGCGGCCAGAATCCGATCGAGGCCGTCAAGCTGGGTGCGGCCATCGTGCACGGGCCGCACGTGTTCAACTTCACCGACGTCTATGAGTCGCTGGACAAAGCCGGGGGAGCCAGGCTCGCCCACGATCAGGAGGCGCTGATCCGCCAACTCCGGCAACTGCTCGCTGATCCCGCAGCCGGCAACAGCCTGGTTGCGGCAGGAACGCGGGTGGTCGATCAGCTCGGTGGCGCGCTGGAGCGGACGCTGTCAGCGCTCGAGCCGTATCTGTTGCAGGTCAGGCTCGAGATGGGGGCCGCCGGCGATGCGTGAGCCGGCCTTCTGGCATCGGCCGGCCTCCTGGCAATCGCGTCTGCTGTCTCCGCTCTCGACACTCTACGGCGCCGTTGCCGCACGTCGGATGGCGCAAGGCGGCGTCGATGCCGGCCTGCCGGTGATCTGCGTCGGTAATTTCCACGTCGGCGGAGCCGGCAAGACGCCGACCGTGCTGGCGCTGACGGATATTCTGCGTGACCTCGGCGAGCGGCCGGTGGTGCTGAGCCGTGGCTATGGCGGCCGGCTGGGCGGTCCCGTCGTCGTCGATCCTGCGGTCCATGAGGCTGCCGATGTCGGCGACGAGCCGCTGATGATGGCCGCGCGGGTGCCGGTCGTCGTGGCGCGCAATCGCGCCGACGGCATCGGTCTCGTCAAGGCGCAAGGCGCCACCGTCATCCTGATGGACGATGGCTTCCAGAATCCGTCGATCACGAAGGATCTCGCGCTGATCGTGATCGACGGCGCGCGCGGCCTCGGCAATGCCGAGGTGTTTCCCGCCGGACCATTGCGCGCGCCGCTGCCGCCGCAACTGGCGCGCACCGACGCATTGGTCGTGATCGGCAGCGGCCGAGCCAGCGAGGCGGTCGCCTCACATGTGTTGTCGGCCGGCAAGCCGGTGTTTTCAGCCGCGTTGCAGCCAGATCCGCAGATCGTTGCGGCGCTGCGGGGCAGGCCGTTGCTGGCGTTTGCCGGGATCGGCGACCCCGCCCGCTTCTTCCGCACCCTTCGCGGCGCTGGTCTCGACGTCAGGCGCGAGCGTGCCTTTCCGGATCACCACCCGTTCACGGCGGGCGACGTCGTGGCCCTCGCCAACGAAGCCAGGCGTGATGGATTTGCCCTGGTGACCACGGAAAAGGATCTCGTGCGGTTCCGCGGCCACGAGGCCGCGCCCGATGTCATGGCATTCCCGGTCACACTGCAGTTCGACGATCTCGCCGCGTTGCGCGCGCTGGTTGTGCAACGGCTGTCAGCGAAGCGCAAAGATCAGCCGTTGGCCTTCAACGCGCCCGGATAATGCCGCTGCAGCACGGCGCTCGGCAGGGCGTAGGCTTCCTGCAGATCGACACTCCAATACTTCAGCTCGTCCAGCGGAATCCGCACATCGGTGACCGCGCAGCGCACATAGCTTCCCGGTGAGATCACCCGGAAATCGCCATCCAGATACTGCACCTGCGCCTCGCCCTGGCCCGAGGGACCAAACTTGTTGAGCACGTCCGCGATCTCCAATTCCTTGACGTGAAGTCCCCCTACGCGGGCGCCGCGCGCACACGACAGGCCGAATTTCGATGATTTCCTAGCATAGATGGGGGACGCTGTCCCCCCGCGCAAACCCACTGATTTGTGATGCTTCTGCTCGAAACTCCGTGCTAGCTAGATTGCGATATCCGCCGCTTGTCCCGCCCGGCTGGTTTGATGCGCTCCCTCGTCGCCATCGTCGTCTCACTGCTCTGCGCCACGGCGTTTCCAGCCTTGGCAGAGCCGTTGCCAGCGCCCGTCGCGGTCGAGATCCCCTCGGGAAGCTATGTGCTGCACGCCCAGCTCTACCGGCCGAAGGGGGCCGGCCCATTTCCGGTCGTCGTCGCGCTCCACGGCTGCGGCGGGCTTTCCGGCCGCTCGGAGCCGGTGCTGCCGCGCTATCGCGACTGGGCCGAGGAACTCGTCAGGGACGGCAAGGCCGTCCTGCTGCCGGACAGCTACGGCTCGCGCGGGCTGGGCCCGCAATGCCGCGTCAAGGAGCGTCGTATCAGCGGCCGGCGCGAGCGTGTCGCCGACATCGTGATCGCGCAGAAATGGTTGGCCGAGCAAGCCTGGGCGATGCCCGACCGGGTCAGCCTGGTCGGCTGGGCGGCCGGCGCGAGCGCGCTGTTGTGGGCGGTGCGCCCGCAATTGCCCGAGCATGTCTCGCCGGATTTTCGCTCGGCGGTGGCGTTCTATCCGGATTGCCGCGCCTCGTCCGGCCTCGGCTGGAGCACGCGCGTTCCGACATTGGTGCTGATCGGCGGCCTGGACGACGTCTATTCGCCGCCCGCGTGCCGGCAGATGATCGATGGCGCGCGCGGCCGCAGCGCGCTGACCCGCATCGTCATCTATCCCGGCGCCTATCACGATTTCGATCGTGTGAACCTGCCGCTGCATCAGGTCGCGGGATCCGACGCCGGGGCGCCCGAGCGCGGCCATGTCGGCTCGGATCCCGAGGCGCGCGCCGATGCGCAGAAGCTCGTGGCCGATTGGCTGGCGCGCTGAAGGCTACTCAGAACAGGCTGCCTTGGTCGGCGGGATCGGGCGTGCGCTTCGGTGCCGAAGGCTTGGCCTCGCGCGCAGGTTTCGGCGATGACGGCGCTGCCGGCGGAAGCGGGCGGTCCGCGCCCGCCGTGGCCGCGACCTTGCCGTCCGCAAATTCGATCGAGAGCGCGGCGCCCGGACCGATGCTCGCGGCATGGTGCAGCGGGTGGCCGGCCTCGTCACGCACCAGGGCAAATCCACGGGCCAGCACGCTGCGATAGGACAGCGCGGTGAGGAGCTTCTCGTTCTGGCCGACGCGGGCCGACAGGCGCTGAAGCTGGGTCAGCAACGCGCGCCGGGCCCGCTCGGCAAGACGTTCGGTTCGGTCGCGTTCGCGGCCGATGGCCTGGCGCTTGGCCTGGGCATAGGCTTGGCGCGAGGCCTTGAAGCGGGCGTCGAGCGCCTCGAATCGCTCGCGCCGCCGGTGCAACTGGCCGCGCGACGACAGCGACAGCCGCTCGGACGACGCGACGAGCCGATGGCGTGATTGCGCGATCTGCGCGTGCAGCACGCGCAGGGTGAGCTTGGCGCTCGCCGCCGCGAATTGGCGAAAGTGTACATGCGTGTTGGTCTTCAGCGCGCGTGGCAGGCCGGCGGCCGCCGAATCCAGCCGCTGCCTGGGAATCGCGAGCAGATCGCTAGGGCCGGGCAGGGCGCGCGCGGCGGCGCGCAGCTCGTTGCGGCGGCTCTCCTGGCTGCGCTGCCAGCAGACGCCGACACGGCGCGCGAGGCTTGCGACCTCCTGCATCAGCTCGCTGCGCACCGGCACCGCCATTTCCGCGGCTGCGGTCGGCGTTGGCGCACGTTTGTCGGCGGCGAAATCGATCAAGGTCACGTCGGTCTCGTGGCCGACCGCCGAGATCAGCGGGATCATGCTCTCGGCCGCGGCGCGGACCACGATCTCCTCGTTGAACGACCACAGGTCCTCCAGCGAGCCGCCGCCGCGCGCGACGATCAGCACGTCGGGCCGCGGGATCGGGCCATCCTGCGGCAAATCGTTGAAGCCGCGGATCGCGGCGGCAACCTGCTCGGCCGAGCCTTCGCCCTGCACCTTCACGGGCCAGACCAGCACGCGGCGAGGAAAGCGGTCCTCGAGCCGGTGCAGGATGTCACGAATGACGGCCCCGGTCGGCGAGGTGACGACGCCGATCACCTCGGGCAGCCATGGCAGCAGTTGCTTGCGTGCGGGATCGAACAGTCCTTCGGCCCCGAGCTTCCGCTTGCGCTCCTCCATCAGCGCCATCAGCGCGCCGATCCCGGCCGGCTCCAGCGCCTCGATGACGATCTGGTATTTCGACGAGTTCGGATAGGTGGTGAGCTTGCCGGTGGCGATCACCTCGAGCCCCTCCTGGGGCTTGAAGCGCATGCGGCCATGCACGCCCTTCCAGATCACCGCCTCGATCTTGGCGCTCTCGTCCTTGAGCGCGAAATAGCAATGCCCCGAGGAATGCGGCCCGCGAAAGCCGGTGATCTCGCCGCGCACCCGGACGTGGCCGAACTGGTCCTCGACCGTGCGCTTCAGCGCCGAGGACAGCTCGGTGACGGTGAATTCGGGCGCGTTGGGCAAGGCTTCCGCAGGCGGCATCGCTGTTTGATTCGGTTCGGGGAGCAGCAGCCAAGGTAGGGGCTTTCCGCGTCCGCCGCCAATCAAGCCGTTGCCTTTTCGATAGCTCTGTAGTATAGAGTACTCTGTAAAATGCAGAAGGGCTGGAGGAGAGCGTGCGACGCGGCGCGAAGTTCCTGTTTCGGGTCCTAGGATGGGGGCTCTGCCTCCTGGGCATGCTCGCTTTGGCCCTGGCTGCGATGATCGCGACGCCACTGGTGCGCCCGCCCGAGCTCAAGTCGATCTCGGAGACCGCCGGCCAGGTCGACCGCAGCACCATGCCCGGCCTGCAGCGCTTCAGTGCCCGCGATGGCACCGAGCTCGCCTATCGCCACTACCCGGCGCGCGGAACGGCTGTCGGCAAGGTCGCGATCGTGGTCCACGGCTCCTCCGGCTCCAGCGTCGCCGTGCATGCCCTTGCCGATGCGTTGGCGGCGCGCGGCATCGATACCTTCGCGCCCGACATTCGCGGCCATGGCGGCTCCGGCACCCGCGGCGACATCGGCCATCTCGGACAGCTCGAAGACGATCTCGCCGACCTCGTCGCCGAGGTCAGGAGGTCGATTCCGGCCCAACCGATCGTGTTGCTCGGCCATTCGGCTGGCGGCGGCTTCGCGCTGCGCGCGGCGAGCGCCCCGATCCAGGATCTGTTCACGCGCACCGTGCTGCTCGCGCCCTATCTGGGTTACGACGCGCCGACCAACCGGGAGAATTCGGGCGGCTGGGCCGGTCCCGACATTCCGCGCATCCTGGCGCTCGGCGTGCTCAGGCGCATCGGCATGCCGTGTTGCGAGGCACTGCCTGTGCTGGCCTTTGCTGTCAGGCCGAACTCGGAGAAATTCCTGGCGCCGACCTACAGCTACCGGCTGTTCCGCAATTTCGCGACCCGTGGCTACAAGGCCGATTTCACTGCGGCGAAGCACCCGGTGACCGTCATCGCCGGCGCCGATGACGAGCTGATGCTCGCCGACAAATATGCAGATGCGGTGCACGCCGTCGTGCCGGGCGTTGACGTGAAGCTGATCGCTGGCGTCAATCACATGGAGATCGTGTCGGCGCCGCAGGCGGTGAGCGCGATCGCCGAGGACGTGGCGACGCACTAGAGGTCCAAACCGCATGATCGACAGCCTGGAAGCCGCGCGGGCGCTCAGCGACATCGAGGATGTGACGAAGCGCGTGCGGCAGTCGCAGATCTATCGGCTGTCGAGCCTGCTGATGATCCTCTGGGGCGTTCTCGTCTTCGCCGGCAATCTCGTGACCTATCTCGCGCCCAACTACGCCGACAAGGCCTGGCTATCGGTCTATGTCCTCGGTCTGGCCGGGTCGCTGGGGTTGGGCGCGACGGAGAAGGCGCGTTCCGGCGTACGCAGCTTCGATCTCCGGGCGCTGCTCGCCTTCGTCATGTTCTTTGCGTTCGGCTTCTTCGTCGAAGCGATCGGCCATTTCGGACCGCGCGAGATGGGCGCATTCTGGCCGATCTATTTCATGCTGTTCTACGGCCTCGCCGGCTTGTGGTTCGGCGCGGCGTTCACGGCGTTCGGCCTTTGCGTCACCGCGTTGACCCTGGTCGGCTACCTCTTCATCGGCAAGGCTTTCCCGTTGTGGATGGCGTTCGTCAATGGCGGTGGCCTGGTTCTCGGCGGCTTGTGGATGCGGCGGAGCTGACGGTTTGGCGGAGCTCGACGAGATCATCCACCAACCGCTGCGGCTGAAGATCATGGCGGCGCTGAATGCCCTGCCTGCCGTGGCCGGGCTGGAATTCGTCCGGCTGAAGAAGCTGACCGGCGCCACCGACGGCAATCTCGGCGCGCATATCGACACGCTGGCGCGGGCCGGCTACGTCGCCGTGGACAAGGCCTTCGTCGGCAAGAAGCCGCAGACCACGGTCACGGCGACCGCGGCCGGCCGTGCGGCCTTCGCCCGCTATGTCGCGAACCTGCAGGGCATCATTGCCGGCGCTGCCGCGAAGCCGCCGGAGCCATGATTTGACTCCGTTGCGAGGGCCGGGCAATTGGGGCGTCCAAATTGGCCCACCCCTGCGACGGCATCGACGATGAACATTCTGCTCCTTGGTTCCGGCGGCCGTGAGCACGCGCTCGCCTGGAAGATTACCGGCTCGCCGCTGCTCACCAAGCTGTGGTGCGCACCCGGCAATGCCGGGATCGCCAAGGAGGCCGAATGTGTCGCGCTCGACGTCGCCGATCATGCGGCGGTGATCGCCTTCTGCCGGGCGAACAAGGTGGATCTGGTGGTGGTCGGCCCCGAGACGCCGCTCGCCGCCGGCATCATCGATGATCTCGAGGCTGCCGGCATCAAGGCGTTCGGCCCATCCAGGCTCGCCGCCAAGCTCGAGGGCTCCAAGGGATACACCAAGGATCTCTGCGCCGAATACGACATCCCGACCGGCGCCTACTGCCGCTTCGACAATGCCCCCGAGGCGCTCGCTTATGTCCGCGAGCACGGGGCGCCGATCGTCGTCAAGGCGGACGGGCTCGCGGCCGGCAAGGGTGTCGTCGTGGCCAAGACGGTTGCCGAGGCCGAGGACGCCATCAAGATGATGTTCGAGGGCGGCTTTGGCGTCGCTGGCGCCGAGGTCGTCATCGAGGAGTTTCTCGAAGGGCGGGAGGTGTCGTTCTTCGCGCTGTGCGACGGTGAGACCGCGATACCGCTGGCGTCTGCCCAGGACCACAAGCGGGTGTTCGATCACGACCAGGGACCGAACACCGGCGGCATGGGAGCGTATTCGCCGACGCCGTTCGTGACGCAGGAGATTCATGACGAGATCATGAATCAGATCATTCAGCCGACCATTGCCGGGATGAGCGCCCGGGGCACACCCTTCAAGGGCATTCTCTATGCCGGCCTGATGCTGACGGCTCAGGGGCCGAAGCTGTTCGAATACAACGTGCGCTTCGGCGATCCGGAATGTCAGGTGCTGATGCTGCGGATGATGTCGGATCTCGTGCCCGCCATGCTGGCCGCCTGCGATGGGCAGTTGAAGAATTTCGACCTGCGCTGGTTTCCCGACGCCGCCGTCACCGTGGTCATGGCCGCGAAGGGCTATCCCGGCGACTACGCGAAGGGTGGTGTCATCGAGGGACTCGACGATGCCGCGAGGATCGAGGGCGTGGAGATCTTCCACGCCGGCACGGTGGCGAAGGACGGCGCCATTCTCGCCAATGGTGGGCGCGTCCTCAATGTCTGCGCGTCGGGAAAGAGCGTCGCCGAGGCTCAGGCGCGGGCCTATCAGGCCGTCGACCGCATCAAATGGGCTGACGGCTTCTGCCGGCGCGACATTGCCTGGCAGGCGGTGGCGCAGGAAAGCGGCCGGGGCTGAGCATCGTGATCGCCGCACTCGGCCCCGCAAGGCTATTTTTCCCGCGAGAATTGTGGCAGTTCCATAGACTCATGCCGTGATGGGATGAATCAGTTCCGCCGTGGAACGGAGGGGCCATGGAATGCGCGCGGTGCGGCAGGCAGAATCAGCCCGGGAGAGCCTCGTGCGACCGGTGCGGCGAGCCGCTCAGCCTCAGATGTGAGGCGTGCAACCAGACCAACAGCCCGTCGAATCGCTTCTGCGGCCAATGCGGCGCGCCGTTGCCGGGCCGGCTGGCTCAGCCGGATCAGAACGCCCAGCGGGTGCTACGGACCCTGAGCAGCAAGGGCGGTGAGCGCAAGCGACTCACCATCCTGTTTGCCGACATTCGTGACTCGACCCAGCTGATCGATAGTCTCGGCGATCCCGAACTCGCGATGCAACGGCTCGATCCGGTCCTCAACCTCATGAAAGAGGCCGTCCACCGCTATGACGGCGTCGTCAACAAGACACAGGGCGACGGCGTCATGGCCCTGTTCGGCGCGCCGGTGCCGCACGAGGATCACGCCGTGCGTGGCTGCCTCGGTGCGCTCGCGATGCAGGACTCGATCGCCCGCCTGGCGGATCCGCATCTGCAGGTCCGCGTCGGACTGCACACCGGCGAGGTGATCGTCCAGGTCGTCGAGAACAGCATGTACCAGACCTACGATGCGGCCGGCGCCAACGTGCATCTGGCCAATCGTCTGGAGCACATGGCCGAGCCAGGGACCATCCTCATCAGCAAGGAGACCTACACCGGCGCCAGGCAGTTCGTGGAAGCCGAGCCGCTCGGCACCCGCACGCTGCGCGGCATTGCCTCGCCGGTGTCGATCTACAAGCTGATCGGCCGCCTGAACGCGCCGGCGAGCGACGTCTTCCGCAGCGGGCAGCGGCTGTTGCCGTTAATCGGTCGCAACGCTCAGCTTGCGGTGCTCGAACGCGAGCTCGACGACGTCCTGGCGGCCAGAGGCGCCGTCGTCGGCATCGTCGGCGAGGCCGGCATCGGCAAGAGCCGGCTGTGCTTCGAGTTCGCCGAGCACTGCCGCCGCCAGGGCATTCGCGTCTACGAGGCGCGCGTGCTGGCACATGGCCGCGCCACCCCGTTCCAGCCGGTGCTCGAATTGTTGCGTGACTTCTTCGGCATCCGGGCGAAGGAGCCGGTCGAGGTGTCGCGACAACGGGTGGTCGACAGGCTCGAGGCCCTCGGCATTCCCGATACGGCGCTGGTGCTGCTGCTGGACTTCATGAGCCTTGCCGATCCGTCTCGTCCCGCGCTTCGGCTCGATCCGGGCGTGTTCAAGACGCGTCTCCTCAACGTGTTCAAGACGTTGTTCCGCTCGGCGCCGGCGGATGGCGCCGTGGTGATCATGATCGAGGACCTGCATTGGCTCGACGAGGCCAGCGAGGAGTTCGTCGAGGCGCTCGCGGAGGCCTCGATTGGCACCAAGACGCTGCTGGTCGTGAACTACAGGCCTGGTTTTGCCGCGTCCTTCATGCAGCGGGCTCCGTTTCACGAGCTGCACATCGTGCCGCTCGCATCCGCCGAGGCGCGCAAACTGCTGCGCGGCGTCTTCGGCGACGACGCATCGCTCGAGGCGCTGGTCGGCGACATCATCGAGCGCGCGCAGGGCAATCCCTTCTTCCTCGAGGAGCTGGCGAGCGCGGTCTCGGAGAGCGGCGGGTTCGAGGGTGAGCGCGGCGCCTATCGGCTGAAGGGCGGGATCGGCCCGATTCCGCTGCCGCCGACGGTGCATGCCGTGGTAGCGGCCCGCATCGACCGTCTGAGCGAGACCGCCAAGAGCGTCCTGGAAACAGCGGCTGTGATCGGCCGCTCGGTCGCGCTCGCCGTGCTCAAGCCGGTCGTCGGGCTCAGCGAGGCGGACCTGTTCGACGCGCTCGCACAACTGAGGCATGCCGATCTTCTCTATGATCTGCCGCCGTTCGACATGGGCGTGCTCGCCTTCCGCCATCCGCTGATCCAGGAGGTGGCCTATGCCATGCAGCTGCGCTCGCGCCTGAGCGGCGTACACGTGGCCGTGGCCAAGGCGATCGAGGCGCTGGATTGGGGCACGCAGGACGAGTTCGCCGCCCTGATCGCCTCGCACTACGAATTCGCCGGCCAGACCATGCAGGCCGTCGAGCATCTGCAGCGCGCGGCGCGCTGGATCGGCCGCACCAATACGGCCGAGGCACTGCGGCTTTGGAAAAAGATCCGCTCCATGCTGCAGACGGTGCCGCCATCCGAGCACGTCGATCGCCTCAGGGCGCTTGCCAGCGGCCAGATCCTCAATTGCGGATGGCGGGAGGGCATCTCGGCCGAGGAGGTGAGGCCTTTCGCCGAGGAGGCGCTGCGCTATGCGCGCTCCTCGGACAAGATGCACGAGCCGATCCTGCTCGGCGCTTACGGCCGCGTCCTCGCCTCGACCGGCGCAGCCGACGACTACGTCAACCTCGTGCAGAATGCGGTCAAGCTGACCTCGGAGGAGGGCGATGTCGGCCGCTATGCGACCGTCAACGCCATGCTGGCGCAGGCGCTTCTGCTGTCGGGGAGAGCACGAGACGCGCTAGCAGCGGCGAACACGGCGCAGGCGACGATCGCTAACCAAGGTGGTTTTGACAGTAGTGTGACTCTGGGGCTGACGCCAAATCAGATCCTGGGATTCGATGTTGAATATTGGATCAAGTGCCTCAGGACGCGAATCCTGGTCCAGCTCGGCTGTTTCGCTGAGCTCGAAATTCAGCTTTTCGAACTGTTGAATACCCCTCCCGAACAGTTGGCTCCGGTGGTCCGTTTTATCCCGCACTTTGCCGCTGTTGAGTTTGCTCGATGGCAAGGTCGTGCTGAGGCCGCAGCTCTGCACTCTGCCGAGCTGCTTCAGATCGCTGAAGCGTCGGGCATGCCGTACATTCGGGTGCAGGCGTTGGCAGGGGCTGGTCTTGCTCGGGCGGCTGCAGGCGATTTCACTCACGCCGCGTATGATCTCAGGGAAGCGATCGAGTACTCGAGGCGCGCCAGGGCAGGTCTCGAGTTCGAAGCGCGCATGATGAGCGATCTGGCTGACGTTCTTTATCGCGCAGGAGACCTCCGTAGTGCACTCGACGTTGCTGAGGAAGCCAGCGTCATCGCCCGACGCAGGACGGATAGGATCGGTGAACTCCACGCGGTGCTGCTGCGATGTTTGATCAGTTCGTCCGACTCCGATTTTCGGAACGACGCAGAAGCTGTCGGATCGCTGCTCGACGCCGAGCGCCTGCTGGAAGTCTCGGGTGCCGAGGTCTACAAACCCATGTTGATAGCGTGCCGATCCTCTCTTGAAGGTACTAGATGACCCGTGCAGTATGCCCGCTTTCCATGAAGCATTATTAGGAGGCTGGGCACATGGGGATGATGATTAAAGACAGTACGACGCTCGATATTCTTGTGCAGTTGAACAGGCGTTTCGAGGCTGAAGCTTTGCCGGAAATGGTCGAGCTGCAGCGCGAGTTTGGAGTTTTTTCACTGCAGCATGGCTTGCAGCAATCGTTCGCTTTGCTGGGGATCGTGCCGCAGGATTGGACTGAGCGTCGCCGGTGGTACCGTTTCTTGGAACACCTCAGGACCTATCCCTCCGATCTTGATGGCGTGAATGGTCACGACCGTGTCATCCGGGCGTTCAAGGACGACCTGGAATCCGAGAAGCCGCTTCCTGTTTCGATTGTCTGCCATTCGGCAGCGGACGATCCTCGGGTGACGGTTACGCAAGGCCGTCCGGTCGTGTTCTCGCTCGAAACGCATGTGATCGTTTCGATACCGACCACTCCCGGACGAGAGGCGCGTCAGAACCTGGCCGAAGTTGCTCGCACCAGGCGTGTTCAGAAGCGCGGCAAAAAATGAGCCTGACCGCAGGCGACGGCGCCGGACAAAAGGCTCCTTCTATTCAGGCCATTTGCTCCGACGTCGATGCCTACTACACCGCATGCGTCGCGCGTCATGGCGCGACGCCGCGGGGCGTCGACTGGTCATGCGAGGCGACGCAGGGCCTGCGCTTCGTGCAGCTGATGAAGCTGTGCGATGCGTCGGCGCCGTTCAGCCTCAACGACATCGGCTGCGGCTATGGCGCGCTGGTGCCGTTTCTGGCCGCGCGCTATCCGACCTGCGAGATCGACTATCTCGGCATCGATCTGTCGCGCGCCATGATCAGCCGCGCCCGTCGGCGCTTTGCCGGCCCGCAGCGGCGTTTCGTCGTTGCCGCGGAGAGCCCGCGCATCGCCGACTACTCGGTCGCGTCCGGCATCATGAACGTCAATGTCGGCTATCCGCGCCAGGCCTGGGAGAGTTACATCAAGTGCCTGTTGCGGCAGATGTTCGCCACCAGCCGCCGCGGCTTCGGCGTCAACTTCATGCGGGCCCACGGTGACGACGACGAGGCCTCCGATGCCGCGACGGCGCGGCTGTACTGGACCACGCCGGAGATCTGGGCGGCCCATTGTGAGCGCGAGTTTGCCGCGCCGGTCGAGGTCATCGGCGGTTACGGCATGAAGGAGTTCACCCTGCTGGTGCGCCGCAGACCCGAGCCGGCCGTCTCGGACGGCGATCCGTCGCACTGATGTCCGCAGCTCCGTTGCTCTCGTCCAAGCCCGGTCGACACGCTGCCGCGATCGCGCGCGCGGTGGATGTGCTGATCTCCTCGAAAGGTCACGCCAGCCCCTTGCGGCTTGAACGGGCCTGCGCACTGTTGCGCCAGCACGCGCCGCTGCACTGGGTCGAGCGCCCGGGCGTGCGTCCGTTCTGGGCCGTCACGCGCCACGCCGACATCGTCGCGATCGAGACGCGGAGCAAGGATTTCGCTGCGGGACCCCGCACCTATCTTGCCAGCGCAGCCTCGGAGGCCGTGCTGCAGCGGGTCACCGGCAAGCCGCAGGCCGTCCGCAGCCTCACCGAGATGGATGCCCCGGATCACGCCGCCTATCGCGCGGTCATCCAGGGCGCCTTCGCGCCGCCGGCTCTGCGCGCGATGGAGAGCTGGCTGACGCAATGGGCCGCCGAGATCCTCGACCGTGTTGCCGTGCGTGGTGATGCTTGCGATTTCGCACGCGACGTCGCGCTGCCTTTCACCTTCCGCGTCATCGGTCGCATGCTGGGCACGTCCGAAGCCGATGACGCACGGCTTGCCCGGCTCGCCCAGGCATTCGTGGCCGCCGAGGATCCGCAGCGGCGTTTTGCCGAGGCGCCCGGCGACACCATGCGCATGGCCATGCTGGCGCTCCGCGACTACTTCGAAGCCGTGGTCGCCGACCGCCGCGCCAGCCCGCGCGACGATCTCGCCAGCCTGATCGCGGAGAGCGCGCCGCATGGCGCCGCAATGCCGCATTACGAGCTGATCTCCTATTTCATCCTGCTGGTGACGGCCGGCCACGACACCACCTCGCTCGCTTTGGCCGGCGGGCTCGAGGCGCTGCTCGCGGACCCGGGCCAGCTCGAGCGGTTGCGCGCCGAGCCTGAGCTGCTCGATCCGGCGATCGAGGAGATGCTGCGCTGGACCACGCCGGTGCGCCATTTCATGCGGACGGCGGTCGGCGACACCGAGGTCGCCGGCCAGGTCATTCGCGAGGGCGAGGCGCTGGCCTTGTTCTTCCATTCCGGCAACCGCGACGAAGCCATGTTCGACGAGGCCGGCACGTTCCGGATCGATCGCAGTCCGAATCCGCATATCGCCTTCGGCCGCGGCCCGCATGTCTGCATGGGGTTGCAGCTGGCGCGGATGCAGATGCGCGCGATGTTCGCGGAGCTGCTCCGTCGTACGTCGCATATCGCGCTCGCCGGACGGGTGCGCCGGGTCGAGTCGCCGTTCATGAGCGGGGTCAGCGGCCTTCCCATCCACATCCGCTTTCGCGAATGATGCGGCCGGGGCGAGGCCTCGTCAGCGCCGCGCCTTGAAGAAGTCCTTCAGCATCTGCGACGCCTGCTGCTCGCCGACGGCCGAGTAGACCTCCGGCGCGTGGTGGCAGGTGGGCTGGCAGAAGAACCGCACGCCGGATTCGACGGCGCCGCCCTTGGGATCGGCGGCCCCATAATACAGCCGGCGGATGCGGGCGAAGGAGATGGCGCCAGCGCACATCGTGCACGGTTCCAGCGTGACGTAGAGGTCGCAATCGACCAGCCGTTCGCTGCCGATCGCCTGCGCGGCCTGGCGCAGCGCCAGGACCTCGGCATGGGCGGTGGGGTCGCGGTCGGTCAGAGTGCGGTTGGCGGCGGTGGCGATGACCACATTGTCCCGCACCACGACGCAGCCGATCGGCACTTCGCCGGAAATTGCGGCCGATTCGGCCGCTTTCAACGCCAGATCCATGAAAGAAGGAGCGTTCATGGCTCGTAATGCCCGGATAAGTCTGGTACTGCATCGCCCTTCAGCAAAACCGGACCTCGATTTCCCGCGTGACAGGCGCTGCTCAGAGCGCGCGTACCACGCGACGTCCCGCACCTCAAAGTGAGACTTCCATGCCCCGCGACACCGACAAAGACAACGATTCCCGCGGCCGCCGCGGCGGCGCCCCGCGGGGGCGTTCCGAAGGGACTAAGGGACGCTCGGGCGCCGCGCGGGGCCCGGAGAAGAAGTTCGCCAAACGCGGCTTCGGCGACAAGGCGGCGGGGGCCAAGGGCAAGCGCTCGTTCGACGAGGGCCGTGCGCCGCGCCGCCGCGACGACGGCGGTGCGCCGCGCAAATCCTTTGGCGACAAGCCGCGCTTCAACCGCGATGAGCGTCCGCGCGGCGACCGTCCGTTTGCCGCGCGTCCACCGCGGGGCGAGGACGGCGAGAAGCGCGCCTTCAAGCCGCGCGGCGACCGGCCGAAATTCGACCGTGACGCGGGTGGCGGCGGCAAGCGTCCCTACACGCCGCGCACCGATCGCGACGAGGCCCGTCCGGCGACGCGATCCTCCGAGCGCAAGTTCGGCGAACGCAAGCCCTACGCGCCACGCGAGCGTGACGGTGAGAAGCGCCCCTATACGCCGCGCAGCGGGGGCGCCCGCGATCGCGGCGACCGTCCGCGCGCCGAGCGCAGCTTCGGTGACCGGCCGCCGCGTGGCGATCGGCCGGAGCGGAAGTTCGGCGGCGAGAAGACATTTTCCCGCGGAGCTGACGGCGATCGCGGCGAGCGCAAGTTCGGTGCCGGCCCGCGCGGTCCGCGCAAGGAATTCGGCGACCGTCCGGCCCGCGGCGAGTCCAAGCCCTGGCAGAAGCGTGAGGGCGGCGATCGTCCGGAGCGCAGCGCCCGCCCGCCCCGCGATGGTGCGCGCAGCTTCGACCGTCCCAAGTTCGACCGGCCCACATCCGACCGTCCGAAATTCGACCGGCCGCGCGATCGCGGCGACGACCGCAAGTTCGATCGCCCGCGTCAACGCCCCGAAGGCCGCAGCGAGTGGCAGGAGCATCCGCGTGGCGAAGGTCGGGGTGGTGATTTCGCCGACCGGCCGCGCCGCGACAATGAGGACGAGAGCCGGGTCTTCGCCAAGCGCCCGGCGTTCGGCGGCCGCGGTCCGTATCGCGAGCGCAAGCCCGAGACCGACAAGCGCACCAAGCGCGTCGTGCCCGACGAGGCGCCGAAGCCCGGCAAGGCTGGCGAGCGCATCGCCAAGGTGCTGGCGCGTGCTGGCCTCGCCTCGCGCCGTGATGCCGAGGAGATGGTGACGCAGGGCCGCGTCACCGTGAACGGCCGCATCATCAACTCGCCGGCGCTCGACGTCACCGAGAACGACGTGATCCAGGTCGACGGCGCGCCGTTGCCGGAGCGTGAGCGCACACGGCTGTTTTTGTACCACAAGCCGCGCGGGCTGATGACGACGCACAGCGACCCCGAGGGGCGCCCGACCGTGTTCGACAATCTGCCGGAAGGGCTGCCGCGCCTGATCTCGATCGGCCGGCTCGATTTCAATACCGAGGGGCTGCTGCTGCTCACCAATGACGGCGGGCTGGCGCGCGTGCTCGAACTGCCGGACACCGGCTGGACACGCCGCTATCGTGTCCGCGCCCATGGCGAGATTACGCAGGCGCAGCTCGACCAGCTCGCTGCAGGCGTCGAGGTCGACGGCGTGAAATACGGCCCGATCGAAGCGACGCTGGAGCGCGACCAGGGCGCCAATGTCTGGCTGGTCGTTGCGATCCGCGAAGGGAAGAACCGCGAGGTGCGCAACGTGCTCGCCCATCTCGGCCTCGAGGTGAACCGCCTGATCCGCGTCTCCTACGGTCCGTTCCAGCTCCTGGAGCTGCCCGAGGGCGAGGTGCAGGAGGTTAAGACGCGGGTGCTGCGCGAGCAGCTCGGCGAGAAGGTCATCGCGCAGTCGGGCGCCGATCTCGGTCCGGCCGGCAAGGGTAATCGCGAGCCGTTGCCGGATCCGAAGCCCAAGCCGAAGCGCGAGGTGGTTGCCGACCGCAAGGGCCGGCGCGTGCTGGTCCAGCGCACAGGCAGCGAGGAGGCACGCGAGCGCCACGAGGCCGAGGCGCGCTTTCCCGGGCCGCCGCGGCGGCCGAAGCGCGGCTATCACGGCAAGCGCGATATCACGCCGCAGGACGAGTAGGGTGGTGCGATGCGTGTCGTCGGTGGACGGCTGAAGGGCCGCAACATCGCCTCGCCCGCCTCGCGCGACATACGGCCGACGCAGGACCGGCTGCGCGAGGCGCTGTTCAACATCCTCGTGCACGCCTACGAGGATCCGATCGAGGGCGCACGCGTCCTCGACCTGTTTGCCGGCACCGGTGCGCTCGGCATCGAGGCGGCCTCGCGTGGCGCAGCGTTCACGCTGTTCGTCGACAACGGCGCCGAGGCAAGGGCGCTGCTGCGCAACAATGTCGAGGCGCTCGGCCTCGGCGGTGTCACCAAGGTCTACCGCCGCGATGCCACCAATCTCGGTCCGGCGCGCCCGGTCGAGCCGTTCTCGCTGGTGTTTCTCGATCCGCCCTATGGCAAGGGTCTGGCCGAGAAGGCGTTGGCCTCGTTGCGCGACGGCGGCTGGCTGGTGCCATCGGCGCTGCTCGTGGTGGAAGAGTCCAAGGCCGCCGCGTTCAAGGCGCCCGAGGGGTTCGAAGAGCTCGAGCGCCGCGCCTATGACGACACCGAGTTCGTGTTCTTGCGTGGCTCTTGATCCTTGCGAATGGCTCGTTGCGGAAGTCGTCGGCGCTATCTCCTCCCGAACAGCTTCTCGACATCGGCGAGCTTGAGCTCGACATAGGTCGGGCGGCCGTGATTGCACTGGCCGGAGTTGGGCGTGTCCTCCATCTCGCGGAGCAGCGCATTCATCTCTTCCGGCTTGAGGCGGCGGCCGGCGCGCACCGAACCGTGGCAGGCCATGGTAGCGGCGACGTGCATCAGGCGGCGCTCCAGCGGCAGCGCCTCGCCCCATTCCTCCATGTGCTCGGCGAGATCGCGCAGCAGCCCCGCCGCATCGATCTTGCCGAGCAGCGACGGCGTCTCGCGCACCGCGACCGCGCCGGGACCGAACGATTCGATCGCGAGGCCGAATGAGGCAAGCTCATCAGTCCGCGCGAGCAGCGTCTCGACGGTGGCTTCATCGAGCTCGACGATGTCCGGGATCAGCAGGATCTGCCGCTGCACACCATGCGCCGCGAGCGAGGCCTTGAGCCGCTCATAGACGATGCGCTCATGGGCGGCGTGCTGGTCGACGATGACGAGGCCGTCGCGGGTCTGCGCCACGATGTAGGTGTCGTGGATCTGGGTGCGCGCAGCGCCGAGCGGACGGTCGAGCAGGTCGGGCGCGGCCGGCTGCTCGTGCAGCCGAAGATCGGCGCGGGGCGTGCCGACGTCGAAGGCCGCTTGAGAGGATTCCGCAAGCCCGAACGACCCGAGATCTGGCGAGGGCGCCGCCGCAGGGACGGAGCCGCCGAAATGCGGCATCGCCGGCGCCGACGGCGAGCGCTGCCAGTCCCAATTCATCGGACCGACGTTGGGCCGCGGCGGCGCGAAGGCCGGGCGGAACGCGGCGATGGTCGCGCCGCCGTCATTGGCCGCGGTGCGGCGGCCTTCGCGGGCGAGACCTTCCTTCAACGCGTGGATGATCAGCGCGCGGACCAGGCCGGCATTGCGAAAGCGTACCTCGGTCTTGGCCGGATGCACGTTGGCGTCGACCTCGCGCGGATCGAGTGTGACGAACAGCGCCACGAGAGGATGGCGGTCGCGCGGCAGATAGTCGGCGTAGGCTGCGCGCACGGCGCCGAGGATCAGCTTGTCGCGCACCGGGCGGCCGTTGACGAACAGATACTGCCCAAGCGCATTGGCGCGCGTCAGCGCCGGGGCCGCTGCGAAGCCTTCGACCACGACATGATCGCGCTCGCTGCGCACGGCGATCGCATGGCTGCGGAAGTCGGCGCCGAGGATGTCGCCGAGCCGCGTCAGCTGGCCCGGCGCGCCGGGCAGCGCGGCGGCCCAGGTCACCGGCGCGCGCTCCTCGCCGGCGAGCGTGAAGGCGATGTCGGGCCGCGCCATTGCCAGCCGCCGCACCACCTCGCGGATCGCCTCGGCCTCGGTGCGGTCGGTCTTGAGGAACTTCAGCCGGGCCGGCGTGGCGTGGAAGAGATCGGCGACCTCGACGCGGGTGCCCTGGTTCAGCGCGGCCGGCACGATCGGCGACTTGTCGCCGCAATCGACCGCGAGCGCCCAGGCATGCGGCTCGCTCCTGTGCCGCGTCGTGATCGACAGCCGCGCCACCGAGCCGATCGAGGGCAGCGCCTCGCCGCGGAACCCGAGGGTGCGGATCTGCAGCAGGTCCTCGTCGTCGAGCTTCGATGTCGCGTGGCGCTCGACCGCGAGCGCAAGATCGGCCGCCGTCATGCCGCCACCGTCGTCGGTGATCGCGATCTTTCGCCGGCCGCCACCGTCGGTGAAGATGTCGATGCGGCTCGCGCCGGCATCGATCGCGTTCTCGACCAGCTCCTTGACGACGCTCGCCGGCCGCTCAACCACCTCGCCGGCGGCGATGCGGTTGACGATCTGTTCGGGAAGCTGGCGGACGGGCATGGTGCGAACGAACTTGAAAGCTGGCTGGCTTGGATATTGAAGGCGCGCGGCGCTGCGGCGGTCACGTTGCAAATGTGGGGTGAGAATAGCTTTTTTCATGCGCTGCGGCAGAGAAAAGCAACCTTCTCCAACGGGATTGTGAGGCGGGCGGGGCCAGTATATCGTTTCGCAAAAATAACGATCAGCCGGAGGAAGCCCATGTGCCATCTGTTCGCACACCAGCCTCAGCGCGATTATGAGTCGCAGACCCGCTCGTTGCGGATCGGCGGCCATAGCACGTCGATCCGGCTCGAAATGGCGTTCTGGGACACGCTCGAGGAGATCGCCGCCAAGGAAGGCATGAGCCTCGCCAAGTTCGTGACCACGCTGTACGCCGAGGTGCTCGACCATCACGGCGAGGTGAAGAATTTTGCGTCGCTGCTGCGCTGCTCCTGTCTGATCTATCGGGCAAAGGCGACTGCGACGCTGCCGGAATTTACCGCGGCGGCGATCATGGACGCGGCCGAGTAGCCACTCGGGCGGTCTCTCGTCTCCCTCCCCCGCTTGCGGGGGAGGGCGGGGTGGGGGCGCCACATCGGCGGTCTTTCCTGAGCGTTCCCCCACCCGTATCGCATCTTCGATGCGATACGACCTCCCCCGCAAGCGGGGGAGGCGCTGACCGAGATCGCCGCAAGAGTTTTGCGTCACCATACCGATGGTAATCAAATCTCCTTCTTCTGCATCGCGCCAGCAATGTAGTCCGCCTGG
Source organism: Bradyrhizobium sp. SZCCHNRI3052 (assembly GCF_032484895.1). Lineage (NCBI taxonomy): Bacteria > Pseudomonadati > Pseudomonadota > Alphaproteobacteria > Hyphomicrobiales > Nitrobacteraceae > Bradyrhizobium > Bradyrhizobium sp. SZCCHNRI3052. The sequence goes on along the minus strand of NZ_JAUETW010000014.1, from coordinate 138,291 downwards.
CGGATCGCCAGCGCCACGATGGTGAGTGTCGGATTGCACGCAGCCCCCGTAGTGAACTGGCTGCCGTCTGAGACGAACAGGTTCTTGACGTCGTGGGTCTGGCCAAACTTGTTGACGACGCCGTCCTTGGCCTTCTCGCTCATCCGGTTGGTGCCGAGATTGTGCGTCGAGGGGTAGGGCGTGGTCGGGTAGGTCACGGTGGCGCCGACCGCCTCGTAGATCGCCGAGCCCTGCTTGTAGGCGTGGGCGCGCATCGCGACGTCGTTGGGATGATCGTCGAAATGCACCGAGGCGACCGGCATGCCGAACTTGTCCTTGGCGACAGGATCGAGCGTGATGCGGTTGGTCTCCTGCGGCATGTCCTCGCCGACCAGCCACATGCCGGCCATGCGCGGATAGGTCTCCATCGCCGCCGTGAAGCTGCGGCCCCAGGCGCCGGGATTGAGGAACGCGGCCATGAACGGCAGGCCGAGCGAGAGCGTCTCCATCTCGTAGCCGCCGACGAAGCCGCGCTTCGGATTGAACGCCGCCTCGTCGCGGACGATGCCGGCCATGGTGGTCCCGCGATACATGTGCACCGGGTTCTCGAACGTCGCATAGACGCTGCCGGTCATGTGCCGCATGTAGTTGCGCCCCACCTGGCCGGAGGAGTTGGCAAGTCCATCCGGGAACATGTTCGAGGCGCTGTTGAGCAGAAGCCGTGGGCTCTCGATCGAGTTGCCGGCGACGGCGACGATACGGGCCTTCTGCAACTGCATCTTGCCCTGACCGTCGGCATAGACCACGCCGGTGACCTTGCCCGAGGCGTCATGCTCGATCTTGATCGCCATGCTGTTGGGCCGCACCTCGAGATTGCCGGTGGCCTCGCCCTTCGGGATCTCGGTGTACAGGGTCGACCATTTCGCACCGGACTTGCAGCCCTGGAAGCAGAAGCCGATCTGCTGGCAGGCGCCGCGGCCGTCGCGCGGCTGCGAGTTGATCGCCATGTTGCCGGTGTGCACGGTCTTGTAGCCGATCTTCCGGGCGCCGGCTTCGAGCACCTTGAAATTGTTGTTGCCGGGTAGGCCCGGAATGTCGTTGGTGCGGGTGACGCCCATCTTGAACTCGGCCTTGGCGTACCACGGTTCCATTTCGGCGAGCGTCACCGGCCAGTCCAACAGGCTCGCGCCGGGCAGCGCGCCATAGGTGGTGCGGGCCTTGAACTCGTGCTCATCGAAGCGCAGCGAGGCGCCGGCCCAGTGCACGGTCGAGCCGCCGACCGCCTTGACGATCCAGGCCGGCAGGTTGGCGAAGTCCTTCGCCACGCGCCAGGTCCCGGATGTCGTGCGCATGTCGGTCCAGGCGAGCTGGGTGAAGCTCTCCCATTCGTCGTTGATGAAGTCGGGAATCTCGTAGCGATTGCCCGCCTCGAGAATGACGACCTTGATGCCCTTCTGCGCGAGCTCGTTGCCGAGCGTGCCGCCGCCGGCTCCCGAGCCGATGATGACGACGACGCTTGAATCGTTCTGGTCGAATTTTGCCATGGTGGTTTCCTCCGTGTTTTCTGTTGTTCGCCGGCGTCAGGCTTTCGGCAGCCAGTCGATGTCGGAGAAGCCACGGTTGATGTAGCCGCCATGCTCGGCGGAGGAGCCCTCGTAGCCGAACTTCGGCCAGAGCTCCTTCTGATTGTAGAGCGACACCACGAGGTCGCCGCGGAGCGTCTTGAAGAAGGTCGTCTGCTCGATGCCCTGGAGCAGCGCGACGCGGTCGGCCTCCCACGGCACCTGAGCGTAAGGCACCTTGTGGCGGTCACGCGCGTCCTGGTCGAGCCGGGCGACGCCGTCATTGATCATTGCCTTCACGGCGGCATCCTCCGCGGCCTTACCGTCCCACGGCTTGACCGCGGTGATGTAGTAGCGGTCGGCGAGGAAGTCGTGCGGATAGATGTCGCGCGCGACCTTCACCAGCGTCTTCAGCGTCGCCGGCGTCAGCGCCTTGGCATCCTCCGCCCAGGCATCGGCAATGCCAAGGCCGGTCGCGGAAGCCACGGCTGCGGCCGGCACGGTCGAGGCCGCGCCCTTGAGAAAGACGCGGCGGTCGTATTTGTTGCGGCGATCGACTTCTCTCATGGGTATCCTCCGTTGGTTTTTTGTTTGGTGTATTTTCGTGGTCAGCGGCTCATCCGAAGCGGCCGCCGCGCTGGATGACCTCGATCTTGTAGCCGTCGGGATCTGTGACGAAGAAGAAGCGCGCGAGTGTCGCACCATTGTGCTTGAAATCGCGCAACGGGCCTGGTGCCAGGTTCTCGCGCTCGAAACGGGCATGCTCGGCATCGAGATCGTCGACCACGACAGCGAGATGGCCGTAGCCGTCACCGAGCGTATACGGCTCCTTGCGGTCGTAGTTGACGGTGAGCTCGACCTCGAAGGGCGACGACGGATGGCGCAGATAGATCAGCGCGAAGCCGTCGAAGCGCAGATTGTCTGATATCTCCAGGCCGAAGGCGCGCTTGTAGAAGTCGAGCGCCTTGGCCTCGTCGAGCACGCGGATCATGGAATGAACGGGTTTGGCCATCTCAATTGTCCTTCAGGTAGTTGATGATCGCGGCGCGCACGTCGGGCTTGGCCTGGCGATACGCCATCACGGCGCCGGGGATCAGCTCTTGCGGGTTGGTCAGCCAGGCATCGAGCTTGGTCTCGTCCCAGGTGAAATCAGCTTTCGCGAAGCCGGCCGAATAGCGGAAGCCTTCGACGGAGCCGGCGCGGCGGCCGACGACCTTCGACAGCGGCGGCCCCTGGCGCATCGGCTCGGCGCTGCTCAGCGTATGGCAGACGCCGCATTGCTGCTTGAACAAGGTCGCGCCGTCGGCAGGCTTGGGCGACGGCAAGGCCATCTGCGCCGATGCAATCGTGGTGCTCAGGACTGCGCCGCACCATCCTAGTCCAAAAACAATCAGCAGCTCTTGCGCCGTACGCCGTCTCGACATCGATCCTCTCTCATCATTTTTGATGAGACTAGGTGGCAGCGAGAGCGCCGTGGTAGTAGCGGGCTGTTTCGGCCGGAACAAAGCGTGCGCAGGACTTGTCTAGTCGCAGGATATGTCAGCGTTGCGGACTAATCGTCGAAGCGGCGCCCGCCGCGTCCCGCTTTGACATCGCTGCGGATCTTCTTGCCTTCGAGCCGGCGCTGCTTGGAGCCGAAGGTCGGCTTGGTCGGGCGCCGCACCTTCGGCCGGATCATCGCCTCCTTCAACAGCGTGACGAGACGCTCGATCGCATCGGCCTTGTTGCGCTCCTGGGTGCGGAAGCGTTCGGCCTGGATGACGATGACGCCGTTCTTGGTCATGCGCTGTCCAGCGAGCCGCGCCAGCCGTGCGGCGGCGTCCTCGGGCAGGGTGATCCGGGTCGTGTCGAAGCGTAGCTGCGCCGAGGTCGACAGCTTGTTGACGTTCTGGCCGCCGGGGCCGGAGGCGCGGACGAACGAGATCTCGATGTCGTCTTCGTTGATGGCGAGGTCGCGGGAGATCCGCAGCATGGGGCACCAGTGGAATCGAGGTTTTCGCGCCCACCATAGCGGGTTTAGGGGAGGTGTGCGCGGGGCGTCATGGCGAGGCGCGGTTGGCGGCCCGAGACCGCCGCCAGAATCTCCACTGTCATCCCGGCGAACGCCGGGATCCATAACCCCAGGGAGCAGTTTGGGGCAGGCTGGCCGCTGACACCTCCCGCCTCACGTCGGCTGCGGCGTATGGGTGCCGGATCTGCGCCGCGCTGGCGCGCGTCGCAGCTTGTCCGGGACGACAGCGGTGTGCGAGGCGGATTCACGGTTCAAACAGCGGCCGCAGGCGACGACATGTCAGCGCGTTCTCGCGGCATCTGATGCCCGAGGTCTGCGATCAGTTCGTCCCTCGCGAGCATGCAGAGGGCGCGGGGAATGCCGGGCGCTGGCCGCACCCATGGCCCGCCTGCGAAAAAAATGCAGGCGGCAGGTACCACAGGTTCAGCCGAGGCATCCCGGCATTCCCCGCGCGATGGTCTTCACGCTTATACGCAGTCTCCCTGGTGCGCCGGGCGTGTTGGCCACCATTGCGCATGATGCTTGCGCATCAGCGCGTGATACCAGCATCGGGGTATCAGGACGCTGCGACTTCACGTCCGGAAGACATCGTTCGTCCGCGTCCTCGTGAGAAGACGCTGCGATCTCTCGCGGCCACCGCTCCCCGCCTCGCGTGTCGTGACGATCGCGCGCAACGCCCCTCCGCAGTGAGGCGGGATGGGCGGATCAAATCATGAATTCCGAAAAATAGCAAGAGTATTATTTTTATCGGAAATCAACGCGCGGTCCTCCCGCGCTCGTCCCGGGCAAGCCGTCAGCGACGCGAAGCCTGGCTGACGGCGCCGACTCGGGACCCATTCGCCGCAGCCGAGGTGGGGCGGCAGATGCCAATGACCAAGCTGCCTCAAACATCGCCCTGGGGGTATGGGTCCCGGCTCAAGGCCGGGACGACACTGTTTTTGTGGCGCCAGCGGTGGTTGGCCACGATCGTTCGTCATGGCCGGGCTTGTCCCGCCTGCGCGGCCGAAGCCGCTTGGGCGCAGCGAAGGCCCGGCTATCCACGTGGCCCAGCGTCCTCGGAACGACGTAGATGCCCGGGACAAGCCCGGGCATGCCGAGCAACTAACAACGTGCTCGTAGGAGAGAAGCTCCGCGCCCCGCTCAGTTCGTCTTGGTCACCGGGGCCGTGGCCGGCGCCTGGGACGGTTCGGCGGCGGCCTGCGGGGTGCGGCCGACGACGGCCGTGAGCAGGCCCTGGCTCCAGAGCTGCTTCGCCGCCTTCTTCGCGTCGTCCAGGGTGACGGCGTTGACGATCTCGCTGCGCTTCTCGATGTAGTCGATCGGCATCTTGTCGAGCTGATATTGCAGCATCGCCTGCGCCAGCTTGGAGGAGGTGTCGAGCGCCAGCATCTGCGAGCCGTTGATGTAGGACTTGGCCTCGTCGAGCTCCTGCTGGGTCGGGCCTTCCTCGGCCATGCGGCGGATCTCCTGCTCGACGGCCGCGATGGTCTCGCCGGCGCGGTCGAAGCGGGTGGCGGTGTTGCCGATGAACAGCGCCGAATGATCCATCCACAGCAGCGCGTCGTAGACGGAGTAGGCGAGGCCGCGCTTCTCGCGCACCTCCTTGTAGAGCCGCGACGACAGGCCGCCGCCGCCGAGGATGTGGTTGACCACATAGGCCGCCATGAAGTTCGGGTCGTGGCGGCGGATGCCGGGACCGCCGAAGGTGATCACGGTCTGCGGCACGTCGAGCGGCACGAGCGCGCGCTGCGGCGGCATGGTGGCGACGACGTCGGGCACCGGCGTCAAGGTGGCCTTGGCCGGCAGGCTGCCGAAGGTCTGATCGAGGAGCTTGCCGAGCGTGGCCGGGTCGACGTCGCCGACAACCGCGACCTTCAGCGTGTCCTTGGCGAGCACGCGGCCGACATAGGCCTTGAGATCGTCGACGGTGATCGTCGGCACGCTGTCCAGCGTGCCGTTGGCCGGACGGCCGTAGGGGTGGTTGGGGAAGGCAAGCTCGAGGAACTTGCGGCCCGCCAGCGAGCTCGGATTGGTGGTCTCGCGGCGCAGGCCGGAGATCACCTGCGAGCGGATGCGCTCGACGTCGGCGCTGTCGAAATGCGGCGAGGTCAGCGCGGTGCGCAGCAGCTCGAACGCCTCGTCCTTGTTGTCGCGCAGCATGCGCAGCGAGCCGCGGAATTGATCGCGCGAGATCTGGAAGCTCAGCTCGATGGCGCGGCGGTCGAGCCGCTCGTGGAAGGTCTTGGAGTCGAGATCGCCGGAGCCTTCGTCGAGCAGGTCGGCCACGAGATTGCCGACGCCGGGCTTGCCGGCGGGGTCCTGCGAGGCGCCGCCCTGGAACGCATATTCCATCGCGATCAGCGGCACGGTGGCGTCCTGTACGAACCAGGCTTCGATGCCGCCGGGCGACACCAGGTGCTGGATCTTGGTCGCCGCGTGGGCGGCGGGAACGATCGTGAGCGCGGCGGCGCCGACGGCGAGAACGCAGGCGAAGCGGCGGGCGAAGGTCATTGTGTTCATCACGACCGCTTCTCCTCGCGCTTGGCCGCATTGTCCTTGATCAGATAGCCGGTGACCGAGCGCTTCTTCTGCAGCCAGGTCTGCGCGGCGGCGCGCACCTGCTCGGCGGTGACGGCACGGATGCGGTCGGGCCAGCTCCGGATGTCCTCGATGCTCAATCCGGTGGTGAGGCCGCCGCCATACCAGCGTGCCATGGTGGCCTGGTTGTCATTGGCGTAGATCGCCTCGGCGATGAGCTGCGTCTTGACGCGCTCGAGATCCTCCGCGCGCACCGGGTTCTGCGCGATCTCGGCGATGACGCTGTCGACGACAGCCTCGACCTGGGCGAAATCGACGCCCGGACGCGGCGCGACCGCGATCGAGAACTGGCTCGGATCGAGCGACGTGCCCTGATAGGACGCGCTGGCATTGACCGCGAGCGGCTTGTCGACGACGAGCGCACGGTAGAGATAGGAGTTGCTGCCGCTACCCATCAGTTGCGCCAACACATCCAGCGCGGCCGACTGCCCGGGGGCCGCGGTGGTGGCCGAGGGCACCAGATAGAAGCGGCGCATCGAGGGCTGCTCGACATGCGGGTCGGCCAGCGTGACCGTGCGCGGCGCCACCGGCTCGGGCTCCTGCGGCCGCAACCGGCGCGCGGGGATGTCGGGTTGCGCGGGAATCTTGGCGAAGGTCTGCTCCACGAGCGGGCGCACTTCCTTGGCGTCGGTGTCGCCGGCGATCACCAGGATGGCATTGTTGGGCGCGTAGAAGCGGCGATAGAACGCCAGCGCATCCTCACGGCCGAGCTTCTCGATCTCCGGCCGCCAGCCGATCACCGGGCGGCCATAGGGGTGGTTGACGTACAGCGCCGCCATGATCTGCTCGTTGAGACGGGCTTCCGGCGAGTTGGCGACGCGCATGTTGTACTCTTCGAGCACCACGTCGCGCTCGGGCAGCACGTTCTCGTCCTTCAGCACGAGGCCGGTCATGCGGTCGGCCTCGAACTCCATCATCTTCGGCAATTGATCGCGCGGCACGCGCTGGAAATAGCCGGTGTAGTCGACCGAGGTGAAGGCGTTCTCATTGCCGCCGATCTTCAGCACCGTCTTGGAGAACTCGCCGGCGGGATGCTTCTCGGTGCCCTTGAACATCAGATGTTCGAGGAAGTGCGCCAGGCCCGACTTGCCGGGCGTCTCGTCGGCGGAGCCGACCTTGTACCAGATCATCTGCGTCACCACCGGCGTGCGGTGATCCTGGATCACGACGACCTGCAGGCCGTTGGGGAGGGTGAAGCTGGCGGGGGGCTCGGAGGCGAACGTCGTTTGCGCCGAAGCGCCCGCCGTGAACGCGATGAGGGAGACGAGCGCGGCGGCGACGGGAATGAACCGGTGCGAGGACATCATGATCCTTCTGAAGGCCCGCGGGGCGGGGCGATCGGGTTTGAGCGCAGCATGCTACACCGCGCCGGACGGGGCCCGGCGTCACAAAACGGCGACATCGTGCCGCCGCGAGACATTAAATTTCGCTAACGCCAGCGAAGCCGGCATCTCCGGGCGAACGGCTGCCGCCGTCACCGTTCCTTGCCGGTCATGATGTCCAGCTGCTTGCCGCCGATCGGCTCCTGCTTGCCGGTGCCATAGGCATAGCTCGGCGACGGCGTCTGATAGCCGGGCGGCGGCTGGGTCAGGCTCTCGCGCTGCGGCTCGCTGGTGAACGGCTTGGTTTCGCTGTCGCTGCCCTTGAACATGCCGAACAGGCCGCCTTTGAAGCCGAGCTGCGACGGGCTCATCATCGGGTTGTTGGCCACGCCGGGCTGAATCGGCTCAGTCGGCTTGGCGGCGGCCGTCCGCCCCATCTTCATCTCGGCCGGGGTCAGCGGACGGGCCGCATTGACCGGATCCCTGTTTTCCTTCTTGCGCGCGGCGGCCGCGGCCCGGCGTTGCTGCTCGTCGGGGTCCTTCGGCCAGTTTGGCGCGGTCGCCTGCGCCGCGGCGGCGGGGGGCGGAAGATCGAGCTTGGGCGGTACCACCAAAGGCGACCGCTCGCGGTATTCGATGGAGGGCGTCTCCATGTTGGTGCCGCCGAGACCGCGCATCAGATTGTCGATGATCTTCTCTTCGAAGGTCTTGTCGTCTTCCTCGTCGTCCTGGGCACGGGCGGCGCCGGCGGCCATGACGAGGCCAATGCCGAGCGCAACGGCGGACAGCCGCAGGACGCGAATGGCCGCGTGGGTCATGATCCGGCCGCTGACTTCGGTCTTGCGCATGGCTTTCCCTGTCCTCGCTTGTCCAGTGCTCGTGCTCCGACGAACCGGCCGCGACCCACCGATTGCGATCCTCGATTCGACGGGGGGCCGTCCAGGCATCGCGCCGATCTCGAAAACGTGAAGATCATCAGGCTCTTGACCCAGGATCGGCACCGGCCGGTATCGACCCGGATCAGGGCGCTTTTGCGGCGGGGGCCCCGAAGAAGGAGTCATATAGCAGGCCCGCCACCCCGGCAACGATCGCCACGTCGGCCATGTTGAAGATGTACCAGTTGTAAACCGTGCCGCCGATCTGGATGTGGAACAACGCGAAATCGACCACCGCGCCATAGGCCAGCCGGTCGATGCCGTTGCCGATGGCGCCGCCGATGATCAGGCCGAGCGACGCCGTCGCCAGCTTGCTTTCCGCACGCGCCATCCAGATGGCGAGGGCGATCACCGCGACGGCCTTCACCGCCATCAGTCCATATTGCGCCAGCGTGCTCTCACTCTGCAGCCAGCCGAAGCTGATGCCGATGTTCCAGGCGAGGTAGAGGTCGAAGAACGGGGTGATCTTGACGGTGCCGCGGTTGGGCAGGTCGAACACGTACAGCAGCCACAGCTTGGAGGCCTGGTCGATGACCAGGGTGGCGAAGCCGGCGATGAGGCCGAGGCGGAGGCGGGGGGTCATGGGGTGAGCGCGATCATGCCAAGCAACTCGCGGCAAATACCGCTGTCGTCCCGGCGAACGCCGGGACCCATACCGCGTGATGTGTGTTGGCGGAGAAAGTCTGGGTCATCGTCCTTCGTCAACATGAACGCCGGTGGTTATGGGTCCCGGCGTTCGCCGGGACGACAGTTGTGGGTGTCGCGCGATCACGCGTCACATACCGACCCCGAGCGCCTTCCACTCGCGCAGCGCTTGCGCGTCGCGCGGGGAAACGTCCGGGTACTCAGGGTCGTCGCCGACGCTCTCCAGGATCTTCCAGGAGCGGGCGCACTTCTTGCCCACGGCCTTCTCGACGACGACCGCCACGCCCGGCACCGCATCGAGCCGGAACGCATCGGCCGGGGCGTCACCCTCGCGGACCTCGTAGTTCGAGGTGATGCAGACCTCGGCGAGATCGGTGTCGAACAAGGTGCCGAGCAGCGCGCGGTCGGCGACGTAGATGACCGGCGAGGCTTCGAGCGAGGAGCCGATGGTCTTGGCGGCGCGGGCGAGCTCCAACGCGCCGGTGACGACGCGCCTGACGTTGCGGATCGTCTCCCACTTCGCGGCAAGCGCATCGTCGCGGTATTGGTCCATCGCCTCCGGGAACAGCGTCAGATGCACCGACGGCTCTGCGTCGGGCCTGTACATCCGCCACGCCTCGTCGGTGGTGAAGGAGAGCACCGGCGCCAGCCATTTCAGGACGGCATCGCAGATCAGGTCGATCGCGGTCAGCGCCGCCTTGCGCGCCACCGACGACGGCGGGTCGCAATACAGCGTGTCCTTGCGGATGTCGAAATAGAACGCCGACAGCTCCGTGTTCATGAACGCAGCCAGGCTCGCGATCACGGTCTTGTAGTCGAACGCGGCGTAGGCGCGGCTGATGACCTCGGCCTGCTGCGAGAGCTGATGCAGCATCAAGCGCTCCAGCTCCGGCATGTCGGCAAACGCCACGGCGTCGCTGCGCTTGTAGTGATGCAGGGTGCCGAGCATCCAGCGGATGCTGTTGCGCAGCTTGCGGTAGGTCTCGATGGTGTTCTTGAGGATCTCCGGGCCGATGCGCTGGTCGTCGGCATAGTCGGTGGCGCAGACCCAGAGGCGCAGGATGTCGGCGCCGGACTCCTTGATCACCTTCTGCGGCTCGACGGTGTTGCCGAGCGACTTCGACATCTTGCGGCCGTTCTCGTCGAGCGTGAAGCCGTGCGTCAGCACGACGTCGTAAGGCGCGCGGCCGCGGGTGCCGCAGCTCTCCAGCAGCGACGAGTGGAACCAGCCGCGGTGCTGGTCACTGCCTTCGAGATACATCACCGTGTCCTGGCCGCCATCGACCTTGCGCCTGATGCCGGCGAGGCCGGGGAAGTGCACGGGGTCTTCGAGCACGAAGGCGTGGGTCGAGCCGGAATCGAACCAGACGTCGCAGATGTCGTCGACCTTGTTCCAGTCCTCGTTGGCGCGGGACCCGAGGAAGCGCTCGCGTGCGCCGTCGGCGTACCAGGCGTCGGCGCCTTCCTTGGCAAAGGCCTCAGTGATGCGGGTGTTGACGGTCTCGTCCTGCAGGATCTCGGCGGAGCCGTCGCCGGTCTCGCGCACGAACACGGCGATCGGCACGCCCCAGGCGCGCTGGCGCGAGATCACCCAATCCGGACGGTTGGCGATCATGCCGGTGATGCGGTTCTGGCCGGCGGCCGGCACCCATTGCGTGACCGAGATCGCGCGCAGCGCGCGGGCACGCAGCGTATCCCCGGACTTCGCCTGACCTTGGTCCGCGATGTCCTTGTCCATCGCGATGAACCATTGCGGCGTGTTGCGAAAGATCACCGGCTTCTTGGAGCGCCAGGAATGCGGGTACTGGTGCTTGAGCCGGCCGCGCGCGAGCAGCATGCCGGCATCCGTCAGCGCCTTGATGACGGCCTCGTTGGCGTCGCCCTTCTCGCCCTTGTCGTTGATGACGCGTTTTCCTGTGAAGCCCGGCGCGTGGTCGGTCAGCGCGCCGTTCTCGTCGACGGTGTAGGGGATGGTGGTTGCGATGCCCCGGCCGTCGAGCTCGCGCGCATGCGCCATCCAGACGTCGAAGTCCTCGCGGCCGTGGCCGGGCGCGGTGTGCACGAAGCCGGTGCCGGTGTCGTCGGTGACGTGGTCGCCGGGCAGCAGCGGGACGACGAAATTATAGCCGCCGGCGAGGCCCTTCAACGGGTGCGCGCATTCGACGGCGTCGAGCGTGTCGCCGGGGATGTCGCGCAGCTTGTTGTAGCTCGTGACGCGCGCCTGCTTGAACACGCTGTCGGCCAGCGCGTCGGCCATGATCAGCTTGTCACCGGTCTTGGCCCAATTGTCTGCCGGCGCGTCCGTGACCTCATAGAGGCCGTAGGCGATCTTCGGCGAGAACGAGATGGCGCGGTTGCCGGGCAGGGTCCAGGGCGTGGTGGTCCAGATCACCACCGAGGCGCCCGCGAGCGCGCCATGCGCCGGCGACGTCACCGGAAACTTCACCCACACCGTGTCGGACTGATAGTCCTCGTACTCGACCTCGGCCTCGGCGAGCGCGGTCTTCTCGACCACGCTCCACATCACCGGCTTGGAGCCGCGATACAGCGTGCCGTTGGCGGCGAACTTCATCAGTTCGCGCGCGATCTGCGCTTCCGCCGGATAGGTCATGGTGGCGTAGGGATGGTCCCAGTCGCCGATCACGCCGAGACGCTTGAACTCCTCGCGCTGCACGTTGAGCCAGTGGTCGGCATAGGCGCGGCATTCCTTGCGGAACGCGACCATGGCGGCGGAGTCGCGGAAGTCGGGCTTGGTCTTGCCCTTCTTGCGGTAGTTCTCCTCCTCGATCTTCCACTCGATCGGCAGGCCGTGGCAGTCCCAGCCCGGCACGTAGTTGGAATCGTGGCCGAGCATCTGCTGGCTCTTGGTCACGACGTCCTTGAGGATCTTGTTCAGCGCGTGCCCGATGTGGATGTTGCCGTTGGCATAGGGCGGGCCGTCGTGCAGGACGAATTTCGGCCTGTTCTTGGCGGTGTCGCGCAGCTTGCCGTAGAGGTCGATGTCGCTCCAATATTTCAGGATCTCCGGCTCGCGCTGCGGCAGGCCGGCGCGCATCGGGAATTCCGTCTGCGGCAGGTAGAGGGTTTTGGAATAGTCCTTGGCGTCGGATTTTTGGGCGTCGGGCTTTTGCGGCTTTTCGGACATCGTGATCTGGCTGGCTGAGAGATGAGGCGCTGAGACGCGATTTCGATCGCGGGCGGCGGAACGAGCAGAGACATCCCGGTCTTGCGCCGAGCTCGAAGCTCAGGCGGAAGCCGGGCCGCTAATGCCGATGATGCGCCGTATCAACATGGGGCCTCCTCATAGCAGCCGGACTGCGGAATCGCAAAGCGATCCTGCGGCAGCAACGCTGCGGGATCGTCGTTCAGCGTCATTCCGGGGCGATGCGCTAGCATCGAACCCGGAATCTCGAGATTCCGGGTTCAGCCCTGGCGGGCTGCCCCGGAATGACGTCACCGATGGAGCAGGAGGATCAGCCGATCTCGCCGAGCCGGGGGAAAAGGCCGGGATGGGCCGCCAGCAAAGCGCGGGCCCTGGCGCTGTCGTCGTCCATCTGCCGGATCAGGGCCTCGATCGAGCTGAATTTGGCCTCCTCGCGGATGAAGCCGATGAAGGCGACGTCCAGGACCTCGCCATAGAGGCTGTCCTTGAAGTCGAACAGGAAGGTCTCGAGCAGCGGCGCGCCGTTGTCGAAGGTCGGCCGGCGGCCGAAATTGGCGACGCCGTCGATCAGCACCCGCTCAGCGCCGCGGCCGCGGCCGACCCGGACGGCATAGATGCCGTGGCGCAGCCCGCAATCGCGATCGAGCCGCATGTTGGCGGTGGGGTAGCCGAGATCGCGGCCGCGCTTCTCGCCGTGGATGACCTCGGAGCTCACGAACCAGGGGCCGCCGAGCATCGCGGTCGCCTCGCTGACCTGGCCCTCCGCCAGCGCTTCGCGGATCGCGGTGGAGGACACCGGCCGCTCGTCGATGTCGACATGGGCCTGGATGTCGACCTCGATGCCGAGCTTGGGGGCCTCGTTGGCGAGCAGGCTGGGCGAGCCGACGCGGCCCTTGCCGAAATGAAAGTCGTAGCCGACCGCGATTCCGGCGATCCCGAGCCGCCCGATCAGGTCATGGTGAATGAAATCCTGCGCCGAGGTCTGGGCGCGGGCCTTGTCGAAGGCCATGACCACGGCGCCGGCAAGGCCGGTTCCGGCCAGGAGTCGCAGCTTGGCGGTCTCGTCGGTCAGGCGGAACTGCGGGGTATTGGGGCTGAAGAAGCGCCGCGGATGCGGCTCGAAGGTCAGCGCCAGCGCCGGGCGCCCCTTGGCCTTGCCCATCTCGATCGCCGCCTCGATCACGGCCCGGTGACCGAGATGGACGCCGTCGAAATTGCCCATCGCCACCACCGCGCCCTTGAGGATGTCCGACGGCGGGGTGGAATCGCGGATGATCTTGAAATCGGGCATGTGACGGAAATATCTCGCGGATTTCGGTGGGCTACCGGCGGACGGTGGTTGCCGTGACGGTGGGCGGCCGGCCCCGCGAAGTCAAGCCGAAGGGGTTCCTCCGCTCATGCAGCGCAGCAATAGCGACATGCAGCCGCAGCGCAGTTAACGCGCTGTTTAACGGCTGATGCTACTGCTGAAAGCGGATGGCGGGGTCGGTTACGACCCCTGCCGCATGAGCTTTTTTGTAACAGTCTGCGCGTTGTGTTCGCGTCTGGGGGAGTCAAGATGGCGGTTGATTTGACGATGCCGGTGCTCGTCGTCGACGATTACAGCACCATGATCCGTATCATCAGGAATCTTCTCAAGCAGATCGGTTTCGAGGACATCGACGATGCCAGCGACGGCTCGATGGCCCTCAACAAGATGCGCGCCAAGAAATACGGCCTCGTGATCTCCGACTGGAACATGGAGCCGATGACCGGCTACGACCTGCTCCGCGAGGTCCGCGCCGATCCGAACCTGGCGACCACGCCGTTCATCATGATCACGGCGGAATCCAAGACCGAGAACGTGATCGCGGCCAAGAAGGCCGGCGTGAACAACTACATCGTCAAGCCGTTCAATGCCGCGACCTTGAAGACCAAGATCGACGCGGTGTTCCCGGACATGGCAACGGCCTGACGCCCGCCTGATCCACTCCAACGAAAGACGCCCGGCACTCGGCCGGGCGTTTTGCGTTTCAGGATCCGTTCACCACTTCAATTCGCGCATCAGGGCGCGCGGCGGATGGCCGAACAGCTCCTTGATCGAGGCCGGGTCGAGCTGCTCGACGCCGGCGAACTCCTCGGAATGGATGCCGCGGGTCACGAACAGGCAGTCGATGCCGAAGCCGTGCGCGCCGGCGAGATCGGTGCGGACGGAATCGCCGATCGCCAGCACCTCCTCGCGCGCGACCGGCCGGCCGGCGTGCTGCTCGGCCAGCATCATGGCCCGCTCGTAGATTGGCCGGTGCGGCTTACCGTAGAAGATCACCTCGCCGCCGAGCTCGCGGTAGAGCTCGGCGATGGCGCCGGCGCAGTAGATCAGCCGGTCGCCGCGCTCGACCACGATGTCCGGATTGGCGCAGATCAGCGGCAGCTTGCGCTCGCGGGCGCGCAGCAGCATCGGCCGGTAGTCCTCGGCGGTCTCGGTCTCGTCGTCGTAGAGGCCGGTGCAGATGATGTAGGACGCTTCTTCGAGCGGCGACAGCGCCAGGTCGAGACCGCGATGAATGGAATTGTCGCGCTCGGGGCCGAGCCAGAACACCTTGCCGCCGGGATGATCGGCCACGTAGTGGCGGGTCAGGTCGCCGGAGGAGACGATGGCGCTGTAGACCTCGTCGGCGACGCCGAGCTTGCGCAACTGGCGCTGGACCGAATCGGCCGGCCGGGGTGCGTTGGTGATCAGGATCACCGTACCGCCCTGGCGGCGAAAGTGGTGCAGCGCGTCGCAGGCGTCGGGGAAGGACTCCAGCCCGTTATGGACCACGCCCCAGATGTCGCTCAGCAGCACCTGCTTGCGGCCGACCAGATCGCGCAGCCGCTCTTCGAAGCGGAGAACGGTCATGGCAGCCGGCTGATCTCAGAGGGTCCCGGCGGCACGGCGGGCGAGCGCGGCATTGCCGCTGCGCGTCGGAGCATTGGTGTGTGACGCGTCGAGAGAGGTGGTGCCGGCGGCATTGGGGTCCTGAATCTTGATGTCCTGCCCGCCCGATGGGCCGGCGGCGGCCTCGCCGGTAGCAGATGCGCCCTCGGGTCGCAATGGGCGGGGCGGCGCGAACAGGAAGCCCTGGCCGAAGCGGACGTCGTAGTCGAGCAGGTCGACGACGCTGTTCTCGCCTTCGATCCGCTCGGCGATCAGGTCGATGCCGAAGCGGCCGAGCAGATCGGAGAGATCGGTCGGGTGAATGTCGGAGGCCGAGCTCTGCTTCGGGTCGAGCAGCAGCGCGGCCGGGACCTTGATGAAGCGGACTCCGCGATCGGCGAGCTCGCGCGGCTCGAACCGGAGGTCGGTGACATGGTCGATCGAGAAGCGGTAGCCGCGCTGTGCCAGGGCCGCGAGATGCTCGGTCCCGGTCGGACCGAGGCTGCGCAAGGTCGACTGCTTGAATTCGAGCACGAAGGACGGCGCCAGGGCGCGATTCGCTTCGAGGAAATCGAGGCATTGTGAAAAGTTTGCAGGGCTGCTGAGCGTCGCCGAGGAGATGTTGCAGAAGATGCCGACGTCCTTGTTGCGAACCATCAGGCGGCGCAGCACCTGGACGCAGCGAAGCAGAACCATGTGGTCGATGCGCCCGACCAGGCCGGCCGCTTCCGCGATGCCGATGAAGTCCTCGGCCGCGACCACCTGGTCGCGCTCGTCGCGAAGCCTGGTCACCGCCTCGTAGAAGCGCACCTTGCGCTGTGGCAGCGTCACCAGCGGCTGCAGATAGATGTCGAGGCGGTTGTCCTCGATCGCGCCTTTGACGGCGGCGAGGATCTGCGGCTGGCTGCGCGGCACGGCCGTGGCCGCCGGAGCCTGCGGTTTGGGCGGCAGGGGGGCGGCAGCCGGTGCCGCGCTGAACGTGCCGGAGGTCTCGGCCACCTTCTGCTCGACGCCGCGCGACGGCACCGCGTTCATCTCGAGCGCGCCGCTGGAGGAAGCGGCGGCCGGGAGCGGGCGATCGGCGTCGCGAACCGTGCCGGCCCCAGCTCCCGGCGGTGTTGCCGGCGGGATGGCCGCGATCAGGTCCTCGTGCTGGGCCACGGTGACGGCGAGCTGCTTCATCAGTCCGCCGAGCTCGTTGATCTCGCCGATGACCCCCTGCAGGCGATCGGCGCTGACCGAGCTCGACGACACGATGCGTCCCTCCACCGCCGACAGGCGGCGGCCGAACTCGGCGACCTGACGCGCGAGGTCGGCGGTGCCGCGCGACAGATCGGCGATCTGGCTGCCGATATCGGTGCGGTCGCGCAGTCGCATCGACACGGCATTGTAGAGAATCAGGAACGTCAGTGCGGCGAGCGCGACGATCGCGGATTCCGAGCCACTGATACCGGCCACCGAATACAGGATCAGGCCGAGCGAGGCCGCGACCAGAACCATACAAATGGCAACGAAAATCGTGGAGATACGGATCATGCTTGGCGACGCTCCCAACCGAACGCAACCTTAGCACTTCTGTTGATTCGCGAGGATAGTGGGCGGGATTCAAATACCGGGAGACGCCGATGATTTCTCGTCTGCGTGTCATTTACGCAAGTTCACGCGGGAAAGCGGAGTGTCATCGTAGTGTCGCGGGTCCGTAGAACGCCGGAGTACGCGCCGTGCGGATTCCAGACATGTTTAGACATGCTCGCGATGCCCTTCGGCTGATCGCGCATGTAGGCGCTCCAGGAGCGGTGGTGATCCCGACGCTGATCAGCTCAACTGAGCCGGTTATGCTTCGATGTCCGTCGAACCGCGCCTGCCGCTGTCCGGGCAGGCTCACGTGCTGCGGTGACGCCGGCGCAGGGCGGCCACGCCGAGCAGCAGTGCCGCAACGGCGACACCGACGGGTACGTTGATCCGTCCGCGTGCGCCCGCAACTCCGCTCGCGTGATTCGTGGAGGTCGATGACGGTGCCAAGGGGATGGTGTCGGGATCGATCTCGTCCGCGTCGGGTTCCCGGGCCACGGGCGCTGCGATCGCCACGCGCAGCCGGCTGGAGAGCGACGGATAGTGCGGCGAAGGGCTGCGGAGCTTCACTGCCGCGACGATCGCGCAGATCGCCGCCAGCGCGACCAGGATGCCGCCGACAACCGCGAACGCGGTGAACAGGCCGTAGGTCATTTCCACCCAGTGGAACAGCGCGGTCAATCCGACGATGCAGGCGGCGATCAGGAAGATGCCCGCGGTGGCGAACAGCCCAGCGGCGACGGCGTAGGACGTCACCGTTCCGGTGGCCTGCCGGGCGCGATCCCGAATGTAGGATTGGGTGGCGCGCCTGACGCGGTTGAGCCTCTGTTCGAGCCCCAATCGCAGCAGCTCTCCTGGCGGTGCAAGCATGCGCGTCCTCCGACAATCCGCTCGCCGCGCGCAAACCGCCGGCTCGCGACATGAACGTGGAGGATTTGCGAAGGTTCCCTGCGGAAAGGCGGGTGCAGATCGGGCGCCGTTGCTTCTCCCTGCGGCGCAACGTCGAGATCGTCCTTAAGCTAGGGCAGCGTGAATGTCATGGCTGCCTGCCTGTGGTCCTCTTGGGGCTTTTGTCGCGCGTGTCGTCTTTGCCGCTCGCGCAACTCTCTCCGCTCCCTCCCCCCTTGTGGGGGAGGGCCGGGGAGAGGGGTAGGCCGCGGGTTTGACTGGCAAGAGCCTGGCGGATCGCCTCAACGACGCCTTCGAGGTTCGACGTCACTTGCGTGTTGGTAAACCGAAGGACTTCAAATCCTTCGGTTGCAAAGAACGCGTCGCGCTTGGCATCTTTTGCCTGGCACTGGGCGAAATCGTGTGACTCGCCGTCGAGCTCGATCACGAGCTTTGCCGAGAAGCAGACAAAGTCCGCGATATAGTTTTGAATTGGTACCTGACGGCGAAAACTCACGCCGTCCATTCGGTTCGCCTTGATATACCGCCACAGAGCGTCTCGGCACGCGTCATCGCTTGGCGAAGGTGCTTCGCTCTGTTGCGCTGGCGGTCGCTGACCACTGCGTGCGGCATCCTGGGCTACCCCCTCCCTACCCCTCCCCCACAAGGGGGGAGAGAACGGATAGTTCGGCGACTACGGAAGCATAGCAAAGGCTCCGCTGGGGCGAGGCGCCCGCAAATAAAAATGGCGGCTCTTTGAGCCGCCATTTTGCTTGCTGCCGTTTTATCGTCCCGCGGCTTACGCCACGGCCTTGATGACCTTGCCGACCTTCTCGATGATTTCGCCGACCTGATCCTCGCTGACGATCAGCGGCGGGGTCAGCGCCAGCGTGTCGCCGGCGATGCGCAGCATCAGGTCGTTGTTGTGGAAGGCGGTCTCCATCGCGGAGTAGCCGCGCTTGCCAGCCGCGTCGGGCAGCGGCGCGAGGTCGATGCCGGCGGTGAGACCAACCGTGCGGATGTCCAGCACGTTGGGCAGGCCCTTGAGCGACATCACGGCGTCGGCGAATTTCGGCTCGATCGCGCGGGCGTGCTCGAACAGCTTGTCGTCGCGATAGATGTCGAGCGTGGCGAGGCCGGCCGCGCAGGCGATCGGATGCGCCGAGTAGGTGTAGCCGTGGGTGAACTCCACCATGTGCTCCGGGCCGCTCATGAAGGCGTCGTGGATGGTGTCGCGCACCAGCACGCCGCCCATCGGTGCCGCGCCATTGGTGACGCCCTTGGCGAAGGTGAGAAGGTCAGGCGTCACGCCGTAGCGCTCGGCGGCGAAGGCGTAGCCGAGGCGGCCGAAGCCGGTGATGACCTCGTCGAAGATCAGCAGGATGCCGTGCTTCTGGGTGATCTCGCGCAGCCGCTTGAGATAGCCCTTCGGCGCCGGGATCACGCCGGTCGAGCCGGCCATCGGCTCGACGATCACGGCGGCGATGGTGTTGGCGCCGTGCAGGTTGACGAGGTTCTCGAGCTCGTCGGCGAAGTGCGCGCCATATTCCGGCTCGCCCTTGGTGAAGGCCTGCTTCTCGCGGTCATAGGTCGCCGGGATGTGGTCGACGCCGGTCAGCAAGGTGCCGAACAGCTTGCGGTTGTTGACGATGCCGCCGACCGAGGTACCGCCGAAGCCGACGCCGTGATAGCCGCGGACGCGGCCGATCAGGCGGGTGCGGCTGCCCTGGCCGTTGATCTGGTGATAGGCGAGCGCCATCTTCAGCGCGGTGTCGGCTGCCTCCGAGCCGGAGTTGCAGAAGAACACGTGGTCGAGGCCGGCGGGCGCGAGATCGGCGATGCGGTTGGCCAGCTCGAACGCCTGGGGAATGCCGAACTGGAACGGCGGTGCGTAGTCGAGCGCCGCGGCCTGCTGGCCGATCGCCTCGGCGATCTGGCTGCGGCCGTGACCGGCGTTGCAGCACCACATGCCGGCGGCGGCGTCGATGATCTTGCGGCCATCGACGGTGATGTAGTGCATGTCCTTGGCACCGGCGAGCAGGCGCGGGTTCTTCTTGAAGGCGCGGTTCGCGGTGAACGGCATCCAATGCGCGGCAAGATCATTCGGAACGGTGACGGCGGGGCGGGGGCTCTTGTCCAGCATGGGGACCTCTCGGACGGTTGTGCGACGGCGGCAGCATGATCCGGAAAGGTGGCGAACCGGTGCCAGAAAAGCTTGCCGAAACGGATCGTGCTTGATGGGCCTGAATGCGTGCGCCGACGTTGTCAGCCGCTGATCCGGGCCGCCGCCAAGCTATCAGCTTCGCGGACGGACGGAAATGTCAAAGGTCCAGCGTTCCCGCTGCCCTGGTGAGCGGATTTTGCACGGCAGCAGCAGATTGTGCCGCATATTGGAAGTCGCTGCGTCATTTCGCGCCAACCGGGCCGGTGTGCCTCGGGTAGCCGCGTCTCAGACGAGATCGCGCGCGGTGATCCAGAACACCTCGCCCTCGGAGTCCTCGGTGTCGAGCCAGAGCAGCGGCAGGTCGGGAAAGGCCGCCTCGATCTGCGGACGGTCGCGTCCGACCTCGCACAGCAACCCTCCCTCCGCAGTCAGGTGGTCGCGCGCCTGGCTGAGGATGCGATGGATGATGTCGAGCCCGTCGGTGCCGCCGTCGAAGGCCAGCGCCGGCTCGGCGCGGCATTCCCGAGGCAGGCCGGCCATGCCCTCGGCGTCGACATAGGGCGGGTTGGTGATGATGAGATCGTAACGGCGCTGGCTGAGCGGTGCGAACAGGTCACCGCGGTGCAGCGAGATGCGCTCGCCGAGGTCGTAGTCGGCGACGTTCTTCGCCGCAACGGCGAGCGCGTCCTTGGAGATGTCGACGGCGTCGATCACCGCATTGGGGAAGTGGCGGCTGGCCAGGATCGCCAGGCACCCAGAGCCGGTGCAGAGGTCCAGCACGCTGTCCACGGCCAGCGGATCGTCGATCAGCGAGGTGCCGTCGGCTTCGGCGCCGCCGAAATGCGTCTCCAGCAGCTCGCCGATGAACGAGCGCGGCACGATGACGCGCTCGTCGACGTAGAACGGCAGGCCGCGCATGTAGACCTTGTTGACCAGATAGGCCGCCGGCTTCCTCGTGGTGATTCGCGCCGTGATCAGGTCGAGGATCGTCTTGCCTTCGGCCGCGGTGACCCGGGCCGTGACGAAGCTCTCGAACTGATCGGGGCGCAGATGCAGCGCCTCGCCGATCAGGAAGGCGGCCTCCGACACCGGATCGGTGGTGCCGTGCGCAAACACCAGATCGGCGTTCTGGAAGCAGCTCACCGCGTAGCGCAGGTAGTCGAGCAGGCTCGCCAGCTCGCCCGCATTGACCCTCGGCAGCCTCAGTGCCGCCGCCTTGCGCGGCGCTGCCGTCTTGACCTTCTTCGCCATCACGACTTCCAGCGCGCCGCGGCGGCATCGTCGTGGCTCTTGGCCTCGACCCAGCTGCCGCCGTTCTCGGTTTCCTCGCGCTTCCAGAACGGCGCGTTGGTCTTGAGATAATCCATCAGGAACTCAGCCGCCTCGAACGCCGCCTGACGGTGGCTGGATGCGGTCACCACCAGCACGATGTTCTCGCCCGGCCGTATCCGGCCGAAGCGGTGAATCACGGTCATGCCCTGCAGCGGCCAGCGCGCCATCGCCTGCTCGGCATGGCGCATGATCTCGGCTTCCGCCATCCCTGGATAGTGCTCGAGCGTCAGTGCGCTGATCGGCGTGTCATGGTCGTTGCCGCGGCACAGGCCGGAGAAGCTGACGACGGCGCCGATGTCGGTGCGGCCATGGCTGAGGGCTGCGATCTCGGCCGCGGTGTCGAAATCCTCTTGCTGCACGCGGACGGTGACGATCGCGGTCATGGACAGATATTCCGTTACGTCAGCCGCCGGTCATCGGCGGGAAGAACGCGATCTCGCGGGCGCCGGCGATGGCCGCATCCGGCTGCACATGGGTCTGGTCGATCGCGGTGCGGATCACCTTCGGCCTCTCGAACGCATAGGCGTAGCCCTCGCCGCGCGTGGTGAGCCAGGCGATCAGCTCGCTGACCGTGCGCACGTCTGCCGGCGGCTCGATCGTCTCCTCGGCCTTGCCGACGCGCTCGCGCACCCAGGCGAAATACTTCATCTTCATCGCGAGTCCGCCTCGATGAGATGGTGAATGCCGGCGCGGAAATAGTCGTAGCCGGTGTAGATGGTGAAGACCGCCGACAAGCCGAGCAGCCAAATTCCGATCCCGCTCACGATCGGGCCAACGGCCGTCGAGATCTGGGCGACCGCCGCATCGCCGGCCTCGCCCGCGAGCAGGAAGCCGATTGCCACCAGTTGCATCGTGGTCTTCCATTTGGCGACCTTGGTCACCGGCACCGAGACGCGCAGCGCGGCGAGATATTCGCGCAGGCCCGACACCAGGATCTCGCGGCACAGGATCACGATGGCCGCCCACAGCGACCAGTTCTGGATGGTGCTGTCGGCGGCCAGCATCAGCAGACAGGAGGCGACCAGAAGCTTGTCGGCGATCGGATCGAGCATACGGCCGAATGCCGATTGCTGGTTCCAGATCCGCGCGAAATGACCGTCGAGATAGTCGGTGATCCCAGCCGCAATGAACACTGCGACGGCGACCCAGCGGAGCCACAAAGGATACATCCAGACCGACTGCGCGTAGATGCAACCGACCACGACCGGTATCGCGGCGATGCGCGTATAGGTCAGGATGTTCGGCAGGGACGTCGACGTCTTGCTGGGCACGCGTGTGGTCGCAATATTCATCCGGTGTACCAATACTGCCGCCGTTCGGACGTCAACCTCCGAGCCGAGCCGCTTCGGCAGGATGACGCAGATATGACGCTGTTCGCAACGAAGTCTTGCGGAGATAGGAACTCTCGCGCATGCGGCAACGCGACCCGCAACGCTTCATTAAGCAACCGGACGCGGTCGCGCCAGTGCGCAGATCGGCGGGCGCGACGCACGGCTGGGACCTTGTTGCGGTGCAGTGACGGCTGCGCGAAGGCTTGAGCGAAAGCCTCAGATCGCCTCCGCGCCATGCACCGCGCACCAATGCGCCTGGCGTTCCGCGAACACGCGGTCGCGGACATAGGTCAGCGTTTCGTCGTCGAAGGTCTCGATGACGTCCAGGCTGAACGCCTCCGCGCCGTGGGCGGTCCAGGCCGCCTGCAGGCCGCCGCGGCGATGGCCGCCCTGGCGCAGGGTGAACCAGAGGCGGTTCTGGATCTTGTCGAGGTCCGGCGCGCAGCCGATCCAGCGCTCGCCGGTGGCGGCGCAGGTCACGGCGAAGATGCCGGCGGGGGTCTTGCGTTCCTTGTAGGCGGCGACGGCCGCCTTGCGCTGGTCGGGGGTCATGGTGGGGCTCCACTTTAACCCGGGTAATTAGCGTAGATTTTTGTCCGGGTAAATTGTTTTTGCCGACAGCCTGCCAACTCGTCGTTTTTTTGCTGTCCCGGCTTTCACATGGTGAGCACGACGCGGCGGGTGGCATCATCCCTGGCCCAATTGCGTTCGATCGCGTTCAGCGGGATCGGATCGGCCGCGATCTCGAGCCGGGCAGGGATGGCCGCCTGCAACAACTCACCGGTGAGCGCGATCAGACGCTCGAGCGGAATGCTGCCGATGCCGCTGCCCATCAATTCGATGGCTGATGCGCGCAGCACCGCGCTCGGCAGGGTGATGTCGCCGCTGCTGATGGAGCCGATCTGGACGAATCGGATCGGTCTCGCCTCCGCGCCCGCCTTGGCCGCTGCCATCAGCAGCCGCTCGGCGCTGGCGCCCCAGAGATAGTCGAGCACGACGTCGACACCCCCGGCGAAATGGGGCTTGAAACGTTCCTCCAGCGCGTCGCCATCGCCGACCAGCGGAATGACCGCGTCGGCGCCGAGCGCGGTCAGGGATTGCAGCGTCGCGGCGTTGCGCCCGGTCGTGATCACCTTGGCCGCACCGAGATGCTTGGCGATCTGAACCGCGAGCCGACCGGACGTTCCAGTGGCGCCATTGATCAGCACGGTGTCGCCGGCGCGGAGGTGTGCGCGCTCGCGCAGCGCCGCCCAGGACGACAGGCCAGGATTGGCGATTGCCGCCGCGGTGACGTCATCGAGATCATCGGGCAAGGCGAGGCATCGCGCCTTCGGCACCACCGTCTTTTCGGCCATGCCGCCATGGGGGGCCCTGGGAAGCACGAAGTAGACCCGGCTGCCGTCCTCACAGCGGCCGACGCCATCGATCCCAGCCACAAAGGGAAACGCGCCGGTTGAGCTGTAGTGCGTGCCGGAGGCGCGGGCCTTGGTGATCTGGCTGATCGCTGCGGCGGTCACGGTGATCAGATGCTCGTCAGGAGCAGCGATCGGGTTGGCGAAATCGGCGTAGACCGGCGGCTGCCCGGCTTTCTGGACAATAGCGGCTTTCATGGTGGAGCTCCGGATTATATGTGTATAATGCACATATATCCGGAGGGGCTGATGTCGCCAAGGAATAATGTGCAAAATACACATATAAGTGAGCAGCTCCGCGTCCTGCACGGGGCGCTGCTCGACATTGTGGCCGTGATGAACCGGCCGCAGCGCGACGAGGCGCTGATCAGGGAAGCCGGCATCGCGCTCGACCGCGCGCTGTTTCCGCTGCTGGTCGGAATCGAGCGATTTGGCCCGATCGGTGTGGTCGAGATGGCGGATCGGGTCGGGCGCGACTACACCACCGTCAGCCGCCAGGTCGCCAAGCTCGAGAGCCTCGGGCTGGTGGCACGCCAGGCCAGCGCCGCGGACCGGCGGGTGCGCGAGGCGGTGATCACGCCGAAGGGCAAGGCCATGACCGACCTCGTCGACGCTGCGCGCGAGCGGATCGGCCGCGCCATCTTCGAAAGCTGGGAGATCCGCGATGTGGATGAGCTGGTGCGGCTGATGCGGAAGTTCGCCGATGCGGTGAAGCAGGAGCCGCCGGCTGCGGCTTGAGCCGCGATCGGCTCAGCTCGCGTTGCTGTGAAAATACTCGAAAATCTTCCGCGCGCTTTCGGCGCTCACGCCCGGCACCTTGCCGAGATCGGCGATCGAGGCGCGTTCGATCTCCTTCAGGGTGCCGAAATGGTGCAGCAGCGCGCGCTTGCGCGACGGGCCGATGCCGGGGATCTCCTGCAGGCCGGCCTCGCGGATGTCCTTCTTGCGCAGCTTGCGGTGTGAGCCGATGACGAAGCGATGCGCCTCGTCGCGCAGCCGCTGGATGAAATACAGCACGGGATCGCGCGGCTCGAGCTTGATCGCCTCGCGCTCGGGGATGAACAGCGTCTCGCGGCCGGCGTCACGGTCGGGGCCCTTGGCGACCGACATCAGCGCGACATTGGTGACGCCGAGCTCGGTGAAGATCTCGCGGACGGCATTGAGCTGGCCGCGGCCGCCGTCGATGATGACGAGGTCCGGCCATTGCGGCACGTCGTCCTCCTTGGCCGCGCGGGCGACATCCTTCTCCGACGGTGACACCAGCCGCTTGAAGCGGCGCTGCAGCACCTCCTTCATCATCGCGTAGTCGTCGCCGGGCGTCAGCCCTTCCGACTTGATGTTGAACTTGCGGTACTGGTTCTTCATGAAGCCGTCGGGGCCGGCGACGATCATCGCGCCGACCGCGTTGGTGCCCTGGATGTGGCTGTTGTCGTAGACCTCGATGCGCCGGGGGATCTGCGGCAGGCCGAGCGTCGTCGTCATCGCCTCCAGCAGCCGGCTTTGCGTTGCGGTGTCCGCGAGCTTGCGGCCCAGCGCCTCCCGCGCATTGGTCAGCGCATGGATGACGAGGTCCTTCTTCTCGCCGCGCTTCGGGCAGGACACCTCGACCTTGTGGCCGGCCTTGACGCACAGCGCCTCGGCGAGCAGCTCGGCTTCCTCGATCTCGTGCGACAGCAGGATCAGCTTCGGAGGCGGCTTGTCGTCGTAGAACTGCGTGATGAACGCCGACAGCACCTCCTCCGGCAGATAGCTCTTCTCCGCGCGCGGGAAGTAGGCGCGGTTGCCCCAGTTCTGGCCGGTGCGGAAGAAGAACACCTCGACGCAGGAATAGCCGCCCTCCTGGTGGATGGCGAACACGTCGGCTTCCTCGACCGTGCGCGGATTGATGCCCTGCTGCGAGGAGATTGCCGACAGCGCCGCGAGGCGGTCGCGATAGACGGCGGCAGTCTCGAATTCGAGCTCGCCTGACGCCTTCTCCATTTCGGCCGCCAGCAGCGCCTTCACCGCCTGGCTGCGTCCGGACAGGAAATCGGTCGCCTCGCGCACCAGCTCGGTGTAGCCGGGGAAGTCGATCTCCTGGGTGCAGGGCCCGGCGCAGCGGCGGATCTGGTGCAGCAGGCAGGGGCGGGTGCGGCTCTCGAAGAACGAGTCGGTGCAGGAGCGGATCAGGAAGGCGCGCTGCAGCGCCGTGATGGTGTGGTTGACGGCACCGGCCGAGGCGAACGGACCGAAATAGCGCCCCGGCCTGGACTGCGCGCCGCGGTGCTTGAGGATCTGCGGCGCCCAATGGTCGCCGGTGATGAGAATATAGGGAAACGACTTGTCGTCGCGCAGCTGCACGTTGAAGCGCGGCTTGAGCTGCTTGATGAGGTTCGCTTCGAGCAGCAGCGCCTCGGTCTCCGTGGTGGTGGAGACGATCTCGACCGTCACGGTGGCTGCGATCATGCGCAGGATGCGCGCCGGCAGCGGCGCGTTGGCACGCGCATAGGACGACAGGCGCTTTTTGACGTTCTTGGCCTTGCCGACATAGAGCACGTCGTGCGCCGCGTTGAGCATGCGGTAGACGCCCGGCGAGGTCGGCGCCAGCCGCACCGCGTTCTCGATCGCCGCGTGGCCGATCGCAAGCGGACCTTCGCCGACCGCCTCCAGGCTCTCCTCGGCCAGCTCCGGCAGCCGGCCGTCATCGTCCTCGTCCGCAGCCGATGCGGCGGGATCGAGGTCGGGCGTGTCGATGGTCTCGGGCGGCAGGTCGGCCGCGCCACGCCGGCTCGGGGGCGTCGGCGCCTTGGGTGGATCGGAGCTGTGGGTGGTCATGTCCGCAAACTAAGCGCTGCCGCGCCGTCTCGCCAGCTTGCGATGGCGCCATGCACAGGGCAGGGCGGTAACGCTTCGTTAAGCACGTTAATGGCCGGGTAACCCGGCTTAACAACGGCTTAACCTAAAACTCTCGATAAATGCTCACGAAAGAAGCGAGAGTTCCGTAACCACGCCGGCCCGCGCACCACAGTCGCGCACCACAGTCGCGCGGCGCAGGCTCCGGCGGGTGACGGCGAGTGGCGTGGAGTGAGCGATGAACAGGTTCTTGGTCGGTGCTGCCGCCGCGGCGGGCTTGGGCGCGGCGGCTCTCGGATCGGTCTCGGCGCAGGCGGCGGATCTCGGCTACGGGCGCGGCGCGCCCTATACCGTGAACCAGCCCCTCAACGCCTACAGCTGGGCCGGGCCCTATCTCGGCGGCACGCTGGGCTATGAATGGGGCACCGTGGGCAACAACCCGACCAAGCCGTCCGGTCTCACCGGCGGCCTGACCGCGGGTTACAATTGGCAGAACGGCCCGTGGGTGTTCGGCGCCGAGGGCGACATCAACCTGACCGGCGCCAATGACACCTTCGCCCCGTGGAAGTTCTCGAACCCGTGGTTCGGCACATTGCGCGGCCGCGCCGGCTACGCCTTCAACAACATCCTGTTCTACGGCACCGGCGGCCTCGCCTTTGGCGGCCTGCGCGCCGAGACCTTCGGTCTTTCGGAATCGCACACCACGGTGGGCTGGACGCTCGGTGCCGGCACCGAGTTCGGCCTGGCACAGAACTGGACCGCCAAGATCGAGTATCTCTACGTCGATCTCGACAGCAGCAATTTCGTGATCACGGGGGCGAAGAACGACTATCGGTTTGGAATTGTGCGCGCAGGCATCAACTTCCACTTCTGATGGCAACGAGGAAATAGGAAGAAGAAACGTCCAACGACAACCTCCCGGCCGCTCGCGTGGCCGGGATTTTTTTGTCGGAGCGCTCTGTGCAATCTGGAGACGTGCATCATTGCGCGCGGCCTGCACGTACGAGCCGGCAATGCTGTGCACGCGAGCAGGCGCTGCCGACAGCTTCCAAACCAGCGAAGAGGTGGCGTCGAGGCGCGCCCGGCTGCAATCATGCCGGCGCGTGAACCACCGCCAGGCGGGCTCGCCCTAAGACGACAGCACCAGGTTCACCGCTTTCGGGCCCTTGCCCTTCTTGTCCGGCTCGACCTCGAAGCTGATCCGCTGTCCTTCGGTCAGGTCCTTCAGGCCCGCGCGCTCCACCGCCGTGATGTGCACGAACACGTCGCGTCCACCGTCGTCCGGCTTGATGAAGCCGTAGCCGCGTTCGCCGTTGAAGAACTTGACCGTCCCAGTCATGGCCATCGGGAAACTCCTCCCCCGCAATGCTTCCTCCACTGCGCGCCCTGCGCAGCGTCCGACCGGACATCACTTTGATCGGAAAGCGTTGGCCACCTTAACGCCCAGCGCTCGCCGCGCCGGATCGCCGGATCTTGTTAGGCCTTGATCACCCCGCCGCAACCATTCGCGGAAGCGGAACGTAAAGCCAGTCTTACAATCGGACACAATAATACGGTTCCGCGCCGATTGACTACGGCTTTTCGACCAGTCGCCGTTTCAAGCTTTGGGGAATTCGAGTCGGAAGCGCGCCGCGCCGCCTTGGCCGAGGGGCTTCTGCAGTTCCTGCAGGATGAGCTTCAGCTCGTCATGTAATGTCCAGGGCGGGTTGACGATCAGCAGCCCGGTCGAGGTGAGCGCCTCGCCTTCGATCTGCGGCGCAACACTGAACTCGATCCGCAGCACCTTGCCCGGCGGCTTGGCCGCGGCTGCGAGCGCCGCGACACGATCGCTCAGCTCTTCCGTCGCACGCCGGCTCTTGGCGGGATACCACAGCACGTAGATACCGGTGGTCCACTTCGCGAAGGCCGCGGCGAAGCGATCGGCGAGCCGCTCGAACTCATCCTTCGCCTCGAACGCCGGATCGATCAGCACCACGCCCCGGCGCTCGTTTGGCGGCACGAAGGCGGGCAGGGCGACCCAGCCGTCGAGATCGACGACACGGGCCTGGGTGTCGCGGCGCAACTGATCGATCAACTGCTTGCGGGGGATCGGCGCGAGCTCGCACAGGGTCATGCGGTCCTGCGGCCGCAGCAGCGCGCGCGCGATCAGCGGCGAGCCGGGATAGGCGACCAGTTCGGCCTTGGGATTGAACGATCGGACGATATCCAGATAGGGCTGGACCAGCGCATAGGCCTGATCCGACAGCCGCGCCTGCAGCACGCGGGCGATGCCGGTGAGGTACTCGCCGCTGCGCGTCGCCTCGTCGCCGGTGAGGTCATACAGGCCGGCGCCGGCATGGGTGTCGATCACCCGGAACGCGGCGGGCTTCTCCTGGAGGTAGACCAGGATGCGCGTCAGCACGATGTGCTTGATGACGTCGGCGAAGCCGCCGGCGTGGAAGGCGTGTCGGTAGTTCATGCCATCCGGGTTACGCCGTTCCGCGTCAAAAGGGTACCCCGTCGATGCGCCGGATGCCCTCCGGAGAGCCGCGGATGAGCGCCGCCGCAGGAGGCGCCGCAGGCCGACGCGCTGCGTCGCCCCGATTCGCAGCCGCTAGCCGCCGCGGACCGGCGGCATGTTGACCTCGTCGCGCCGGCAGGCCTGCCGGTCGATCTCGTCGCAGTTGCGAAACTCCAGATCCTTCGACAGACAGATCCGGACCTCGCTCAGCCTGGTGCGATTGCAGGTGACGGCAATGCCCGATGTCGTGAGCTTGGGGTTGGCCTTGATGAAGGCCTCCTCGATCGCCGCCGGCGCCACCGTCTTGGCCTCCGCGAGATCGAGGAATTCCGGGGGGATCTTGATGGCGGCGCGGGCCTTGCGGATGGCTTCGAAATAGGCCTTCGCCGACACGCCGGCGCAGGTGCCGTGCTTGTCCCACTCGTTGTAGATCAGGCCCGGCGCCGGCATCAGGTCGAGCATCGAGGTCATGATGTTGCGGGGCAGGCGCGGCGCCGGCTGCTCGCAATATTCGGGGTAGCCGTTCTCGTATTGCGGCCACAGCCCGTGCACGACGAACGAGTACGGTCGGCCGCTGCATTGCTGGGACCGGCTGCCGCGACCGCCGCGCTCCTCGGCTTCGGCGCAGTACGAGGGCGACCACGACAACGAGAGAACGTAGAAGTCGAACGCGCCCGGCGCATTCTGGCGGCGGTCCTGCGCCTCGGCGGCGCCAGCCGTGAGCACACCGAGCAAGAGGGCAAAGCAGGCGATCGTTCTGGACAACAGGACGGCAGGTCGGCACAGGCAATCGAACATGGCGTACTCCCCGGACAATGCCAGGAGCCTACCAGCGCGCTGGAACATTTCAAGAACAAAAATGGCTGCCCCGAGGCAGCCATTCGTCAGCCGGCCGCCCGCGCGAGCGGCCGATACGCCGGGAAAGGCAAATCAGGGCTTGGCGGCGCGGCAGGCCGGATTGAAGGCCCAGTTGCGATCGAGGCCGACGACGCAGAACTCGACGCCCTGGTCATAGCCGGCGAAGCCGCCATCCTCGATGATCGAGAAGTTGACGGTGCGCGCCTTGCCGTCGCTGATCATCACGCTGCCGGTGCAGAAGCGACGCGGAATGTTGTCGGACTGCCAGGGCCGGAAGGCGATCTCATGGACATTGGCGACGCCGGTGATCGTCAGCGAGGAATTCCAGAAGGTGCTCTCCTTGTCCTGGAATCGCGAGACGATGGTCGGAATGGCCGCCTCGCAAGGCGCGACCCGGCCTTCATATTTCGGACCGGACAGCCAGAAGTTCATCTCAAGCGGGTTGGCGGCCTGAGCCGGGGCGGTGGCGACGATGGCGGCAAGCAGCGCGCCACAGGCGGCGCCGAACATCTTGAAAGGTGAGCTGAAGTCGCGCATGGGCCGTCCGCAAGGCTGATCCGGGAGCGTGGACCGTGCCGCGGCGGCCACAGGAGGTCAAGTGCAACGCGGCAACACTCCACGATTAGTCCTGTTAACGCGAGGCCGGTGTTCTTTTCTTGACCGGACAGGACCTTTAGAATGGCGGGCCAGATCGAGGAGAATGCAATGCGGACGCTGATGGCCGGATTCGTGAAGACTGCAGGCCTCGTGGCCGCTGGGATGGTGCTGGTTGCGGCATCCGCCCAGGCCGACGTGGTGCCGCCCTTCAAGGGCAACGACACCGGCGGCATCATCGCCTTCCAGCTGGCCCAGACCACGGATGCGCGCCAGCTCGCGGTCGATCATTGCGCCTCCTACGGCAAGGTCGCGAAGTTCCGCGCCGTCGATGCGCGCTACGGTGGCTACGTTTCGTTCGCCTGCCGCTGGGTACCCTATGGCTCGGCGCAGCGGCCGCTGCGGACGCTGTACTGACCTTCCATCAACTGCCGTTCTCCCAATTGCCATTTTTCTGCGGCATTCGCTCCGGCATCGATCAACGAGCCGGAACGGGGCATATGACCTGCACACGCATCGCAATTGGGCTGTTGGCCTGCTGCCTCCTGGGCGTGACCGCGAGCCATGAGGCACGGGCCGTCGACCTGCCGGTGCGCAAGGCCGGCCTGTGGGAGCTGAAGATGATCAGATCCGGCGGTCAGCTGCCGGAGGCGACGATGCAGCACTGCACCGACGCGGCCACCGACAAGGAGATGAACAACTTCGCCTCGCCGATGGCGCAGCAGGTCTGCTCCAAGCAGGACATCCAGAAGACCGCGACCGGCTACGTCTCCGATTCGGTCTGCAATTTCGGCGGCATCAATACGACGTCGCATGCCGACATCACCGGCGACTTCAACTCGGCCTATACGGTGAAGACGATGTCGCGCGTCACGGGCGGCGCCGCCGGCACCGGGGTGAAGGACACCGCGATGACGATCGAGGCCAGATGGCTCGGCGCCTGCAAGCCCGACCAGAAGCCCGGCGACATCGTGATGCCCGGCGGCATGAAGATGAACGTCAAGGACATGGCCAAGCTGAAGGCCCTGATCCCGGGCGTGAAGCAGTAGGCGGGCGCTCGTTGCGTGTGGCGGGTGCAGAGACGTGGGTTGGCGTTCATCCGCGGACGCGAAGCACGATCTTTCCGATGTGCCGGCTCGTCTCCATGCGGGCGTGCGCATCGGCTGCGTCGGACAGGCGATAGGTGCTGTCGATGTGCGGCCGAATGGCCGTTCCGAGCAGGGGCGAGATGCGTTGCCGCAGGTCGGCTGCGATCCGCCGCTTGAGATCGAGCGACGTCGACCGCAGGAACGCGCCGGTGATGCTGGCCCGGCGCGCCATCAGGCTGCGCAGCGGTACTCCGAGGTCCTTCCCGCCTCCGGCCGAGAGCAGGGCGATCCGTCCGCCCATCGCGAGCGCCGCAAGGTCCTGCGCGATGTGAGCGCCGGCGGAGGTGTCGAGGATGCAGTCGACGCCGCGCTTCCCCGTCGCCGCGCGGATCTGCTCGGCGAGATCGGGATCGGCATAGTCGAACACGGCGCTGCAGCCGAGCCCGAGTGCCAGGGCGCGCTTCTCTGTGGTGCCGGCGGTGGCCATGACGGGATGACCCAGCGCGCGCAGGAGCTGGATCGCGATCGTGCCGACGCCGCTGCTTCCGCCATGAATCAGGGCGGTCTCGCCGGGCATCATGCGCATCAGCTCGAAGAAATTGAACCAGGTCGTGAACAGCGCTTCGGGCAGGCCGGCGCCTTGGATCCAGTCGAGGCCGCTCGGCAAGTCCAGTGCAAGATGCTGGTCGGTGGCGACGTATTGCGCGTATGAACCGCCGTCGGTCAGTGCGATCACCGCTCTACCCAGCCGTTCCGGGGAAACGTTGGCGCCGCAGGCCACGATGCGCCCCGAGGCTTCCAATCCCGGTATGGGATTGGGCTCCCGCGACGGCCCGGCAGCGCGCTGGTTGCAGTCATGACGGTTGATGCCGGCGGCTGCGACCTCGATCAGCACATCGTCTGGTCCGAGGCGCGGGACCGGCCAGTCCTGTCGCTCCGACAGGACCTCCGGGCCGCCCGCGGCGGTGATGATGACGGCGCGCTGATCGTCCGGAATCATGCTTGGTCGCTCATGTGCTCACTTGCTGACCAGG
This sequence comes from Bradyrhizobium sp. SZCCHNRI3052, assembly GCF_032484895.1. Lineage (NCBI taxonomy): Bacteria > Pseudomonadati > Pseudomonadota > Alphaproteobacteria > Hyphomicrobiales > Nitrobacteraceae > Bradyrhizobium > Bradyrhizobium sp. SZCCHNRI3052. Next base: position 105,575 of record NZ_JAUETW010000014.1, on the reverse strand, counting down.
CTGCACTTGCTGCGGTCGAGCGGGCGAAACGCCTGATCGGGGGCGATCTTCGTCACCAGCTTGACGAAGTCCCAGGGGCGCTTCGATTCGGCGGGGGTCTTGACCTGGACCAGATACAGGTCGTGCACCATGCGCTGGTCGTCGCGGATCTGGCCGTGGTCCGCATAGGCATCCGAGACCGGCGTAGCTTTCATTCGGGCCATCACAGTTGCGCCGTCGTCGCTGTCGGCATCCTTCACCGCCTGCAGATAGTGCCGCACGGCCGAATAGACCCCGGCCTGGATCTGTGACGGCATCGCCTTCCGGCGCGCGTAGAACGCGTCGGAGAAGCGGCGCGCGGCGGGAGAGGCATCCTCGAAGAAGCTGGTGACGATGAGATCGCCCTGCGTCGCCTTGAGGCCGATGGCCTCGATGTCGACGTTCTGGAACGACATCGGCACGATCTTCATGCCCTGGGCCGCAAGCCCGAATTCCTCGGCCTGCTTGATGGCCGTGGCATTGTCGCCGGCGACGTTGAGCGCCAGGATCTTGGCGCCGGAGGCCTGGGCCTGCAGCAGGAACGAGCCGTAATCCGGCGTGCCGAGCTGCGCCTTGACGCTGCCGGCGACCGTGCCGCCGAGCTCGGCGATGCGGGCGCGCGCGGTTGCCTCGACCGAATGGCCGAATGCGTAGTCGCCGGTGATGAAGAACCACGGCTCCTTGCTGGTCTGCATGATGCCCGACACGACGGCTGTCGCGGTCGAATAGGCGTCGTGCGTCCATTGCACCGAGGTCGGGGCGCAGGCCTCGTCGGTGAGCTGATTGGCGCCGGCCCCGGAGATGAGAAAGATCTTGCCGTTGCTGCGCACCAGCTCCTGGACGCCAAGGGCCGCGCCGGAGCTGCCGCCGTCGGCGATCGCCTGCACACCGTCCTGCTCGAACCAGCGCCGGGCGATCGCGACCGCGATATCCGGCTTGTTCTGATGATCGGCCTGAAGGATTTCGATCGGCCTGCCGTTGATCTTGCCACCGAACTCCTCAGCGGCCATCCGGGCCGCTTCCACGGAGCCGGGCCCCATCGCGGTCGCGAAGATGCCGGTCATGTCGGTGAGCACACCGATACGGATGGCACCCGCCTTGATTTCGGCCTGCGCGGATGAGCCTGCAAGCAGCAGCAGGCCAGCGATGCTGGATCTGAGACAGCGCGACATGATGATCCTCCCCGGATTTGAAGATTTGGTTTTTTGTCGTGTTTGATTGGTGCGCCTCGCGGTTCTCCGCGAGGCGGAAACGTCAGGCTTCCAGTTCGGCAGTCACGGGATTGCGCAGCGCGCCGATGCCCGAGATTTCGACCTCGACCGTATCGCCGGGCTTCATGAACAGAGGCGGGGTGCGCTTGAAGCCGACGCCTCCCGGCGTGCCGGTGACGATCACGTCCCCGGGCAGCAAGGTCATGATCGTCGAGCAATAGACGATCAGATCGGGCACGTCGGTGATGAGGAGATCCGTGGTGGTCCGCTGCACGGTCTCGCCATTGAGGCGGGTCTGCAGCGTCAGCTTGGACGGGTCGGGAATTTCGTCGGCGGTGACCAGCCAGGGGCCGAATGCGCCGGACCGGTCGAAGCTCTTGCCCGACAGGAATTGCGACGTGTGGCGTTGCCAGTCGCGGATGCTGCCTTCATTGTAGCAGGAATAGCCGGCGATGTGCGTGAGCGCGTCCTCGCGCCGGACATGCCGGCCGGCTTTCCCGATCACGAGCGCGAGTTCGCCCTCATAGTCGAAATGATCGGAGACACCAGGGCGAATGACCGGTTGCAGATGTCCGACCTGGCTGGTCGGAAAGCGCGCGAACAGCGCGGGCTTCTCGGTGACCGTTCGTCCGGTCTCGGCGACGTGGTCGCGATAGTTCAGGCCGACGCAGATGATCTTGCCGGGATCGGGGATGACGGGCGCGAAGGTGATCGCATCGAGCGGATAGTCGGGCTGTTCGGAGGTGAGCAGCGCGGCGGCGTCGCGAAGCGCATCCGCCTCGAGCAGCGCGCGCAGGCTCTTCGCCGGCAGCCGCCGGCCGAGGTCGACGACACCGTCTCCCTTCACGGCGCCGTATCCGGGACGCCCGTCGATCACAAAGGAAACCAGCTTCATACGTGAACCCTCTCAAAAAGAACGGAAACGCTCAGGCCGCGCTCGGCGGCGGTGCGAGGAAGGCGAGGCCTGACAACAGCGCCGCGGGATCTTCGCCCGTGCGGACAGCACCCAGGATGTAGCGGTCGGGGCGCATCAGCACGGCGTCGAAGCCGTGCTGATCGAGCCAGCCGTCGAGGCCGCCAGCTTCCTCGCCGCAAATGACGGCGACGTCAGCGACCGTCAGGCGGGCATGATGCTGCTCGATCATTGCGGTCCCGAGACCGGACCGGCATAGCAGCGCGAAGCGATAGCCGACGCGGTCGTCGCTGCGGCCGTGATCACGGCTGCGGAATTGCGGCGCCAGCTTTCCCGTCATGCTGCGTTCGCCGCAGGCAAGGCCCGGGCCGAGCACTGGCTTCTGCACGTCGAGCTTGAGCTGGCCGTCGCCCTGTGCCGTGCCGGTCGCAAGCGCCGCCTCGACCGCCTTGGTGTTGATCAGCCCACCCAGCCGGATCGCGAGCTCGATGAATTCGCGCACATGCGGCGCGCGCTCGCTCTGATAGGTGTCGAGAAGATCAGGCGTCGCCTTCCCGGCAATCACAAGCGCCAGCTTCCATGCGAGGTTGGCTGCGTCGCGAATGCCGGCACACATGCCCTGACCGAGGAAAGGCGGGGTCTGATGCGCGGAATCGCCTGCGAGCAGGAACCGTCCGGCACGCCATTGCTGGGCGACCGCGGAGTGGAATGTGTAGACGGCGGCGCGTTCGATCTCGGCCTCTGCGGGCCGGAGCCAGGGCGAGAGCAGCTCCCACACGCGAGCCGGTTGGGTGATCTCGACCCCGTCCTCGTCAGGACGAACCGTGATCTCCCACCGGCGCCGGTTGCCGGTGCCGCGAATATAGGTTGCGGGACGCTGCGGGTTGCAGTGCTGGACGCTGAAATCGCCGAGATCGGGCCGCTCCTCCCTCAGCAGCACGTCGCAGACGAGCCAGCGCTCGTGAAAGCCGAGATCGTCCAGCGCCGAGCCGATGAAGCGGCGCACCAGCGAACGTGCACCGTCGCAGCCGATGACATAGGCGCAGGAGATGTCGACGAGCCGGCCGGTGCCGAGGTCCTCATAGCGAACGCGCGCCCCCTCGCGGTCCTGCTCGAGCGCGAACACATCACAGCGCGTGCGCAGCTCGACATGAGGCCAGCGCTCGAGTCCCTTGTTGAGCACGTTTTCGAGATCGGGCTGGTGGAATCGGTAGCTCAGATTCCAGCCCATCGCGGTCGGCTCGCTGGGGCGCGGCCAGTCGAGCAGCAATCGTCCCCCCGCATCGACGAAGCGCATGCCGGGACTCAATGTAAGGTGGGGCAGGATGGCGTCGGCAAGGCCGATGGTCTGGAACACGCGCATGCATTCGTCGTCGAAATGCACCGCGCGCGGCAAATGATAGGCCTTGGCTTCGCGCTCCAGGATCAGCGTGCGGATGCCGCACAGGCCGAGCAGGTTGGCGAGCGTCGAGCCCACGGGCCCGCGACCGACGATGACGACGTCGAAGCTTCCGGAATGTGCGGCCATGTTGCTCATGGCCGCATCTGTTCCGCAACCGCCTCGCACCTTCAAGGCGCGGTCACGAACTGTCCGCGCAGCGGACGCTCAGGCCTGGACGGGGATCGCGGCCGCGGCGTCGCGCAATGGGGCCGCGTACTGAGCGACAGCCTCCTCGAGGGTCATGGCGGAGCGGATCCAGATGATCGAAATGCAGCCGAACACGACGTCGCCCCGCACGATCGGCACCGCGATCGACGACGTCTTCGGATTGAATTCGCCCTCGTTGCGGATCGCATAGCCGCGCTGAGACGTTTCCGTTATCATGCGCTGCAGCCGCTCGGGCGCCAGGAAGAAGAGGTCCTCGGCATCCTCGATGCGTCGCAGATGGTTGATGATGAGGTCCCGCTCTGCGGGCGGGCAGGCGGCCAGATAGGCCCGGCCGGCCGAGGTGTGCAGCATCGGCAGGCGCTTGCCGATCATGCTGCGGTCGATCGAGAGCGGGCTGCGCGCATGCGTAGTCTCCTGGATGACCATCGCGCCGTTCTCATAAGTCGACAGATCGACCGGCCAGATCAGGCTGCGGCTGAGCTCGGCGAGATAGGGCGCTGCGACCTGGCAGATGAAGATGCCGGGATCATAGCCGTCGCCGAGGCTCAATGCGTGGCGCGTCACCCGGAAGCGGTCGTCGCTGGCGCTGCGCGCGACATAGCCGAGTTCCTCGAGTGTTTCGAGCAACCGATAGACCGTGGGCCGCGGCAGATCGAGCTGGCGCGCCACGTCGCCGGCGCGAATGCCCCCGGACCGATTGACCGCGCGCAGCACGTCGAGCCCCCGCTTGAAGGCGCGGACACCCTCCGCAGGACGGGCTTGCGGAGATCGCGTCCGTTGCTTGGACACTTGGAAAATCCTCCCTGTTCTTCGTTTCCGTCCGCCGATACCGTCTTGAGAACGCGAGCCGGATGCAGGGGCGGCAGTCTACTGCAGGACCGCGCGGAGCTGATACGAAATTCCGCCCGCACCTTTCGGGAGAAAACAAGATGGAAATAACGGCGCTCGGTTACATCGGCATCAAGTCGTCCCAAGCGGAGCAGTGGGGACGCATGGCGACCGAGCTCCTCGGGATGCAGCGCGTGGATCGCGCGGCCAGCGTGCAGGCCTATCGGATGGATGATCGCAAGCAGCGGCTGATCGTCGATGGCAGCGGCGATGGCGGGCTCGCCGTCATGGGCTGGGAGGTCGGCGACGCCGCGGCGCTCGCGCGCCTCGCGAGCCGTCTCGACGACAACGGCGTGAAGGTGGCCCGCGGTTCGCAGGCACTGGTCGACGAGCGTCATGTCACCGAGCTGATCTGCTTTCAGGATCCCGCCGGCAACACGATCGAGGTGTTCTGGGGTGCAGCTGTCGCCTCGGATCCCTTCAGGCCGGGACGTCCGATCTCCGGCTTTCGCACCGGGCCGCTCGGCATGGGACACGTCGTGCTCAACGTCGAGGACGTCGAGCCGCTGCTGCGGTTCTATCGCGACCTGCTCGGCTTCAAGGTGTCCGACTTCGGCCTGACGCCGTACAAGCTCTATTTCTTCCACGTCAACGGCCGCCACCACAGCTTCGCGATGGTCGGCTCCGGTCGCCGCACACTGCATCACTTCATGGTGGAACTCGGCAGTCTCGATGACGTCGGCCAGGGCTACGACCTGGCACAGCTCGATGACGGGCGCGTGGCCTACACGCTCGGCCGTCACACCAACGACCACATGACCTCGTTCTACGTCAACACGCCCTCCGGCTTCTTCATCGAATATGGCTGGGGCGGTCGGGTGATCGATCCCGCGACCTGGCAGCCGCATGAGACCTTTGACGGCCCGTCGCTGTGGGGGCACGAGCGATTGTACCTGCCGGATGAGCAGCGCAAGCGCCTGCGCGATATGCGGCTGTCCGCGGCTGCACGCGGCGTTCGCGTGCCGGATCCTCGCGTTCCGGCACTGAACTGCGCCTGGCTCGACGCCGTGGTCGCGCAGGAATGAACTAAGCAGCGCGCTAAACCGGAATGCGCACGCTCGCCCGCAACCCGCCCATCGGGCTGTCGCCGAGGGTGATGTCGCCGCCATGGGACCGGGCGATGTCGCGGGCGATGGCGAGGCCGAGGCCGGTGCCGCCCTCGTCCTGGTTGCGCGCGTCGTCGAGGCGCAGGAACGGCTTGAACACCTCCTCGCGCATGTCGGCCGGGATGCCCGGGCCGTCATCGTCGACGGTGATGGTGAGGTAGCGGTGGTCGCGATGGCCGGTGATGGCGATCGCATCGGCATGGCGGGCGGCGTTGGAGACGAGATTGCCGAGGCAGCGCTTCAGCGCCTGCGGCTTCACGGTGACCACAGGCAGGCCGTGGAACGAGACCGTGGCGGAATGGCCGTTGCGCTCGGCGTCGCCGCGCAGCTCCTCGAGCGCGTTGGAGATGTCGGTCGGCTGCGCGATCTCGCCATTGTCGCCGCGCGCAAACGCGAGATAGTCCTCCAGCATGTGCGACATCTCGTCGACGTCCTTGCGCATGGCGTCGATCTCGGGACTGTCGCCGAGCAGCGCCAGCTCCAGCTTGAAGCGCGTCAGGATGGTGCGCAGATCGTGGCTGACGCCGGCCAGCATCGCCGTGCGCTGCTCCAGCGTGCGCTCGATGCGCGCCTTCATCTCCAGGAATGCGTGCGCCGCGCGTCGCACCTCGCGCGCACCGCGCGGCCGGAAGTTCGGCACCTCGCGGCCCTTGCCGAAACTCTCGGCGGCATCTGCAAGGCGCAGGATCGGCTTGATCTGGTTGCGCAGGAACAGCACCGAGACGATCAGCAGGATCGAGGAGGTGCCGACCATCCAGAACAGGAAGATATCGGTGTTCGACGCGTAGGCCGCGCCACGCTGCGCGAACACGCGCATCACGGCGTCATCGAGCGCGATGCGAATCTCGACCAGATTGGAGCGGCCGACGGTGTCGATCCAGAACGGACGGCTGATCTGGCGGCCGATCTGGCTCGACAGCGACTGGTCGAGCAGGTTGAAGAACGGTTTTGGCCCCGGCGGCGGCATGTCGCCGGCGGGCAGGAAGTCGACCACCAGGTTGAGCCGCTGTTGCGCGATCCGGCGCAGCATGGTGCGGTCCTTGTCCTGCGGATAGCCCTTGTAGATGTCGATCAGCGCGGCGACGTCCTGCACAACTGCGGCGGAGAGGCGTCGCGTCACCGTGTTCCAGTGCCGCTCCATGAACACGCCCGCGACCACCGTCTGCAGGATCACCATCGGCACGATCATGATCAAGAGCGCGCGGGCATAGAGGCCGGTCGGCATCCAGCCCTTGAACGCGTTGCCGACCAGGCTGTTGGCGCGCGACACCCGCCGCGAGGCGGTGCGGATCAGGGTGAGGCCGGTGTCGAGCGTGCTCATGCTGGGACGCCCTCGCTGCTTCCGTCATTGCGAGGAGCGAAGCGACGAAGCAATCCAGAGTCATCGCGGGCCTCTGGATTGCTTCGTTGCGCTCGCAATGATGTCGAGACCTTCACCTGCACCGCCTCAGCCCGTCACCATCAGCCGATAGCCGATGCCGCGCACGGCCTGCAGGAACAGCGGGTTGGCCGGATCGCTTTCGAGCTTGCGGCGCAGGCGGTTGATCTGGACGTCGACCGCGCGCTCGTTGACGGTGCCGTTGCCGGTCAGCGCGCCGCGCGGCACGGTCTCGCCGCGGGCATTGGCGAGGATGCGCAGCATCTCGCGCTCGCGGTCGGTGAGGTGGACGATCTCCTCGCCCTGCTTCAGCTCGCCGCGCGCCAGATGATAGACGAACGGGCCGAACGCGATCTGCTCGACGACTTCTTCCGCCGGTGGCGGCGCGGCGCGCTTGAGGATGTTGCCGATGCGCAGCGCGAGCTCTCTCGGTTCGAAAGGCTTTGCGACGTAGTCGTCGGCGCCGAGCTGCAGGCCCTCGATGCGGCTGTCGGGCTCAGCGCGCGCGGTCAGCATCACGATCGGCACCGACGATTGCGTGCGGATGAAGCGGGCGAGGTCGAAGCCGCTTTCGCCGGGCATCATCACGTCGAGGATCAGGAGATCGAAATGCAGTCCCGTCAGCTTGGCGCGGGCATCGCTCGCGCTCGCCGCGGTAGTGACGCGATAGCCTTCGCCGCGCAGGAAGCGCGACAGCAGGTCGCGGATGCGGCGGTCGTCGTCGACGAGCAAGAGATGCGGCGCGTCGTCGGCCGGCGTCTGCTGATGATGCGGGGCGATGGCGGCGATCGTCACGGTCACTCCTTGGCAGCGGCGACAGGCGTCTTGAAGATGGCTTCCAGCACCTTGTCCGGATCGTCGCGATCGATCATCGCGCGCAGGAACTGCCGGACCTTCTCGGCGCCGGCCGGTCCGATCTGCTCCAGCGCGCGATCGATGCGCCGCGTCTGCAGCCCGGCCAGCTTGGCGACCAGCGCCTCGCCCTTCGGCGTGGCGAAAAGAAGGCGCTGGCGGCGATCGTTGTTGCCGGTCTTCTGCACGATGTAGCCTTCGTCGAGCAGCTGCTTGAGCACGCGTCCGAGCGACTGTTTGGTGATGCGGAGAACGTCGAGCAGATCGGCGACCTTCAGGCCGGGATAGCGTGTGACGAAATGCATCACGCGGTGATGCGCGCGGCCGAAGCCGAACGCCTCCAGCTCATGGTCGGCATCGCCGACGAAGTCGCGGTAGGCGAAGAACAAAAGCTCGATGATGTCCCAGCGCAGCGGCTCGCCGCCGGCGGCCGCGGAGGGCTCAGCCGCGCGCAGCTCGGGGCTCAACGTCGGAGACGAGAAATTTATGTCAGCCATATTGACGTTTCTGCGGTTCAATGTTACAAAACAATCGTCCGCTACGAAATTTTAGATCGTTTCATCGGCGGGCGATGGGTCTCCAGGCGTGTCTGAACGGGCCGTAGGCAACCCCGACGGGCATCCCTGGGCGACGCATCGAACAACCGTGTGATGTCGAGCGGCATTTCGGCAAACCATACTGGACTTCCGCCGGGCGCAAAAGCATGTCCTGTGGTGGCATGCTTGCACGGTGACCGGCTCAAAAGCCGGTCGCGGCAGGTCCGAAATTCAAGAAGCCGACTGGCCCGATCGGACGGGTCGGCGCCAGAACTCGCGAATGGCGATCAAGCGGGGGAAGCAAGGACATGACTTTGACATTCGACATCAAGCCGACGACGAACCCGACCTCCGACCAGGAGCGCGCGGCCAAGCTCGCCAACCCGGGCTTCGGCCGGGTGTTCACCGATCACATGGCCGTGGTCCAGTACAGCCAGGACAAGGGCTGGCACAGCGCGCGGGTCGAATCCCGCGCCAACTTCCCGCTCGATCCGGCCGCAGCCGTCCTGCATTATGCGCAGGAGATCTTCGAGGGCCTGAAGGCCTACAAGCGCGACGATGGCGGCGTGAACCTGTTCCGCCCCGATGCCAATGCCAAGCGGTTCTGGAATTCGGCCGAGCGCATGGCGATGGCGCAACTGCCCCAGGCGGTCTTCATCGAGGCGGTCGAGCAGCTCGTCCGCATCGACCGCGCCTGGATCCCGGGCGGCGAGGGCAGCCTGTATCTGCGCCCGTTCATGATCGCCAACGAGGTGTTCCTCGGCGTGAAGCCGTCGGCGGAATACATCTTCGCGGTGATCGCCTCGCCGGTCGGCTCCTATTTCAAGGGCGGCCCGGCGCCGGTCTCGATCTGGGTCTCGGAGAACTACACCCGCGCCGCGGTCGGCGGCACCGGCGGCGTCAAATGCGGCGGCAATTATGCCGCGAGCCTCAAGGCGCAGGCCGAGGCGATCGCGCATGGCTGCGACCAGGTCGTGTTCCTGGACGCGATCGAGCGCCGCTATGTCGAGGAGCTCGGCGGCATGAACGTGTTCTTTGTGTTCGACGACGGCTCGCTGTCGACGCCGCCGCTCGGCACCATCCTGCCCGGCATCACCCGCGATTCCATCATCAAGCTGGCGCGTGATGCCGGCCGCGAGGTGCGCGAGGAGGCGTATTCGATCGACCAGTGGCGGACGGACGCCAAGAGCGGCAAGCTGAAGGAAGCGTTCGCCTGCGGCACCGCCGCGGTGATCTCGCCGATCGGCAAGGTGTGCTCGGCGACCGGCGACGTCCTGATCAACGGCGGCGAGGCCGGCCCAGTCGCCATGGGCCTGCGCAAGCAGCTGGTCGACATCCAGTACGGCCGCAGCCCCGATCCGCATCAGTGGATCCGGGATGTGAAGTGAGGGGCCGGGCTCCCTTGCGCTTGCAGGTTCTGGGCACAGTCTAGCCGCGATGACGGTTTGCTCCCTCCCCCGCTTGCGGGGGAGGGCTGGGAGGGGGAAGCCCCGTAAAGACCGCCGTTGGGGCGCCCCCACCCCAACCCTCCCCCGCAAGCGGGGGAGGCGGCGCACTGAATGCGCGGCGCAAGCTTGGCTCTTACTGAAATGCTGGAAACGGTGCCACGCGCCAGCGTGTGATCGGCCTTCGGGTTGCCGCCCCGCGCCCCGGCTGCTACCAACCAAGCAACGCATTCCATCCCGTAGGGTGGGCAAAGGGCCGCGTAGCGGACCGTGCCCACCACTTCGGCGTTTATCAGCCATGGTGGGCCCGCTGCGCTTGGCCCACCCTACGTTCCGGTCCCCATGTCCGACAAACCGAAGAAACCCCAGAAGCTGAAGGCGCGGCTGCCGCGCGGGCTCGAGGATCGCGGCCCCGCGGCAATAGCCGCCACGCGCGAGATGGCCGAGAAGATCCGCGCCGTCTATGAGCGCTACGGCTTCGAGCCGGTGGAGACGCCGGCATTCGAATACACCGATGCGCTCGGCAAGTTCCTGCCCGACCAGGACCGTCCGAACGAAGGCGTGTTCTCGTTCCAGGACGATGACGAGCAGTGGATCAGCCTGCGCTACGACCTGACCGCGCCGCTGGCGCGCTACGTCGGTGAACGCTACGGCACTGATGGCCTCGTACTGCCCTATCGCAGTTATCGCTCGGGCTACGTCTTCCGCAACGAGAAGCCCGGCCCGGGCCGCTTCCGCCAGTTCATGCAGTTCGACGCCGACACGGTCGGCTCCGCGTCGCCGGCGGCGGACGCCGAGATGTGCATGATGGCGGCCGACACGATGGAGGCGCTCGGGATTCCGCGTGGCTCGTATGTGGTGAAGGTGAACAATCGCAAGGTGCTCGACGGTGTGATGGAGGCGATCGGCGTTGGTGGCGAGGAGCACGTAGGGCGTCGGCTCACCGTACTCAGAGCGATCGACAAGGCCGACAAGTTTCCGGTGTCTGAAATAAAGAAGCTGCTCGGCGAGGGCCGCTGGGATGGCGGTGAAGTCGGTAAGGGCGATTTCACTAAGGGCGCGGGTCTGACTGAAAGCCAGATCGACTCCTTGCTGGCCTTCTTTGAGATGAAGGTCGCGGAGCCGCAAATCCAAAGCGAGGAACAGGATTTGCAGTTCAACGCTCAGGTTTTGGAGAGCGTAGCTCAGCAGACGTTGTTCATGTCCTCGCCGGCCTATGCCGAAGGGATCAACGAGCTCACCGAGATCGCCAAGCTGTGCAGCACGGCCGGCTATGGCTATAGCCGCGTTCGGGTTGAACCGTCCGTCGTCCGCGGCCTCGAATACTACACCGGCCCTGTTTACGAAGTTGAGCTCCTGCTCGAGACCAAGGACGAGAAGGGCCGTCCCGTGCGCTTCGGCTCGGTCGGCGGCGGTGGCCGTTATGACGGTCTCGTCTCGCGCTTCCGCGGCGAGCCGGTGCCGGCGACCGGATTCTCGATCGGCGTGTCGCGCCTGCAGGCGGCACTGACGATGCTCGGCAAGCTCGACACGCGGCCAGCGTTCGGGCCGGTGGTCGTCACCGTGTTCGATCGCGACCGCGTTGCCGATTATCAGAAGATGGTATCGACCCTGCGCAATCACGGCATCCGCGCCGAACTCTATCTCGGCAACCCGAAGAACATGGGCAACCAGCTCAAATATGCCGACCGCCGCAACGCGCCCTGCGTCATCATCCAGGGCAGTGACGAGAAGGCGCGCGGCGAGGTGCAGATCAAGGACCTGATCGAGGGCGCCAAGGCGGCGGCCGCAATCGCCTCCAACCAGGAATGGCGCGAGAGCCGCCCGGCGCAGTTCTCCTGCAAGGAGGACGAGCTCGTCGCCGGCGTCCGCGAGGTGCTCGCGCGTCATGACGTGAGCTGGGCGTAGGGGATTCGTCATACGCGGGCTTGACCCGCGTATCCATCCTTCAAACGATGGCCGCAGATTTCAAGAGATGGATTGCCGGGGCAAGCCCGGCAATGACGCGGCTGGGATAACTAACAGGGAGCAACGAATGCCCGAGATCACCGTGAGCATGGCCGCCGGCCGCACCAACGAGCAGAAGGCCAACATGATGCGCGACATCACCAAGGCCCTGGTGACGCATCTCGGCGTCGATCCGGAAGCGGTGGTGATCCAGATCAACGAGGCACCGCTGACGCACAAGATGAAGGGCGGCAAGACCTTCGTCGAACGCCTGGCCGAGCAGAAGAAGTAGTTGGCCGTCGTCCTGGCGAAAGCGAGGCTATGACATCTGTCTCGACGATCACCGCCGTCGTCCCGGCCTAGCGCGCAATTGCGCGCAAGGCGCCGGGACCCATACCCCCAGGGAGCGGTTCGAGGCACGCTGGTCATTGGCCCTTTGCCCATCACGACCGCCACGGCGTATGGATCCCGGATCGGCGCGCGCGTGCCGCGCGCTTGTCCGGGACGACAGCACAGTTCGGAGCAGCCATGGACGCACGTGAGTTCATCAAGCCGGGCATGCGCGCCGAGCGTTTGCTCGTCGTGCCGCCGGAGCGCACCGTCGGGCATTTCGTGCCGCACATGCCGATGGTCTATGCGACGCCGATGATGATCCTGGAGATGGAGATGACGTCGGGCGATGCCATCAACCCGGCACTGCCGCCGGGCTGGGTCACGGTCGGCACCGAGGTCAACGTCCGCCATCTGGCGGCGTCGCCGGTCGGCGCGACCATCCGCACGGTCGCCGAGGTGATCGAGGTCGAGCGCCGCGTCATCCGCTTCTCGGTCGAGGCCTATCATGGCGACGTGAAGATCGGCGACGGCCGCCACGGCCGCGGCCTCATCAATGTCGAGCAGTTCAAGAAGCGCTTCGGCGTGACGTAGCCGCTCAGCGCTAGACCGACTGGCCCGTCTTCAACAGCGAACAGCCGGTGATCCTGAGGCTGCCGTCGGGCTGGGTCCGCAACGTGTACAGAGCCTCCCACGCCTCGCCTTCGGCATCGACGATGTGCACGCGCTGCGCGATGCTGCCTTCCTCGACCTGCGCGGCGCCGAATTCGAAGCTGCGATGGCGATAGACCGGCGGATAGCCGCTTTTGACCATGCTCATGAAGATCTCGACGCTCGGAAACAGCGCCTGGATCTCCGGCGCGGCTTGGGCATAGGCGGTCGCTCCGTCGTCGCGCGCCAAAGCCTGTTCCTGGGCGCGAATGACGCTCTGCGCCGCGCTGGCGTCGGCAGCCTCGGCAGGGTGCATCAGCAGCGCCATCAGCAGGACGAGCGGCACCAGAATGCGCATGTTGTGCTCCATCGGCAGTTCAGATCGATCTATCATGCGCCACGCGCCGCCCGTGACAAGCCTGCCGTGGCGCGTCAATGTCACCGGCCGGCGGCGATCGACCGGCTGGATTGTGTCGCCATCGTCACGTCTTCGCGAGCCATGCGGCCCGCGCGGTGCCGGTGGCGATGGGACCGGCTTGATCTGGCCTGCCCCGGCGCGAATCATGCATTCAGGCCGTGAACGAAGCAGGAGCCGCATGACCGATTTTTCCAGGACCCGATCGCTCTTCACGATACCTGAAGGGGTCATCTATCTCGATGGCAATTCGCTCGGCGCGCTGCCGTCGGCCGTGCCCGCCCGCGTTGGCCGCATGATCGAAGCGGAGTGGGGACAGGAGCTGATCCGCGGCTGGAACACCGCCGGATGGATGGTGCAGCCGCGCCGGGTCGGCGATCGCATCGCCCGGCTGATCGGGGCCGCGCCCGGCACGGTCGTGATGGGCGATACGCTCTCGATCAAGGTGTATCAGGCGCTCGCCGCCGCGCTGTCGCTCAATCCGGGCCGCCGCGTGATCCTGTCCGACAGCGGCAACTTCCCGTCCGATCTCTATATGGCGCAGGGCCTGGTCCGCATGCTCGGCGACCGCGCCACCTTGAAGGTGGTCGAGCCCGAGCAGGTGGAGGCGGCGATCGACGACAGCGTCGCCGTGCTGATGCTGACCGAGGTGGATTACCGCACCGGCCGCATGCACGACATGGCCGCGCTGACGAAGAAGGCGCACGCGGCCGGCGCGCTCACGGTGTGGGACCTCGCGCATTCCGCCGGCGCCGTGCCGGTCGACCTCGCCGGCGCCGAGGCCGACTTCGCGGTCGGCTGCACCTACAAATATCTCAATGGCGGTCCCGGCGCGCCGGCCTTCATCTATGTCGCGCCGCGTTACGCAGACATCGCGCCGCCGGCGTTGTCCGGCTGGATGGGGCACGAGGCGCCGTTCGCCTTCGATCTCGACTACCGCCCCGGCGGCGGCATCGAGCGCATGCGCATCGGAACGCCGCCGATCATTGCGCTCGCCGCGCTCGATGCCGCGCTCGACGCCTGGGACGGCGTGTCGATGCCGGACGTGCGCGCGGCTTCGATCGCGCTGTCGGAATTGTTCATCGCCGAGGTCGAGAAGCGCTGTCCGTCGCTGACCTTGGCGTCACCGCGTGATGCGACGCAGCGCGGTAGCCAGGTGTCGTTCCGCCACCCGGACGGCTATGCGATCATGCGCGCGCTGATCGCGCGCGGCGTGATCGGCGACTTCCGCGCGCCGGACGCGCTGCGCTTCGGCTTCACGCCGCTCTATATCGGCGAGGCCGAGGTGCGCGGCGCCGTGGGCATCCTCGCGGAGGTCCTCGACAACAGTCTGTGGGACAGGCCCGACTATCGCCAGAAGGAGCTCGTGACGTGAGCAGCGCGCCCTACGATCCCGCCACCGAGGGTGCGCGGATGAACTTCAAGGGTCGGATGTCCTATGGCGACTATCTGATGCTGGATCGCCTGCTCGATGCGCAGGCGCCGCTCTCGACCGCGCATGACGAGCTGCTGTTCATCATCCAGCACCAGACCTCCGAATTGTGGATGAAGCTCGCGATCCACGAGATCAAGGCGGCGATGGCCGCGATCGCCAAAGACGACGTGCAGCCGGCGTTCAAGATGCTGACGCGGGTGTCACGCATCTTCGAGCAGCTCAACGGCGCCTGGGACGTGCTGCGCACGATGACGCCGAGCGAGTACACGTTGTTCCGCGACAAGCTCGGCGAGTCCTCCGGCTTCCAATCGTTCCAGTATCGTTCGATCGAATTCCTGCTCGGCAACCGCAATCTCGCGATGCTGCGCCCGCATGCCCATCATCCGGAGCTGACCGCCGAGCTGGAAGCGATCCTGGCGAAGCCCAGTCTGTACGACGAAGCGCTGCGGCTGTTGGCGCGGCGCGGCTTCTTCACCGGCGCCGACGGCCAGCGCACCGACTGGCGCGGCACGCGCGCTGAGAGCGCGGAGGTCGCGGCGGCCTGGACCAGCGTCTACCGCGATCCGCAGCGGCATTGGGAGCTGTATGAGCTCGCCGAGAAGCTGGTCGATTTCGAGGATTATTTCCGCCGCTGGCGCTTCAACCACGTCACCACGGTGGAGCGCATCATCGGCTTCAAGACCGGCACCGGGGGCACCAGCGGCGTCAACTATCTGCGCAAGATGCTGGAGATCGTTTTGTTCCCCGAACTCTGGAAGCTGCGCACCGGGCTGTGAGCCCGCGCGCACATCAATCGATCAGGAGATCCTCATGCTCTATGCCGTCAAGGACTGGGACAACGCTTACGCCAACGGCCCGAACATCGCCGGCGGCGAGCGCTGGCCCGGGCTGTGGGTGGCGCCGGCGGAGAGCTATCGCGCCGACATGGTGGGGCAGGGCCGTGCCAAGCTCGACATCGCCTATGGCGCGCATGACCGGCAGCGCCTCGATCTGTTCCTGCCGGAGGGGGCGCCGAAGGGGCTCGTCGTGTTCGTGCATGGCGGCTATTGGATGCGGCTGGACAAGAGCTTCTGGTCGCATCTTGCGCGGGGGCCTATCGCGCGCGGCCATGCCGTGGCGATGCCGTCGTACCGGCTGTGTCCCGAGGTCGGCATCGCCGATATTTCGACGGATGTGGCGCAGGCCATCGCGCGCGTGATGGACGAGGTCGCAGGTCCCGTGGCTTTGACCGGCCACTCCGCCGGCGGCCATCTCGTCAGCCGCATGATCTGCCGCGGCGCGCCACTGCCGCCCGAGCGACAGGGGCGCATCACCAGCGTGGTCTCGATCTCCGGCCTGCACGATCTGCGCCCGCTGCAGCGGACCGCGATGAACGAGACGCTGCACATCGACGACGCCACGGCTGCGAAGGAGAGCCCCGCGCTGCTGGTGCCGATCGATCACGTCAAGGTCACTGCCTGGGTCGGCGGCGCCGAGCGCAACGAATTCCGCCGCCAGGCGCAATTGCTCGCGAATATCTGGATCGGGCTGGGGGCGACGACCGCGTATGTCGAGGCGCCGGACCGGCACCATTTCGATGTGATCGATGAACTGGCGGATGCGGAGAGTGGGTTGGTGCAGGCGCTGGTGGGGTGATCTCAAGTAGCGTCGATTGCAGCGCTCGCCCCGTGCTCCGTGCATGCGTTCTGCGGTGACGGCGCAGCGACCTCATCTCCCCTCCCCCTTGCGGGGAGGGGGTGGGGGTGGGGGTCCCCGGGCGCTGAACTTGACTACGTGCGCTGTCGATATTTCCCAGGATGCGAGTCCATTTGAAGCGCGGATCAGGATATCCGCTTGCGACGTGCCGGAAGCGCGTCCTGCGTCAACGATGGTGATGGTCTTCGCGGAGCCGCGGAGCTTCAGCGCTCCTCACATCGAGCGTGACTCGTGGACCCCCACCCCCGACCCCTCCCCGCAAGGGGGAGGGGAGTTCACCGTCATCGTGGCGATATCTCGAATCCGGCGCTGATCGCCTCAGCGCTCGGCCACCGCATCGCCCCAGGCGTGCGCGATCTCGGTGGCGCCGCTGTTCACGTCGCCCTGGCGCAGCACGATGCTGGGGCAGGCGAACTTCATC
This sequence comes from Bradyrhizobium sp. SZCCHNRI3052, assembly GCF_032484895.1. Taxonomy (NCBI): domain Bacteria; kingdom Pseudomonadati; phylum Pseudomonadota; class Alphaproteobacteria; order Hyphomicrobiales; family Nitrobacteraceae; genus Bradyrhizobium; species Bradyrhizobium sp. SZCCHNRI3052. Next base: position 88,725 of record NZ_JAUETW010000014.1, on the reverse strand, counting down.
GGCATGGTTTGCACCGGCGCCGGCACGGTCTCGAACTTCGCTGTCAGCACGTCCATCACCTCCGCCGGCAGCCGGGTGTCGGCGCCGACCACGTCACCTTCGCTGGCGTCGATGCGCGGCTGGTGGATCGCCGTATCGAGATCCATGCCAAAGTCCATCACGAAGGACAGCATCTGTGCCACGGCGGGCAGGATGCGGCGGCCGCCGGAGGCGCCGAGGGCGAGGCGACGGCCATCGGCGGCCTGCGCCACCACCGGCGTGTAGTTGGTGAGGCAGCGCTTGCCCGGAGCCAGCGAGTTCGTGGTGCCGGGCGTCGGGTCGAACCACATGATGCCGTTGTTCATCATGATGCCGCTCTGCGGCGCCTGGAATTTCGAGCCGAAGCCCGACAGCAGCGTCTGCGTCACCGCCGCCATGTTGCCGTCGCGGTCCACCACCGAATAGTGCGTGGTGCAGGCCGGCGCGAGATATTCGGCGCCAAGCGCGCGCTTGCCAGGCGCATCGCCCATGTCGTTCAGCCGTTCGCGGTACGCCGACTGCACCGCCTCGGCATAGGCGATGAACGTGCTTGCATCCGGAGCCTTGCCCGATGCCGTCACGCGCGCCTGCATCAGCCGCAGCGCGTGAGCCAGCGTCGGGCCGGCCGTCAGCTCCGGCGTCGCGAACACCGTGCCGCCGCGATAGGGGATGCGCAGGGGATCGCGGACATGCGCCTCGAACGCGGCGAGGTCATCCACCGAGAGCGCGCCGCCGGCGGCCTGGATGTCGCGGGTCAGCGAGCGGGCGATGTCGCCGCGGTAGAAGTCGCGCGCGCCGGCGCTGGCAAGATGTGCCAGCGTCGCCTTCAGCTGCTCCTGCGGCAGCCGCGTCACCGCCTTGGCGCCCCATTGCGGATTCGGCGGCAAGCCATCCTTCAGATAGGCCGCGGCGCTGCCGGGATAGCGGCGCAGGTCGGCGGCGCAGCTCGAGATCATCACGGTGGTCCACCAGTCCACCAGCAAGCCCTCGGCGGCGAGCTTCACGCTCGGCGTGACGAGATCCTGCCACGGCAGCCGCGCGTAGCGGCGATGCGCCGCCTCCATGCCCGCGACGACGCCGGGCACTGCGATCGCGCCGGGGCCGTGCAGATTGCGGTCGTCCTTGACGCGGGGCCAGGGAAAGATGTCTGCCGCGACGCTGCCGTCATTGGCCAGCGGATAGTCCGCGGCATCAAGGCTGTCGGGCGCGCGCATGCCGTAGTCGATCACCTCGACGTGGTTGTCCCTGGCGCGGTACAGCAGCATGGCGCCGCCGCCGCCGAGGCCGCTCATCCACGGCTCGAGCACGCCGAGCGCAAAGCCGGTCGCCACCACGGCATCGACGCAGTCGCCGCCTGCGGCCAGCACCTCGGCCCCGACCTCGGCGGCGCGCCGTGACTGCGCCGCGACAATGCCGCCCTTGCTGGTCACCGCCGGCTTGCGGATCTGCTGACGATTGGAAAACTGATACGGCATGGCACTCCCCGATCCCGCCTGATGGTCCGGCGAATTGACACCGCCGGGCCTCGGCACACAATCGGCAACAGCGGGACGCTCCCCAGCCCGGATCGAATGACGGGGCCTCGCGTTGAGGAGATGTTTACCAATGGGTACTATGGTCTTCGGCAGACCAGATCGATCTCGATCAGCGCGTCATAGGCAAGACCGGTGACGCCGACGCAGGTGCGGGCCGGCAGCCGGTCCGGCGGGAAGAATGAACGATAGGTTTCATTCATCGCCGCGTAATCGCGCTTGAACTCGGTCAGGTAAATCCGAGACATCACAATATGTTCGAGGCCAAGGTTGAGACCTTGGAGGATGTACTTCAAGTTCTGCATCACCGCCTTTGTCTGATCCACGATCCCCTCCGGCAGCACGCCCGGCGCCTCCGGCGAGTCCGGCATCTGGCCGGTGACGAACACGAAGCCGTCGGTTTCGACCGCGTGGCTGAACGGCGCCACCGGCCTGGTCGCACCGGAGATCATGTGGAACTGCATAGGGATGGTCCTTTGTTCGGGGCTTCGCTCGAAACACAACATTAGTCGTCATTGCGAGGAGCGAAGCGACGAAGCAATCCAGGGCCGAGCGTGACGCCCTGGATTGCTTCCGCCTTCGCTCTTCGAGCTTCGGCGGACAAGTCGCTTCGCTCGCAATGACGGAATTCCGGGACGCAGCGATTGGATCGAGAGTCAGCCCGCATCCTCGAACAGCCGCTTGCTCAGGATCGCGTGCACGCCCCAATTGCCGTCGACGACCTGCGTGACGCCGAAGTCCACCGCCGCCGACATCAGCGCGACCGCCTCGTCCTCGCTGAGGCCTTTGATGTGCATCAGGAAGCGGCGCATCTTGCGGAAGGCATCCTTCATCGCGAGGTCGAGCGAGGAGGTCGCGTAGACCTCGCTTTGGCCTTGCGCGCCGAACTCGGCGAGATAGTTCGGGTGGCTGAAGCCGGTCAGCACCCAGTCGGTCGCGGTCTCGATCAGCGGGTAAGAGAGATCGGCGAACGGCTTCCCCGCGAGCTGCGCCTTCTTGTGCAGGATGACCTGGAACGTGCCAGTCATCGAGCATTCGATCGCCGTGCCGCCGAGCTCGCCGTCGCCTTGCGTGGCGTGGGGGTCGCCGACCGACAGCAGCGCACCGGGAACCGCGACGGGGAGATACACGGTCGCGCCCTTGCCCAGCCGCCAATTGTCAAGATTGCCGCCGAAATAGGACGGCGGAATCGAATCGACGAAGTCGACCTCGCGCGGCGCCACCGCGATCACGCCGAAATGCGGCCGCAGCGGAATGCGGATGTTGTCGAGCACGCCGTGGCGGCGCTTGATGCTGCCGGGCGCCACCGGCACACCGGGATAGTCGTAGGTCGCGTGGACGACTCCGGCCGGATCGGTCTGCGGCTCCCAGCGGTAGGAATAGAGCGCGCGCGCATGCGGCTCGGGATCGCCGGCAAAGATCTCGTAGATCGTCACCGCCTCGCGCGGCGCCGGTGCTGCAATCAGTTCGTTGTAGTGATAGCCCCACCACGCCGCGACGCTGGAGCCGAACACACGGCCTTCATGCGTCCTGCTCTTGCTTGGCCGCGGCACGATGTCGAGGATGCGAACTTCGAGCACGTCGCCGGGCTGCGCGTCCTTGATCGCGACCGGGCCGGTGCAGATGTGGACGCCAAAGCCTTCGCCGGCGCCGCGGCCGAACACGCTGGCGTCCATCGGACCGGCGCCGCGGCGGTCGACGTTCTTCTTGGCCTTGGTCCAGCCGAACACGCTGAGCGCAGCGGCATCGCCTGCGATCATCAGCTCGGGATCATCGGAGGCATGCTGGGTCAGCGTCTCCACCGTGATCGTGTCGCCGGATGCGATTTCGATCTGCGGCGGCAGCGAGCGGCTGAAATAGCCCCAATGCACCCGTTCGGCCGACACCGCGAGATGATGGTGATGCCGCCGCGCATCCTGGTCGTTGGCCGGCGCGGGTAGGGCGATGTCGCTCCTGGTTGACGCCGGCCTCTCGCAGACGCGCTGCTGCGCCAGCGCGTCCTGCGGCCAGCCGCGCTGGCCGCGCGGAGTCGCCGACGTGATCGCCTGCTCGGCCTTCTGCTGCCGGAACTCGCGCGGCGACAGGCCGAAGCGGGCGCGGAAGCTGCGGCTGAAATGTGCCGAATCGGCGAAGCCGTAGCGATAGGCGATCTCCGAGATCGAATGGTTGGCTTCGGCCGGATTGGACAGGTCGGTCCAGGCCCGCTGCAGCCGCCGTTCCCTCACGTAGTGACTGAAATTATCACCAGCGCCTTCGAACAATTTCTGCAGATAGCGCTCTGAGATGCCTTCGGCCTGGGCCACCCGCGCCGGCGTCAGCTCGGCATCGTCGAGCCGCCGCTCGATGGTCTGGCAGATCCGGTGAAGGATCGCGGCCTGCGTCGCGCTGCTGCCGGCCTCCGTTGCCGGCACCGCTTGTTGATGGGCGAGCGTCAGCAGCAGATCGACCAGGCTCTGTGCGACCGTGCTCCATTCGGCATCGCTGAGGGTTTCGAGCGCCCGCGCGGTGGCCTCGATGGTGCGGCAGACCACGTCGGCAAGACCGCTCGGCGCGATCACCTGGGGCCTGGCCAATTTCAGCTTGCCGCTGATGCGGCCATGCAGGGCGTCCGCCGTCACCGACAGCACGATCGCGCGCAGGTCGCGCTGGAAGGCGATCCCCCAGTCTCCCGTGCGCGGCAGCAGCATCAGATGCCCCGCGGGCACGATGCGGTGGCTGTCGCCGCTCCGGAGCACGGCGCCGTCCTCGATCGCCAGCAGCACGATCGGCAGGTCTTCGTGGGGCTGCGGAACCGCAGTGACCACCTGCGCGCCGGCCGACAGCCGCGAGAGCGCGATGCCCGGCGCATGGCGATGCGAGGCGGTGGCATGGCCATCATAGAATGGCGTCTTCGCCGCGGGCTGCAGCCCGACCGCATTCAGCACGTCGCGCCACGCCTCCGGACGCTCGCCCTCGGAATAGGATTCGCTGGTGAACGGACGAAAACTCATGGCACGCCCCGGGTCCGGGAACGCGAAGCAACCCCCGTGCCAGATGAGCTTGACCGTTTGTCGTTTTGGCATCGGCGTTTCGGTGCGCGTCAGTCGTCGGCTCCTGGTGTCGTTGTCGCTGGGGCTGTCGCCGCGCGCGCGGTCTGTTCCCCTCCCCTTGCGGGGAGGGGTTAGGGGTGGGGGTCCACAGCGGCGGTGTCGCTTGGGGCGCCCCCACCCCGACCCTCCCCCGCAAGCGGGGGAGGGAGCGCACCTTGCGCTGGGCGAGAGGGTGCCCGACGTCGACCTCACTCACACCGGAACACGTTCTTGCGGATCGTGCCATGCACGCCCCAATTGGCGTCCACCACCTGGGTGACGCCGAAATCGGCGCCGACCGACAACAGCGAGATCGCCTCGTCCTCGCTGAGATGATGCACCGTCATCAGGAAGCGGCGCAGCTTGCGGAAGGCGTCGCGCATGGCGCGGTCGAGGCTGGAATGGTTGGCGATCTCGGTCTGCGCATTGGCGCCGAGTTCGGCGAGATAGTTCGGATAGGTGAAGCCGTAGACCGACCAGGCGTCGTTGGTCTCGAGCAGCGGATGTGTGAGGCCTTCGAGCTGGGTGCCGCCGAGATCGTTCTTCTTGTGCAGGATGAACTCGAAGTCGCCGGTGAGCGAGGTCTCGATCGCGGTGCCGCCGAGCTCGCTGTCACCTTGCGCGGCATGAGGATCGCCGACCGAGAAATAGGCGCCGGGCACGGCGACCGGATAGTACATCCGCGCGCCCTTGCCGATGCGCCAGTCGTCGATGTTGCCGCCGGTGTAGCTCGGCGGGATCGAGGACACGTAGTCGGCTTCCGATGGCGCGAGCCCCATCGTGCCAAAATGCAGCCGCGCCGGCACCTTGATGCCCGGCATGATGTTCTCGCGCTTCCTGATCGTCGCGTGGTCGACCGGCACGCCGGGATAGTCGATGGTCGGATGCACGATGCCGTCGGGGTCGGTCTGCGGCGTCCAGACGTAGTTGTAGACCGCCCTGGCGAACGGCTCCCCCGCGGTGTCCAGCTCGTAGATGGTGATGACCTCGCGCGGCTTCGGCTCCTCGATCAGGTCGTGATAGTGAAAGCCCCAATTGGCGGCGGCGTTGGAGCCGAAGCATCTGCCGGCATGGCAGCCGCACTGGCTCGGCCGCGGCCTGATGTCGAGGATGCGCACCTCCAGCACGTCGCCGGGCTCGGCGCTCTCGATCGCAACCGGGCCGGTGAGCAGATGCACGCCGATGCCCTCGCCGGAGCCGCGGATGAACGGGCCTTCGGTCGGGCCGGAGCCGCGCCGCGCGACGGCCTTGTGCTCCCTCGTCCACTTGAACACGCTCTCGGCGCCGGGATCGTCCTTGATCATGCGCTCGTAGTCGTCGTTGGCGTGATGCGTCAGCGTCTCGATCGTGGCGCGGTCGCCGGAGCGCAAGGTGAGAGCCGGTGTCACCACCTTGGAAAAATATCCCCAATGGATGGTCTTCGGGGACACCGGCAGCAGATGGTGCTTCATACAAGGGCCTCATGAAAGATCGGACGCGAGATTGTTGATGTTGACGTGAAGGATGAACTCATGCGACCGCATCCTTCGGCCGCTCGGCGTCCATCACCGAGAGGAAGCGCGCAGTCAGCGGGTGACGCGGATTGGAGAGCACCTCGTGCGCCGGACCCTGCTCGAGAATGACGCCGCCGTTGAGGAAGGCGACGCGGTCGGCGACCTCGTCGGCGAAGCGGATCTGATGCGTGGAAATGATCATGGTGAGCCCATCGTCGATGGCGAGCCGGCGGATCACCTCCAACACCTCGCCCACGAGCTCGGGATCGAGCGCTGAGGTCGGCTCGTCCAGCAGCAGCACGCTCGGGTTCGGCGCCAGCGCGCGGGCAATCGCCACGCGCTGCTGCTGGCCTCCGGACAGATGGCGCGGCAGCGCATCGGCGCGATGCGACAGGCCGACGCGGTCGAGCAGCTCCGCCGCGCGGCGCTCGGCCTCGAAGCGGCCCAGGCCGTGCACCCAGCGCAAGGGACCTGCGACATTCTCCTTCGCGGTGAGATGGCCGAACAGGTTGAACTGCTGGAACACCATGCCGACGCCGACGTTGGCGCGCTCATTGGCGATCGCGCGCGGCGACAGCTTGCGGCCGGCCTCGTCAAAGCCGAGCTTGCGGCCGCCGACGCGGATCTCACCGGAATCCCAGTTCTCCAGGTGATTGATGCAGCGGAGCAGGGTGCTCTTGCCGGAGCCTGAGGGGCCGAGCAGCGCGATCACCTCGCCGATGCGCACGGTGAGATCGAGCCCGTCGAGCACGGTGTGGCCGTCATAGGCCTTGCGCAGCCCGGTGACCTCGACGGCGACATTGTTGCGGGCGACCGTCGCGGCGCGCCTGGCGCGATCCTCGATCGACAGCGCTAGCGGCGGCGTTTCTTTGAGTTCGGCGGGCTCCGGCGGCGCGGCCTCGATGGCAGGGGCTGTTTTCTCGGCGAGTTCCAGCTTCGTCGCGTGGCCGATGCGGCGCCAGGGTAGCAATAGCGCAAGGTAGTCCGCCAGCTTGCGCTGCTTCGCCGTGCGGTCGAGATCGAGCAGCCATTCCAGCGCGAGCTGGATGACGCTGATCGCGCCGGTCAGCACGAGATAGATGAGACCCGAGGCGAAGAAGATCGAGAAGAAGTCGAAGGTGGACGACGCGAGCTGCGTCGAACGCAAGGTCAATTCCTGCACCGCGATGACGGAGGCGAGCGAGGAGTTCTTCAGCGCGCTCACGGCCTCGTTGCCGAAGGCGGGGATCATGGTGCGGATCGCCTGCGGCGCGATGATGCGGCGCATCAGCACTGATGGCGTCATGCCGAGCGCCTGGCCGGCCAGGAGCTGGCCGCGATCGACGCCGAGCACGCCGGAGCGCAGCATCTCGGCGATGAACGGCGCCTCGTTGCAGGCGAGTGCGAGGCCCGCCGCCAGCACCGCCGGCAGCTTGATGCCGATATGCGGCAGCGCGTCGTAGGCGAACACCATCTGCAGGATCAGGGGTGTGCCGCGGAAGATCACGGTGTAGCCGCGTGCGATCGCCGCCAGCAGCCAGAACCGGCTGAGCTGCATGGCCGCGAGGACGAGGCCGAGGATTAGTCCGCCGATCAGGCCGAGCGCGGTGACCTGCAGGGTCAGCTCGATGCCCTGCAGCAGATACGGCATGCTGAGATAGTGCAGGAAGAGTGACATCGGTTGGCAGGCCTGCTGGCTACGTAGGGTGGCAAAGGCGCGAAGCGCCGTGCCCACCGCGGTGCTTCGGAACAGCGTTGGTGGGCACGCTGCGCTTTGCCCACCCTACGAGTTTGGTCGGGTAGATGGGTCGCGCACGTTTCGCCGAGGAATTGGTGCGCTCCCTCCCCCCTTGTGGGGGAGGGCTGGGGAGGGGGGTACCCAGCAAAGAGTCTTCGTGTGGACCCCCACCCCCGACCCCTCCCCGCCTAGCGAAGCTCCGCTTCGCGTGGGGGGAGGGGAGCGCACTGTCTCTGCGGCGACAGATCCGCCTTCGAACGGAGCGCCTGTTAGTCCGCCGTGAGAATATCCGGCTCCTTGAAGTTCGCCGGATCGAGCTGCCACTTCTTCAGCAGCTCCTGATGGATGCCTTCCTTCTGCACCTCGATCAGCGCGGCCATGACGGCGTCGCGGAACTTCGGCTTGTCCTTGGGAACGGCGATGCCGACCGAATAGGGGATGGTGACCGCGATCGCCTTTTCCAGCTTGTCCGGATAAGCCTTCACCGCCTGGTCGACGGTGTTGACGTCGTTGACATAGGTGTCGGCGCGCCCCGCCAGGATGGCCTGGATGCAGTTGGCGTTGTTGTCGTAGAGCTGGATCGTCGGCTCAGGCTTTCCGGCTTCCTTGCATTTCGGCGCGAGATCCTGGATCAGCGGCACCTCGACATAGCCGGTGTTCTCGGCCGCGGCCGCGCCGCACATCGACAGGTTGATGCCGTTGATGCCCTTCGGGTTGCCCTTGGCGACTAGCACGCCGTCGAACACCTTGGAGTAGGTGATGAAGTCGGCGGCCTTGGCGCGCTCCTTGGTGGCGTAGATGTCGGAAATGACGATGTCGGCCTGGCCGCTCGCCAAGGTCGTCAGCAAAGCGGCGAAGGTCACCGGCTTGTAGGTCAGCTTGAAGCCGAGGCAGTCGCCGATCGCCTCGCCGAGATCGATGTCGAAGCCGACATATTTGCTCGGGTCTTTCGGGTCGATCGACTCATAGCCCGGCGTGTGCGGATTGATCGCGTTGACCAGCGTCTTGCCCTTCCAGTCCGGATATTTCTCCTTCAGCGCCGCGCAGCCCGCGGGCGTCGCCGCCTGCGCGTCGATGGGGGCGAGAAGTCCCGCCGCGATGATGGCGCCGAGCGCGGCAAGCCACGCCCGCCGCGCTCCAGTGAATAGCCTCGTCTGCATGTTGCCAGCTCCTTCGAACGATGATGTCGCGCTGGTCCGGCGGTGCATTGGTGCCGTCGCCCCGGTCCAAGCTCGAAGGCAAGCTTAGGTGCGGGCCTGCGCGGATGGCTTGTCCGTGGGCGCACAAAATATTGGATCGTGCCGGTGCAAGAATTGAGCACGCATTGCTCAAATCCGCGCCGTTGCGACGGACCGTCGCGCAGGCGTCAAGTCCGCCTGCTCGGTCCTCGAAGATTCCGAAAGTCGGAAATCGAGCGCGCCGGCGACGGTTTCACGTGCGCACGGGGCTAGCGCCAAGATGGCGCTGCCGCCGCATCACGCGTCAGGATCGCCGCGTCGCTGCGCCCATGCGAATGTGCATTGCGATAACTCGTGGCACAGGCTTGGCGGCAGCGGAGCTGCCGACTACGATGCCGCTGCACAAGTCGCTGATCTGTTTGTTGAGGTGTCTGCAATGCTGTTCCGTTTTACGGGACAAATATCACTCGGCCATTTCGCAGTGCGGACACTGATCGTCACAGCCTACGCAATCATCTTCGCGCCCGTCGTCATGATCGTCGTGACCAGCTTCTTCGCGCAGGAGATCGTGAGCTTTCCGCCGCCGGGCCTGTCGCTGAAATGGTACGCGAACGCGCTGAGCAAGCCGGAATTTCTGCGTGGCCTCGTGACCAGCTTCCAGGTCGCGCTGCTCGCGACCGCGATCGGCGTGCCCATTGGCACTGCGGCGGCGCTTGCCATCGTGCGGGGCGAGTTCCGTGGCCGCCAGGCGCTGTCGTCGTTCCTGCTGGCGCCGCTGGCCGTGCCCGGCGTCGTCGCCGGCTCCGGCCTCTACATGTTCTATGTGCTCGCCGAGGACCTGCTCGACCGCGACATCAAGGCAACCACGGAAGGCCTCGTCGCCGCGCATACGCTGCTGGCGATTCCGTGGACGGTGCGGCTCGTGGTCGCCAGCCTGCAGGGGCTCGACCGTGCCGCCGAGGAGGCCGCCGCCAATCTCGGCGCCAGCCCGTTCACGGTGTTCCGCCGTATCACCCTGCCGATGATGCGCTCCGGCATCGTCGCGGCGGCGATGTTCTCGTTCATCCAGAGCTTCGAGAATCTCGATCTGTCGATGCTGCTGGTCGGTCCCGGCCGGATCACCTTGCCGGTTGCGATGCTGAACTACCTCGAATTCCGCATCGATCCGACGCTCGCCGCGGTCGCCACTGTGCAGATCGCGCTGGTTGGCATTCTGATGGTGGCGACCGACCGCTTCGTCAAGCTGTCGCGGGTGGTGTGATGGCGCAGCTCACCCTGGAGAAGCTGACCAAGCGCTTCGGCACGTCGATCGGCGTGGAGGGGCTCGATCTCGCCGTCGGCGAGGGCGAGCTGGTCGCGCTGCTCGGACCCTCCGGCTGCGGCAAGACGACCACCTTGCGCATGGTCGCGGGTTTCCTGCCGCCCACGAGCGGCCGCGTGCTGTTCGACCGCGAGGACGTGACGCATCTGCCGGCCTACAAGCGTGCGACCGGCATGGTGTTCCAGTCCTACGCGCTGTTTCCACACATGAGCGCGGCCGACAATGTCGGCTTTGGCCTGGAGATGCGCGGCATCAGTGCGGCCGAGCGCAAGACGAAGATCGAGGAGGCGCTCAGGCTGGTGCGGCTGTCGCATCTCGCCGACCGGCTGCCGCGGCAATTGTCGGGCGGGCAGCAGCAGCGCGTCGCGCTGGCGCGGGCGCTGGTGATCAATCCGCGCATCTTCCTGCTCGACGAGCCCCTGTCCAACCTCGATGCCAAGCTGCGCGCCGAGGTGCGGCTCGAGATCCGCGCGCTGCAGCAGCGGCTCGGCCTGACCACCTTGATGGTGACGCATGACCGCGAGGAGGCGCTGACGATGGCCGACCGCCTCGTGGTCATGGAGGGCGGCCGCGTCCGCCAGATCGGCACACCGCAGGAGCTGTATGATTCGCCCAGGGATGCCTTCGTCGCCGACTTCGTCGGCCGTTGCAACATCCTGGCCGGCCGGCGTGCGGACGCCAATAACTTCCGTACCAGCGCCGGCCTGCTGCTGCCGGTCGATGTCGCCAGCGGCGAGCGCGGTGATGCCGATGCCTTCGCGCTGCGGCCTGAACGCATTGCAGTGGTGGCCGGTGAGTCCGGCGAGGTGCGCGGCCGCGTGCTGGCGATCACCTATATGGGCGCGCAGAGCGAATATGTGGTGGCGATCGGCGACGAGACGCTGGTGGCCGTCAGGCCAACGCCCGACGCGAGCGAGCCGCTGGCAACACTCAAACCGAACGATCCCGTGTCCCTGCAGTGGGACCGCAAGGTCCCGCGTCTCGTGCCGCAGACATCTTCGTAACGCATCCATCCACAGCGAGAGGTTCTCCCATGATTTCGCGACGACATTTTCTCTCCGCCAGCGCCGGCGTCGCCGCGCTGGCCTCCGGCATGCCCACTGCCCGCGCCGAAGGCGGACAGGTCGTGGTCGGCACCTGGGGCGGCGACTACGGCCAGTTGCTCTCCGACATCATCGATAAGCCGATCATGACGCCGAAGGGGTTCGAGATCGTGCAGGACGTCGCCAACGCCGATCCGCGCAAGACCAAGCTGCTGGCCGAGCGACAGAGTCGCCGCGGCTCGATGGACGTGTCGTGCCTGTCCGACAACGATACCTACATCGTGTCGCAGTCGGACGTGTTCGAAAAGGTCGATGCAGCCCAGGTGAAGCGGCTCGACAAGGTGTTCCCGGAGCTCAAGAGCGACATCGCGATCCCGCACATCTATTCGGCGCAGGTCATCCTCTACAACACCAACCAGGTGAAGACGCCGCCGCAATCCTTCGCCGATCTGTGGGATCCGAAATGGCGCGGCCGCATCGGTCTCGCCGACATCCTCTATCCCAACAACACGCTGGCCGCGGCGCTCGCCGGCGGCGGCGGCGTCAGCAATCTCGATCCGGCCGAGAAGAAGCTGATGGAATGGCGTTCGCTCGACGTGAAGATCTATCCGTCGAACGAGGCGCTGGCCGCGGCGCTGAAGTCGGAGGAGGTGTGGCTGACCACGATGTGGCTCGCCCGCGGCTTCATGTGGAAGAAGTCCGGCATTCCGCTCGCCCATGTCGTGCCGAAGGAAGGCACGCCGGCGATCGTGTTCCAGGCCGCGGTGCCGAAGAACGCCAAGAACAAGGCCGGCGGTTTCGCCTATCTCGACGCGATGCTCGACGCCAAGGCTCAGGGCGGCTTCGCCGACAAGATGGGCTATGTCCCGACCGTCACCGATGCGTCGCTGCCGGAGGATCTCGCCAAGCAGGTCAGCCTGACCGAGGCCGAGCGCGCGCGGCTGCTGAAGCCGGACTATGCCTATGCCGCCGGGCGCTCGCAGCGTACGCTCGACTTCTGGAACAAGGAGTTCAAGGCGTAAGTCTTGAATTCATGCTCCTGCGGCGCAGGCCGCAGGAGCATGCGGCTGATGCGCCGCTTATCTGCAATCGGAGCTCGCGCGATGGCGCTGCTGGTCGTTCCTGCCTGTCTGCTGGTCCTGGCGCTGCTGGTCGGGCCGATGATCCTGATGTTCCGGATCTCGCTCAACCAGTTCAGCCCGACCCAGCTGATGGTGCAGGCGCTGTCGCCGGACAACTACGTCAAGGCCGCGACCGATCCGTACTACCAGCAGATCATCCTGGCCACGCTGGGTATCGCGCTGCTGTGTACTTTGCTCACGCTGATTCTCGCCTTTCCGGCGGCCTATTGGCTCGGCCGCATGGAGAGCCGCTGGAAGAGCCTGGTCGTCATCGCGACCCTGTTTCCGCTGCTGGTCGGCAATGTCGTGCGCTCGGCCGGCTGGATGGCGCTGTTCGCGCGCGACGGGCTCGTCAACACGGTTCTGATGAAGCTCGGCCTGATCTCCGCGCCGCTGGAGATCATGTACACGACCAAGGCGGTCATCATCGGCATCATCGCCGTTGTGCTGCCCTACATGATCCTGACGCTGTCCGCGGTCATCGAGAGCATCCCCCGCGACCTGGAATATGCCGCCGCCAATCTCGGCGCCTCAGGCGCGCGCGTGTTCTGGCGGGTGATCCTGCCGCTGTCGGTTCCCGGCGTCGCCGCCGGCTCGATCCTGGTGTTCGTTTTGTGCATGAACACCTATGCAACGGCGGTGCTTCTCGGCGGCCCGCGATTCAAGATGATGGCGCCTGCCGTGTACGACCAGTTCGTGCGCGGCAACAACTGGCCGATGGGCGCCGCACTCGCCTTCATGCTGCTGGCGGTGACCATGGCCTTCACGGTGTTCGGCAGCGTCGCGTTCGCGCGGAAGTATCGGGCAGGATGACGGCAGACGCCGTCATTGCGAGGAGCGCAGCGACGAAGCAATCCAGACCTTTCCTTGGAGCCCTGGATTGCTTCGCTGCGCTCGCAATGACGAGAAGACGGATCGTAGGGTGGGCAAAGGCGCGCAGCGCCGTGCCCACCATGTTGCAAGGAACGGACGCAGGGTGGGCACGCTTCGCTTTGCCCACCCTACGTTATGACAGTGAGGAAACGCGCTCATGACCGACCAAGCCACGCTGCCGGGCGATGAGCTCGCCTTCATCAGGAACAAGGGCGCGGCGCCGATCGTGCCGAAGGCCACCACGAGGGATCGCGGCATCGGGCCATTCAAGCGGCTGGCGCTGCGCAGCGCCGTCGTGATCGACGGCACCGGGGCGCCGCCGATCGGGCCGGTCGATATCATCGTCGAGAACGGTCGCATCGTCAGCATCAAGAAGGTCGTCGGCTATGGCTATGCCGGCAACGCTGGCGAACCGGCCGATCACGAGATCGACTGTCGCGGAAAATGGGTGACGCCGGGCTTCGTCGACTGCCACGCCCATGCCGGCGTCGCCTATCACTCCGCCAACGGCTGGGTGCCGCCGGTCGACTACGTCTACAAGCTCTGGCTCGCGCATGGCGTCACCACCGTGCGCGAGATGGGCTCGATGAATGGCCTGTCCTGGATGCTCGACCAGAAGCAGCGCGCCGCCGACAACAGCATCGCCTCGCCGCGGCTGCTGGCCTATGCGTACTTTCCGGCCGTCAACGACATGGTCAAGACGATCTACACGCCGGAGCAGGGCCGGAGCTGGCTGCGTCAGGTCAAGGAGCGCGGTGCCGACGGCATCAAGTTCTTCGGCGCACCGCCCGCGATCATGGAAGCCGCGCTCGACGAGTGCAAGACGCTCGGCCTGCGCACCGGCTGCCACCACGCCCAGATGGCGGTGTCGCGCATGAACGCGCTGACCACGGCGAAATGGGGTCTGACCAGCGCGGAGCACTATTACGGCCTGCCGGAGGCGCTGTTCGAGGATCGCGTCATCCAGAATTTCCCGCTCGACTACAACTACACCGATGAATATTTCCGCTTCTCGGTATCGGGTCAGATGTTCAGGCAGGGCGCCGAGCCGGGCTCGGCGAAGTGGAACGAGGTGCTGGAGCAGTTCCTGGAGATCGGCTTCACTTTCGTGCCGACGTTCACGATCTACGACGCCAATCGCGACCTGATGCGCGCGCGGCAGGCCTATTGGCACAAGGACTACACCTGGAAGTCGATGTGGGACTACTTCACCCCGCAGCGCGGCGGCCATGGCTCGTACTGGTATCGCTGGTCGACCCAGAACGAGATCGAGTGGAAGGAGAACTACCGGCTCTGGATGGCGTTCATCAACGAGTACAAGAACCGCGGCGGCCGTGTCTGCACCGGATCGGATTCCGGCTTCATCTACCAGATCTTCGGCTTCGGCTATGTCCGCGAGCTCGAGTTGCTGCAGGAGGCCGGCTTCCATCCGCTGGAGGTGATCCGCTCGGCGACCTCGCAGGGCGCGGCGCTGTGCGGGCTGCAGGACGAGATCGGCACCATCGACATCGGCATGCGCGCCGACATGCTGGTGCACGACCACAATCCGCTGACCGACTTCAAGCTGCTCTATGGCACCGGCGCGATGCGCTTCAACGACACGACCAACGCGGTCGAGTGGCACCGCGGCCTCAAATACACGATCAAGGACGGCATCATCTACGACACGGAGGAGCTGCTGGCCGACGTGCGCGAGCTCGTTAAGGCGAGCTGGGAAAGCGACGTGCCGGAGAAATACGCCGCCAAGGATAAAGACAAGGACGCCGCGGCACCATGAGCGTCGGCAGCATCGACTTCTTCGTCCTCACCGGCTTTCTCGGCTCGGGCAAGACGTCGCTGCTGCGCGATGTACTGACCGCGGAAACGGCGTCGGACACCGCTGTCATCGTCAACGAGGCCGGCGAGGTCGGGCTGGACGGCGTCCTGTTGCGCGAGAGCGGCGACGACGTGCCGATGGCGATGCTGTCGAACGGCTGCGTGTGCTGCCAGGTCGGCAGCGACCTCGCCTTCACCATCGACCGCCTGATCATGGCGCCGCGGCCGGATGGGCTGCAGACGTTGCGCCGGATCATCCTGGAGACCTCGGGCCTGTCGATGCCCGGCCCCGTGCTGCGCCAGCTTGCAACGCTCGCCGAGCATCGCATGCGCGTTGCGGTCATCGCAACCTATGACCTCACGCGCGGGCTGGCCGTCGCCGCATTTGAGGAGGCTGCGGCGCAATGGGCCGCAGCGCACCGCATCGTTGCGACCAAGGCCGACCTCGCGCCGGCCGCCTTGGCTGGATCGCCGGTCTCGATTGCGCAGCTCAATCCTGTCGCGGAGCCCATCGCCAACGCCGATCGCGCCGTGATCGTAGCGGCTGCGTTCGCGCCACTCACGGCTTCGCTGCCGCTGCGCGAGGTCGCGCCTGATCTGACCGCCGCGCATCCGCGCCTCGCGCTCTGCCTCGTCCGCCCGCGGGCGGAGATCGCCTATGCCGATCTCGCCGGCTGGCTCGACAATGTCGCAGGCCGGCTCGGCGAGCGCCTGCTGCGGATCAAGGGCCTGGTGAAGATCCACGAGGCGCCGCGGCCGCTGCTGGTCGAAAGCGTCGGCACGGTGTTCTCGCCGCCGCGGCAATTGAAGGTCGAGAAACCGCCGGCGCCCTTCATCGTCGTGATCGCGCGCGACATTGCCCGCGATGAGCTCGAACAGGTCGAGCCGATGGGGTTGTTCACCTTTGCCTGGCGCGAGCCCGAGCGCGAAGTTGGGAAGGGCGGCATCCGCGCGGAGTGGGTGACCTGAGCGCCTAACGTAAGTTGCACGGCGCCGAGCAACTCACCGTCATTCCGGGGCAATCGTGCACACGCGACGGCGTGTGCGCGATTGAACCCGGAATCTCGAGATTGTTGGGAACGAACGCAAGGCAACGTCGGGATTCCGGGTTCAAGGCCTGCGGCCTTGCCCCGGAATGACGGTGGTCGTGATGGAGAAGGACTAATTCCCCCCGATCGTGCTCAAGCTCCGTGATGGATAGCGCAAAGCCACGTCGAACGGGTTGAGCTTGCCGGCCAGCACCTGCGCCTCGCCCTGCAGGATCTTCACGACATGCGGCAGCCGGTCCGCGTTCAGCCGCTCCGCCAGCGTGCCCACGCTGAGCGCCGCCACCGCGTTGCCCCGCGCGTCGAGCACGGGCACGCCGACGCCGGCCATGCCGGGAATGAGGCCGGTGCTGGTATTGACCCAGCCTTGCGCGCGCGCCTGCGCCAGCGCATTGCGCAGCGAGGCCTCGTCGAGGAAGCCGCGATCGAGCAGGCGCGGGATGTTGAAGCGGATCACGGCCTCCTGCTCGTCCTCGGGCAGGTTGGCGAGAATCGTGAGGCTGCCCTGGCCAAGCCCGAGCGGCACCTTGCCGCCGATGTCGCCGGTGAAGGAGCGGATTGGAAACGGTCCTTCGACGCGGTCGAGACAGACCGCATCGAAGCCGTTGCGCACCAAAAGGAAGATCGTGTCGCTCAAGGTCGCCGACAGCCGCAGCAGCGCCGGCCGCGCCGCCTCGCGCAGGCCGCTGGCTTGGCCCGCGCGTGCGGCGAGCACGTAGAAGTCGAGCGCCAGGCGATAGCGCTTGCCGGCGGCCTGTTCGGCGAAACCCTCGGCGGCGAGGTCCTGCAGCATGCGATGCGCGGTCGGCTGGCTGCAGCCCGCGGTCTCCGCGATGTCCTTCAGCCGCAGCCCGTCGGGGTCGCCCTCGGCGAGGATGCGCAGCAGCTTCAGGGCCCGGCGAAGGCTGGAGGACGAATCGGTGTCGGCTGTCGTCATCTGATCTGGTGAATGATGGAGTCAAATTCGTCGCATAGATTTCATATATCAGAATTTTAGACAGAAAAATTCAGGATATCGGAATATATGATTGACCATCTGCGTGGCCCGCCGGCATGAAAGAGCCCCAGGGCGGCAATCCCTGCTGATGGCGAAGGGAGCCTCCCGCGCGAGGACGCATGGGTTTCCTGACGCTGGACGGTCTGACGAAGCTCTACGGCGATGTCGCTGCGGTCAGCGACGTCAATCTCAGCGTCGCCAAGGGCGAGTTCATCTCGCTGCTCGGCCCCTCCGGCTGCGGCAAGACCACGACGCTGCAGATGATCGCCGGCCTGGTCGAGCCGACGTCGGGGCGCATCACGCTCGACGGTCGCGACATCACCCACGAGAAGCCCGATCGCCGCGGCCTCGGCATCGTCTTCCAGAGCTACGCGCTGTTTCCGCACATGACGGTGGCGCAGAACGTCGCCTTCGGACTCGAAATGCGCAAGGTGATCAGGGCCGAGCGCGAGGCGCGCGTCAAACAGGCGCTGGCGCTGGTGCAACTCGCCGCGCTAGCCGACCGCTATCCACGCCAGCTCTCCGGCGGGCAGCGTCAGCGCGTCGCGGTGGCGCGCGCGCTCGTCATCGATCCGCCGGTGCTGCTGCTCGACGAGCCCTTGTCCAATCTCGACGCCAAGCTGCGCGAGGAGATGCAGTTCGAACTGCGCGGCATCCAGCAGCGCGTCGGCACCACCACGATCATGGTGACGCACGACCAGAGCGAGGCGCTGTCGATGAGCGATCGCGTGGTGGTGATGGAGCAGGGCCGCATCATGCAGATCGACGCGCCCTATCGGCTCTACGAAAATCCGGTGACGCCGTTCATCTCCTCCTTCGTCGGCAAGATGAACCGGCTGTCCGGCGTGCGGCGCAACGGCGGCGTCGAGATCGGCGGGCGCCTGCTGCCGTGCGAGGGGGCTGACCTCACCGACGGCACGGCCGCCGTGCTCGCGATCCGGCCGGAGAAGATCGGCCTGACAACTCCCGGCGCCGGCGTGCTCGATGGCCGCATCAGAGCGCGCTTCTTCCTCGGCAGCACCTGGTTCTTCACCGTGGAGACGCCCGCCGGATTGATCGGCGTCGCCCTGCCCAATGCGGGCGAGGAGCCGGCGTGCGAGGGCGATCAGGTCGGTCTCGCCTGGAGCAGCGCCAGCGCACGCGCGTCGAAGCCCGACGGAGCGCAGTCGGCATGAGCGGCACGCGCGCGACGACACCATGGCTGCTGGCGGCGCCGGGCGCGCTGCTGTTCACCGCATTGGTGGTCGTGCCGCTCGGGCTCACCCTGGCGCTGTCGTTCCACGTCTATGACGCCGCGACCGGCGTCAAGGACGAGACCACGCTGGCGCACTACATCGGCATCCTCTCCGACAGCTACTTTCTCAATATCTTCTGGCGCACGCTGCGGCTCGCCGCGCTGACCACGCTGATCTGCGCCGTGATCGGCGCGCCCGAGGCCTACATCCTGGCGCGCATGCGCGAGCCCTGGCGCTCGGCGTTCCTGCTCGCGATCATCGGCCCGCTGCTGGTTTCGGTCGTGGTGCGCGCCTTTGGCTGGAGCATGCTGCTCGGCCCCACGGGCCTCGTCAACGAGGCCTTCCGTGCGCTCGGGCTCGGCACGGTCAGGATGCTCTATACTGAGACGGCCATCGTCATCGCGCTCGTCCATGTGATGCTGCCGTTCATGGTCATCCCGGTCTGGACCTCGCTGCAGAAGCTCGATCCGATGGTCGAGGCCGCCGCCTGGACGCTCGGCGCCTCGCGCTTCACGGCGCTGCGCCGCGTAGTGCTGCCGCAGGTGACGATGGGGCTGCTGTCGGGCAGCCTGGTGGTGTTCGGACTTTCGGCCTCGGCCTTCGCGATCCCCGCGCTGCTCGGCGGCCGGCGGCTGAAGATGGCGGCGACGCTGGTCTATGACGAATACATGCACGAGCTGAACTGGCCGCTGGGGGCCGCCATCGCGATCCTGGTGTTGGTCACGAACCTCGTGCTCATGCTCGCCTATCAGCGCGTCGTCGAGGCGCGCGCCAGGCGGATGTTGGGGTGAGCGGCATGCGCCACAACGGCCCGATCGCCCTGGTCTTTCATGCGCTCGTCACTGGCTTCGTGCTGGCGCCGCTCATCGTGATCTGCCTCGTCGCGTTCACGCCGGCCAACACGTTGACATTGCCGACCACGCAGGTCTCGCTGCGCTGGTTCACGGCCGTGTTCGCGCATCCGGATTTCGTCGCCTCCTTCCTCAACAGCCTGTGGGTCGCGGCGACAGCCGCGACGATCGCGGTCGTGCTCGCGGTCGCCGCCGGCCTCGCGCTCGACCGCTACGACTTCCGCGGCCGCGCGGCGCTGAACGCGCTGTTCCTGTCGCCCTTGATGATCCCGCATCTCGTGCTCGGCGTTGCGCTGCTGCGGCTGTTCGCGCTGCTCGGCGCCACCGGCAGCCTGCTCTGGCTGACCGCAGGTCACATTGTCGTCGTCACGCCTTATGTGCTCCGCTTGGTTCTGGCCGCCCTGTCCGGCCTCGACCGCAGCGCCGAGCAGGCGGCGGTGACCCTGGGCGCTTCCAGCTGGATCGTGTTCCGCCGCATCACCGTGCCGATGATCCTGCCCGGCATCACCGGCGGCTGGCTGCTCGCCTTCATCAACTCCTTCGACGAGCTCACGATGTCGATCTTCATCACTTCGCCCGCCACGATCACCCTGCCGGTGCGCATGTACATGTACGCGACCGAATCGATCGATCCGATGATGGCTGCCGTATCGGCGCTGATGATCGCGGTGACGGCGGCGGCGATGCTGCTGCTCGACCGCATCTTCGGCCTCGACAAGATCCTCGTGGGGCAGGGCTGACACCATGCCGCTGTTGCATCGTCTCGTCCGCAACGACAGCGCCGTCATCTCCTTCGCGATCGATGGCGTGCCCTGCGACGGCCGCGCCGGCGACACCGTGCTGACGGCCATGCTCTGCCAGGTCGACCGGCTTCGCTACAGCGAGTTTTCCGCCGCGCCGCGCGCCGGCTTCTGCCAGATGGGCGCCTGCCAGGACTGCTGGGTGCAGCTCGCGAGCGGCGAGCGGCTGCGCGCCTGCACGACGCCGCTTACCGAAGGCATGGACATCATCACACGACGAGGGCGCGGCCATGGCTGAGCGCGCATCTCCCCTGATCGTCGGCGCCGGCCCGGCCGGCATCCGCGCCGCGATGACATTGGTCGCGGCCGGCCTGCGGCCGATCGTGGTCGATGAAGGCCACGCCTGCGGCGGCCAGATCTATCGCCAGCCGCTGAGTCCCGACGGCCGCGATGCCACGGCGCGCTACGGCTCGGAGGCTTCGAAGGCCGCGCGGCTGCATCACGACTTTGCGGCGCTCGGCACCGCAATCGACTATCAGTCGAACACGCTGCTGTGGAATCTGCGCGACGGCGCGGCCGACATCTTGCGTGGGGGTATCAGCCGGCGGGTCAGCTATGACGGGCTCATCCTCGCGACCGGGGCGACCGATCGCGTGCTGCCGATCCCCGGCTGGACCCTGCCGGGCGTGTTCACGCTCGGCGGCGCGCAGATCGCGCTGAAGGCGCAGGGCTGTGTGATCGGCCGGCGCGTGGTGTTCGCCGGCTCCGGCCCGCTGCTCTATCTGGTCGCCTGGCAATACATGAAGGCCGGCGTCGACGTTGCCGCCGTGCTCGACGCGGCGCCCTTGTCTGCGAAGCTCAATCTGCTGCGCGCGTTGCCGCTCGCGCCGGGCATCGTGCTGCGTGGATTGCGCATGGCGCTGGAGTTGACGCTGCGCGGAACGCGCGTGCGGTCTGGCGTGTCCCAGCTTCGGATCGAGGGCGAGAGCAGGGTGGCGCGCATCGTCTATCGGGCCGGCGGGCGCGAACACGCGATCACCTGCGACGGCGTCGGCTACGGCCTCGGTCTGCGCTCGGAGACTCAGGCTGCTGATCTCGCCGGCTGCGCCTTTCGCTTCGATGCGCGCGACGGCGCGCATCGTCCGGTTCGCGACGCCGGTGGCCGCAGCAGCATCGCGGGCGTGTACCTCGCCGGCGACGGCGCCCGCATCGCCGGCGCCGATGCCGCGGAAGCCGCCGGCGAGCGGGCCGCGCTGGCATTGTTGGAGGATCGCGGCCTGCCGCACGATGCCGCGCGGGCTGCCGCGCTTGAGCGTACGCTTGCGACGATCGATCGCCTGCGCGATGGGCTCGAAGCCGCCTTTCCCTATCCATCGCATTGGGCGGGCGACATCGCCGATGACACGCTGCTGTGCCGCTGCGAGGAGATCGATGCCGGCGAGGCGCGGCGCGCGATCAGGGATTTCTCGCTCACCGAGATCAATCGCCTGAAGGCGGTGACGCGCATCGGCATGGGCCGCTGCCAGGGCCGCATGTGCGGCGCGGCCGCCGCGGAGCTCTTGGCTGCGCAGACACGCCGCGACATAGGCGCCGTCGGCCGGCTGCGCGCGCAGGCGCCGATCAAGCCGATCCCGGTGGCTACCAGCCTTTCCATCGACGAGAGGCGGCATGACCCGGCGCATTGACTGCGATGTCGCGATCGTCGGCGGCGGGCTGGTCGGCAGCTCCGCCGCGCTGGCGCTGCGCGGCATGGGCTTCTCCGTCACGCTGCTCGACAAGGGCTTCTGCGGCGCTCAGGCGAGCGGCGTGAACTATGGCGGCGTGCGCCGCCAGGGCCGTCCGCCCGAGCAACTGCCGCTGTCGCAGCGGGCGCATGCGATCTGGCCGCGGCTCGCGCAGCTCATCGGCATCGACGGCGAGTTCCTGCGCTCCGGCCATCTCAAGCTCGCGCGCAACGCCGAGGACATGGCGAGCCTGGAGCGCTACGCCGCCGAGGTCGCGCCGTTCGGGCTCGCTCTCGAGCTGATCGGCCACAATCAACTGCACGAG
This sequence comes from Bradyrhizobium sp. SZCCHNRI3052, assembly GCF_032484895.1. Classification (NCBI taxonomy): domain Bacteria; kingdom Pseudomonadati; phylum Pseudomonadota; class Alphaproteobacteria; order Hyphomicrobiales; family Nitrobacteraceae; genus Bradyrhizobium; species Bradyrhizobium sp. SZCCHNRI3052. The sequence goes on along the minus strand of NZ_JAUETW010000014.1, from coordinate 66,628 downwards.
CGCTTCGGCATCGCGGGCGGCGTCGTGGGCGGCTCATTCTGTCCTGGCGACGGCCACGCCAATCCACGGCTGGTCGCCACCGCCTTCGCCGCAGCGGCGCGTCGCGCCGGCGCCGAGGTGCTGGAGAACACGGAGGTTACGGGCGCCACCAGGACGTTCGAGGGTTTTGCGCTGGAAGCCGGTGACGTCGCCATCAGGACGCGTACCGTGATCAACAGCGCCGGCGCCTGGGCCGACGGCTTGGCGCGCGCGTTCGACGAGCCCGTGCCGCTGGAGCGCACCTATCCGTCGATGATCGTGACCGAGCCGCTCGATCCGTTCCTGACCGTCAACATCGGCATCGAGGGCGGCGGCATCTATGCGCGGCAGGTTACGCGCGGCAACGTCGTGGTCGGCGGCGAGCGCGCCGCGCCGCTCGCCGATCCCGACTATTCGCGCCCCCGCAGCGACGGCGTGCTTGCCATCATGCAGCGCGCCAGCGAGCTGTTCGGCCCGCTGCGCCATGCCCAGGCGATTCGGTTCTGGAGCGGCACCGAGGCGACGATGCCCGACCGCAATCCGGTGATCGGGCCGAGCGCGACGACGCCGGGACTGATTCACGCCTTCGGCTTCTCCGGCGCCGGCTTCCAGATCGCGCCGGGGGTCGGCGAGGTGCTGGCCGAGCTGGTGCGCGACGGCGAAACCTCGACGCCGATCGTCCCTTTCGCCATCACCCGTTTCTCACCTGCATCGCAGCCGGGCGATGCCTCTCAAGCAGCAATGACGACAGGATCGAAGGAGACCTCGCCATGATCGATGCTCGCGCCGCGCTCGGCTCAGCCTTTGCACTCATCCTCGCTGTATCGGCCGCGCATGCGGAAACCAAGACGCTTTATGTGGGCATGAACGGCGGCAATTTCGAGCGCACCTATACGCAGGCGGTGTTTCCGGACTTCGAGAAGGCCAACGACGTCAAGATCGTCGTCGTGCCCGGCACCTCGTCGGAGATCCTCGCCAAGGCGATCGCGGCCAAAGACAAGCCGCAGATGCACGTGATGTTTCTCGACGACGGCGTGATGATCCGCGCCGCCGGCCTTGGTCTGTGCGAGAAGCTGAAGCCGAGCGAGGCGCTCGGCCAGCTCGAGCCGTTCGCGCGACTCAAGGACGACATCGCCGCCGGCATCGACATCGGCATGACCGGCCTTGCCTACAACAAAAAGCTGTTCGACGAGAAAGGCTGGGCGGCGCCGACCTCCTGGCTCGATCTCGCCGATCCCAAGTTCAAGGACAAGGTCGTTTTCCAGTCGGCCTCGGTCTCGACCTTCGGCCTGCACGCCTTCCTGATGGTCAACCGCATCAACGGCGGCAGCGAGGCCAATGTCGAGCCGGGCTTCAAGGCGTTTCCCGACACGATCGGCAAGAACGTGCTCGAATACATTCCGAACTCGGCCAAGATCTCCGAGATGGTGCAGACCGGTGAGGCCGCGATCTTCCCGCTGACGCCGACCGCCGTGTCGACCTTGAAGGAGAAGGGTATCGCTGTCGAATACGCGCAGCCGAAGGAAGGCTCGGTCGTGCTGATGGTCGCCGAATGCGTCATCGCCAACAACTCCGAATCCGAGCTGGCGCAGAAGCTCGCCGCCTATCTGCTGTCGCCGGAAGCGCAGGCCAAGGCGCTGGCCGCCGGCAACATCGTGCCGTCCAACACCACCGCGAAAGCCACGACGCCGGCGGCCGAGCAGAAGCTCGCGACCTTCCACGGCTACATGAAGAGCGCGATCACGCTCGACTGGGACGTCATCAACGCCAGGCGCCCGGAATGGAATACGCGCTGGAACAGGATGATCGAGCGGTAGGCAGGCTTCGTTCCGTCGTCATTGCGAGCGAAGCGATTCAGACCTTTCATGCGGCCCTGGATCGCTTCGCTGGCGCTCGCGATGACGGCCGGGGAGCCAGCGCGTTTGCAGTTCCATCGTCATACCCCGCCAAAGCGGGATATCCAGTCCGCCGCTGCTCTCGATGCCATCACAGCCGTCTCGGCGTACCGGATCGCCCGGTCGAGCCGGGCGATGACGGAAAGTGGCGCTACGCCTGCTCCGATTGTCATTGCGAGGAGCGTAGCGACGAGGCGATCCAGGGTTGCGCAAGGCACTCTGGATCGCTTGGTAGTTACGCGCATTACCCCGCCGGATAGCTCGTCGCGTACGCCTCCGTGAGCGTCTCATCGAGCCGCCGTCCGGCGCTGAAGCCTGACAGCGTCGCGGGACGGGTGACGCCCGGCAGCAATCGGCCATCGGGCTCCGGCGGCCCGATCAGGGTGTGCACAGGAATGCGCTCGGCATAGATCGGCAGCGCGTAGTCCTCCTCATCGTCGATGACGCCCGCGGCGCGGATCTTCGCCGATGCCTTTTCGATCTCCATGGTCACGACCGACGTGGCCTTGAGCTCCTGCTCCGTGGTCGGGCGCAGGCTCGCCGTGCGGCCGGGAAACAGCCGATCGACCATCATCACCAGCGCTCGCTCCTTCTCCGCCGGATCCTCGATCAGCCGGGCATGGCCAAACGCCATCACCGAGCGATAGTCGGCCGAGTGATGGAAGGCGCTGCGCGCCAGCACCAGGCCGTCGAGATGGGTCACGGTGAGACAGGCCGGCTGTCCCTCGGACAGGCTGCGCAACATGCGGCTGGCGCTCGACCCATGCCAATACAGCGTCGTTTCCTCGCGCCAATACAGCGTCGGCGTGCAATAGGGCTGGCCGTCGATGACATAGGAGACGTGGCACAGCGTTGCGGAGTCGAGCAGGGCATGGACGGTCGCATGATCGTAGTGGGCGCGCTGATGCCGCCGCTTGACCCGGTTGGTGTCGTCGACGGGATAGCTCGGCATCTGTTGTTCGGACATCGTCAGTCTCCTGTTTCCGTCGACGTCATGCCATGGCAAAGTGGTTGCCGGGAGTTCCACTTCGATGCGAAAGCAGACAACCACTTCGCGGCGCCGAGACGACGTGCTGGCGCTGCCGATCCACCTCGACCGCACCATCCGCAGCCAGTCGCAGCAGGTGCACGGCGCGCTGCGCACCGGCATCGTCGATGGCCTGCTCGCGCCCGGCCTTCGTCTGCCTTCGACGCGCGGGCTCGCCGAGCAGCTCGGTGTTCGCCGCAACGCGATCGTCGCAGCCTATGAGGCGCTGCTGTCGGATGGCCTGGTCGAGGCGCGCCACGGCGCCGGCACCTATGTCGCCGCACAGCTGCCCGCACCGCAGGTCGCCGCACCAGTTGCTGAGCTGGATATCCGGATTCCGCCGCGCCGGCCGTTCGCGCTCGGCTGCACGCTGGTCGATCCCGTGCTCTTGCGGCGGCTCGCCGCGGCCAGCCGTCGCCGCATCGCCCGCGCCGCGCCCGACGAACTCGGCTATGGCGATCCGCGCGGCAGCCTGCATCTGCGCAGCCAGGTCGCGCACTACCTTGCCGCCAGTCGCGGCGTACGCTGCGACCCAAGCTGCATTCTCATCGTGAGCGGCACCCAGCATGGCCTGCGGCTGTGCATCGACGCGTTGCTTGCGCCGGGCGATCCCGTCTGGTTCGAGGATCCGGGCTATGTCGCCTCGCGCCATACGTTGAGCACGACCGGCGCGAAGCTGGTCCCGGTGCCCGTCGATGATGAAGGAATCATAGTGAGCTCGGGCGAGGCGGCGTACATGGCGGCCAAGGCCGCCTACGTGACGCCATCGCATCAGTTTCCGACCGGCGTTGCGATGAGCATGGCGCGGCGCATTGCGCTGCTCGACTGGGCGCGCAGGGCGGACGCCTACATCTTCGAGGACGACTACGACAGCGAGTACCGCTTTGCCGGCCCGCCGCTGACGGCGCTGGCCGGCATCGGCGGCGAGCGCGTCATCTATCTCGGCACCTTCGGCAAGACGCTGTTCGCGGGACTGCGGCTCGGCTACCTCGTGGTGCCGCCGGCGCTGGTCGCGCGGGTGGTCGCGGCGCGCGCGGCGCAGGACCGGTTTCCGCCGGCCTTCATGCAGGACGCGCTGGCCGACCTGATGGCCGACGGCGTGCTCGCAGCCCACATGCGGCGGCTGCGCCCGCGCTATCGCCAGGCGCGCGATGTCGTCGCCGAGGCGCTCGCCAAGCACGGCAAAGGCAGCCTGCAACTGGCCGCGCCGTCGCAAGGACTGCATCTGCTGGCGACCTTGCCGCCGGCAGCGCCGAAGGGCACGGCGAAACTGATCCGCGACCGGGCCGGCATCGAATGCCGGCTGTTGTCGGATGCGCGGATCGTGCAGCGCGGGCCCGACGGTTTCATCCTGGGCTATTCGGGCTTTGCAGCGAAGGATCTCGCCGATGCCGCCAGGCGGCTCGGGCGCGCCACCCAGGACATCCTGGGCGCGGCGGCGCGCCGCCGCTGAGCATCATCGATGCCGCGAGTGTGGCCGAGCCGGCACGTCGGGCAAATCAGCAGGGCTATGAGCTTCCGGGAATCTACACAGAGGCTCCGCTTGCGTGTCGCGCGCAACGCGCCGGTCTGGATTTTGTTCAGTTCGTTCAACGCGCTCTTGACGACCGATCGCGCGCCTGCATTCTTCTCTTTCGTTTTTTCGAAAATCGTGCTTTGGTAGCGCATCCCGCCTCACCGCAGAGGGGCGTAGCGCGCGATCGTCACGACACGCGAGGTGGGGCTGCGATGGCCGCGCTGTTGCCGCAGCATGCTTGTCCAGCGTGCGGACGAACGGCAATACGCGGACGTGAAGTCGCAGCGTCCTGATACCCCGATGCTGGTATCACGCGCAGTGCGCGCAAGCGCATTGTCGCAATGGTGGCCAACAAGCCCGGCGCACCAGGGAGACTGCGTATAAGCGTGAAGACCATCGCGCAGGGAATGCCGGGTTGAACCGGCTTTGCCTGTGGTACCTGCCGCCTGCATTTTTTTCGCAGGCGGGCCATGGGTGGGGCCTTCACCCGGCATTCCCTGCGCCCTTTGCACTCCCGAGGGCGAGACGGATCGTAAGCCTCGGGCATCATCTGCCGCGAGAACGCGCCCTCATGTTCATGGCTGTTCGAGATGCGGATTGGAGCAGATGCGCGTCAGGCGACGCGGATGCGCGCGGTCGCCGCAATCGCGACGCGCTCATTCATAGGGATTGTGCTCGGCGTTCGTCATCGTCTGGCGCACCCGGCGCAAGGTGATGGGCGTGCCGTCGGAGACGAACTGCAGCTCATAGGCGCGGCCGCTGTCGTCCTTGGCGGAGCAGGTCACGCTCGTGACCTTGAGCATCGCGAAGTTGCCGACCTGACGGCACATGCCGGCCGAGCTCTTCGTCACCGGCACCGGAATGCCATCGACCTTCGGGCGATGCTTGGAATTCAGCAGCATCCTGTCGATCGGCAGTTCGTAGACGTTCTGGATCGACCTGCGGCCATTGATGCCGGAGAACGCGATGATGTGGCTCTCGTCAGCGGGATCGTCGAGCGCGACGGTGAAATGGGCGCGCCCCTTCTCGCTGTGAAAGAACGCCACCGTCTTGCAGGAAAATTCGCGGCCGTCGACCTTTGCGGTCCGGCAGGTGCCGGACATCAGCGCGTAGAGATCGATGTCGGGCCGCTCCTCCGGCGAGCTCGTCACCGGCATCGGCTGCTGAGCCAGGCAGGGCGCACTCAGGCAGAGACCGAGCGCAACGGCAGCAAGACGAGGAAAATGCAGGGGCATCCGCGGGAGTGAGCCTGGAGGAATCATGACGGCGCGACAGGTTAAGCGATATGTGTCAGCTTTGCGGCAAAAAGAGGTCGGACACCAGTGCAGCAGTGCACATCGCGCCAGCGCAAGCCCGGCGCTGTACGGCACGGTCGGCCGATACCGTAAAAGGAATGGAAAGTTCCGTGCGCACGCCGCGCACTCGCCCGCGCTCCATGTCGAGACGGAAGGCGTGGTGCAGCGGGCTCGGCGCGTCACAGGATTCCGGGGCGGCGCTGCCCCGGAATGATCTTCAATCTCCGGGACTATTTCGCCGACTGCGCCTTCTGCTTCCACAGCGCCCAGGCGCGGTCCATGATCACCATGTTGACCGCGTCGGCCTTGGCGGCCTCCTCGGCGCTGAGATAGGTGACGTCTCTGCCGAGCCCGATCGCCTGCGCCTGCAGCTTCGCATTGACGTCGGTGTAATAGGCGCGGAACACGGCGGCCTTGACCGACGGTCCAACCGCGACGTCGCCGTGGCCGCGCATCAGCACCACCGATTTGTCGCCAAGCGTGGCCGCCAGCGATTTGCCGATCACATTGTTGCTGACCAGCATGTTGGTGGCGCCGAACTCCTTGCCGATGTCCCACACCGGCGCGCCGGTGCCGAGGAAGGCGGCGTTGTGATACAGCGGCTTCAAGGGTGTATGGCTGACGCTGAACGGCACGACGCCCGGCGAATGCGTATGCACCACCGCGCTGACGTCCGGACGCGCCTTGTAGATCTCGGCATGGATGAAGCGCTCGAGGAAGACGGCGCGGTTCCTCGCATCGACCGGTTCGCCGTTCTCATCGAACTCCATGATGTCATTGGCCGTCACCTGCGCCGGCGCGATCGAGCGTGCCATCAGGAAGTGGTGCGGATTGGTGGGATGCCGCGCGCTGACATGGCCGAAGGCGTCGACGACGCCGAGATCGGCGAGGATGCGGCTGCCGGTCGCGATGTCCTCGAGCAGCTCGCGGGGGACACCAGGGATGGCGTCTTGGGAGCGGGAAGGGCCGGCGGAGAGGAGGAAGGCTGCTACGGCAATCGCGGCGAAGCGGCTGAAGCTGGACATCTGGCTCTTCCTCCCGGCATTCGTTGTCTAGGCTCGTTGCTTCAACATACGCGTCATTGCGAGCGAAGCGAAGCAATCCAGGATGGTGGGCGGGACCCTGGATTGCTTCGCTTCGCTCGCAATGACGGGGAGAGGTTTGAGCGAGACAATTGGCATGGCAGGGTGAGCCCTCCCTCAGGTCACCGGCGCCGGATTGAACAAGGTCAGATCGTTGTGGATGCCCCAGCGGTCCGACCATGGCTTGGTGCGGCCGGAGGCGACGTCGAGGATCAGCTTGAACAACTCCCAGCCGGTTTCCTCGATCGTCATCTCGCCGGTGGCGATGCGGCCGGCGTCGAAGTCGATCAGATCCTTCCAGCGCCGCGCCAGCTCGCTGCGGGTCGCGACCTTGATGACGGGCGCCGCAGCAAGGCCGTAGGGCGTGCCGCGGCCCGTGGTGAACACCTGCAAGGTCATGCCGGATGCGAGCTGCAGGGTGCCACAGATGAAGTCGGAGGCTGGCGTCGCCGCGAACAGCATGCCCTTTTGCTTGGCCTTCTCGCCCGGCGCCAGCACGCCGTGGATCGGACCGGAGCCCGACTTCACGATCGAGCCCAGCGACTTCTCGACGATGTTGGCGAGGCCGCCCTTCTTGTTGCCGGGCGTCGTGTTGGCGCTGCGATCGGCGCCGCCGCGCGCGAGATAGGAATCGTACCAGTCCATCTCACGGATCAGCGCGCGGCCGACGTCCTCGTTGATGGCGCGCCGGGTCAGCAATTGGATCGCGTCGCGAACCTCGGTCACCTCCGAGAACATCACGGTGGCGCCGGCACGGACCAGCAGGTCCGCCGCGAAGCCCACTGCGGGATTGGCGGTCACACCGGAGAACGCATCGCTGCCGCCGCATTGCAGGCCGATCACGAGATCGGACGCCGGGCAGGTCTCGCGGGTGCGCTTGTTGAGTTCGGCAAGGCGGCGATCGGCCTGCGTCATGATGGCGTCGACGATGGCGCCGAAGCCGTCGAAGGCCTCGTCCTGCATGCGGACGATCGAGTCTTCAGTGCCTTCCGGCAGCAGCCGCTCCGGCGCGAGCTTCTCGCAGCCGAGGCCGACGACGAGGATCTCGCCGCCGAAATTCGGGTTCAGTGCGAGGTTCTGCAGGGTTCGGATCGGCACCACGGCATCTGGCGCCGTGATCGCGACACCGCAGCCATAGGCGTGGGTAAGCGCGACGACGTCATCGACATTCGGGTACTTCGGCAGCAGCTCGCTCTTGATGCGCTTGATCGCGAATTCGAGCGTGCCCTTGACGCATTGGACCGAGGTCGAGATGCCCAGCACGTTGCGGGTGCCGACCGAGCCGTCGCGATTGCGATAGCCTTCGAAGGTGTAGCCTTCGAGCGGCGGCAGCGGCGCCGGCACCGCGGTGGAGATTTCGAGCTGATCGAGGGCAGGAGCCTCAGGCATGTCGATGCGAGCCTCGTCCACCCATTCGCCGGATGCGATCGGCGACTTCGCATAGCCGATGATCTCGCCGTAGCGGACGATCGGCGCGCCCTCGGCGATGTCGACCAGTGCGGTCTTGTGGCCCTGCGGGACGAAGCTCCTCAGCGTCAGGCCATCGGGAAATTTGGTGCCGGCAGGCAGGCCGAAATCGTTCACCACGATCGCGACGTTGTCGCGCGCGTTGAGCTTGATGATGCGGGGCTCCTCGTTGGCGACGACCTGCTGGTTCATGCTGGCTCCGTTCCGCTCCGGTGGGTGGGCAAAGGCGCGGAGCGCCGTGCCTGCCTACTTGCTTCTTTCATCCCCTCTCCCCGTAAGAACGGGGAGAGGGAGTGGACCGTCGATGCGGCCCGTCTGGTAGCTCACGGCGGACGAGGCTCACACCGGGAAGGTGTAGGCCGTCTTCACCGTCGTGTAGAATTCCCGCGCGTAGGAGCCCTGCTCGCGGGCGCCGTAGCTCGAGCCTTTGCGGCCGCCGAACGGGACGTGATAGTCGACGCCGGCGGTCGGCAAATTGACCATCACCATGCCGGCCTCGCTGTTGCGCTTGAAGTGCGAGGCGTATTTCAGGCTGGTGGTGCAGACGCCGGCCGCGAGGCCGAACTCGGTGTCGTTGGCGATCGCCAGCGCCTCGTCGTAGTTCTTGGCGCGGATGACGCAGGCGACCGGTCCGAAGATCTCCTCGCGGGCAATGCGCATCGCGTTGGTGGCCTCGGTGAACAGCGCTGGCTGCATGTAGAAGCCGGGCGTCTCGCGGTTGAGCAGCTCGCCGCCCCAGGTGAGCTTGGCGCCTTCGTCCTGGCCGATCTTGAGATAGCGCTGATCCTGCTCGAGCTGGTTGGCGTCGACCACCGGGCCGATATGGGTGCCCTGCTTGACGGCGTCATCGACCACGAGGCCCTTGAGCCGCTCGGTCATCGCCGCGACGAACTTGTCGTGGATGCCCTCGGTGACGATCAGGCGCGAGGACGCCGTGCAGCGTTGGCCGGTCGAGAAATAGGAGCCGTTGACACAGGCTTCGACCGCGACCTTGACGTCGGCATCGTCGAGCACGACCATCGGATTCTTGCCGCCCATCTCCAGCTGGAACTTCTTCATCGGGTTCGACAGCACGCAGGCCTGCGCGATCTTGCGCCCCGTGCCGACCGAGCCGGTGAAGGAGATCGCGTGAACGTCCGGATGCTCGAGCAGGGTCTGGCCGACCACCGAGCCGGAGCCGACGACGAGGTTGAAGACGCCGGCGGGAAGGCCGGAGCGCGCGATGATCTCGGACAGCGCATGCGCCGAGCCGGGCACCAGCTCCGCCGGCTTGAACACGACCGTGTTGCCGTAGCAGAGCGCGGGCGCGATCTTCCAGGCGGGGATCGCGATCGGGAAATTCCAGGGCGTGATCATGCCGACGACGCCGACGGCCTCGCGGGTGATCTCGACGTCGAGGCCCGGACGGACCGAGGCGCCCTTCTCGCCGGTGAGGCGCAGCGCCTCGCCGGCAAAGAACGCAAAGATCTGGCCGGCACGGGCGACCTCGCCGATGCCCTCCGGCAGCGTCTTGCCCTCCTCGCGCGCCAGCAGGCGGCCGAGCTCTTCCTTGCGCGACAGGATCTCCGCCGAGATCTTGTTGAGCGCGTCATAGCGCTCCTGCGGCGTCGAGCGCGACCAGGCCGGGAAGGCGGCCTTGGCGGCGGCGATCGCCTTCTCGGTCTGCGCCTTGTCGGCCTTGGCGTATTCGCCGACGACGTCGTTGGTGTTGGACGGGTTGATGTTGCGGGTCACCCCGCTGCCGTCGACCCACTCGCCGGCGATGAAATTCTTGAGGATCGCGTTCATGTTGTTCTCCAGACTTTGCGCGATTGCTCGGACAATCTAACCGATCGCCCCCGTCATCGCACGAGACAGGGGCGCTTGTCGTCGAAGGTCCAGCCGGGGATCAGATACTGCATTGCGACGGCGTCGTCGCGTGCACCGAGCCCGTGGCTCTTGTACAGCGCATGGGCCTTTTCGATGGCGCCGCGGTCAACCTCGACACCGAGCCCGGGTTGCTCGGGCACGGCGATCCTGCCGCCCTTGATCTGCAGCGGCGCCTTGGTCAGCGCCTGGCCGTCCTGCCAGATCCAGTGGGTGTCGATGGCGGTGACCTTGCCCGGCGCAGCGGCGGCCACGTGGGTGAACATCGCCAGCGAAATGTCGAAATGGTTGTTGGAGTGCGAACCCCAGGTCAGACCATTGTCGCGGCAGGTCTGGGCGACGCGCACCGAGCCCTGCATGGTCCAGAAATGGGGGTCGGCCAAGGGAATGTCGACCGCCCCGAGCCGCAGCGCATGGCTGAGCTGCCGCCAGTCGGTGGCGATCATGTTGGTCGCGGTCGGCAGGCCAGTGGCGCGGCGGAACTCGGCCATGATCTCGCGGCCGGAGAAGCCGGCCTCGGCGCCGCAGGGGTCCTCGGCATAGGCCAGGATGCCGTGCATGTCCTTGCACAGCCGGATCGCTTCATCGAGCGACCAGGCGCCGTTGGGGTCGAGCGTAACGCGCGCCTGCGGGAAGCGTTTTGCGATGGCGGTCACCGCCTCGATCTCGGCTTCGCCGCGGAGCACGCCGCCCTTCAACTTGAAGTCGGCGAAGCCATAGGCGTCGTGCGTCGCCTCGGCGAGCCGCACCACAGCTTCGGGCGTCATCGCCTCCTGATGTCGCAGCGTATACCAGCCGTCCTTCTCGCGCTCGCCGGTGGCGTAGGGCAGGTCGGTCTTCTTGCGGTCGCCGATGAAGAACAGATAGCCGAGCGCCTCGACGGAGGCGCGCTGCTGGCCTTCGCCGAGCAGGGCCGCCACCGGCAGGCCGAGATGCTGGCCGAGCAGGTCGAGCAGCGCGGATTCGACTGCGGTCACCGCATGGATCATGACGCGCAGATCGAAGGTCTGCTTGCCGCGGCCGCCGGCGTCACGATCGGCGAAGGCGGTACGCATCGTGGCGAGGATGGTGTTACAGGCGCCGATGCTCCTGCCCACGATCAGGCTCTTCGCATCCTCCAGCGTCTGCCGGATCTTCTCTCCGCCGGGCACCTCGCCGACGCCAGTGTGGCCGGCATTGTCGGTGAGGATGACGAGGTTGCGGGTGAAGAACGGCCCATGCGCGCCGCTGAGATTGAGCAGCATGCTGTCACGGCCGGCCACCGGAATGACCTCCATGCCGGTGACGATCGGCGCGCCGGAGATTCCGGTGCTGGTGGCTGCGTGACTCATGTGCTCCTCCCGGTCTTCTTCCTATCTCCGTCATTCCGGGGCAGCCCGTCAGGGCTGAACCCGGAATCCAGAGATTGGCTTGCGTCTCTTCTTATCCATCAACTCGGAGATTCCGGGTTCAAGGCCTTGCGGCCTTGCCCCGGAATGACAGCAAGATCACTCCGCCGCCTGCTGTGCCGAGACGGCGCCCGGCAGCGCCTTCACCAGCGCCGTCAGCTCCGCCATCTCCTCCGCGGTCAGATCGGTCAGCGGCAGGCGGACAGGGCCGGAATCGCGGCCGATCACCTTCATGCCGGCCTTGATGATCGAGACCGCGTAGCCCTTCTTGCGGTTGCGTATCGCGATCAGCGGCAAAATGAAATCCTTCAATCCGGCCTGGATGGTGGCGTGGTCGCGCTTGCGCACTGCGGCATAGAAGTTCGTCGCGAACTCCGGCACGAAGTTGAACACGGCCGAGGAGTAGGTCGTCACGCCCATGTCGAGATAGGGCAGGGCGAAGGTCTCGGCGGTCGGCAGGCCGCCGATATAGGTCAGGCGGTCGCCCATCCTGGTGTAGACACGGGTCATCAGCTCGATGTCGCCGATGCCGTCCTTGTAGCCGACCAGGTTCGGGCAGCGCTCGCACAGCCGTGCCAGGGTGTCCGGCTGCAGGATGGCGTTGTCGCGGTTGTAGACGATGACGCCGATCTTGACCGATTTGCAGACCGCCTCGACATGGGCGGCGAGGCCGTCCTGCTCGGCATGCATCAGATAGGGCGGCAGCAGCAGGAGGCCGTCGGCGCCGGCCTTCTCGGCGCCAATCGCGATCTCGCGCGCGATCGCGGTGCCGTAGCCGGTGCCAGCGAGCACGGGCACGCGGCCCTTGGTCTCGTCGACCGCGACCTTGACCACCTCCGGCACCTCGGCGGCGGTCAGCGAGAAGAACTCGCCGGTGCCGCCGGCAGCGAACAGGCCCGCGACGTCATAGCCGCACAGCCAGTCCATGTTGGCGCGATAGGTGGCCTCGTCGAACGAATAGTCGGCCTTGAACGGCGTCACGGGGAAGGAGAGCAGGCCGCTGCCGATCTTCGCAGCCATTTCCGTCGGGGTCATCTTGCTCATCGCGCGGGTCCTTCACGAATGTCCTTGGGAACGGGCGCGGCCGGCGCCGGCGCGCATTCCCCCGGGCGATGTCGTAGGACCAAGTTCGATGCCGGTCCAAGCCAATGATGGTATCGATTGATGCAGATCAGATATCAATCTTCCGCGTGCTGCACGGCGAGATTGCCGGCCAGCTCGACCAGTGCCGGCAGCAGCGGATTGTCGTGATCGCGCCGCCAGACCAGGAACAGCTCGGCCGGCGTCGGGTTGCGCAGCTTCAGCGGCCGCAGCCGGACATCGGCGATCTTCAGGCTGGAGGCAGCTTCGGGCACGATCGCAAGCCCGAGGCCGGCGCGCACCATCGCCAGGATCGAGTGGATCTGGCTCAGGTGCTGCACGTAGCGGGGCAACACCTCTGCACGCATGAACTGCGACACCAGGAGATCGTGGAAATAGCGCGCCTCGGTCTGCGAATACATGATGAAGTTCTGGCCGTCGAAATCACGGATCGACACGGCCTCGGCGGAGGCGAGACGATGGCGGCGCGGCAGCGCGGCGCAGAGCGGCTCGGCGACGACGCGGCGGGTGGCGAATTCGGGGCGCGCGATCGGCGGCCGCAGCAGGCCGGCGTCGATCTGGCCGGAGGCCAGCGCCTCGATCTGGTCGCCGGAGACCATTTCCTTCAGCGACAGATCGGCTTCTGGAAGCTCGCTGCGGCAGGCGGCGACCAGATCGGGCAGGAAGCTGTAAGCCGCGGCCGCGGTGAAGCCGATCTTGAGCGAGCCGCTCTTGCCGCTGGCAATGCGCTGCGCCACCTGGGCGGCGCTCTCGGCCATCTTCAGGATGCGCCGTGCCTCGGGCAAAAAGCTGCGCCCGGCCGGCGTCAGCTTGACCGAGCGGCTGGTGCGCTCCAGCAGCACCGCATCGATGATGTGCTCCAGCACCTGGATCTGCCGCGACAGCGGCGGCTGCGTCATGTTGAGCCGGATCGCGGCGCGGCCGAAATGCAGCTCCTCGGCCACGGTGACGAAGCAGCGCAGCTGGTTGAGGTCGAACATCGATGCGTCCTCGGCATGGATACGGCGGATTGTGCGGGCTTGGTAGCATCGATTGGGTGCCGTGGGAATGTTGGCGGGATCATCGGCCGCGGCTTGGCAGACGCGCCCAGCTCGGCGGTTCGCATCAGGCGGGGCCACTGCCTGCCGCGGCCGTCATGCGCGGAGCGAAGCGATGATGCAATCCCGAGTCGCCGGCCGCCGTGGTGCCCGCGCACATGTTGACATCTGCAATGCAATACGCCCGCGGCGTGCGCCGCGCATCGCCGGCCATGCCGCGGCCGACGACCCCGGCTGCCACCTCGCCAATGCCGAGATCGGCCTGACCGTGCCGGCCAACCGCATCACGACCTCACTCTATCCTATCGCGGAAGTGAATCAGGAAGCTCCGCTGTCCCAAACGTCCGGAACGAGATCTCCTTCTCCGTTGTGGCCAGCTACTGAGCCGCACGTTGCGGGCGCGGCGCTGCGGCTGTCCATGGCGAGCGTCAGGTGCCTGCTCACTTGGCGGATGCAGCAGCGCGGGCATCCGCAATGGCCTGCTTGAAAGCCTGTGCATTGGGGACGCCGGGGATGCGGAAATGGCCGATGATGAAGGCCGGCGTGCCGCGGAAGCCGAGGCCCGTGGCCTGCTCGTGATTGCGCGCGAGCACGGCGTCGATGTCGGCGTGCTTGGCCGCGAGGTCGGCCTTGGCGCGGGCGAGGTCGATTCCGGCGCCGCTGAGCGCCGCATCGACCTTGGCCTCGGACAGCTTCTCATTGAGCGAGATCAGCGCCTCATGGGCCTCGGCGAACTTGTCCTGATATCTCGCCGCCAGGGTGAGGCGTGCCGCGTAGATCGAGGCGCCGCCGAAGATCGGCCAATCCTTGAAGACGAGACGGACGTGACCGTCGTCGCGAACCACCTTGGCGAGCTCCGGGCTGATCTTGCGGCAATACGGGCATTGATAGTCGAAATACTCGACGATCGTGATGTCGCCCTCGGCGTTTCCGACGGCAGGGATGGCGGGATCGTGCAGGATGCGCGCTTCGCTCAGAATGTCGGTGTCGTCGTCCTCGGCGCGGGCCTGGATCGGCAGGATGGCCGCAGTCAACAGCAGCAGCATGGCGATCGATGCGGCAAAGGTCTTCGTGGTCATGACTTGTCGTTCTCCTGATGAGGGATGGTCGATGCGGTGTCGATGGCGTCCAGCACGGTCTGCGGCGTCAGCAGTTCGGGGAGCAGGATGCCGTTGGGAGCTCCGGGGCCGAACACGACGTTGAACGGCAGGCCGTAGCGGCCAAAGGATCGGAGATAGGTCGCGATCGCGTCGCTGGGTGAGGTCCAGTCCGCCTTGACGGCAACGACACCCGACGCGAGTCGGCTGCGCACGGCCGCGCTGTCGAGCACGAGCTTCTCGTTGACCTTGCAGGTGACGCACCAGCTGGCGCCGATGTCGACGAAGACCGTGTGACCGGCCCGCACCTGCGCCGTGATCTCGGCGGGCACCAGCGGCTGCCAGGCGATTCCGGCCGGCCGGCTTGCGCCGTCCGGCTGCTTGACGGAGGTGGCGGCGATCAGCGCCAGTCCGATCGTGCCGGCGAGGCCGGCTCCGGCGATCGTTCGCCGCAACGGGAAACGGAGCGACGCCATGATCAGAGCGGGGACGAGCAGCGCAGCGGCGAGGACGGCCGCAGTCGAGGGGCCACTGATGTCGGCGAGCACGATCAGCAGCCATAGCGCGGTCGCCGCCATCGCGAGCGCTGCAAGCACGCGCAGCTTCAGCATCCAGCGGCCGGGCCGCGGGAAGAGTGCGGCAAGGCGTGGCGCCGCGGCCAGAGACAGATATGGCGCAGCCATGCCGAGCCCGAGCGTGGTGAACACCAGCAGGATTTGCGGTGCGGCCTGCGACAGCGCAAAAGCGACGGCGGTCCCGACGAACGGCGCGGAGCACGGCGTGGCCAGCAGCGTCATGACGAAGCCGTTGATGGCATGACCTGCCATCGTCCTGTGGCTCGCGGCGTTGCCAAGGCGGCCGGCGATCCACCACGGCAGGCTGATCTCGAACAGGCCGAGCAGGTTGGCACCGAATGCCGCGAGCACGATGATCATCGCGATGAGGAAAGCGGGCTGCTGAAACTGCAGGCCCCAGCCGACCTCGGCGCCCGCGGCCTTGAGTGCTGAGAGGACGGTGGCAAGTGTCACGAACGAGGCGACGATGCCGGCCGCCGTCGCCAGGAATGCCCGGCGCGGCGAGGGCGCGTGTGCGGGATCGTGATCGACCAGCGAAACGAGCTTCAGCGACAACACCGGAAACACGCAGGGCATGAAGTTGAGGATGAAGCCGCCGAGCAGGGCCGCGCCGAGCATGGCCCAGATCGATGCCGCCGAAGGACGCGGTGCCGGTGTGGCTGCTTTGGCCGCAGAAGCGCGAGCGGCTTGATCGGCATCCACCGGAAGCATGGCCTCGATCGATCGGTCGCCATCGACCAGGGTGACCCGCAGGCGTTGTCCCGGACCGGCCTGATCGAGGCCTTGCACCGGCACGGTGATCCGTACGCCGCCGTCCGACATCGGGCTCACCCGGGGACGGCCGCCGGACACGGCATCGTTCCCATCAAGGAAGACGTCGGGCGCGTGCAGTGGCGGCGTCGCATGCGCCTCGAGCTGCAGATGCGGTTGTGGTTGCCGATCGATGCGCAACGCCGTGATGGAGAGCCCGGGCGAACTCGCGCGGGGGACGCTCTGCCGCCATTCGTCGATCAGCGCCTGATCGTTCGGCCGGTGCGAGACGGCGGGGATGTCGGCCTCGAGATGGGCCTCCTGCTGGGTGCAGATGACCGAGCAGACGAACAGCACCGTTTTCAGCGTGAGATGTGCGGGCGCCGCTCCATCCTCGAGCCGCACGCGCAACGGAAACAGCACGTGCTCGGCGTAGCCGAACGTGTCGATATCCTGCTCGCTGAAGCGGCTCGGCGCCGGCCATTCGACGGTGACATCGGCGACGTTGCGTGAGCCGGTCCAGTCGAATTCGGGTGGCGCGCCGGCATCGCCGGGCGAGCGCCAATAGGTGTGCCAGCCTGCATCCAGCCTGACATCCAGTCCGGCCCATGCCGCGGCCGGGCCTCCGTCTGCTCGCGTGACGTCGCCGACCAGCAGGCGCGTGTCGACGTTCGCCTGCGGGCGCAACTCGCCCGCGACAGCGGTCGTCGCCGCAAGATGGAGCAGGCCGAGCAGCCATGCGAGCCGGCCAAGATGACGGATGGACATGATGATCTCCCGCGCGCTGATCGTGCATTGCGTGGCAGTTGCGCTGCGCGACCCGGCGCAAGGCGCGCCTGGCAATGGGCACCTTAAGCCGACCTGCACGACGCACGATCGATGGTGGATATTCGTCCGCTCAAGTCACGACGTTACGCGGCCCGTAAGCCGATGACGACGGAAGGATCAGGCGTGGCGACAGGGGGGACGGTAGGGCGAGGACGCGTCGCATTGCGTTGTCAGCGCCTCGTCATAGGGGCGCCAGGACAGCGTCCGGGAGGCGGCAACCGGCTGTGCCGCCGCACTGTCGCTCGCCGGGACGGCGGTCAGACCAGCCGCGGCAAACGGACACGTGTTGATCATGCCCGGGATGACGGCCTTCCTGCAGGGCTTGGGCGCGCTCGTGGTCGTTCGGGACCATTGGTGCGCACCGGCACCGGCGCCGGCGTCTGCCGTTGCAACCTCGAACGTTCCGAGCAGAGGCGCCAGACTCAAGACGAGCGCGATCAGCGCCGCTATCAGGCGGCGTGTCATCGCTGGCATCTCGAAATCAGCACGCCTCATCTTGGATCAACTTCTCCAGCTTGGACTGGTCGCGCAGACCGGCCGCTCCTGGCAACTGACATCTTCGTGACACCGCGAGCTCGCGGCCAAGCCGGCATCGCGTGAGCAAAGCGAGTGGTTCTCAAAGTACGTTGATCGGTACCTTCAGGAATGTCTTTCCCGTCGCGTCCGCGGGAGGCAGATGTCCGGCGCGGATGTTGACCTGAAGTGATGGAATGATCAGGCGCGGCATGCCGAGCGTCTTGTCGCGGGCCTCGCGGAGCGCGACGAACTCGTTCTCGGTCATCCCGTCTCGCGCGTGGATGTTGTGGAGCCGCTCCTCGCCGACGGTCGTTTCCCAGCGCACCGCGCGGCCGTCGGGGGCATAGTCATGACACATGAACAGCCGGGTCTCGCGCGGCAGCGTCTCAAGGATCTTCCGGATCGAGCGGTACAGCGTGCGCGCATCGCCGCCTGGAAAGTCGGCCCGCGCCGTTCCCCCGTCCGGCATGAACAGGGTGTCGCCGACGAAAGCAGCATCGCCCATCACATGTGTGGCACAGGCCGGCGTATGGCCCGGCGTGTGCATCACGAAGGCCGTCATCTGTCCCACCTGATAGGTGTCGCCATCCTTGAACAGCCGGTCGAACTGGCTGCCGTCGCGGCGAAATTCCGTGCCCTCGTTGAAGACCTTGCCGAAGGTCTCCTGCACGGTCAGGATATGCTCGCCGATGCCGATCTTGCCGCCGAGCTTGTCCTGGATGTAGGGCGCAGCGGAGAGATGGTCGGCATGGGCATGCGTTTCGATCAGCCACTCCGGCCTGAGGCCGTTGATCTTCACGTAGTCGATCAGCATGTCGGCGGAGCGGGTGCTGATGCGGCCGGCTGCGTAGTCGATGTCGAGGACGGGATCGACGATCGCGCAGGACGGCGATGACGGGTCCTTCACCACGTAGCTGATCGTGCTGGTGTCAGGATCGAAGAATCCGGCCACCTTCGGCTGCACGCCGAGATCGATTGGATAGGACATGGCTGCTGCTCCACGATTTGGCTCCGGGGCGGCATCGCCGCCCACGCCCCGTTTTGTCGTCCAGAACGGTCTAAGACGTCGGATTGGACTTCGTTCCGCAGGTATTGATGCCGAGCATCGCGTAGGGCGGGCACCAGCCGATCAGTGCGGTGCCCAGCGGGATCAGGCCCAGAAGGCCCCACAAGGTCTGCGGCCCTACGACCGTGAGACTGAGGATGGCGAGTCCGACGATGATCCTGAGCAGCCGGTCAATCTTGCCAATGTTCTGTGTCATGTCGCGCTCCCCGTTGGCTTGCGATGATGCGGACGATAGAGCGGGACATTGCGCGGGTATGTAACTAAGTCACCAAGAGACGCCGGTTCCTAGCCATGCTGGGCCAGCTGGACGAGCGCCGGTCTGTCGGTGATCTCGACGATTCCGCGAGCCATTCGCAACCAGCCGCGCCGCGCGAATTCATTGAGCTGCCGGCTGATGACCTCGCGCGCGCTGCCGAGCTCGTTGGCGAGCTCCTGATGCGTCGCAGCGATCTGCTGCTTCGCCCCGGCGAGATCCAGAAGCTTCTGCGCGAGCCGCACATCGATCCGCTCGAACGCGACTTCCTCGATGATGCGGAAGAGATTGGTGACACGGCGGCTGAATGCGGTGAAGACGAACTGGCGGAATTCGCGCGAGCTGGCGATCAGCCGGTCGAACAGCGCGCGCGGGATCGCCACGGCACGGATCCGGGTTTCCGCGATGCCCTCGGCCTGGTATTCCTCGTAACCCATCAGGCAGGCCGTGGTCAGCGCGCAGCTCTCGCCTGCCTGGACGCGGTAGAGCACGATCTCGCGGCCGGACTCGGACGTCTGCTGCACGCGGATGGTCCCGTCCAGCAGCAGCAGGAAGGAGTCCGGCGCCTGGCCGGGGCCGAAGATCCGGCTGCCTTCCGGAAGCTCGACAATGAGGCTGGCCTCGCGCAACTGCGCGGAGATCTCCTCCGGCAATTGCCGCAACGGCGGGAAAGCGAGCGTCCAGTCCTGCTTCGACGGCATTACGACATCCGGCTGCGCCACATCGGCGTCGTCCAGACTTGCCATAGGATCGCGCGTGGGTCGAGGGACGGGATCTGCCCCCGTCCCCAATCTTCGGACGAGAGAGCTCGCATGGACTCCGGCAGCGCGTTGCCTTGCCACCGATCGGCGTCTCACGCATGCGCGGCCGTTGCAGGTGGGCCAGACCAAAAGGTTGCCGCACCTGCCGGCAGAGCAAGGCCCGCATACTCTCGGACCGCGCCTTTCCTCGCTCTTTGCTCTTAGCTCTTGGTGCTTGCCGTCTTGTCGAGCGCCGCCCGCAAACCCTTGGCGAGCTTGATCGCATCATCGTTCGCCCAGAAGTGCATGAAGAAGAGGCGGGGGTGTTCGTCCAGCATGTGACTATGCAGCGCCGTGACCTCGATGCCGTGGGCACGGAGCGTCCGGATCACGGGGTTCACCTCCTCCCCGCTCAGCACGAAGTCACCGGTGACGGCGGCCTTGCCTGCGCCGGTCGGCTGGAAGTTGATGCCCGTCGCGACGCCCATCGCCGCGACGGGAGACAAGGATAGTCCACCCTCGACGATGGGATCGCGTCGCGGCACGCTGAACTGATAGACTCCGCCATTGGCCTGTCCTTTGACCGCCAGGATCTGATCGAGCTGTGCCGTGTCGAGATCGATGGCCGGTGGCGGCGTGGTCGGCGACGCCGCAACCGTCAACGGTGTCTTGCTGTCGGCGAGGGCGTCGCGGATGGCGGACGCGAGTTTGACCGGATCTCCGTGACCGACGACATGCATGTAGGACGTTGCTGGGCTCGCGCGGAGCAGATGGTTGTGCACGGCGCTGATTTCGAGCCCGCCGGCGATCATCTTCGCCATCACCGGGTTGATCTCTGATTCCAGCAGGACGAGATCGCCCATGATCATGGTGGCGCCATGCGCCGGCTTGAACGCGACCCAGCCGCCGAGCGCGAGCGCCGGCCTGATGGTTACGCCGTCCAGGGTCACCGCGAGATCGGTGCGCGGGAAGCCGTACCGGCGGACGTCTCCCGCCACGGACGGCTTCCGGCCCAATGTCTCGTCGACCTTCTGCCAATCAATGTCCTGTGCGCGCGCCGTCGAGACGATCGGTCCGGCGCCGTGTGCGAGGAGGCAGGCGCCGAGGCCCAACAGACTCCAGATCGTGCTTCTCATCGTTCGCTCCTTTTGGTCTGGCACTGCCCCATGTTCCGTCGCAGCGTGCTCTCAGATGACGCCTGCAACGCGCATCAGCATGCCCGCGATGCACGAGGCGGCGAGCACGACGAGCATTCCCAGGTTGAAGCGGAAAATGGCCGTGGCGGCCGCAACCGACAGGACAACGGCCGGCAGGTCGATGCTCATCGGCCGGGGCGCGTCGAATGACAGTCCGAATCCCTGGATCGGAAAGGTCTCGCGGAAGAGGGTGTGCAGCGCGAACCAGATCGAGAGATTGAGAATCACGCCGACGACGGCGGCGGTGATGGCCGAGAGCGCGCCGCCGAGCGCCTTGTTTCCCCGCAACGCCTCGATGTAGGGCGCGCCGACGAAGATCCAGAGAAAGCAGGGCGCGAACGTCACCCACGTCGCCAGCAGTCCGCCCAGCGTGCCTGCGAGCATGGGAGACAGCCCGCTCGCCCCGCGGAACGCGGCCATGAAGCCCACGAACTGGACGACCATGATCAGGGGACCGGGAGTCGTCTCCGCCATGCCGAGGCCGTCGAGCATCTCGCGCGGAGCAACCCAGTGATAGTACTCCGCGGCCTGTTGCGCGACGTAGGCGAGCACGGCGTAGGCGCCGCCGAACGTCACCATCGCCATCTTGCTGAAGAAGATAGCGATCTGACCGAAGACGTCGTTCGGCCCGAGCAGGATCAGCAGTGCGAAGACGGGGGCGAGCCAGATCGCGAGCCAGACGGCCGCCACGCGCAGCGCGCGCGAAGCGTTCGGACGGACGTGATCCGGCACGGCTTCGCCGAGCATGCTGTCGATCGCACCGGCGTTCTTGCCGCCGTGTTCGAGGGCTGCGAATTCCGGCCGGCCGAGGCGGGCAGCGACGAAGCCGATGACTCCGGCAGCAATGATGATGATCGGAAACGGCGCGCGGAAGAAGAAGATCGCGACGAAGGCTGCGGCCGCCAGTCCGATCATGATCCGATTGCGTAGCGCGCGCTTGCCGACGCGGACGACGGCCTGGATCACGATCGCCAGCACGGCCGCCTTGAGGCCGAAGAACAAGGCTTCGACGACGCCGACATTGCCATAGGCCGCATAGATGTAGCTGAGGCCCATGATGGCGAAAATGCCGGGCAGAATGAAAAGTGTGCCCGCAACGATGCCGCCGGTGGTCCGGTGCAGCAGCCAGCCGATATAGGTCGCAAGCTGCTGCGCCTCGGGTCCCGGCAGCAGCATGCAGTAGTTCAGGGCGTGCAGGAAGCGGCTCTCCGAGATCCAGTTCTTCTCCTCGACGAGGATGCGATGCATGACCGCGATCTGGCCGGCGGGGCCGCCGAAACTCAGACAGGCCACCCGGATCCACACGAGAAGCGCGTCGTTGAAGGAGATGCCATGGGCGTGCTCGGCCGCAACCGGCTTCCGCGATGCTACGAGGTCCGTCATGACTTCACCTTGCTGGACGGCCAGTTGTGCGCCTCCTTCGTGGCGTCGCGGCACCAGCGGTAGAAGGCATCATAGAGCAGCAGCCCCGCGCTCAACTGCTCCAGATCGTCGTCGTACATTCGCGACAGCCCGAGTGAAGCGGCAAGGAGGCCGGGAGCCTCGGGCGAGAGATCAAGTCGCGCCGTATCCGCGGCCCGCACCAGCGTGGCGAGTCGTTCCAATGGTGGTGTCCGCAGACCGAGCTCCTCGACCATGACGTCGAAGGTGCAAAGCTCGCCGCGGTGGCTCCAGAAGACATTCTCGATGTCGAAGGGAGTGGCTTGGAAACGCTCGGCGACGGCTTCGACTTCGGCCGGCGTCACGAACAGGAAGACCGCTGCAGGGTCGACGAAGCGACGGATCAGCCATGGACAGGCGATGCGGTCGATCTTGGGACGTGATCGCGTGACCCAGACGGTGCGGCCGCGGTCGTCCCTGCTCGGAATTCTGTCGGCCGGCACGGTCGGGAGTTGGGACTCCGTCCAGCCGACGTGGCCGCCCTCGAGGACCTCGGCTGCGACGTTGCTGCACCGGAGCCAGGCCGCGGTGCCTTCGCTCAGCTTCTTGCCTTTCTGGCAGATCACGACAACCGATTGGCCGGTGAAGCTCGGTGCCCATTGCTGCACGTCGAGATGGGAGCGCCTGACGGCGCCGGGGATGAGGCGTGGGTCGGCGGCGAAATCCTCGTCGACACGCACGTCGACGAGCCGTGGCGAGGTCGCCGTGCCGATCAGTCGAGACAATTTTTCGGGTGAGATCGAGGTGTATGATGATGACATGCTGCGCCCTTGGTGACCAGGACGCGATTCTTGGGCATGTCGCCTCGCGGGGAGATCGCACATCCCCGTGCGGCAGAATAAAGCGCTCGATTGTTCGGCTGTCAACCCATCCCTGTGCTGGAACGATCGGGGGACCGCCGCGGTCGCCATTGGGGTCGACCCGCCTCAGATCAGCAGGGGCAGCTGGGCTTCCACCGCGATGTCTTGCTGCTGCAAGGATGACAGCGAGACGCCGAGGAGCCGCACCGGCTTGGCCAGGGGCATCTCGCTCTGAAGCAGCGCGACGGACAAGCGTGCCAGATCCTCCCGGCTCGCGACCAGGTTGGCGACGGACCTGCTGCGTGTGATGATTTCGAAGTCCGCGAACTTGACCTTCAGCGTGACCGTCCGGCCCCTGTTGCCGCTGGCTTCGCAATGCTGCCAGACCTTGTCGATCAGCGGCTGCAGCTCCGCCAGCATCGGCTCGAAGTCGGTCAGGTCGGTCGAGAAGGTGTTTTCGGCGCCGACTGATTTGCGGATGCGATTGGCTCGGACCGGACGATTGTCGATGCCGCGCGAGATCCAATAGTAGTGGTGGCCGGCCTTGCCGAAGTGCTGCTGGAGGAAGGGCAGGGTCTGGTTGCGGATGTCGAGCCCGGTATGAATTCCGAGCGCGTTGAATTTCGCTGCGGTCGCCGGGCCGATGCCGTGAAACCTGCCGACCGGCAGCCCCTCCACAAAGGCCGGACCCATCTCCGGCGAAATGACGTATTGCCCATTGGGCTTGCGATGGTCCGAGGCCAGCTTGGCGAGGAACTTGTTGTAGGAGACTCCCGCGGAGGCATTGAGCCCGGTCTCGGCCTTGATCTTGGCCCGGATCTGCAAGGCGATGTCGCGTGCCAGCGGGATGCCTTGCAGGTTTTCGGTGACGTCCAGATAGGCCTCGTCCAGCGACAGAGGTTCGATGATCGGCGTGTGCTCGGCGAAGATGGCGCGGATCTGCTGGCTGATGGCCTTGTAGACCTCGAAGCGCGGCTTGACGAAGATCAGGTGCGGGCACTGGCGCTTTGCCGTCACCGACGGCATGGCCGAGCGCACGCCGAACGCCCGAGCCTCGTAGCTTGCGGCTGCCACCACGCCGCGCTCGCGCGATCCCCCGACGGCCACGGGCTTGCCGCGCAGCTCGGGATTGTCCCGCTGCTCGACCGACGCGTAGAATGCATCCATGTCGATGTGGATGATCTTGCGAATGGCCGTCGGCGCGCCATCCTGTTCCGGGCCGGAGCTTGGCATGGCCAAGCTCTATCAGAGCGCGGCGATGAAGTCTGCACAGCCAAGTGCTGGCTGCCAACAACGTCCCTTACAATGACGTTGCGACGTCTGTCTCTCCCTCAGCCTTCAATCGGCGACGACGGAAACACGCTCATGAGAAAAGGGATCGCCGACCGTGATCGAGACGAAGCAACGCAGTCGGGACCTGTCGTCAAAGCCGCTCACGACGTTGCGACCATGGGCCTGAAGCAGCTGTGATGTTCGATCTCACTTTCCTGGGGACCTCGGCGAGCGTTCCGTCGGCGGACCGCAATCATCCCGGCCTTCTCGTTCGAGCAGGCCGGCATCGCATTCTCGTCGATTGCGGCGAGGGGACCCAGCGTCAGCTGCTCCGCAGTAGGGCAGGCTTTCGCCGGCTCGATCGGATCCTGCTCACCCACGGCCATTTCGACCATGTCCTCGGCATTCCCGGGCTGTTTTCCACCCTGCGGCTGCGCAGGAGCGCTGACATCATGCGCGTCCACGGCGGCCCCGAGACGCTCGATGTGGTGGTCCGAATGCTCGCAGGGCTGTGGGGCGAGGGCCGCGCGCCGATCTCGCTTGAGCTCGTTCCGCTCAGGCGCGGGGAGGTTCTCGACGCCGGCGAGTTTATGATCAACTGCTTTCCCGTCCGGCACCGCGACACCGACAGCTTCGGCTTCGCATTTGTGAGTCGAGCGCGCCGCCATCTGAAGCCAGATCGTCTGGCAGCGCTCGCGGTGCCTGATGGGCGCGTGCGGAAGGCATTGGCGGAGGGCCGGCCGGTCACGCTGGAGGACGGCCGAACCATCGATCCCGAGGATGTTCTGGGGCCTCCGCAGGGGGCGAAGAAGCTCGTCATCGCCGGCGATGCGGAAACGACCGAGGGACTGCACGAGCACGTCCGCGACGCGGACATGCTCGTGATCGAGGCGACCTTCCTCCGGCGAGATTCGGCCATGGCTCGCGACTACGGCCACCTGACGGCCGCGGAGGCCGCCGGGCTGGCGGCGTCCAGCAACGTCAGGCAGCTCGTCCTGAACCACATTTCCGGCCGCTATCCCGACGAGGAGATCCTCGCCGAGGCGCGGGAGATCTTTCCTGACAGCCGTGTCGCGATCGATTTCGACCGGCTGGTGGTCTAGCGGCTCGCTCGGGCACGTCTGCTACGTCGCCCCCGAGCCGCTCTGCAAACGGCTCTGGGCGAACGTGATGTACCAGTCGAGGCAACCGGGATTGGCCATCGCATCGCGGTTGATGACCTTGTCGAGCGGCTGCCCGAGCAGGAGCTTCTTGATCGGGAGCTCCTGCTTCTTGCCGGACAGCGTGCGCGGAATCTCGGCAACCGCGAAGATGTCGTCAGGCACGAAGCGTCGCGACAGGCTGGCTTCCACTGCCATGTTGATCTTCCGCTTCATCGCCGCATCGAGCGCGACGCCGTCGCGCAGCACCACGAACAGCGGCATGTAGCTGTCTCGGCCGAGATATTCGAGATCGACGACCAGCGAATCCAGGATCTCCGGCAGCGCTTCGATGGCCGAGTACAATTCGCTCGTCCCCATGCGCAGCCCGTGGCGATTGATGGTCGCGTCGCTGCGGCCATAGATCACGCAGGAGCCGTCCGGATCGACCTTGAGCCAGTCGCCGTGCCGCCAGACCGGCCCGCCCTCGCGCGTCTCGAAGGCGTCGAAATAGCTCGCGAGATAGCGGACATTCCCCGCGTCGTTCCAGAACCGCAGCGGCATCGACGGCATCGGCGCGGTGCAGACGAGCTCTCCGACCTCGCCGATGACAGGCTTGCCCTGGTCGTTGAAGGCCTCGACCGCTGCTCCGAGCACGCGGCACTGCATCGTTCCGGGCACCTGCGGCAATTCGCGGTTGCCGCCGATGAAGGCGCCGGCGAAATCGGTGCCGCCCGAGATGTTGGCCCACCACATTTGCGCCTGCGCCCGGCTGCCATTGACCTGCGACAGCGCCGCGAACCGCTGATCGAACCAGGCCTGCGTGTCGGCGCTGAGCGGCGAGCCGGTGGACCCGAGGCAACGCAGACGGGATAGATCGCCCGCGTCGGTCAGGTTGATCTCCGCCTTGACGCAGTTCGCGAAGAACGCCGCGCCCGCACCGAAGAAGGTGGATTTCGAATTCGCCACGAATCGCCACAGCGTGGTCCAGTCCGGACGATCCTTCGGCCCGGCGGGGCTGCCGTCGAAGACGCAGCACGTGGTCCCGTTCAGGAGCGCGCCGACCTGGTTGTTCCACATGATCCAGCCGGTCGAGCTGTACCAGTGATAGCGCTCGCCGAACGAATTGGGCTGATAGGAGCAGCCGATGTCGTTGTGCAGCCCGAGCAGGGCCAGCGTGACGATGATGATGCCGCCGTGACCATGCACGATCGGCTTCGGCAGCCCGGTGGTGCCGCTCGAGTAGACGATCCAGAGCGGATGATCGAACGGAAGCCATTCCGGCTCGAAGGCATCGACGCCAGGGCTCGTTCTTGCCAGAACGTCCGAGAGACGAACCCCGCCGCTCACCGGCGCGCCGGCATCGTCACTGTGCAGGATGACGTGGCCGAGTGTCGGCAACGACCGGCGCAGCTCCTCGATGACACCGCGGCGATCGTGCCGGCGGCCGGCATAGGTGACCGCATCGCAGGCGATCAGCACCTTGGGTTCGATCTGCTTGAACCGGTCGATCACGGCGGGCGCGGCCATGTCGGGGGCGCAAACGCTCCAGATCGCGCCAATGCTCGCCGAAGCGAGAAACGCGATGATGGCTTCGGGTATATTGGGCAGATAGGCGGCGACCCGGTCGCCGGGCGCTATGCCTTGCTCGCGCAGATGCAGCGCCAGGGCGGCTGCCTTTCGCCGGAGCTCGGGCCAGGTCGTCTCCGTGAGCCTGCCGTCCTCGTGACTGCTGATGATCGCAGGCAGGGCCGCAGCATCGGCGGCTTCGACGTGACGAAAGACTTGCTGGGCGTAGTTGACCGAAGCGCCCGGAAACCAGACCGCTCCCGGCATCGTGCGCTTGCCCAGGACGGTCGAAAACGCGGTCGGCGACTGCAGGTCATAATAGTCCCAGATGCTGCGCCAGAATCCGTCGAGGTCGCGGATGGACCATTGCCGCATCTCCTCGAAGTTCTCGAAGTGGAGGCCGCGATTGTCCCTCAGCCATTGCCGATAGAGAGCCATTTGCGGGACGTAGGGAGCTATCATCATTCGTTCCGGCTTGTTTGCATGGTACGGCCAGGAGACGCCAAGAGGCGCTCATTTCGACTTCTGCTTCCGCCGCTTGTAGAGCGCGTTGAAGCCCCCGGCCATGAAGGTCACGAACCGCTCGCGGACGGCGGCGAAATCGTCGGACTTGCACAGGCCGCCGGACAGGCGGTCGATCCGGCCGGTCCGTGACAGGATCAGCGAGTAGGCGCCGGAGGTGAACTGGAAGCTCCAGAACAGGTCCTCAGGCGTGGCGTCGGGCAACGCCTTCTGCAGCAGCCCGATGAGACGCAGCACCATGGGATCGAGATAGGTGTCCATCATCTCCACGCCATAGCCCGGCGCGTTGGCGACCTGCGCGAAGATGCGGCCGAAGTGTCGCCAGTTGTCCTCTTCGTTGACGTAGACGTCGAACGCGCCGTCATAATAGGCACGCAGCGCGCCTTCAACGGTCGGACGATCTCCGACCTTGGCCTCGTAGGCATCCAGCCCGGCCGTGCGCACCGTGACAGCGTATTCCATGCGGCGCTCGAACACGGCATCGAACAACGCCCTCTTGCCCTCGAAGTAGTAATGGATCAGCGCGGGATGGATGCCCATCCTGTCGGCCACATCCTTGATCGTCACGCCGAAATAGCCGAGCTGCGCGAACAGCTCCTCGCTGGTGTCGAGGATCAGCTTCACCGTCGTCGCGCGCTGTTCCGCGCGCGTGCGGCGTCCCTCGGATTTCGGCTGTGCTGGCATGCTCTCCGTGGTCCCTGATCGGCGCAGACAGGAACGGCGCCGTTGGTGTTTGACGATGAGGGGGTGGGCGCGCCCGGTCAAGCAGGACTTCGGGCTTCCAACATTTTCATTTAGCGCTAAATGAATGAACTTGACCGGTGGCCGGCCGGACGGTAGGTCTCGGAGACCTGATGGAGAACGGTCGACGATCGGGCGGCGGGCAACGCGCTGCCAGTCTCGTCGTGCGCGGACATCATCAAAGACAATCGGCTGGCCATGGATCAGCCGCTCACGGGAGGACACATGACACGGATCAAGTCGACGGGGGCTGCCCTGCTGATGCTCGGCGTGGCCCTTTCCGCCCCGGCGTTCGCGCAGAAGAAATACGACGTCGGCGCCACCGACACCGAGATCAAGATCGGCCAGACCAACCCGCTCAGCGGGCCGGCTTCCGCTTTCGGAGCCATCGGCAAGGCGGAAGCGGCCTATATCCGCATGATCAACGAGCAGGGCGGCGTCAACGGGCGCAAGATCAACCTTATCCAGTATGACGACGCCTACAGCCCGCCGAAGACCGTCGAGCAGGTGCGCAAGCTGGTCGAAAGCGACGAGGTGCTGACCACGTTCCAGATCATCGGCACGCCGCCGAACGCCGCGGTCCAGAAATATCTGAACGGCAAGGGCGTTCCGCAGCTTCTAGCGGGAAGCGGAGCGTCCCGCTTCACCGATCCCAAGAACTTTCCGTGGACGATCTCCGCCAACCCGAACTACCAGTCGGAAGCGCACATCTACGCCAGATACATTCTGGAGAACCACCCGAACGCGAAGATCGGCATCCTGTATCAGAACGACGACCTCGGCAAAGACTACGTCAAGGGGCTGAAGGACGGGCTCGGCGCCAAGGCCGGCATGATCGTGAAAGAGATGTCCTACGAGCTGTCCGATCCGACGATCGATTCCCAGCTGGTGACGCTCAAGGCCTCAGGTGCCGATCTGTTCTACAACATGTCGACGCCGAAATTCGCGGCGCAATCGATCAGGAAGGCCGCCGAGCTTGGCTGGAAGCCCGTCCACATCCTGGAGGTCAACGCGACGGCGGTCGGTCAGGTGCTCGTGCCCGCAGGGCTCGAGAATGCCAAGGACATCATCTCGGTCGCCTACGGCAAGGACCCGCTCGATCCGCAATGGGCCGATGACGAGGGCATGAAGCGCTACAAGGCGTTCATGGCGAAATACGCGCCCGGCGAGGACGCCAACAGCGGCTTTGCGACCTATGGCTACTCGACGGCGGCCCTGCTCGTCCACATTCTCAGGCAATGCGGCGACGAGCTGACGCGCGCCAACATCATGAAGCAGGCGACCAACATCAAGGGCTTCGTTCCCGACCTCGGGCTGCCGGGAATGTCGGTGACGACAACCCCCGATGACTACCGCATCAGCAAGCAATTCCAGATGATGAAATTCGACGGTCAGCGCTGGATCATATCGGGTCCGATTCTGACCGACGACGTCAAGGCGGACTAATCCTCTCATCGGCCATGGCCTGACCGAGCGCCGCTTGCGCGCCAGGATACCCCGCTGTCTCTCCGTCACCCGCGCCGGCCGGCGCCGAAAACTGAACTCTGTCCGTCGGAGCGCCGCTCATGACCAGTGAAGCCGTCCGCCGCCGTCGGGGCTTCGATCCTGCGGCGCTTGCAGCGATCGGCCCGGCACTCGCCGAATTCGTCGATCGCGGCGAGCTCGCAGGCATCGTGTCTCTCACCTCGCGCGGCGGCGAGATCGTTCATGCCGAGACGATCGGCTGGCGCGACGTCGAAACCAACAGCCCCATGCGCCCGGATACGTTGTTCCGGATCGCGTCGATGACCAAGCCGATCGCCTCGGTGGCGGCGATGATGCTGGTCGAGGAAGGCAGGATCGCCTTGGCGGACCCGATTTCCCGCTGGATTCCAGAGCTCGCCGATCTGCGGGTCCTGCGTGACGCCGCCGGCCCGCTTGACGAGACCGTGCCCGCCCGGCGCGCGATCACCATCGAGGATCTGCTCACGCACCGCTCGGGCATCGCCTACGCGTTCTTCTCGGAAGGCCCGTTGAAGGTCGCCTATGAGCGCACGCTCGGTGATCCCGCGATGAACCGGTCGACGCCCGACGAATGGCTCGCGGCGCTCGGCACGCTGCCGCTGGCGTATCAGCCCGGCGACTGCTTCCACTACGGTCATTCGACCGACGTGCTCGGCTTCCTGATCGGCCGGGTCGCAGGCAGGCCGCTTCGGCAGGTGCTACAGGAGCGCATCTTCGCGCCGCTCGGCATGGTCGACAGCGATTTCTGGTTGCCGCACGCCAAGCGAGATCGTCTGGCGAGCCTGTACGGACATGACGAGACGGCGGGGCGGCTCGCGAAGGTCGAGCCGGTCATGTATGACGAGCCGCCGTCCTATACGCCGGGCGGCGGCGGGCTGATCTCGTCCGCGCCCGATTATCATCGGTTCGCGCGCATGCTGCTCGGAGGCGGCGAGCTGGACGGCGTCAGGCTGTTGCGGCCCGAAACCGTCAACCTGATGCGCACCAACCGGCTGATTGACGCGCAGCGCCAGATTCCCTTCGCCGGCATGCCGCTGTGGCAGACCTGCGGATTTGGGCTAGGGCTTGCGATCGTCGAGGATGCCGCCGGCAATCCCTATGCCTGTGGCGCACCGGGCACGATCACCTGGCCGGGCATCTTCGGCACCTGGTGGCAGGCCGATCCCGTCAATGACCTGATCATGATCTATCTGATTCAGCATCACGTGCCGGTCTCGGCGGGAACAGGGGCCACGATTGCCACTGGGCGCGGTGCTGCCGGCCGCCGTGCTCTTCCTGTCTATCAGCGTGGAACCTACGCCGCGCTGTCCCAGCTTGCGGAACAAGCGACATGAACGGGGCAGCGCTTGTCACCCCCCGGGTGCCCGGCGGGTTCGTCCAATATGTGGACGCCAACATTCCGCCGAATGAAACGTCCGATCGGCGGCGGGCGGCCTGTCCTCCACATTGCCGGAGCTGCAACTGGCGTTCACGTCATGCCGAGCTTGTCATCCGGCCGTTATTCTGCTCAGTGCTTCTTCAAATTGCGCGATCATGCGTATCGATCGACTGAAGTCGACAGCCAGCGAGGAAACAAGACTATGCGCAAGTTAACTTTAGCCATTGCCCTGATCGTCCCGATGCTCGGTCATGCCGCGCAGGCCGAAGACACCGTCAAGATCGGCTATATCGATCCGCTGTCCGGCGGCGGCGCCAGCATCGGCGAGGGTGGCCTGAAGACGTTCCAATACCTGGCCGACGAGCTCAACGCCAAGGGCGGCATTCTCGGCCACAAGGTCGAGATCGTGCCGTTCGACAATAAGACCAATCCGCAAGAGAGCCTGATCCAGGCCCAGAAGGCGATCGACGCCGGCGTCCGCTACATCACGCAAGGCAACGGATCATCCGTCGGGCTCGCGCTGGAGGATTTCGTCAACAAGCACAACACGCGCAACCCCGGCAAGGAAGTGCTGTACTTCAACTATGCCGCCGTCGATCCGAGCATGACCAACGAGAAATGCAGCTACTGGCATTTCCGCTGGGACGCCAGCTCGGACATCAAGATGGAGGCGCTCACCAACTACATGAAGGACATCCCTTCCATCAAGAAGGTGTATCTGATCAATCAGGACTATTCGTTCGGCCAGTCGGTCCGCAGCGATGCGCGCAAGATGCTGGCGGCGAAGCGACCCGACGTCCAGATCGTCGGCGACGAGCTGCATCCGCTGCTGAAGATCACGGACTTCTCGCCCTACATTGCGAAGATCAAGGCGTCCGGCGCCGACAGCGTCATCACCGGCAATTGGGGCCAGGACATCGCGCTGCTGCTCAAGGCCGCCGCGGATGCCGGCCTGAAGGTCAACTGGTACACCTACTATGCGGGCGGCGCCGGCGGCCCGACCGCCATCAAGCAGACGGGCCTGGATCATCAGGTCTTCCAGCTCACCGAAGGCTTCGCCAATTCGGGCCATCAGGCTGCGATGGACTACGAGAAGGCGTTCCGCGCCAAGGTCAACATGTCGCTGTGGTATCCGCGGGCGGTCAACGAGATGCGCATGTTCAAGGCGGCGGCCGAGAAGGCCAACTCCATCGATCCGGTGAAGGTCGCGGCCGCGCTCGAGGACCTCAAGCTCGAGGTGCTGGATGGCGGCACCGGCTTCATGCGCAAGGATGATCACCAGTTCTTGCAGCCGATCTACGTCTCGTCCTTCGGCAAGCTCGCGGCGAACGAGCCGTTCGACGAGGAGAACACCGGCTGGGGATGGCACCTGGTCTCCAGGGTCGATACGCCCCAGGCCATGGTGTCGACGACGTGCAAGATGGCGCGGCCGTAACCGATCCGCGCTGGCTTCCCGCACGTCCTCACCGTGCGGGAAGCGGCGTCGGCCCTGCGTCGATCTGTTAGGGAATGAGCGGCGGGGCATCGAAGCCCCGGACATTCGCGGGTGCACCGTGCTTGAACTCATCGTCATCTCCACCCTCAACGGCGTGCTGTTCGGCATGCTGCTGTTCCTGCTGTCGAGCGGGCTGACCGTCATCTTCAGCATGATGGGGGTGCTCAATTTTGCTCACGCCAGCTTCTACATGCTCGGCGCCTTTTTCGGCTTCCAGCTCACGAAATGGGTCGGCTTCTGGCCGGCCCTGCTGCTGGCGCCGCTCCTCGTCGGGGCCATCGGCATGGCCGTCGAGCGCTACGGGCTCCGCAACACGCACAAGCATGGCCACGTCGCCGAGCTGCTGCTGACCTTCGGCCTTGCATTCGCGATCGAGGAAGTCGTCTCGATGATCTGGGGCAAGACGCCGCTCGACTATCGCGTCCCGACGCTGCTGGACTTTCCCGCGTTCACGATCTTCTCGACCAACTATCCGGCCTACAAGCTGTTCATGCTGGCGGTGTCGGTGACGATCTTCGTGGCGCTGCTGATCGTGCTCAAGCGCACCAGGGTCGGCCTGATCGTTCAGGCGGCGCTGACCCATCCCCACATGGTGGGCCATCTCGGCCACAATGTCGGACGCGTGTTCATGGTGGTGTTCGGGGTCGGCAGCGCGCTGGCCGGTCTCGCCGGCGTCATCGCCGGTCCCGCTCTGGTGACGCAATCCGACATGGCCGCGGCGCTCGGGCCGATCCTGTTCGTGGTGATCGTGTTCGGCGGCCTGGGCTCGCTGCCGGGCGCCTTCATCGCTTCGCTGGTGATCGGCCTGGTGCAGACCTTCGCCGTCGCGCTGAACGGCTCGCTGGCAAGCGCCTTCGGCCCGCTCGATCCATCCGCCGGGCCATCGGTGCTCACCGACATCTGGAACGTGACGATCGCGCAGGTCGCACCGATCGTTCCCTACCTGCTGCTGGTGCTCGTCCTGATCGTGCGCCCCGTGGGCCTGATGGGGACTCGCGAATCATGACCGCAGCAGTGACCTCCGCGTCTCATCTCGCGGCAAAGCCCGCCGGATCCCGTCTCCGCTTCTATGCCGTCTGGGTGATCGGCGTGGTGGCGCTGATCGTGCTGCCGCTGCTCTTCAATTCGGGCGGATCGCTGACCTCGTTCAGCCTCATCGGGATCGCGATCGTCTTCGCGCTCTCCTACAACATCCTCCTCGGTCAGACCGGATTGCTGTCGTTCGGTCACGCGGTTCACTACGGCCTGGGCGGCTTCGCGGCCTGTCACATGATGAATGCGGTGGTGGCGCATGGCTGGCCGATTCCGCTGCCCTTCATTCCGCTGTTCGGCGGGCTGGGCGGCCTCGCGTTCGCGATCATCCTCGGCTGGGTCATGACCAAGCGCGCCGGCACGGTGTTTGCGATGATCTCGCTCGGCATCGGCGAACTCGTGGCGTCGTCGTCGCTGATCCTGCGCTCGGTGTTTGGCGGCGAAGCCGGCATCACCACGGACCGCACCGCTCTGCCGCGCATGTTTGGCTGGACCTTCGGGCCGCAGCTGCAGGTCTATTACCTGATCGCGTTCTGGCTGGTGCTGTCGGCAATCGCGATGTATGCGCTGACCCGGACGCCCCTGGGGCGGATCAGCAATGCGGTGCGCGACAATCCCGAACGGGTCCAGTTCATCGGCTACGACCCGCACGTCGTCCGCTATCTCGCCTATTGTTTTGCCGGATTCTTCGCCGGGGTCGCGGGCGGCCTCGCGGCGATCAGCTTCGAGATCGCGAATTCCGCCTATCTCGGTGCAATCCAGTCGGGCCTGGTGCTGTTCGCGACCTTCATCGGCGGGACGGCCTACTTCTTCGGTCCGATCCTCGGCGCGATCCTGGTGACCTATCTCCAGCTCGGGCTGACGAGCCTCACCAGCGTATGGCAGCTCTACTTTGGCATCATCTTCATCGGCATCGTCATGTTCTCACCCGGTGGCATTGCCGGTCTGCTGATGATGCACCGGCCGCTGGTCCGTGCCGGAACGCTCGGAATGGTGATCCCGTCCTATCTCGTTGCGGTCGTGCCGACCGCGGCGCTCGCCTACGGCGTCATCCTGACCATCGAGACGGTCGCGCGCTATTCGGGTGGTGACGCCATCAACCTGTTCGGCGTGGCCTTCAATCCGCAATCGCCGGCGACATGGGGCGTCGCCGCGATTCTGGTGGTCGCCGGCTTCTTTGTCGCGCGGTCGACGTGGCAGCGGATCGCCGGAGCCTGGGACAGGGCCGCCACCGTGGCGCGTGATCGGGGGTATCTGGCATGACCGCAGCGATCGAAGTTCGCGCCGTCGAAAAGCGCTTCGGCAATGTCGGCGTCATCCGCGACCTCAATCTCAGCGTCACCAAGGGCGAGCGCCACGCCATCATCGGCCCGAACGGCGCCGGCAAGTCCACGACGTTCAACCTGATCAGCGGACACATCAGGCCGACCTCCGGCGAGGTGAGGCTGAACGGCACGCTCATCTCCGGCCTGCGGCCGTTCGAGATCAATCGGCGCGGCCTGTCGCGCTCGTTCCAGGTCACCAACGTGTTCGCTCGCATGACCGTGTGGGAGAACGTCCGATGCGCCGTGCTGTGGGCGACCGGACATCGCTACGCGTTCTGGAAGAACGTCGACAGCCTGCCGGAGGTGCGCGAGCGAACCGCCCAGATCCTCGATGACATCCATCTCACGCATCGGCGTGACATTCCCGCGGGGTTGTTGACCTATGCCGAGCAGCGCGAGCTGGAGATCGGCGTCACCATCGCGAGCGGCGCGACGGTCGTCATGCTCGACGAGCCGACCGCCGGGATGAGCCACGCGGAGACCGAGCGCGCGGTCTCGTTGATCCGGCGGCTCACCGAGGGGCGGACGCTGGTGATCGTCGAGCACGACATGAGCGTGGTATTCGGTCTCGCCGATCGCATCTCGGTGCTGGTCTATGGCCACATCATCGCGTCGGGCACGCCGGAGGAGATCCGTCGCGACCCGAAGGTGAAGGAAGCCTATCTCGGTGAGGAGGCCCACTGATGCTCGAGGTCAGGAACCTCCACGCTTACTACGGCAAGAGCCATATTCTGCAGGGCGTCGACCTCGACGTCGCCGCCGGCGAAGTCGTGAGCCTGCTCGGCCGCAACGGTGTCGGCCGCTCGACCACTGTGAAGGCGATCATGGGCGAGGTCAGTCCGCAGGGGACGATCCGCTTCAAGGGCCGGGACATTGCCGGCTTGCCCAGCTACAAGATCGCGCGCCTTGGGCTCGGCTATGTGCCCGAACACCGTGACATCTTCCCGAGCCTCACCGTTCGGCAAAACCTCGTGCTCGGCATCAAGGACACGCGGCGGCCGGGGAAGTGGCGCCTTCAGGACATGCTCGACATGTTTCCCAACCTCGCCGCGCGCGCCGATACGCCTGCGGGTGTGCTGTCGGGCGGCGAGAAGCAGATGCTGACCACCTGCCGCACGCTGATGGGCGACCCTGACCTGATCATGATCGACGAGCCCACCGAAGGTCTGGCGCCGCTGATCGTGCAGCAGGTCGGCGATCTGATTGCCCGGATCGCAGCGGCGGGCGTCGCGATCCTGCTCGTCGAGCAGAAGCTCTCGATCGCGATGCGCATTTCGAAACGCGTCTATGTCATGGGCCACGGCCGCGTCGTGTTCGAAGGGACACCGGATCAGCTCAAGGCCAACACCGCGGTCCGGCAGGAGTGGCTCGAAGTATGAGAGGAGCCGCCGGCACTTTTTCGCCGATGCAGCTCCGGCGGATGTGCCACAGACACCCGCCTTGTCCAAATCCTTCAGGTCTGAGGCAATGGATGTCGCAGCATGCGGCGCGGAAACGTGGCGTGGCGTTCGCGTAGCCTCAGGGCAACACGGCGCGCGATGCAGATCGACGCCGTCGCGATCGCGATGCCGGCGATCATGTCGACGAGGAAATGTCCGCCGCCGATTGGGGTCGAGAGCAGCATCGCGCCGTGGATCAGGACATTGAACGGTCGCAACCAGCGCAATGACCACAATGCCCAGCCGTCGAGGACCGCGGCTGCCGCGTGAAAGCTCGGAAAGGTCACGATCCCCGCGAGATGGCTGGTATCCAACAGGCGCAGCGTCCCATCGCGAACCAGGGGCACCTCGCGCGCCGTGTCGAAATAGGCCTGCGGGATGAGGTTTGCGTAGGCGGACGGCGGCAGCTCCAACGCGTGATACACGCCGAGTGCAGGGACAAACAAGGTGATGATGCAGGTCAGCGCCAGCGTCAGGCTGATCGCGAGGTTGAACTCCGCGAACCGGCGATAGTGGCCCAGCAAGGGAAGGGCCACGACGATGATGCAGATCGTCCAGGAAATGGATCGATAGCCGAACGCGAGGCTCAGGACGGCCCAGGGGCGGTCATTGACGAACGACAAGTAGTCGCGAAAGTCGAAGCCAAGGGCGCGATCGAGGGCGAGCAGGTTGGCGTCCTGAAGCGGCAGGTTGGCGGCCGTCGCAATGTAGGACAGTGATGCCAGCACGGTGGATGCCAGTGTGGTCTGGGCCATTCCCGTCAGGAATGAGAACATCCAGGGTTTGGCACGCCGCGCCGACCGTGCGTTGGCGTAGCCGATGACACCATAGATGGCCGATGTCGATAGCACGATGATGTAGCCGACGGGTTCGATGCGAAAATCCGTGAAGATCAGGCACAGTCCGAACAGCACCCAAAGAGCTGTCATGACAGCCCAGTTGAACCGGAACACGGCCCAGGCCGTCGCGGCATCCTCGCTGTCATGCGCCCGTTGCAAGACGCTCTTTGTCCGGGGGAGCCAGCGGCGGCTGAGATCAGGCAATAGACCACCGGCTGCGGTGTCCGACATTGTCGTCCGCTCTCACATTTCAAATGGATTTCGATTTGTTTCCCGTCGGTGTCTTGTTACGGCCGGTCGGGCCAATAAATCAACCTCGGCGGGTAAAATACGCAGATACCGTGCAACGATGCTTAATCAAGCGTAGCCTGGAACCCTGTTTCGGTTGTGCCGGACAGGAAAGCACATTCGGCGATGAGGCCGCCTTCGCGCCCATAGAAAGCGGGTGAATCGGTGAGAAGAGACCGAGAGCGAATCGGAGGCAGCTTTGGTTTGAAGGGCTTCGCCAGTCGTTGCGGGCGAGCTACTTGTGGTGGTGCTGTGGGGTCAGCGGCCGATCGCTCGCGGGCTTGCGCGAGAGGTGGTCGCCGTCAGCAAAGTCCGTCGCGACGTCGCATGCATCACAGCTTCTGGCGGCCGTAGATCAGGAGCATCAGGATGATCACCGCGCCGTAGATCAGTTGGCGACCGGCCTCGCTGATCTGCATCACCGACAGAATGGATTGCAGCAGGGTGATCAGCACGACGCCGGCGACGGTGCCGAGATAGCTGCCGCGGCCGCCGAGGATGTGCGTGCCGCCGAGCACGACGGCCGCGATCGAGGGCAGCAGATAAGCGTCGCCCATCGACTGCGCCGCCTTCGAGGCGTAGCCCGCGAGCAGAACGCCGCCGCAGGCGGAGAGGGCGCCGGACAGCGCGAACGCCAGCATGGTGATGCGGCGTGTATCGATCCCTGAGAGATAGGCCGCGCGCTCGCGATTGCCGATGGCATAGATGGCGCGGCCAAACGTGGTCCGCCACAGCAGCCAGATCGCGGCGCCGCCGATGATCGCCCACACCAGCACCGCGTTGGGAAGGCCGGGCACGATATTGCCGGTGGCGAGATAGCGCATCGCCTTGGAGGCGGAATCCTGCGGCGCGAAGCCTCCGGTGTAGGCGACCATCAGCCCTTGCGCGACCGCGTTGGTCGCCAGGGTGATGATCATCGAGGGAATGCGCAGATAGGCGACGCCGATGCCGTTCAGGAGACCGATGGCGGCTCCGCAGAGAATGCCGCAGGGAATCGCGATGATGGCGCCGGTCGTGCCATGGGCGGCCGCCGCGCAGGCCATCATCGCGCCCGTCGTGACAACCCAGGGCACCGAGAGATCGATCTGGCCGAGCAGGATCACCAGCATCATGCCGGTGGCGATCACGCCCAGGAAGCTCGCGACCTTCAACTGCTGCAGCAGATAATCCGGCGACAGGAAGCTGCGCGAATAGAGGCTGCCCACCAGCAGCAGCAGCAGGATGCAGCCGAACGAGGCCGCCACCGCCGGATCGATCCGACGCAGCATGGCGATCCCGCGATGGGTCGGTCGTGGTGCCGTTGCGTCGCTCATCCGAACCACTCCAGCCGATTGCGCACCCGCACCAGACCGAACGCGCCGATCGAGACCGCGAGCATCAGCACGAGACCCTGGAACAGCGGCTGCCACAGCGGATCGAAATCGAACACGAACAGCAGATCGCCGATGGTGCGGAAGGCGAGCGCGCCGAAGATCGCCCCGATCGCGCTGCCGCGTCCGCCCATCAGCGATACGCCGCCGAGCACCACGGCCGCGATCGAGAACAGCGTGTAGGCATTGCCGCTCGCATAGGCGGCTTCGCCCGTGTAGGAGAAGAACGTCAGGAACAGGCCGCCGATCGCCGACAATAGGCCAGCCAAGGTGTAGGCGACAAACTTGGCCGCGCGGATCGGCGCGCCGGACATGTAGGCTGCGACCTCGGAGGAGCCGGTCGCGAACGCGGCGCGGCCGATGACCGAGCGGCTATAGGGTACCCAGATCAGCAGCGCCGCCGCAGCCAGTGCCACGAGGCTCGTGGGCAGCACGCCGAACAATCTTCCCGTCAAGGCATCCGCCAGCGTCTCGTTGACGGATCCGCCGGGATTGGGCCGCAGGAACAGCGCGATGCCGTAGTACATCGCCCCGGTGGCGATCGTCGTCACGATCGGCTGCAGGCGCCCGAAGATCACGATCGCGCCGTTGATCATGCCGCAGACGATGCCGGTGCCGAGCACGCCGGCCACGCCGAGCGCGGTCTCGGTGGCGGTGCCGACCACGATCCAGGATGCGAGGCAGTTGGTCAGGGTCAGGATCATGCCGACGGACAGATCGATGCCGGCGGTGATCACCACGATCGCCTGCGCCATCGCGACAAAGGCCAGCAGCGTCGCCTTGTTGGCCGCGGTCTGCACCATGTTGGCGCTGAAGCCGGCCGGATGATTGGTCGCATAGAGCAGGAACATCGCGACGAAGATCCCGATCGCGAGCAGGGTGCCGCGCTGTTCGGAGAGCCAGTACCGCCACTCGGTCATGCCAGACTCGCTTCCGCTCGCTCGCCTTCGTCGACATTGAGCGCACTGCTGACCAGCGCGCGCTCG
The DNA here is from genome assembly GCF_032484895.1 of Bradyrhizobium sp. SZCCHNRI3052. Taxonomy (NCBI): domain Bacteria; kingdom Pseudomonadati; phylum Pseudomonadota; class Alphaproteobacteria; order Hyphomicrobiales; family Nitrobacteraceae; genus Bradyrhizobium; species Bradyrhizobium sp. SZCCHNRI3052. The sequence goes on along the minus strand of NZ_JAUETW010000014.1, from coordinate 26,777 downwards.
GTGATCTCGGCGCCCGCGAGCTCGCGCCTGATCGCGCCATCGTACATCACCAGCACGCGGTCGCAGCAGCCGATCAGCTCGTCATAGTCGGTCGAATAGAGCAGGATCGCGGCGCCCTCGTCGGCAAGCCGGCGCAGCAGCCGGTAGATCTCCTGCTTGGTGCCGACATCGATGCCGCGCGTCGGATCATTGAGCAGGATGATGCGCGGCTTGTTCATCAGCCATTTCGCGATCACGACCTTCTGCTGGTTGCCGCCGGAGAGCGCGCTGACGGCGAGATCGGGGGAGGCGGTCTTGATCTCGATCAGGCGGATCATCTCCTCGATCAGCATCGATTGCCGCTGCCGGTCGATGATGCCGAATGTCGCGAACCGGTCGAAGGCGGCGGCCGAGAGATTGTCGCGCACCGACATCGGCAGCATCAGTCCTTCGGTCTTGCGGTCCTCCGGAATGAGCGCGAGGCCGATGCGCTCCGACTTGGCGGTGACGGGGCTGTCGATCGTCACCTTGTTGCCGTCGATCAGAATGTCGCCGCGACAGTCGCGCAGCACGCCGAACAGCGCCAGCAGCAGCTCGCGCTGGCCCTGGCCGTCGAGCCCGCCGAGACCGATGATCTCGCCGGCCTGCAGCGAGAACGAGATGTCCTTCAGCCGGTCGCCCCAACTGATGCTCCTGCATTGCAGCGCGGGCGGCCGCCCATCGGTCTTGCGCGGCGGCTTTTCCGGGAAGGCATGCTTGTACTCGCGGCCGATCATCAGCTCGATCACTTCGGCATCCGTCTTGGTGCCGGCCGGGAAGGTCGAGATGCGGCGGCCGTTGCGGAACACGCTGCAATCGTCGGCGAGCTCCGCGATCTCGTGCATGCGATGGGAGATGTAGAGCAGCGCCAGCCCCTCGCTGCGCAGGCGCTTCAGCACCTTGAACACCTTGGTCACGTCGGATGCGGTCAGCGCCGAGGTTGCCTCGTCGAGGATCAGGATCTTCGGCTGCCGCGACAGCGCTTTCGCGATCTCGACCATCTGGCGGCGCGACAGCGGCAGGTCCTTCACCAGCGCGCGCGGATGAATGTCGCTGGCGCCGGCGCGGTGCAGCGCCTCCTCGGCAAGTCGGCGCTGGGCGCGCCGGTCGATCATGCCGAACCGCGTCGGCGGATGCGAGATCATGATGTTGTCGGCGACCGACAGGTCGGGGATCAGCGACAGCTCCTGGAAGATGCAGACGACGCCGGCATCGTTCGCGGCGGAGGGACCGCTGAAGGCGACCGCGCGTCCTTCAAGCGTCATCCGGCCTTCGTCCGGCGCGACCACGCCGACCATCAGCTTGATCAGCGTCGACTTGCCGGCGCCGTTCTCGCCGAGAATGGCGTGGATGCGGCCGGGATGGACCTCCAGGTCCGCACCGTCGAGAGCGATCACGCCGCCGTAGCGCTTGGACAGTCCTTCGGCGCGAAACAGCGGCTCGGCCGCGATCATGCTTGCTCCCTCAGTCGTTTGGTCAATAGGGACGGGCTGGCCGCGAGAGAACTCGCGGACCAGCGATCACACCGGCCTATTGATTTTCCTTCGACTGACCCATGATCTCCTGCGCCGTGAAGTTGATGCCGCAGGTCGGGAAGGAGTTGCCGACGAAGAAGTTGTCGGACTGGGCCGGGAAGTAGTCCTGATCCTTCTTGAAGTTCGGATCTTCGACGACGGCGAGCGGCAGCTTGACCGATTGCGGCACCACCTTGCCTTCCAACGCGGCGAGCGCGACCTTGATCGCGACCGCGACCTGCGCAGGTCCGGTACCGGCGGAAGAGCATTTCAGGCCTTCGGACGCCTTGGCGGCGCAGAACTTGCGGAAGCCGTTTTCGGTCTCGCCGCCGAAGGGCACCATCTTGTGCTTGGCGTCGAGCATGGCCTGCACGATGCCGGTGTCGCCGCCCTGGCCGGAAATCGCATCGAACGGGCCATTGGTCGCGATCGCATCCGCCGTGGCCTTCTGGGCGACGCCGTCGTCCCATTTGCCGACGACCTCGGTGACCTGCCACTTCTTGCCGGAGGCATCGAGAACGGAGTGGAAGCCGTTGTGCCGATCGGTGTCGACCGAGGTGCCGGCGACGCCGCGCACCTCGAGCACCTTGCCGCCGCCGGGCACGTTCTTGACCAGCCACTTCGCCCAGAGTTCGCCGAGACCCTTCTGGTCGACATTGACGTTGATCGCATCTTCCGTCGCGAGGATGTTGTCGAAGGCGACGAGGATCACGCCGGCCTGCTTGGCGCGCTTGATCACCGGCCCGAACGCGGTCGGGTTCTGCGCGTTGACGACAATGGCGTCATAGCCGGAATCGATGAAGTTGTTGATTGCCGATATCTGGGCCGGTACGTCCTCGCCGGTCGAGACGACCTTGAATTCCTTCAGCTTGGCCTTGACCTCCGGCTGCGCCGCATAGGCCTTCGCGGTCTGGATCATCTGGATGCGCCAGGTATTGGCGATGTAGCCGTTCGCCAGTGCGATGCGGTACGGGCCCTTCTTGGCCGGAAACTTGAAGAACTTGGTGTCCGTGGTCCACGGCACCATGCATTCAGGCTCGGTCGCCGGTCCCTTGACCATCTCCGGCTCCGCCAGCGCCTTGCCGGCAAACGCCGTGACCAACACCAGCGATGCACAAGTGGCAAGGCATCGCGCCCTCATCGACTTGGACGACATTCGTGACCTCCCCTGTTGTTGTGGCGCCAAATCAATGACGCATGTGCGAGACGCCTCTTTGTTTCCGGAGGTTGTGCGAGCATTGCTCGTCGTCTCGACCCGCCAAGCGTTACTGATCAATGACAGCGCTGTCAATTACCGTCGCGCGGCTTTTGCCAAGCGGCCGGCCGCATGTCATGAATATGGTTCGGACAAATCCGCGTGAATCAATGTTGCAAGGATCATGTCTCAGAAGCGTCGCACCACGCTGGAGGACGTCGCGCGCATCGCCCATGTCAGCGCTGTCACTGTGTCGCGGGCGCTGCGGCGGCCCGATATGGTGTCGCCGGAGTTGCGCAAGCGGATCGATGCCGCGGTCGACAGGCTGGCCTATGTGCCGAACTTCGCGGCGAGCCGGCTCGCCTCGACCCGCACGCATTCGATCGGCATCGTCGTGTCGTCGCTCTCCAACGGCATCTTCGCGGACTACCTGCAGGCGATCTACGACACCCTGCTGCCGCTCGGCTTTCGCCCCGTCGTCGTCAGCAGCCGCTACTCGGCGGAGGAGGAAGAGGGCGCGATCAGGACCTTGCTGGGCCAGAACATCGAGGCGCTGATCCTGGTCGGAGTGAACCAGACGCGGGCCGCGCGGCGCGTTCTCGAACGTTCGCGGATTCCGGTGGTGCAGACGTTCGAGCTGACCGACGATCCGATCGATCTGAATGTCGGACTTTCGCAGCGCCAGGGCGGCTACGCCGCGACCCGCTTCCTGATCGAGCTGGGACATCGGCGGATTGCCTATCTCTCGGGACAGCGCGACGACCGGGCCCGCGCCCGGCTCGAGGGGTATCGCGCGGCGCTGGCCGAAGCGGGGCTGGACGGCACGTCGCTGGTGGCCTGGCTGCCGGCGCAGGCGACGATCTCGCTGGGGCGGAAGCTGACCGAGGAGATGCTCGCGAGCGAAGTTCCCGATGCGATCTTCTGCTGCGATGACAACATCGCGCTTGGTGCGCTATTCGCCTGCCAGCAGGCGGGGCTGGAGGTCCCGCGCCGGATGTCGCTGATCGGCTTCAACGACCTGGAATTCGCGGCGGCCTCCAATCCGCCGCTGTCGACCGTGCTGACGCCGCGCGCCGACATGGGGCGCGTGGCGTCCGAACTGGTGCTTCAGGTGATCGCCACCGGCAAGCGGCCGAGAACGCGGCGGATCGACCTCGGCTTCGAGATCGTCGCACGCGGCAGCACCGGACCGCACCTCGTGGCTTCGTGATGATGGTCGAGCCTCAGGCCCAGCCGCCGTCGACGATGTAGTTCTGGTTGGTGCAGGCGCCGCTGTCGTCGGCGGCGAAGAACAGCACCACGCGGGCGATGTCGTCCGGCACGAGCTTGCGCTTGAGGCATTGGCGGCGCATGAGCTCGGCCTCGCCCTCGGGCGTCAGCCAGAGTCTCTGCTGCCGCTCGGTCATGATCCAGCCCGGAAGAATGGAATTGACCCGCACGTTATTGGGTCCGAGATCGCGGGCGAGGGCGCGGGTCAGTCCCTGGATCGCCGACTTCGCCGTGGTGTAGCAGGGCATGTTGCCCTGGCCGAGCACCCAGCTCACCGAACCGAGATTGACGATCGCGCCGCCTCCGGCCTGGATCATGTCCGGCGCGACCGCCTGGGCCGCGAAGAACTGATGTTTGAGGTTCACGGCGATGCGCTCGTCCCAATAGTCCGGCGTGACGTCCTCGATCGCGTGGCGGTCATCACGCGCGGCGTTGTTCACCAGAATGGTGATCGGCCCCAGCGCCGCACGGGCGCCGTCGACCGCGGCCCTCAGCGCACCGATGTCGCGAAGGTCGGCATGCTCGAAGTGCACCTTGGCCTCCGCAGGCAGGCTCGCCAGCAGCTGCTGCGACGCCTCCAGATCGATGTCGATGAATCCGACACGCGCGCCTTGGCCGAGGAAATTGCGCACGATCGCTTCCCCGATGCCGGAGCCGCCGCCGGTCACGAGGACGGCCCGATCCTTGAGGCTTGGAAAGATGGTGCCCTGCATTGGCTTCCTCTCAGTTGCGCCTGGAGAGCAGCAGCGCCCGACGGCGACACTGGCAGGATCTCGAACGTCGTCCGTGCCGTGCGATGCACAGCCGGTGCGCGTTCGCCTGGACCCCTTCGTGTGCGCCTGCGAGCAACTCGCGCCCGATGTCGATGCTGACGGATCCGGGCACTCCCCCTGCGATGTCCTTGTTTGGCTTTCCGGCATTCTGCGTCAGGACCGGCAGGGACGCCAGCACTGATGCGCCCGCCCGGATGCGACCATCGGGCGATTTCGGGCGCAGCTGGAGCGGACGTCGCGGATCGAGCGCCTCAGAGGATTTCGGCGATCGACTGGCCCTGCAGCTCGATACTGAGTCCCTGCATGCCGAGATCGGTGATCTCGCCGCCCATCGCCTTCAGGCTTTCCTCGCGGATCAGCGACATCAGCCCGCGCCGCAGCGCCAGGAACTCCGACGACATCATCATCGCTTGCTGGCGGGGCCGCTCGAGCGGGATCTGGATTTCGGCCTTGATCGAGCCCGGGCGCGCGGTCATGCAGTAGACGCGGTCGGACAGGAAGATCGCCTCGTCGATGTCGTGGGTGACGAACAGCACCGAGATCTTCAGCCGCTGCCACATGTTGGTGAGGATCTGCTGCATGATGATGCGGGTCTGCGCGTCGAGCGCGCCGAACGGCTCGTCGAGCAGCAGCACCTTGGGACCGGTGGCGAGCGCGCGCACGATGCCGACGCGCTGCTTCATGCCGCCGGAGAGGCGCTCGGGATAATGGTTCTCGAACGCCTCGAGGCCGGCGAGCCCGAGCAGAGTGCGCGCCGCGCGTGCGCGCTCGAACTTCGGCATGCCGCGCATCTTCAGCCCGAACTCGACGTTCTCGCGCACCGTCTTCCAGGGAAACAGCGAATATTGCTGGAACACCATGCCGCGCTCGGCGCTCGGACCCGTCACGGCATGGCCGTCGACCGTGACGACGCCGCTGGTGGGTTTGAGGAAACCCGCGACGGCGTTGAGCAGTGTCGACTTGCCGCAACCCGACGGTCCGACGATCGAGACGAACTCACCAGGCTCGACGTGGATCTGCGTGTCGGTGACGGCCTCGACGGCGCCGTCGATGGTCTCGTAGCTCAGGGCGAAGTTGCAGACCTCGATATGGCCCTGTCTCGTATCCGCTGCGGCTTGGCTCATCGCGACCTCCAGGGCATCACCAACTGTCCGGCTGCGCGGATCACGAGGCTCGAGCCGAGCCCGAGCACGCCGATCGCGATCATCCCGAGCGCGATGTCGGCATACTGGACCAGCGAATAGGCTTCCCAGGTGAAGTAGCCGATGCCGAACTGTCCCGAGATCATCTCGGCCGCGATCAGCGACACCCATGCGACGCCCATGCCGACGGTGAGGCCGGTGAAGATGTGCGGCAGCGACGCCGGGAAATAGACCTCGCGAAAGATCGCGGTCTCCCGCGCGCCGAGGCACTTGGCGGCCCGCACCAGCACGGGGTCGACCAGCGTCATGCCGTGCAGCGTGTTGACCAGGATCGGAAAGAACGAGCCGAGAAAGGTGATGAAGACGATGCTCTGCTCGTTGGTCGGCCACAGCATGATCGCCATCGGCACCCAGGCAATCGCCGGGATCGGACGCAGCACCTCGGCGACCGGGAAGACGATCTCGTGCACCAGCTTGAACCGGCCCATGATCAGGCCGAGCGGCACGCCGACCAGTGCGGCCAGCGAGAACCCGATGAAGATCCGGCGGCAACTGAGCAGGATGTGCATCAGGAATTTCGGATCGTGGATCGCCTTGGTGAAGCTCGCATAGACGGCCAGCGGCGCCGGCACGTTGGTGAACTTCACGAAGAAGACGACGCGGTAGGTCGTCAGCAGGTGCCAGGCGATCAGGAACAGGATCAGCGACGCGGTGCCGATCAGCACCGACTGCAGCCTGTCCTGGTTCAGCCGGAACCAGCGTGCCGCGCGGGCGGAGACGTCTGGACGGCTCGGCGGGATCGCGGTGCCAGGCGCGGCGGTCGCCGCAGCCTGGTCGGGGGATGTCATCAAAGCGGGGCTGCTCAAGTCTTGCCTCCCGCCATCGCCAGCTTCACGGCGTCATCAAGTCCCATCACCTTGCCGCCGATCTTGGCGGCATAGGCTTCGGCATCCTTCTTCAGCAGGAACGGCGCGATCTCGCCATTGGCCGCCGCGAAGAACGCCTGGTCGGCGAACAGCTTGATGCCGCGCGCGGTGTCGAAGACGTAGGCGACGTTGATCTTCTTGCCCTTGGCCTTGTAGTCGGCATAGGCGCCGAGCGTGCAGGTCGCGCTGCTGAAGGCTATGATGCCCTCGCCGTCGACCCAGACCTCGCCGGCCTTGCGCGGCTCGGTGATCGGCCTGCTGCAGAACTTGTCCTCGCCGGAGATTTCGTAGTTCGCGGTGCTGGCGAGATCCTTGTCGTAGTCCAGCTTCAGCTCGGCATAGGCCTTGCGGATGTAGCTGTCGTCGACCCATGTCTTCGGATCGAACTCTTTCATGCGGCCGAGGCTCTGCAGCACCTTGACGTCAGTCGCGGCGGCATCCACCAGCGCCGGCTTGATCGTCGGATCCGTGGTCATGTTGCCGCCGGGGCCGAGGAAGATGTAGACGACCTCCTTGTTGATCCCGGTCCATTCCTGGATCTTTTCGGCCGCCGCTTTCGGATCCTGGCGCAGCCACTGGTTGGCGGCGATCACCGCCTTGACATAGGCGACGACGACCTCGGGATATTTTTCCGCGAAGTCGGTGCGGACGACGACGCCATGGAATGTCGGCAGGTTGGTCTGGACGCCGTCGAAGATCTTGCGCGCAAAGCCGCGGAACGGCAGCAGCTCCGCGAACGGCACGAAATCGGCGTGCGCGTCGATCTTCTTTTCCTGCAGGTTGGTCGAGCCGACCTCCGGCGTCTGGCTCACCAGCTGGAAGAAATCCGCCGGATAGCCGCCGTCCTGAAGCGCCTTCAGCACCATGCCGTGTGCGGCCGAGCCGAACGGCACGCTGACCAGCTTGCCCTTGAGGTCGGAGAGTTCGTAGTAGGGCGAGTCCTTGTGAACGACGATGCCGTTGCCGGAGCCGGCGAGGCTGTAGGCGGCGACGGCGATCAGCCGGCTCTTGCTCTCGGGATTGTTCTCGAAGGTGAAGCCGTTCACGATCAGCGGGTAGTCGCCCATCATGCCGAACTGCAGCTTGTTCGCCATCATCCCGTTGGTGACGGGCGGACCGGAGGTGAAGTTCTGCCACTCGATCTCGAACTTGATGTTGGCGTATTTGCCGTCCTTGGGCAGATACTTCTCCAGCAGGTGAAGCTGCCGCACGATGGTGCCGGCCGTCACCGTGTTGGTCGTGGTGTCCTGGGTGCCTATGCCGATCGTGACTGTCTCTGCTGCGACGGGCTGCGCCGCGATCAGGGACAGACAGGTGACGGATAGCAAGAGCGCGTGACGGCAGCGGACCATTCTCATCCCCGTTCGGTTGGATGGCTGATGGCGCCATGATGAAGGCCGCGTCCACGAGCGCAAATCCGGAGTTCGGCAGCGGGTGGATTAGTTGCCGTCAAAATCCGGTTGCGTACTCCTTGGGCAATTTCGCTCATGACAGCCGCTTGCATGAGCAGGCCGGCTAATCCGCGGCCTGGCCGCGCATCTCGTCCAGGACGTCGGGCCGGCAGACCACGATCTGCGAACGCCTGGTGCGGACGATATTCTTTTCCTGCATCCGCTTGAGGCTGATCGTCACCCACTGCCGCGTCGCCCCGACCATGTGGGCGATGTCGGCATGGGTGAAGGCCGCGGCAATGACCTTGCCGTCGGGATCATCCACGCCATAGAGGTCGACGAGATGCAGCAGCAGATGAGCGAGCCGCTCGGTGATCGAACGCGTCCCCAGCATTTGGGCCAGGGCGGAGTAGCATTTTCCCTTGAAGCTCAACCCTTCGATCAGTCCGATCGCGAGATTGGGGATCTCCGCCACCAGCGTTCGCAGCTCCTTGCCGGGAAGCTGGATCACGCTGGCATTGCTGGCGGCGATGCCGGACCATTGATGCACGCCGGTGTCGAACACCTCGGGACCGCCGACGAAATTGCCGACATGCCAATAGGCCAGCGTGATCTCGCGCCCCTGCGGCGACGTATAGAACACGCGGATGCGGCCGCTCTCGACCAGGAAGATGCCGTCGTGCCTGGCGCCCTGGCTGAACAGCGTCTGGCCGCGGTTCAGCACCTTGCGGCGGCCCTGCTTGAGCACCTGCTCACGCTCGCGCAGGCTGAGCCTTTCGATCAGCGACGGCGGGCCGCCGATGGATTGCTGGCTTTCGGTGAGCAGGAGCGACGAACTGGTCACCGCGCGCGCTGACGTCATGGGAGAGGGCACGGCGTCCGCAGCTGATTTGGCTGCCTGCAGCAACATGTCTTGCCTCCGCATTGATCATACTGATCAGAAGCGGAGCAATGTTCGTGCCATCTGTCACCGCGCGACGCACCTCAGGCGGCAACGAGTTCCCAAAGGTATGATTTCGGATAGATGCCGCGATTGTGGCCGTCGGAAAACGCGATGTTCAAGCCGTAACCGAGATCTCCGACCCCGACGATGCCGATCCCGGGAAACTGCGCCGGGAAGCGGCCGTCGAGGCGGGCCCGCCTGCAATGCGCGCACATGCAGGACAGCCGCAGCCGTTCGGCGGACAGCTCCGCGGGAGCGCCGCCGGCATTCCGCAGCCGTAACGACGCCAGGTCGGGACTGACTTCGCTGTTGAGGGTATCGGCTGGAATCATGGCGCCTCCTGGTTGTGCCGAAGCCGGCGTCGTCACGCTAGGGGAGACGGACCGGGGCCCCCAGCAACTAATTGCCTTGTTCGACGGAATGTGGAGCGCGAGGTGCTTCGTTGCCGCGCGCTCGCCTTCCCGCGGAACAATCTTTGCAACTAATCCACCGCCGCGGCGCGTTCGAAATTGCCGAACCGCGCCGTTTCCGCGACATCGTCGTCAGCAACCGCCACACGGCGCGCCCCGCGCCTCAGGAGACGACGATGAGCGCTTTTCAGACCGAGACGGTGTTGTCGGTCCGGCACTGGACCGATTCGCTGTTCAGCTTCACCGCCACGCGGGATCCCGGCTTCCGCTTCCAGAACGGGCAGTTCGCGATGATCGGGCTCGAGGTCGACGGCCGGCCGCTGATGCGCGCCTACAGCATGGCGAGCGCCAATCACGAGGAGGAGCTGGAATTCTTCAGCATCAAGGTGGCGGACGGGCCGCTGACCTCCCGGCTGCAGAAGATCAAAGAGGGCGATCGCATCCTGGTGGGGCGCAAGGCGACGGGAACGCTGATCGCGGGCAACCTGATTCCGGGCAGGCGTCTGCTGCTGCTGTCGACCGGCACCGGGCTGGCGCCGTTCGCCAGCCTGGTCAAGGATCCCGACATCTACGAGACCTACGAGACCATCGTGCTGGCCCATGGCTGCCGCCAGGTCTCGGAGCTCGCCTATGGCGAGCAGCTCGTCGATGGCCTGCGCGGCCACGAATTCTTTGGACCGCTGGTCCGGAACCGGCTGCTTCATTACCCCACGGTGACCCGCGAGCCGTTCCGCAACCGCGGCCGCATCACCGAACTGATCGCATCGGGGCAGATGTTCGCCGACATCGGCGGGCCCGACCTCGATGTCGAGACCGACCGCATCATGCTCTGCGGCAGCCCGGCGATGTTGGCCGAGCTCCAGGCCATGCTGGAGGGGCGCGGCTTCGTCGAAGGCAACCACAGCACGCCCGGCCATTTCGTGGTCGAGAAGGCGTTCGTCGAGCGCTGACTGGCCGGCGCGAAGAAATGCGCTCAGGCGACAACTAATTGCTATCGCCGGGTGCCCCGCTGAACAAGTCTGATCCGGACCGGTGTGACCCCGGCCAAGCAGGAGCTTAGAATGGCAATGGATGAGATCGTCGACGGCCTCTCGGAGGTGTCCTGCGACGTGCTGGTGATCGGCGGCGGCACCGCCGGTCCGATGGCTGCCCTGAAGGCCAAGTTGAAGAATCCCAAGGCGAACGTCGTTCTGCTGGAGAAGGCGAACGTCAAGCGCTCCGGCGCGATCTCGATGGGCATGGACGGCCTGAACAACGCCGTCATCCCCGGCTATGCAACGCCGGAGCAATACACCAAGGAGATCACGATCGCCAATGACGGCATCGTCGATCAGAAGGCGGTCTACAAATACGCCCAGAGCTGCTACGGGATCATCGAGGAGCTCGACAGCTTCGGCATCCGCTTCCTCAAGAACGAGAACGGCGACTATGCCGTCAAGAAGGTGCACCACATCGGCACCTACGTGCTGCCGATGCCGAACGGCGAGACCGTCAAGAAGGCGCTATATCGGCAACTGCGCCGCGCACGCATCCTGATCTCCAACCGCTACATGGCGACGCGGCTCTTGAAGTCGAGCGATGGCCGCATCGCCGGCGCCGTCAGCGTCAACACCCGCACCGCCGAGATGCTGGTGATCAAGGCCAAGGCCGTAATCCTGTGCATGGGCGCGGCGGGACGGCTCGGCCTGCCGACCTCTGGATACATGTTCGGCACCTATGAGAACGCCGCCAATTCCGGCGACGGCTATGCGATGGCCTATCACGCGGGCGCGGCGCTCGCCAATCTCGAATGCTTCCAGATCAATCCGCTGATCAAGGACTACAACGGTCCGGCCTGCGCCTATGTCGCCGGTCCCTTCGGTGCCTATACCGCCAACAACGAGGATCGCCGCTTCATCGAATGCGACTATTGGTCCGGCCAGATGATGCTGGAGTTCTACAACGAGCTGCTGTCGGGCAAGGGGCCGGTCTTCCTGCAGCTCAAGCACCTGCACGACAAGACCATCGAGGAGATCGAGCACACCCTGCACAAGGTCGAGCGCCCCACGCGCGGACTGTTCCAGGAGGGCCGCGGCGTCGACTACCGCAAGGAGTCGATCGAGATGCACATCTCCGAGATCGGCTTCTGCTCGGGCCACAGCGCGTCGGGCGTGTTCGTCGACGACAATGCCCGCACGACCGTCCCCGGGCTCTATGCGGCCGGCGACATGGCCAGCGTTCCGCACAACTACATGCTGGGCGCATTCACCAACGGTTCGTTCGCCGGGCTTGATGCGATGGAGTTCGCCGACAATCATGATTTCGGCGACATCGATGCCGCCGAGATCGCGCTGGAGCGCGAGCGCGTGCTGGCGCCGACGAAGCGCGAGGACGGCATTCCGCCGAACCAGATCGAGTACAAGACGCGGCGCCTGGTCAACGACTATCTGCAGCCGCCGAAGGTGACGCGGAAGTACGAGCTCGGGATGCGCCGGCTCGCCGAGGTCCGCGAGGACATGCAGGAGCGCATGATCGCGCGCAACGCGCATGAACTGCTGCGCGCACTGGAGGTGCAGTCGATCATGGATTGCGCGGACATGGCCGCCCATGCCTCGCTGTTCCGCGAGGAGAGCCGCTGGGGACTCTATCACTGGCGCACCGATTTTCCGGAGAAGGACAACGAGAACTGGTTCTGCCACACGCTGCTGAGCAAGCAGGACGGCCGCATGACCAGCGAGAAGCGGGCGGTGCAGCCCTATGTCGTGCCCATCGCGGACGACGAGAAGGACCTCTACGACAAGCAGCGCATCCGCGCCAGCGCCTGACGATCAGAAGGAGAACGAGACATGCCTCTTGCAACCTATCAGACGTCGGTCCCGGTCGTCGTTGACGACGCCAAATGCATCGCCGACAAGGGCTGCACGGTCTGCGTCGACGTCTGCCCGCTCGACGTGCTCAGGATCAGCGACATGACCGGCAAGGCGTTCATGGCCTATGACGAATGCTGGTACTGCATGCCCTGCGAGGCGGATTGCCCGACCGGCGCCGTCACCGTCAACATTCCCTATCTGTTGAGGTGATCATGTCGAGCCCGTTCGAATCCTACGACGATCTCGACGACGCCGACGAACGGCTCGGTGCCGCCGATCCGGCGGAGCGGCGGGTCGCCATCATCGCGTTGGGACATTCCGGCGATCCCGCCGCGGTCGCGCATCTGGCGAAGATGGTGGCCGATCCCGACGCCGGCGTGCGCCAGCAGGTCGCCATGGCGCTCGGCGAGTTCGATGGACCGGAGGCGGCGGAGGCGCTGGTCCAATTGCTCGTCGATCCCGAGCGGATCGTCGCATCGGCAGCCGCCGACAGTCTCGCCGAGTTCAAGGATCCCGCTTCGGCCGACGCCATCCTGACGCTGGTGAAGCATGCCCATGCCTTCGTCCGGATGGGCGCGCTGCGCGCGCTGAAGGAGCTGCGGCGCAAGGATACGCTCAAGCCGGCGCTGGAGGCGCTGCAGGATCCGGATGCCGCGGTCCGCGTGCAGGCGATCGGCGTCATCGGCTTCCTCAAGCTCGAGGAGTCGATTCCGGCGCTGACGGCGCTGATCAGTGATCCCGATGCGCATGTCCGGCGCGCGGCGGTCAGCGCGCTCGCCTTCTCGCACATGAAGATCGCCGCGGAGACCATCACACGCGCGCTCAAGGATTCCGACTGGATGGTGCGGGAGATGGCGGCCGAGACGCTCGGGCTCAACGTCAATGGTGCCGTCGCCGCAGATCCGTTGATCGCCTGCCTGGCGGATGAGTTCTGGCAGGTGCGCCTGAAGGCGATCCGCAGCCTCGGACGCATGAAGGTGCCGCATGCGGTGCGGCCGATCGGCCAATGCATCACCCACGAGCAGGCCAATCTGCGCAAGGAGGCGGCGGCTGCGCTCGGCGAGATCGCTGCGCCCGACGGCGAGCCGTACCTCGCGCTGGTCGCCGACGATCTCGATCCCGACGTGCGCAAGAATGCGAGATGGGCGCTGCACCAGATCGCGGCGAGCAAGGCGAGAACCGGCGCGTAATCGCGCGCCGGCCACGAGCGTTCCCGACCGCATGGCGGACCGGGCGGTCAGCCAGATGACGAGCCTTGCGACGATCATGTCGCGGCCGATCGCGCGCGAGCCCCGCAGGGCCGCGCGCCGCACGTTCTCGTGCGCCCCACGTCCCGTTCTGGACGGCTCCCGGATTGTCTGACAGAAACGTCGGACGCATCCATCGGGCATCATGACCGCTGCAGCGCAAACGGAGAGAGGGGCCGGTCAGTCCGGCCCTGGTGACACGCCTCCATTGCCGACCGGCTGTCGCGCGGCCGCGAGGGGATGCGCCGTGCCGAGGTCTGATATGACCCGCGGACGAGCTGCAAAGAGAAGCCGGAGAGCTGCCATGAACGCCAATGTCAAACTGCCTGCCGCCAAGGGCGTCTTCATCGACAACAAGTGGCAGCCCGCGCAGTCGGGCCGCAGCATTGCGATGCTGGCGCCGGCGACCGGACAGGTGATCGCCTCGATTGCCGCCGGTGACGCGGCCGACATCGATCTTGCCGTGGCGGCGGCGCGCCGCGCGCTGGAAGGCCCGTGGGGCCGGCTCGCCGCGGTGGACCGCGGGCGCCTGTTGTCGAAGCTCGGCCGCCTCGTCGAGGACAATGCCGAGGAGCTGGCGAAGCTCGAAGCGGCCGATACCGGCAAGCCGATGAAGCAGGCCAAGGCGGACGTCGTCGCCGTCGCGCGCTATTTCGAATATTACGGCGGCGCCGCCGACAAGGTGCATGGCGACACCATCCCGTTCCTCGACGGCTTCTTCGTCACCACGGTGTACGAGCCGCTCGGCGTCACCGGCCACATCATTCCCTGGAACTATCCGGGCCAGATGTTCGGTCGCACCGTCGCGCCGGCGCTGGCGATGGGCAACGCGACCGTGATCAAGCCGGCCGAGGAGGCCTGTCTGGTGCCGCTGCGTCTTGCCGAGCTCGCGGCGGAAGCCGGCTTCCCGGCCGGTGCGATCAATGTCGTGCCGGGTCTTGGCGAGGAGGCGGGTGCGGCGCTGTCGGCGCATGACGGCATCGATTTCATCTCCTTCACCGGCAGCCCGGAGGTCGGCACGCTGGTGCAGACGGCGGCCGCGAGGAACCACATCGGCTGCACGCTCGAACTCGGCGGCAAGTCGCCGCAGATCGTGTTCGCCGACGCCGATCTCGATGCCGCGCTGACCTCGGTGGCCGCGGCGATCGTGCAGAACGCCGGCCAGACCTGCTCGGCCGGCTCGCGCGTGCTGGTGGAGCGCTCGATCTGGGACCGCTTCCTGGCCGACCTCACGCTCCGCTTCGAGAAGATCACGGCCGGCACGCCGGAGATGGATCTCGATCTTGGTCCGGTCATCAGCGCGGTCCAGAAGACGCGGATCGAAAACATGCTGGCGCGTGCCGAAAGCGGCGGCGCCAGGCGCGTGGCGACCGGCAGGATCGCCGAGGGCGTGCCGAGCGAGGGCTTCTATGTGGCGCCGGCGCTGTATCAGCACGTCGCGCGCGACTCCGAGCTGGCGCGCGAGGAGGTGTTCGGTCCGGTGCTGGCGGCGATGCCGTTCGACGACGAGGCCGACGCCGTCAGGCTCGCCAACGCCACCGATTTCGGCCTGGTCGCCGGCGTCTGGTCGGGCGACGGCTCGCGAGCGATGCGCGTCGCGCGCAAGGTCAAGGTCGGCCAGATGTTCGTCAATGGCTACGGCGCCGGCGGCGGCATCGAGCTGCCGTTCGGCGGCATGAAGAAATCGGGACACGGCCGCGAGAAGGGTTTCGAGGCGCTGTACGAGCTTGCCGCGATGAAGACCCTGATCGTCAAGCACGGCTAGCGGATTCGCATCTCCGATCAATTCCGCCGTGCGGACGTCACTGACAATGCCGCCCGGCGTTGTTGTTGTCAGTCCGCGCGGCGAGGCGCCAGAGCATGATCCGGAAAAGTGGAAGCCGGTTTTCCCTCGCGACAAACGCCGAAGGCGTTTGCGCGGAGATCATGCTCAAACAACGAGATGACATCAGGGTTTGCAGAAGGAGACGAGTGGATGAGCGACGAAAAAGAACTGTTCGAGAAGGGCCTGAAGGTGCGCCGCGAGGTGCTCGGCGCGGCCTATGTCGATGGCAGCCTCGCCAAGGCCGACGACTTCATGATGGCCTTCCAGCACATCACCACCGAAATGTGCTGGGGCTATGCCTGGACCCGGCCAGGACTGGATCGCCGCACCCGCAGCATCATCAATCTCGCGATGCTGACCGCGCTCAGCAAGCCGAGCGAGCTGAAGCTGCACGTCAAGGGCGCGCTCACCAACGGCGTCACGGTCGACGAGATCAAGGAGATCCTGCTGCACGCGACCGTCTATTGCGGCATTCCCGCGGGCCTCGAGGCGTTCAAGGCCGCGCATGAGGTGCTGGTCGCGGAAGGTGCCATCGCCAAGAAGGACGGCGCATGAGCGCGCCGCAAAAGGTCCTGTTCGTCGGCATCGGCAACATGGGCTGGCCGATGGCCGCGCGCCTGCTCGGCGCCGGCTTTGCGGTCGCCGTCAATGACGCCGTGCCCGGGCGGGCTGCTGAGTTCGTCGCCAAGGTCGGCGGTGTCGAGGCCGGCGACCTCGCGGCCGCGGCGGGGCAGGCGGATGTCATCATCACGATGCTGCCGACTAGCAAACATGTCGCGGACGCCGTCGGCGCGCTGCGCGCCGGCCTGACGCGCGATCACATCGTCATCGACATGAGCTCCGGCGCGCCGGCGGCGACGCAGGCGATCGCCGCCGATCTCGCCCCGCTCGGCGTCACCATGCTCGATGCGCCGGTCAGTGGCGGCGTGCCGCGCGCCGTGACCGGCGAGCTCGCGATCATGGCCGGCGGCGAGCCGGGCGCGCTCGACCGCGTCGAGCCGCTGTTGCGCGCCATGGGCACCACGATCCACCGCATCGGCGGCCTCGGCTCGGGCCAGGCGATGAAGGCGCTCAACAACCTCGTCTCGGCCGGTGGCTTCCTGATCGGCGTCGAGGCGCTGCTGATCGGCCAGCAGTTCGGCATCGACCCCGGCCTGATGACCGACGTGCTCAACGCCTCGACCGGCATGAACAACTCGACGCAGAAGAAGTTCAAGCAGTTCGTGCTGTCGCGCCAATTCAACAGCGGCTTCGGGCTCGACCTGATGGTGAAGGACCTGTCGATCGCGCTCGAGGTCGCGCGTGCCGCCGGCGTCGCCGCGCCGTTCTCCAACCTCTGCCGCGAGCTCAGCGCCAGCGCGCAGGGGATGCTCGGACCCGGGCAGGATCACACGGCGCTGGCGAAGCTGAGCGAGGCGCTGGCCGGCGTCGAGCTGAAGGGGTGACTGGTACTACTGCGTCGCAACCACCGTCATTCCGGGGCAAGGCCGCGGGCCTTGAACCCGGAATCTCGAGATTGTTTTGCGTCCACACCTGACAATTTCCAGATTCCGGGTGACGGCGGAAACTGCAACTGCTGAGATCCGCGTGACGCAGTCGGATTAACCCTGGCGCCGCAGGAACCCGGTGATCGTCACCTTCTCCCAGATCCCGGCCGCGGCAAACGGGTCGGCGCGGTTGAACGCTTCGACCTCGGCGCGGCCGGGAGCCTCGACCAGGAACAGGCTGCCGATCATCGTCGAACCATCGTCGGAGACGAGCGGGCCGGACATCACGATGGTGACGGGCAGGCGGGCGCTGTCACCGAGATAGGCCTTGTGCGCGTCGTAGTTGGCAAGCCGGACCGGCAGCGCGTCCCGCTTGTCGAGCGCGTGAATCGCAAACAGCATGAATTCTCTCCGCAAGTTGAAGCAGGACGGCTGCGTGCCGTCCTGCTTCCGGACTGATGGCTGATCCTATTTCGCGCTGAGCTTGCCTGCATCCTCGAAGCTCGGGCAGGTGCGCTGCTCCAGCGACACGTCGAACGGCTGATAATTGTCCTTGGTGATGACGGTCGGTTTCAGCACGATCTCGTTGATGACGGGCTGGCCGCGCAATGCGCGGACGGCCATCATGGTGCCGAGGCAGCCCTGGGCGAAGCCGTTGTAGTCGCCGCTGGCGAGCAGCTTGCCGGACTTGATGGCGTCGATCGCCTCCTTGGTGCCGTTGATGCCGATCACCTGCGCCTTGCGGCCGGCGCCGTCCAGCGCCTCGATCGCGCCGACCGCCATGGCGTCGTTGGCGGCGAGCACGCCGTCGATCTGCGCATTGGACTGCATCAGGTTCTCCATCACCTGCAGGGCCTGCAGGCGCTGATAGTTGCCGGGCTGCGACGCCAGCAGCTTGGCGCCGGGGTTCTCCTTGAGCGCGTCGTTGAAGCCGCGGACGCGGTCGACATTGGTCAGCGAGCCCTTGACGCCTTCGATGATGACGATGTTGCCCTTGCCGCCGAGCGTCTTGAGCAGGAAACGTCCGGTCTCAAGGCCCAGGCTGTAGTCGTCGGCGCCGACGAAGGCGACGAACTTGCCGCCGGCGGAGCGGTCGGTGATGTTGACGACGGGGATCTTGGCGTCGTTGATCTTCTCGACCCCGGGCACCATCGCCTTGTAGTCGACCGGCGTGAACACGATCGCGCTCGGCTTCTTCACCACGACGTCCTCGATCTGGCTGAGCTGCTCGGGGATCGAGTCCGGCTTGGTCGGGATGTAGTGCAGGATCTTGGCGTTGAGGACCTTCGCCATGTTGTCGGCGCCGACGCGCACCGTCTGGAAGAACGGATTGGTCTGGTTCTTGGTGAAGACGGCGATGGTCTCGCCGTCGGCGCGGGCCTGCGTCACGCCAGCGGCGATCAGAAGTGACAGAGCGAGACAGCGCGTGATCCGTTGTTGCATATCGTTTCCTTCCCTCGTTTTTTGGTTGTCTTCCAGGTTCATTGCGCCCGGCGCCGGGTCTTCATGTCGAGCCAGACGGCGACGATCACGATGATTCCGGTGACGAGCGGCTGCCAGTTGGCGCTGATCGCGAGCAGGTTCATGCCGTTCAGCACCAGCGTCAGGATCAGGGCGCCGATGAAGGTGCCGAACACCGTGCCGACGCCGCCGAACAGCGAGGTGCCGCCGATCAGCACCGCGGCAATGGCCGGCAAGGTCAGGCTCTCGCCGATGTCGGCTTCGGCCGAGTTGAGCCGCGACAGGAAGATGATGGAGGCGAGCCCGGCCATGGTGCCGGAGACGGTGTAGACGAGCAGCAGCCGGCGCGCGACCGGAATGCCGGACAGCCGGGCCGCGACCGGATTGGCGCCGATGGCGTAGATCTCCTGGCCCCAGATCGTGCGTTGCGCGAAGAACGATCCGATCGCGAGAAACACCAGCAGCAGATAGACCGGGATCGGCAGCCCGAGCAGGTAGCCGCTGCCGATCTGGCGGAAGCCCGCGGGAAAGCCGTGGATCGTCTCGCCCGCCATGTACCAGTAGGTGACGCCGTTCAGCACCCAGAGCATGCCGTAGGTGGCGATGAAGGAGGGGATGCGCAGCGCCGTGACCATGAAGCCATTGAGGAAGCCGACGCTGCCGCCGGCGAGCAGCCCGGTCAGGATCCCGAGTGCGGGCGAGCCGGTCTGATGGATCACGGTGCCGGCGAGACACGCCGACAAGGCAACGTTGGCGCCGACCGACAGATCGAGGCCGGCGGTCAGCACCACCAGGGTGAGGCCGGAGGCGATGAAGAAGGTCAGGCTCGCCTGCCTGAGCACGTTGAGGATGTTGCCGAGGCTGAGGAAGGAGTCGCTCAGCACGGTCAGCGCCGCGCAGATCAGCAGCGCGGCGAGCATCCGATAGAACACCTGCGCGGCGTTCTGCGACAGGAGCGAGCGCGGCGGCGGCAGCGTGTCCTTGGCGATGTCGGTCATGACCGGCTCCGCAGGCCGTCGAGGAACATCGCGATGATGACCAGCGCGCCGACGCTTGCGACCTGCACCGAGGACGGCAGCGACACCAGGTTGAGACCGTTGCGCAGCACGCCGACGGCGACGACGCCGAGCACGGTGCCGAGCAGCCAGCCATTGCCGCGCTCGAACGAGGTGCCGCCGACCGCGACCGCCGCGATGGCGTCGAACTCCATCCCGAGCCCTGCGGTCGGATGTCCCGAATTCATCCGCGCGGTCATCAGCAGACCGGCGATGCCCGCCATCGTGCCGCCGATCGCGTAGACCGCGATCAGGAGTCGTGTCGGCGACAGGCCGGCATAGCGCAGCGCTTCGCGATTGCCGCCGAGCGCGAAGATGTAGGTGCCGAACCTGGTGTGATAGAGCAGGCCGTGAAACGCAGCGTAGGTCAAAAGCCCCATCACGATCGGCACGGGGATGCCGAGCAGCGTCGCCGAATAGATGTCGCGCACGCCGTGGGGAATGCCGACCACGCTCTGGCCGTCGCTCACGATCAGCGACAGGCCCTGCGCCATGCCGAGCGTGGCGAGCGTCGCCACGAACGGCGGAATCCCGACGATCGTGACCAGCCAGCCATTGACGGTGCCGAACGCCGCGCCGACCAGCACCGCGGCGCCGAGGCCCAGCAGCACGGACTTGGTCGCGAGCGAGACGATGGCGACGCAGAGCGATGTCAGCGTCAGCACCGCGCCCATCGAGAGGTCGAGCCCTTCGGTCATGATGATCAGGGTCATCGGCAGCGCGAGCATGGTCAGGATCGTCGACTGCACCAGCACGTTGGACAGGTTCGCGGCCGACAGGAAGCCCGGCGCGATCGCGCCGAACAGCGCGATCAACAGCACCAGCACGATCGCCACGCCCGGGATGCGCTGTAAGGTCCGGAGCGGCGAGACGATGGTGGCGTCACTCATCATGCATCCCCAGTCGCACGATATTCTCCTCGGTCAGCTCGCTGCGCGCCAGGTGCCCGGCGATGCGGCCTTCGCGCATGACATAGGCGCGGTCGCAGACGTGGCAGATCTCGATCTGCTCGGACGAGATCATCAGCGCGGCCGCGCCATCGGCGACCAGCCGGTCGATCAGCGCGAAGATCTCGGACTTGGCGCCGACGTCGATGCCGCGCGTCGGCTCGTCGAAGATGAACAGCCTGGCGCCTGCCGCCAGCCACTTGCCGATCACGACCTTCTGCTGGTTGCCGCCGGAGAGCAGGCCGACCGTCTGCCGCGCATTCGGTGTTGCGATGCGCAATTGCCGGATCAGCCCGTCCGCCGTGCGCTGTGCGCCGCGGGGATCGTAGAGCCCGCTGGGAAACAGCTTCTTCAGCGCCGAGACCACGAGGTTGTCGCCGACCGAGCGCAGCAGCGCCAGGCCCTCGCTCTTGCGGCTCTCGGGGATCAGCGCGATGCCGCGGCGGGCCGCGACGTCGGGCTCGCCCGCGATCGGCTTGCCGTCGAAGATGATCTCGCCTTCGCTGACCGGATCGGCGCCGAAGATCGCGCGCGCCACCTCGGTGCGGCCGGAGCCGACGAGGCCGCACAGGCCGACGATCTCGCCCCGCCGCACCTCGATGTTGATGTCGGCAATGCCGGTCGGCGCGCTCAGTCCCCTGACCTCGAGCACGAGCTCGCCGGGCGTTTCCGCGAAATGGCGCGGATAGCTCATGTCGATATTGCGCCCGACCATCATGCGCACGAGCTGGTCGGGGGTGACGTCGGCGGGCCTGATATCGTCGATGCGGCGGCCGTCGCGCAGCACGGTGATGCGGTCGCCGAGCGCGAACACCTCGGCCATGCGGTGCGAGATGTAGACGATGGCGACGCCGTCCGCCTTCAGCCGCCTGATCAGTGCGAACAGCAGCTCCGCCTCGCGGTCGGACAGCGCCGCCGTCGGTTCGTCCATCACCAGGATCCGCGCATTCTGGCTGATCGCTTTCGCAATCTCGACCATCTGCTGCTGCGCGACGCCGAGCGTGTCGACGATGACA
Source organism: Bradyrhizobium sp. SZCCHNRI3052 (assembly GCF_032484895.1). Taxonomy (NCBI): domain Bacteria; kingdom Pseudomonadati; phylum Pseudomonadota; class Alphaproteobacteria; order Hyphomicrobiales; family Nitrobacteraceae; genus Bradyrhizobium; species Bradyrhizobium sp. SZCCHNRI3052. The sequence continues at coordinate 5,309 of NZ_JAUETW010000014.1, read as the reverse complement.
GAGGGATCGATGTCGAAACCGATGCTGTCGAGCACGCGCTTGGCGTCGGCCAGGATCTTGCGGCGATCGATGGTGCCGGGGAGCCGGCCTCTGGGTTCGCGGCCGAGATAGATGTTCTGCGCGATGTCGAGGAACGGCACCAGCGAGAATTCCTGGAAGATGACGGCGATGCCGAGCTTCTGCGCGTCGGCCGTCGATGATATCTCGACCTTCTCGCCCTTGGAGGTGATCTCGCCCGCATCGGCGCTGTAGGCGCCGCACAGCACCTTCATCAGGCTGGACTTGCCGGCGCCGTTCTCGCCGAGCAGCATGTGGACCTCGCCCGGGTAGATGGCGAACGAGACGTCGTCCAGCGCCTTGACGCCGGGAAACGACTTGCTGATGCCGCGCAGCTCCAGCAGCGGCGCGGGCGATGGAGCTGCAATGGCGGCTGCGGCGGTCATGCGTACGCTCCGCCGGCAAAGATCTTGCCCGGATTCATCAGGCCGCCGGGATCGAGCGCGGCCTTGATGGCGCGCATTACCGCGACGGCTTCGCCGAGCTCGTCCCGGAGATAGTCGACCTTGCCGAGGCCGATGCCGTGCTCGCCGGTGCAGGTGCCGTCCATCGCGATCGCGCGCGCCACCATGCGCGCCTGCAGCGCCTTGGCGCCGGCGAGCTCGTTCTCATCGTTGGGATCGACCAGGATCAGCATGTGGAAGTTGCCGTCGCCGACATGGCCGACGATCGGCGCAAGGAAACCGTTGGCGTCGGCGTCCCGGCGCGTCTCGATCAGGCATTCGGCCAGCCGCGAGATCGGCACGCAGACATCGGTGATGACGGCGCGCGCGCCGGGCCGCAGGCCGAGGCCGGCGTACAGCGTATTGTCGCGCGCGTGCCACAGCCGGCTGCGGTCCTCGGCCGCCTTCGCCCAGGCGAAGCCGCGGCCGTCATGCTCGGTCGCGATCGCTTCGGCGGTCTGCGCCTGCTCGGCGACGGCGGCCTCGGAGCCGTGGAATTCCAGGAACAGGGTCGGCGTCTCCCGGTAGCCGAGCTTGGAATAGGCGTTGATGCCGCGCATCATGACGTCGTCGACGAGCTCGATGCGGGCGGCGGGGACGGCCGACTGGATCAGCGCGATCGCGGTGTCGACCGCGTCATGCAGGGTGGGGAAGCTGCAGGTCGCGGCCGAGATCGCCTGCGGCACGGGATGCAGCTTCAGCGTGATCTCGGTGATCACCCCGAGCGTCCCCTCCGCGCCGACGAACAGCCGGGTGAGATCGTAGCCGGCGGCGGATTTGCGCGCACGCTTCGCGGTGCGGATCACCCGGCCATCGGCCAGAACCACCTCCAATGCGAGGACGTTGTCCTTCATGGTGCCGTAGCGCACCGCCATGGTGCCGGAGGCGCGGGTCGAACTCATGCCGCCGATCGAGGCGTCCGCGCCGGGATCGATCGGAAAGAACAGGCCGGTCGTGCGCAGCTCCGCATTGAGCTGCTTGCGCGTGATGCCGGGCTGCACCACGACGTCCATGTCGGCGTCGTGCACGGCCAGCACCTTGTTCATGCGGGCGAAGTCGAAACAGACCCCACCCGCGACAGCCGCAGCGTTGCCTTCGAGCGACGTGCCGGCGCCGAACGGCACGATCGGCATGCCGGCCTCGGCGCACAGCCTGACGATGTCGGCGACCTCCTGCGTCGTCTCGGGAAACACGACGATGTCGGGCGGCATCGCCGGATAGTACGACTCGCTCCGGCCGTGCTGATCCAGCACGCCGCGCGCAAGACTCGCGCGTGGCCCGATCAGGCTCGAAAGCCGCTCGGCCAATGCACCGGTGCCGACCCGCAACTCCATCATTCCTCCCGTCCGCTTCCTCGACGATACCGGACTCTTGACGGTCCTTGTCGTCCGCTCAGCTCAAACCCGATTGGCGCGCTCCGCAAGCCGTTTCAGGCCGAAATCATAGTTGAGATGGAAATATCCCTGCGCGACCATGCGGCCATCTGGCGCACGACCCGGCGGGCAGCGCGCGAAGTCGCGGATCAGGCTGTCCTTGACGCCGAACACGACGTCGGAATCGAGATACTGATCACCGGCGACGAACACATGCGTCACCAGCCGTTCGAAGCCCGGCGCCGAGATCATGAAATGCACATGTGCCGGCCGCCACGGATGCCGTCCCTGCGCTGCCAGCATGTCGCCGACCGGCCCGTCATTGGGGATCGGATAGGCGGCGGGCTTGATCGACCAGAAATGGAAGCGGCCGTCGCCGTCGGTGTGGAAGCGCGCGCGCATGGCGAGATCGCCGATCTGCTCGAGCCGTTGCACGTCGTAATAGCCGTCGTCGTCGGAGTGCCAGACGTCGACCACGGCGCCTGCGAGCGGCGCGCCGTCCGCGCTCGACACCGAGCCGGTCACCAGCAGCGGATCGCCCTTCATCGGGCCCGAGATGTCGTCGCCGTTGGCGCGTTCCGGCGCCGCCTGGACGAAGAAGGGGCCGAGCACCGTGGTCTCGGTGGCGCCTTCCGGCACCGGATGATTGATGGCGTCGACCAGCATCGAAACGCCGAGCGTGTCCGACAACAGGATGAACTCCTGGCGCTTGTCGTCGCACATCCGGCCGGTGCGGGTCAGGAAGTCGATCCCGTATTCCCATTCCTGCTGGGTCGGACGGACCTCGCGCACGAAGGCATGGAGATGGCGCACCAGCGCCGCGCTGACCTGTTTGATCCGCGCATCACGCGCGCCCGCCAGGCGTTCGAGCACGGCATCTGTGATCGTGGTCTCGTTGAAGTTGCGCAAGAGGCGGCTCCTTTCAGAGGGGCTCGCCGAGCCCGGACAGCCGTTCGACATGCCGGACGGTGGCGAGGAAGTCGGTTGCGGCATCGCCCTGTGCGATCAGCGCGGCATAGGTCTCGCGCACCTGCGCCGCGAGCTGCAGCGGCACGCCGACGGCGTGGCCGGCGCCGAGAATGAGATCGAGATCCTTGGCCATCTGCGCGCAGGAGAACGTGGCGGCAAAGTCGCGTGCCAGCAGCGGCGCGGTCTTGTACTTCACCATCGGCGAGGCGACCGCGCTGTCGTGCAGCACCTGCAAGATGTCCGGCCAGGCGATGCCGCCCTTACGTGCCAATGCGAGGCTCTCGGCCATCATCGCCGCGGTCGTCGCGATCATCAGGTTGACGGCGAGCTTGGCGTAGCGTGCCTCTTCCGCCGCACCCAGATAGGTCTGCGCGCGTGTGAAGCTTGCCAGCAGCGGCGTGATCCGCGCGAAGGCCGCTTTCGGTCCGGATACGAAGCAGGTCAGCTCGCCGGTGTGGGCGATGCTGGCATTGCCGGAGATCGGCGTGCGCAGATAAGCGACGTCGCGGGCGGCCGTGGCGGCATCGACCTCGCTCGACGCATCGACGCCCACGGTGCTGGTCTCGATCAGGATCGCGCCGGTCGCCATGGCTGCGATCAGTCCGTTGCTGCCGAGCATCGCCGCGCGCAGTGCGGCGTCGTCGGGCAGCGACGAGATGACCACGGCATGGTCGCGCACCGCATCCGTCGCGGACGACGCGGCGGCCATGCCGAGCGCACGTGCCTCATCGAGCCGGGCGGCGTTGGGATCGAACGCGGTGACGTCATAGCCGGCCTTGACGAGCCGCGCCGCGATCGGCAGGCCGATCTTGCCGATGCCGATGAAGGCGAGGCGCTTATCAGGAAATGACATCGATGCCGTCCGTTGCTTGCTTCACGTGCCGGGCCCGCGGCCGGGCAGGCCGTCGAAGGTGAACGCCTCCGTCACGCGCGGGGCGCTGCAGCGATGGGATAATCGACCTGGAAGCGGCCGATCCTGAGGTCGCCGAGCTCCTCGCGCACGCGCAGGTGCTCGGGATGCGAGGCATAGGCCCGCAGCGCGGCGCTGCTGGCAAATTCGGAGAACAGGACGACGTCGCAGGCATAGTCGACGTCGCTGACATCGAGACCGACCTCGATGTGGGTCAGGCCGTCGATGCGGCCCTTGAGGCCCTCGAACAGGGTTTTGACCTTGAGCCGGGCCGCCGCGCGCTCGGCGGCCGTCTCGGCGCGCAGCCGCCACATCACGATGTGCCTGATCGGCCCCGTCATTCCAGCGTCCTCACCTGAGCTTTGTTCTTGGGCTTTGTTCTTGTCTGACGATTTTGCCTTGCAGGAAATGGAAATAAAGGACAAAAATTGTAACTCTGTTTTCCGTTTAGCGTAACAATGGACCGTCTGCTCCAACTCGAGGTGTTTTCCAAGACGGCCGAGCTGGGCAGCCTGTCCAAGGCCGCCGAGTCCTTACGGATGTCCAACGCCGCGGCGAGCCGGCATCTCAGCGCGCTGGAGGAACGGCTCGCGGTGCGCCTGATCGAGCGCAACACGCGCCGGCTCTGGCTGACCGAAGCCGGGCAGGAGCTGCTGCAGCGCTGCGGCCCGCTGCTCAACGAGCTGGCCGAGGCCGAGGACGCCGTCAGCGACCGCGCGCTGTCGCCGCAGGGCATGCTGCGCGTCACCAGCTCGCTGTCGTTCGCGACGATCTATCTCGCGCCGATGCTGCCGGCGTTTCGCGCGATGTATCCAAAGCTGAGCCTGCAGATCATCGCCGCCAACCGCTACCCGGATTTCATCGAGGCGGGCATCGACGTGGCGATCCGCACCCGCGAGCATGAGCCGGACTCGGGCATCGTCGTTCGCCGCATCGGGCAGATGCGGCGCGTGCTGGCGGCCGCGCCGTCCTATCTCGCGAGCCGTGGCTGTCCCGTCGTTCCCGGCGATCTGGTGCGCCACGACATGCTGATCTACAATCTTGCCAATGATCCGTATTCCCTGTCCCTGCGCAACGGCACGACAGCCCAGAGCATTCGGATCGCGCCGACGCTCGACAGCAATGACGGCCAGGTGATCAAGGGCGCCGCGCTTGCCGGGCTCGGCATCCTGATCCAGCCGCTCTACATCGTGCAGAGCGACATTCTGGCCGGCCGGCTGGTGCCGGTCCTGCTCGACTGGGAGCTGCCGCTCTTGACGATGAACATCGCCTACCAGAACCGCGTCAGGCTGCCGGCCAAGATCAGGGTGTTCGCCGATTTCCTCGTCGATCACATCCGGACCCATTCCGACCCGGGGATCTGGATCGAGCCGCCCAAGCCGGATTGAGCCGATGCCCGCGTGCGGGGGGAGGGTGGATCATGTTCTGAGAAAAATAATTACCTTGCTATTTTTCGGAAATCATGGTCTCTTGCGTGCAACCCGCCTCGAGCAGAGGGACGTACGCGTCGTCACGAACGTGGAGGTGGGCTGCGATGGACGTGACGGCTGTGCCAGA
>NZ_JAUETW010000013.1:0-210317 GCF_032484895.1 Bradyrhizobium sp. SZCCHNRI3052 | reverse complement strand
ATCGCCAGCTGACAGGCCCGGCTCCAGCCGGCGAACGCGGTGGGCCGCCAGCTACACCACGCTTGGGGACACGATCGTTCGCCCCGCGGCGATCATTCATTCCCACCTCCGGCCGGACGCACGAGGTTGCGGATCGTGAGCTCGTCGTGTAGATGCCGAAATCTGGCAGGCTCACCTCCGCGATGCTTGGCCGGGCCCGACCACTTTGTGCGCGACCGATCGTCTTGCAGTCCGGCTGTCCGAAGCCGTGCCGCGTGGTCTAGAATCGTTTTCCTTTGGTTCCATCAGCTTTGCGGCAGCGACGCCACAACGCCACCCGATGACTCCACACGAGCGAGCGCTTCGAGTCTCGGACGCGGAAAAGGTTGTCGCCGGGAGCTGTAGGGTTGGGGCGCAAGGCGGGCCCGTCTTTGTGCAATCCGCCGACTCGTTCAGGCCGCAGGTATATCTTCCTTGGCCGGCCCGCGTGCGACGATCTCGAGCGCGCCATCGGGCAATGGACGTTGCAGCTCCTTGGCCTCGTTCCATGGCGCACGCAGCCAGACCTCCCTCTCTTCTTCGGTCGTCAGGATGACCGGCATCGCCTTGGGGTGGATGGGTGCGACCACGGCGTTGGGTTCCGTGGTCAGGAAGCCGTAGACCAAATGAGGGCCTGGCAGCGGCTTGGATTTCGTGCCGCGGTCGCCTTTGAACTCGGTCCAGATGCCCGCGAAGCTGGTCAAGGGGCGATCATCAGACAAGGCAAACCAGACCACGTCCTTCTTCTTCGTCTCCGGGTTCGGCTCGGGCGCATATTCGGCGAAGCTGTTGAAAGGCACGAGGCACCGGTTCTCGGGCTTGAGCCAGCCGCGCCAATGCGGAGACGACGTGTTGCGGATGTTGGTCACGGGTGGCCCGCCAGTCCGCGGAGGTGGCGGCATTCCCCACCGCATCATCATCATCTCGCGGTCATCTCCGGTGCCGCGAATGATCGGAGCCGGATAGTCGGGGAAGACGCCCGGCATCGAGGGGAGATTGCCCGCGAACTGGCGAACGATCCGAAAAAGTGCGGCGATCGCGGCCTGGTTGGTGGTGATCGAGTAGAGATTGCACATCGTCAAGATGATCCCGGAACCAAGCGTCTCGCGGTCGGCATGTGGTGAGAGTAGATGTGCTCGGTACTTGTCTTCAGGTCGATCACCGCGCCGCAGAAGCAGCGCGAGCCACCTGACTTGGTTTGGGTCGGCTGAGGACATCCGGCCTCCCGCATCTGATCCTTCCAGGCGACGAAGGCCTGGTGCTGGCGCCATTCGTCGAAATCTTGCTGTGACCGATTCGATAGGAAGACGTTCCATGCTGCCTGGAACGCGTCGCGCGCCTGCTCATAGGTGCTGGCGCGGCCGAGCTGTTGCTCGCCTGGATGACTGCCTGGATAGAAGCCGCAGAACCACTGCCAGACGGGCGAACCGGAGGGGCCTTCGGGGCGCTCTGCAATCGTTCCTGCCTCGACGTCTCCGAAGTAAATGCGCCAGGTCTCGTTTGGCGAGTGCGGATCGCGGCGACGGGTGAGTGTAGGCATGCCGCATTGATTCCAGTCCGGCGGCTGAAAGTGAAGCCGCTACGCCTTGGGTGCAACTACATCGCCGTCCTCAATCTCTGGGCCGGGCGGTTCGGGAACCTGAACGGGAGCGCTTGGTCTTGAGCTCGATCGAGAGCTGGATTGCACAGCGCTGTGCGCTCCTGTTTGGCGGCGAGAGGTCGTGGCCACTCTGCCGCTCACGAAACTCCATTTGGAAAGACGGTTCTCAGATACCGATCGTCAGCCCTCCCCCCGCGCGGGAATTCGCGAACGTCGCCCGCGCTTTGGCAACATCGGCCGTGAGTATTATTCTCAAGATGAAATGTGGACGTGCGTCGGCTACACGAACGCAGGCTACGAGCCAAGCGTGAGCGAGCGCTTGCAGCAAAACGCCTTGGATTAGACGCAAGCGCTTCATGGTGGCGGCAAAGACGCGTCGAATTGTCTTCTCAAACAGCTCCGGCTTTGCCGGCATTTCAACACGGACATCTTTCTCTCACGCGGGAGCGACAGCTGAAGACGTTTGGAAAGCGGTCTCGTGCCCGGATCTCGACGGGGTCCGTGCTGCTTTTTTAGGTCGACAGGTTGTGTTCGCTCCGAACAGGTTCTGACCAATGCCCATTCCGCCGCTCGATCCCGCTGTCGCCGACCTCGCGCCGACTGATTCCGTTCTGACAGCCTATGATGAAGAACATGCTGTGACCTATCTCCGCCTTCTGGATGCAGCATCCGAGGGCGCGGACTGGGAGGAGGTTGCCCGGCTCGTCTTGCACATCGATCCGGTCAACGAACCCCAGCGTGCCCGCCGCGCCTTCGATAGCCATCTGGCGCGGGCGAGGTGGATGTCTGAGAAGGGTTATCATCAGTTGCTACGCGGATCGGATCAGACGTAGCTCTGAGCTCCTGAGGCTGCGGCAGGCCCGCTTTGATTGGAAACAAGCCGCGGTCCGTCGCGAGCATGGATTGAACGGGCTTGCGAGATCATACGCAGGCAACCGAACTCAAGTTGCGGTAGAAGCGATCGAACGCATGCGGCGCAGCTTCAGCCAGCTTCGAAGCCGCCTTGCGGCATGCGCCGCGATCCACGGTCTTGGCCGTCACTCAGATCCTTCTCCAGGCGACTGAGGGCGTGGACAAGAGATCAGCGCGGAAGCCGCACGCGGAGCGTCCCTGGGTCGCGCCTGAGGCATCATCTGGCTGCCGCTCGCGCTTGATCCTGCAGGTGGGTCTGCGAGCTCGCCCAATGGCAGCGGGCGGGCGATCGCTATCCCAGGACAGCATGCCACTGATCGGCCTCCTATGCTCAGCCGCACCGGTCACTGGTGAAAAGACGGCTCGTGGCCGATAGGGGCTGTCACTAAGGCTGTGCCCGCCGCGGCAAAGACGAGTCGCTTCCTTGAGGCGAGGGGGGTGTCGAAATCGCGCCCCTCGATCTCCGGCATCCCCCTTCGCTGCCCTGCGCGTCGATCATGTCCGTCGACGCGCCGAACGACCCGTGAGGGCGCGAACCTGTCCCGGAGGATGCTCGATGCCCGATCAGATAGCCGGTCCCCCGCCGCGCTTTCTTCGTACACCCGAAGCTGCGCGTTATCTTGGTCTGTCCGGCCGCACCCTGGAAAAGCACCGCACCTACGGCACCGGCCCCTTATATCGCAAGATCGGCGGCCGCGTCGTGTATGCGCTCGACGATCTGAAAGCCTGGGCCGATCGCGGCACCAAGACGTCGACGGCTGATCCCGGCCAGGGCACCGTTCTGCCGGCGAAGCGACATCCAGGTCTCATTCCCTATGCAGGGCAGGAGCGTCGCGCGTCGCGGGCTGGGCGGGCTTGAACGTGCGAGGTTTGCGCAAATCCGAGCGCGATCAGCTCGATCTGTTTCGCGCGCTGCCTGGCGATCTGGCGCCGCGCGATGCGCAGGATCTGATGGCCTATCCGTTCTTCTCGCTGGCCAAGAGCAAGCGCGTCGTGCCGATCGACTTCCGCGCGGGGCCTGTCGCCATTCGGGTCGAGGCCGTCCCCGAACATGGCATGGCGACGATCTGGGATGCGGATGTTCTGATCTGGGCGGCGTCACAGATCGTCGAGGCTCGCGACGCCGGACTGAAGACGTCGCGCCTGATGGCCGCCACGCCGTATGAGATCCTGACGTTTGTCGGTCGCGGCACCGGCGTGCGTGACTACGACCGTCTGAAGGCAGGACTTGATCGGCTGCAGTCGACGACCGTGCTCACCTCGATTCGTCAGCCGGCCGAGCGGCGGCGGCACCGCTTCTCCTGGATCAACGAGTGGAAGGAGACGGCGGATGCCCATGGCAGGCCGTCCGGATTGCAGCTGATCCTGCCGGACTGGTTCTATTCGGGCGTCATCGATGACGCGCTCGTGCTGACGATTGATCGGGCCTATTTCGCGCTGACGGGCGGGCTGGAGCGCTGGCTGTACCGCCTCGTGCGCAAGCATGGCGGCCATCAGGATGGCGGCTGGAGCTTCGATCTCCGCTATCTGCATGCCAAGTCCGGCAGCCTCTCGCCGCTGAAGCATTTCGCCTACGATCTTCGCGAAATCGTCCGCCGTCAGCGCCTGCCGGGCTACGAGCTGGTCCTCACCCGCGATCCAAACGGCACCGAACGGCTGAACTTCGCAGCCGCCGTTACTGACCCGGTCGCAAGGCGTTTCGCCAGGCATCACCCCTCGAGCTCCGCAGGGGACAAGCTGTGAACTGTCTCGTGCTATCGGGGACCGGAGGACGCGTGCCATCGAGGACCGGATCGTCGTGCCATCGGGGACCGAAGTCGACCCTAAGCCTTTGGTTTGGCGCGTCCTTTCCGCCTTCTAACTTACCTAACCGCAAAATCCTTCGGATTTTGTCTAACGGGCCTGCGCTTTGGGGCGCCGGTGCACGCTGGCTTCTCCTGCTGTCGACAGCGGAGACCGCTCGAGACGCCCCCGGTTTCCTCATTCCCGGCCCGCAGGGCCGTCCAGATTTCGTCAACCTCAGAGTTTGCCAATGAGCGAGCTGACGCGTGTCCAATTGCTATGGCTGCAGGGAAAGATCGAAAACCGCATACGCTTCGGTCGAACCGTGCGGGAGCTCCGCCTCGACCATTATCGCCGGGAGGTCGCGTTCGCGCCGGGAAGCGTCTTTGCGTTCGTGCGCTGGTCGTCGAACGATTACGGCACGGTGCTGTCGCGGATCAACGTTCTGCAGGCCGTTGGCCCCGGAGAAGCCTGTGCGACCGTGCCCTTCGTCGCTCCGGGAGCAGCGATCCTGTTGCAGGTGTTTGGCTGGCCGAAGGTCGAGCGGGTGCTGCAGCAGATCGACGCGATCGAGGCGCTCGGCATCGATCCGGCGGATGTCGCACCGGATCATTGGTGGCACATTCAGAACCGCATGGCCGTCGGACAACCGCCGCGTCCCTACACGGATCTGCGCCATCGGGCCTGGCTGCATCGAAGGACGATCATGCCATGACGAAAGGGCTTGCCATTGGCGTCGCGATACTCGCCGGGGTGTGGCTCGTGACGGAGGTCGGGCGACCAAGGTTGCGTCCGCTGCTCATCTGGAATGTCTCCGGCAGCGTTCCGATCGGCCTCTATCTGGTTCGGCCGGTCCGGCAATGGGTCACCAACGAGATCGTCGTTGTCCTGCCCCACGGCGTGTTGGCCGGATGGCTTGCGGACGAAGGCTACCTGCCCAGGGGCGTACCGATGCTGAAGCGCATTCTCGCTCTTCCAGGCCAGGCCGTTTGTCGTCGCGAGCATGTCATCCTGATTGATGACGTCGAAGTCGGCATCGCGCAAGAGAGCGACAGACAGGGCCGGCCGCTACCGGATTGGCGTGGCTGCCGCATCATCGGCGGTGACGAGCTCTTTCTGATGAACAGGCAATCGGATAGTTCGCTGGATGGACGCTATTTCGGTCCGACGGCGACATCGGACGTCATCGGGCGTGCCATTCCCGTGTGGACGAGGCAGCCGTGATGATGCACGCGTTCTGCGCACGACCTGCGAACGTCGTGTCGACTTTGATGAGCAGCCGCTGCGATCGGAAACGGTCGTCATTGAGGTCGGCACGAGAGGCTTTGAATGACAAAGCCGACCGCAGCGGAATTCCTCGTGACGTTGTCATGCGGTGCGATGCGTCGGCCTCGATGATGATTGTCCGTCGCAGTCGTCACGGCCGCCGATGCTTCGCCACTGTTTCCGGCAGGCCGACGCGGAGCGTCAGACCGAGAGCCGAGGCGAGGGTCCAAAGCCAGCCGCAAGCTGCCGACGGTCGATCGCAAGATAAAAGCGGCTCGCCTGTTGATCGGCAAGCCATTGACATGGCTCGCGTTCAACCGTGCCGTCCGGTCGGAGCGCGTGTCGCGCTGATGCTCTTTCTCAACAACATCAATGCTGCTTTCGGCACTATAGCCTCAATCCTTGCCGCGGGATGCCGCGCATGAGCACCGGGGAGCGCGAATTCCGCATCCGTCCGGGGCGCATACGCCAGGCGCGTGAGAGGAAGGCCAGGAGCTTCATCAATCGCGTCCTGCGCGCGGCGAACGCCGCGGGGCACGTCACGCTGCCCTCGGTGATCGACGGACGCCGGCCGGCTCGCACCCATTCGACCTTCGGCCGCGGCCGTCTCGGCTTCAGTCGCGAGCGCCTCTTTGCCTCGGGCCGCCGCGTCACGGTGAAGGCCCGCATCGCAAGGCACAAGGGCCACGCGTTTCGGTCAGCGCCGCTGGCGATGCATCTGACCTATCTCAAGCGGGAGGGGGTCACCCGCGACGGCGAGCCGGCAAGGATGTTCGATGCGCGAGCTGATCACGCCGACGAGGCCGCCTTCGAGGCGCGGAGCAGCGACGACCGGCATCATTTCCGCTTCATCGTCTCGCCAGAGGACGCAGCCGACATGGTGGACCTCAGAGCGTTCACGCGCGATCTGATGCGGCAGATGGAAGCTGATCTGTCGACGCGTCTCGAGTGGATCGCGGTTGATCATTGGAATACGGACCATCCGCACGTTCATGTGCTCGTACGCGGTGTCGATCAGACGGGCGCAGATCTCGTAATGGCCCGCGACTATATCGGCCGGGGCCTGCGCTCCCGGGCCGAGGAGCTGGTGGCGCTCGAGCTCGGTCCGAAGCCTGAGCACGACATCCGCAACGCACTGGAAAGAGAGATCACCGCGGATCGCTGGACACGGCTCGATCGCGAGATCCGCATGGCCTGCGATGAGGTGGGGGCCATCGATCTCCGTCAGCGGGCGGCAGCGGGTCCTGATCCCGAGGTCCACCGCCTGATGCGAGGGCGCCTGCAATATCTCGAGCGCCTGGGACTGGCAGCGGCGGCCGGACCCAACGAGTGGATGGTCGAGCTTGGCGCAGAGCGACAGCTCCGCGAGCTCGGCACGCGTGGTGATATCATCAGGACCATGCATCAGGCGTTCGCTCGCCGTGGTGAGGAGCGGAGCGCTGCGGACTACGTCATCGACGGGATCAACAGTTCATCATCGATCATGGGGCGGTTGGTCGACCGTGGACTCCACGACGAGCTGACCGGCGAAGCCTATGCCGTGATCGATGGCATCGACGGCCGCGCCCACCACGTTCGCTTCCGCGGGATCGAGGCTTTTGCGCAGGCGCCTCAGCTTGGCGGCATTGTCGAGATCAGGCGCTTTGGCGCTGCGGAAGAGGCGCGGCCGACCCAGGTCCTGGCGACGCGCTCGGACCTAGCCCTGGCCGATCAGATCAAGGCCGAGGGAGCGACCTGGCTCGATCATCGGCTGGTCGAGCGTGAACCTGTCTCCCTGGCCCTCGGCGGATTTGGCGCGGAGGTGAGGAGCGCGCTGCGCAGCCGGGCAGAGTATCTCGCGGACCGGGGACTGGCGCAGAGACATGGCCAGCAGATCGTCCCGCAACGGGATCTTCTGAAGACGCTGCGCAGGCAGGAGCTTGAATCCGTGGGCGCGCGGCTGTCGGCGACCAACGGCGCGCCGCAGCTGAAGGTCGACCCCGGCCAACAGATTGCGGGCACCTACCGCCAGCGGCTTGTCCTGGCCTCCGGCCGCTTCGCCATGATCGACAATGGTCTCGGTTTCTACCTCGTCCCCTGGTCGCGCGACATCGATCACCGGCTCGGTCAGAAGGTCACGGGCCTTGCGAAGGCCACTGGCATCGACTGGCAGCTTGGTCGCAAGCGCGACCTCGGTCTTTAGCACTCGGGAGACACCACATGCCTGCGACCCGAATCCAATGGGTACAATTACTCGCCGTCGTGCTGATCAACCTGCTCGCGATATGGGCCGCGACCGAATGGACGGCCTGGCGGCTCGCCTTCCAACCGCGATTGGGGACGCCATGGTTCATGCTGTCCGGCTGGCCAGTCTACTTCCCACCGACCTTCTTCTGGTGGTGGTTCATCTACGATGCCTATGCGCCCTCCATCTTTGCCGAAGGTGGGGCTATCGCGGTCAGTGGCAGTCTCGCGTCTATTGCGGTTGCGGTCGGCATGTCACTGTGGCGGTCGCGGGAGGCGAAAGCCACAGCAACTTACGGGTCCGCGCGCTGGGCCGAGCTGGGCGAGGTGCGCAAGGCGGGACTGCTCGGCGAGGACGGCGTGGTCCTGGGACGGTTGGGAGCGCGCTACCTGCGCCATGATGGACCGGAGCACGTGCTCTGTTTTGCACCGACGCGGTCTGGCAAGGGCGTCGGTCTCGTGGTGCCGTCTCTTCTGACGTGGCCGGGATCGGCGATCGTTCACGACATCAAGGGCGAGAACTGGCAGCTCACGGCAGGATTCCGCGCGCGGCACGGCCGCATATTTCTGTTCGACCCGACCAACCCGAAGGCCTCAGCCTACAATCCGCTGCTCGAAGTCAGGCGAGGGGCCTGCGAGGTGCGTGACGTCCAGAATGTCGCCGACGTGCTGGTGGATCCCGAGGGATCCCTCGACAAGCGCAATCATTGGGAAAAGACCAGCCATTCGCTTCTGGTCGGTGCCATCCTGCACGTTCTCTATGCCGAGCCCGACAAGACCTTGGCTGGCGTTGCCGCGTTCCTCTCGGATCCCCGGCGTTCAATCGAGGCGACGTTGATGGCGATGATGGCGACGCATCATCTGGGCGCGGTCGGGCCGCACCCGGTGGTGGCATCGACAGCGCGCGAGCTTCTGAACAAATCGGAGAATGAGCGCTCGGGCGTCCTTTCAACGGCGATGTCATTCCTCGGTCTTTACCGGGATCCGGTGGTGGCTGCTGTCACGGGAAGATGTGATTGGCACATTGCTGATCTGGTTGCAGGGGAGGAGCCTGCGACGCTGTATCTCGTCGTGCCGCCATCCGACATCTCACGTACGAAGCCGCTCATTCGTCTGGTTCTGAACCAGATCGGCCGGCGTTTGACCGAGGATCTCAAGGCAAAGCAGAGCCGGCATCGTGTCCTGATGATGCTGGACGAGTTTCCGGCGTTAGGCCGGCTCGACTTCTTCGAATCCGCTCTCGCCTTCATGGCCGGGTACGGCATCAAGAGCTTCCTGATTGCGCAATCGCTCAATCAGATCGAGAAGGCCTATGGGCAGAACAATGCCATTCTGGACAACTGCCATGTCCGCGTCAGCTTCGCGACCAATGACGAGCGAACCGCCAAGCGCGTCTCGGACGCGCTCGGCACCGCAACCGAAATGCGGGCCGTGAAGAATTATGCCGGGCATCGCCTGGCGCCATGGTTGGGTCACCTCATGGTGTCGCGCCAGGAGACGCCGCGTCCGCTCCTGACGCCGGGCGAGGTGATGCAATTGCCGGCGGCTGATGAGATCGTGATGGTCGCCGGCGCACCACCGATCCGCGCCAGGAAGGTGCGATATTTCGAGGATGCGAGACTGGTCTCGCGCATCCTGCCGCCGCCGGACATCGCCAGGACCAGAGCGTCTGTGGGTGCGGATGACTGGTCATCGCTTGCGCCCCTCACGCCCATGCTCGCCGGATCCCGGCTGATGGTGCCCACCGAGACGAGGGACGAGCAGGCCAATGGCGGCTTGCGACGCGAGCCGGAGCTGCCGCAGCACGAAGCGATTGCGAGCGAAACGACGAGCGTAGATCCGGCGGACGAGTTTTCTGTCGTGTTCGATGACGATGATGGGACGCCGCAGCTGGTCGGCTCACGCGATGCGAGCACGACGGGGATTGCGCGTCAGGCTGCGCTCGACCCGCGCGATGACATGGGCTTGTGAGGACAAACCAATGCGGGATCGAATGAATGTCTACTTCCCGCCGGAGCTGCTGCGGCAGATCGTAGAGCTCGCCGATCGCAGGAAGCTTTCGCGCTCGGCCATCGTCGAGGCGGCGGTTCAGTCGTTCCTGTCGCCGGATGCGGCTGATCGGCGCGAGGCGGCGCTCACACGCCGGCTCGACAGGCTGTCGCGGCAGATGCAGCGGCTCGAGCGTGATGTCGGCATCCTTGCCGAGACGCACGCATTGTTCGTTCGCTTCTGGCTCACCGTGACGCCCCCGCTGCCGTCCGAAGCGCAGGCCACAGCGCAGGTCAAGGGACGCGAGCGGTTCGAAGGCTTTGTGGAGGCGCTCGGCCGCCGGCTGCAGAAGGGGCAGAGCTTCCTGCGCGAAATCCCCGAGGATTTCGTCAGACCGCCGTCGAGCGAGCCCGGCTCCTGAGGCGGAGGAAGCGTCGATCGGGACCGTTCCAGCGCGCGGGTTGAGCTTGGCATCTACGCCAGAGTTTCTTTCCACCCGCCAGGCTT
The DNA here is from genome assembly GCF_032484895.1 of Bradyrhizobium sp. SZCCHNRI3052. Lineage (NCBI taxonomy): Bacteria > Pseudomonadati > Pseudomonadota > Alphaproteobacteria > Hyphomicrobiales > Nitrobacteraceae > Bradyrhizobium > Bradyrhizobium sp. SZCCHNRI3052. Next base: position 200,020 of record NZ_JAUETW010000013.1, on the reverse strand, counting down.
CGAACGTTCGAATCTTGCGCGTGCCAGGCCAGGCAAGCTGACCTAATCGACGGACCAGATGAGGTTCGAACGATGAAGAAAAAACTCACTTTGCAGCTATCCAGCGAGATTCTCGCCCGCCTTGCCGGCGCAGCCGAGGAAAGGTGCGTGAACCGCACGATCGTCGTGGAAAAGGCGCTCGAACGGTTTCTAGCCCAGCCGCTGGACGGACCGATGCCGGCGCAAGATCGCCTGCAGGGCCTGGAACAGCAGCTACAAACGATTCAGCGCGACATCGCGGCCCTCAATGAGACGGTCGCCCTTCATGCACGCTACCATCTGGCGTTGACGTCGCTGGCGGATCAGGAGAGCACGGGCGCAGCAAGGGGCAGTGATCGTGATTTCGACCAGGCGATGCGGATTGGCGCGATCCAAAAGCTGCAGCGTGACTTGTCGGAAAGGCAGCGAGAGACGCGACCCGATGGCGCTGCGCGAGCCGGTCAAGTGAGCCAGCCATTTCCGGCTCAACTTCGCCGTGCCGAGCCTCCAATCGCCGAGGTGTCCTGGGGCGTGCCTGCCGCCGGGGAGGGCGGCGAGGATCCCTTTCGCCTCCCGCCTCAATCGAGCCGTTGAGCGATCCCGCGAGCACGCAGATCACGGCAGTTCGTTGTCGGCCTATGCCTTCGGCCGCAAGGGCACCAAAGCCGGAGACCAAGGCCATCGCGAGATCACAGGCTGGCGGCTCGCGGCCCTGGTGTTTCTGCCCTTCGCAATGGGCTATTTCCTGTCCTATCTGTTTCGCACCATCAATGGACTCGTCTCTGCCAGTCTTGCCTCAGAGCTCGGATTGAACGCGGCCGATCTTGGTCTGATCACGGCGGCCTACTTCCTGGTCCTTGCGGCTGCCCAGATCCCGGTCGGCATGATGCTCGACCGCTATGGCCCGCGCCGGGTTCAGAGCGCGCTTCTTGTCGTCGCGGCCTTTGGCGCGGAGGCCTTCGCAAGGTCGTCGGGGCCGCTCTCGCTGCTCCTCTCACGCGCCCTGATCGGGCTCGGGGTCGCTGCTGCTCTGACCGCGGGTCTGAAGGCCATCGTTCTGTGGTTTCCGCGCGAGCGGGTGGCGTTGGTCAATGGGTACATGGTCATGCTCGGGGCGCTTGGCGCTGTCAGCGCGACGCTGCCCGCCGAAGCGATCCTGGTGAAGACCGGATGGCGCGGCCTGTTTGACATCCTGGCCGTCGCGACCGCTGCGGCAGCGATCCTGATCTATTGCCTGGTGCCGGAGCGCGAAACGCAGGGCTCGTCCGCGTCGGAAGCAGGTGGCTTGCGGAGCATTCTTCGCGACGTCCGGTTCTGGAGGGTCGCGCCGCTATCCGGAGCCTGCATCGGATCGGCGTGGTCGCTCCAGGGCTTGTGGGCATCCGCGTGGCTGGCCGACGTGGAGGGCATGACCCGCGCCCAGGTCGTGACAGCGCTGTGTCTGACCGCCCTGATGCTCAGCCTCGGTGCGTGGATGCTCGGTGCGTTGGCCAACTGGACGCGACGCAGGGGATTAGGTCCAGAGCATTTGCTGGCTTTGATCGCCGTGCTCTCCATGGCGGCGCAGCTGGCGCTGGTATGGCGGCTGCCATTGCCGGCAATCGCGCCATGGCTGATCATCGCGATCGTCGGAGCCGCTACCGTGCTCAGCTTTGCGATCATCTCGGACTATTACCCGAAGGAATTGGCTGGCCGCGCCAACGGGGCCTTGAACGTGGTGCATTTCGGGTGGGGGTTTCTGGCCCAGTACGGGATCGGTGTTTTGCTGGCCCAATGGCCGCAATCCAATGGGCACTATCCTGTCATGGCCTATCAGGTTGCCTTCGGAGTGAACCTCGCGCTGCAGGCAGCAGCACTGATTTGGTTTGCCGCTCCACGAGAGCAGAGACCGCGATCATCGGAGGCGAGCAGCGGGACCGAATTTGTCATGGCCGACCTCGCCGCGACCTCAAGCGATCGCCCGGCTCCCGCCCGCGAGCCGCCAAGCCATGCCAGATGGTGAGCCGACACCGCGGCGCCGGTGGCGACCTTCGCCTTCGCTACAGCAGCGTTCGCCGTCGCTCTCGGCCGCGAGGGGGCGGTGCTGCGGGCCCATGACCCGCGCTCTGAAAGCTGCTGCCCCGCCTTGGTGATCTGCTTGTGCCGCCCGAAAGAGCCCTCCTGTCTCTACGCTTTCCTGCGCCAGGCTACACCCGACGCGCTGTTGGTCTTGCTGCTGCAGGAGGTCTGCATCTTTGATCATCACAAGCGATGCTGACCGCGCTTCAATGATCGGAGATGAGAGTGACCGGCTTCGTCCAGACACAGCGCATCACGCGTGGCACCCGCATGCTGCGGACGGCATTGGGGCCTGCCATCGCGCGTCATCTCGACGATCAATCCGTCGTGGAGATCATGCTCAATCCAGATGGCCGGCTCTGGGTCGATCGGCTCGCGTCTGGCTTGGCCGATACCGGTGAGAGCCTCGCTGCCGGTGATGGCGAGCGCGTCGTCCGGCTGGTCGCGCACCACGTCGGGCTCGAGGTCCACGCGGGCTCTCCGCGCGTGTCGGCGGAGCTGCCGACGACGGGCGAACGTTTCGAAGGCCTGCTGCCGCCGCTCGTTGCAGCCCCGACATTCGCCATCCGCAAGCCCGCGATCGCCGTCTTTACGCTCGACGACTACGTGGCTTGTGGGATTGCGACCGCAGAACAGGCCGGCGCGTTGCGGCGGGCTGTTGCCAACCGCTGCAACATTCTGGTGGCCGGCGGCACCTCGACCGGCAAGACCACGCTTGTCAATGCCTTGTTGGCTGAAGTGGCGATGACCGGCGATCGCATCGTGCTGATCGAGGATACGCTCGAGCTGCAATGCTCGGCGCCCAACCTCGTGACGCTTCGAACCAAGCATGGTGTGGCGTCGCTTTCGGATCTGGTGCGCGCCGCGCTTCGGCTGCGTCCGGATCGCATTCCGATCGGCGAGGTCCGCGGGCCCGAGGCGCTCGATCTCGTCAAGGCCTGGGGCACCGGCCATCCCGGCGGCATCGGCACCATTCATGCCGGGTCCGCACTCGGCACCCTCCGGCGGCTGGAGCAGCTGATTCAGGAGGCCGTCGTGAGCGTCCCACGTGCTCTGATTGCCGAGACGATCAACGTGATCGCCGTTCTCGCCGGGCGCGGCTCGCAGCGGCGGCTCGGCGAGCTCGTGCGTGTCGAGGGGCTCTCACCTTGCGGAGACTACATCCTCGTTCCCTTGGGAGATCAGCGATGAAGGCGCGACTGTCTTGCTGGTCCATCGCCACGATGGCGATTGCCGCAGCCGCAGTGCTCGTGGCGGTGGCGCCGGCGCATGCGGCGGGCTCGAACATGCCTTGGGAGCAGCCGCTCAACAAGATCCTGCTTTCGGTCGAGGGACCGGTCGCCAAGATCATCGCCGTGATCATCATCATCACGACGGGTCTGTCACTGGGTTTTGGCGAAACCTCCGGTGGCTTCCGGCGGCTCATCCAGATCGTCTTCGGTCTCTCCATCGCCTTTGCCGCCTCGAGCTTCTTCCTGTCGTTCTTCTCCTTCGGCGGCGGCGTGGTGTTGTGATGGATAGTGAGATCAAGGGCTTCAGCGCGCCTGTGCATCGCTCGCTGACCGAGCCCATTCTGCTCGGGGGCGCGCCGCGATCGGTCGCGATTGTCAACGGCACCGTGTCGGCGGCGCTCGGCCTCGGTTTGCGGCTCTGGTTCTTCGGCCTGCTGCTCTGGTTCGTCTGCCACATGGTCGCAGTCTGGGCGACACGGCGCGATCCATCCTTTGTCGAGGTCGTGCGCCGCCACCTGCGGATTCCCAATCATCTCAGCCAGTGAGGCTCTCATGTTCAATTTGGCCGAATATCGCCGCACCAATATCCGGCTTGCGGACTTCCTGCCCTGGGCGGCGCTGGTGGACGAGGGCGTCGTCCTCAACAAGGACGGCTCGCTGCAGCGGACGGCGCGTTTTCGCGGGCCTGACCTGGAGAGCTCGGTCGCATCCGAGCTCACGGCAGTCGCCTTCCGTCTCAACAACGCTCTGCGGCGCCTGGGGTCGGGCTGGGCGATCTTCGTCGAGGCGCAGCGGCATTCGGCCGGAGCCTACCCAATTTGCGTGTTTCCGGATGCCGCGTCCGCCCTGGTCGATGCCGAGAGAAAGGCACAGTTCGAGGAGCAGGCGGCGCACTACGAGTCGAGCTATTATTTGACGTTTCTATACCTGCCGCCGCGAGAAGACTTAGCCCGTTCCGAACGGGTGCTCTATGAAGGCGCGCCGCAGCGGGAGGGCTCGCGCGGCCGCGACATCCTGCGCAGCTTTGTCGATCGCACCGACCGCATCCTGCAGCTCGTGGGCGGCTTCATGCCGGAATGCGGCTGGCTGGGCGACGACGCCGTGCTGAGCTATCTGCACTCGACCGTCTCGACCAAGCGCCAGCGGGTCCGCGTCCCTGAAATCCCCATGCATCTGGATGGGCTGCTCGCCGACCAGCCGCTGACCTGCGGCCTCGCGCCGATGCTGGGGGCGGTCAATCTCCGCGTGCTCACCATCATCGGCTTTCCCTCGGCAACGACGCCAGGACTGCTGGACGAATTGAACGGGCTTGCATTCGCCTACCGCTGGTCGACCCGCGCCATCATGCTCGACAAGCAGGATGCCGTGAAGCTCGTGACACGGATCCGCCGGCAGTGGTTTGCCAAGCGCAAATCTCTGGCGGCGATCCTCAAGGAGGTCGTGACCAACGAGGCGGCAAGCCTCGTTGACAGCGACGCCCACAACAAGACCGCTGACGCCGATGCGGCGCTGCAGGATCTCGGCTCCGATGAGATCAGCCAGGCCTATGTCACCGCGACCGTGACGGTGTGGGATCCTGATCCGGCGAGGGCTGACGAGAAGCTGCGCCTGGTGGAGAAGGTGATCCAGGGGCGCGATTTCACCTGCATGACGGAGACTGTGAATGCGGTTGAGGCCTGGCTCGGCAGCCTTCCGGGGCACGTCTATGCCAATGTGCGCCAGCCGCCGCTGTCGACGCTGAACCTCGCGCATCTCGTCCCGCTCTCGGCGGTCTGGGCAGGTGAGGTGCGTGACCATCATCTGAGGGCGCCTGCGCTGCTGTTCGGCCGCACCGAGGGCGCGACGCCATTCCGGTTCTCGCTCCATGTCGGCGATGTCGGCCACACGCTGGTGATCGGACCGACCGGAGCCGGCAAATCGGTGCTGCTGGCGCTGATGGCGCTGCAGTTCCGCCGCTATCCGAATGCGCAGATCCTTGCGTTTGATTTCGGCGGCTCCCTGCGGGCCGCCGCACTTGCCATGGAAGGTGACTGGCATGATCTCGGTGGAGCGCTGTCGGCCGATAGCGAGACCTCGATCGCGCTGCAGCCGCTGGCAGGCATCGGTGATGTGATGGAGCGCGCCTGGGCGGCGGATTGGATCGCTGGCCTGCTGGTCCGCGAGAAGATCGTGGTGACCCCGGACGCCAAGGAGCATCTCTGGTCGGCGCTGACCTCGCTGGCTTCCGCGCCAGCTTCTGAGCGGACCCTGACCGGCCTGTCGGTGTTGCTGCAGTCGAACAGCTTGAAACGGGCCCTCAAGCCCTATTGCCTCGATGGCGCTCACGGACGACTGCTGGATGCCGATCATGAGCTCGTGGGCGACCGGTCGGTCCAGGTGTTTGAGACCGAGGGGTTGATCGGGACCGCTGCCGCTCCTGCTGTCCTCGCTTATCTGTTCCATAAGATCGCCCGGCAGCTCGACGGCCGCCCGACACTTCTGATCATCGATGAAGGGTGGCTGGCGCTGGACGACGCCGACTTCGCGGGCCAGCTCAGGGAGTGGCTGAAGACCCTGCGCAAGAAGAACGCCTCCGTCGTTTTCGCGACCCAGTCGCTATCCGACATCGACGGCTCGCCGATCGCACCCGCCATCATTGAGAGTTGCCCGAGCCGCATCCTGCTGCCGAACGAGCGGGCGCTCGAGCCACAGATCATGGGCATCTATCGTCGCTTCGGTCTCAATGATCGTCAGATCGAGCTCGTCAGCCGTGCGGCCCCCAAGCGCGACTATTACTACCAGTCGCGCCGGGGCAACCGCATGTTCGAGCTTGGCCTCGGCGAGGTCGCGCTCGCCTTTGCCGCGGCGTCGTCCAAAGCCGATCAGGCCGCGATCTCGGACGTTCTGAAGTCCGCCGGCAGGGACGGCTTTGCGGCAGCGTGGTTGCGGCACCTCAAGCTTGGCTGGGCAGCCGACCTCATCCCCGGCCTCGACAATCTGGAGACGCGGCGATGATCTCTGGCAAGCGATGGGCCACGTCGTTGGCGCTGCTGGTTCTGACCTCGGCGGGGCCGGTGCGGGCCCAGCTCGTCGTCTTCGATCCCAACAATTATGCTCAGAACGTGCTGACCGCTGCACGTGAGCTGCAGCAGATCAACAATCAGATTCTGGCCCTGCAGAACCAGGCCGAGATGTTGATCAATCAGTCGCGCAACCTCGTCAACCTGCCGTATTCGTCATTGACGCAGCTGCAGCAATCAATCGAGCGGACCCAGGATCTGCTCAAGCAGGCTCAGCGCCTGGCCTACGACGCGCAGCAGATCGAGCGGGCGTTCAAGACGATCTATGCGCCGGCAGCCGCCGGCGCCAGCGCCGCTGACCTCGCAGACAATGCGCGCTCACGCTGGCAGACGTCCGTGGCCGCGCTGCAGGATGCGCTCAAGCTTCAGGCGGGCGTGGTCGGCAATCTCGACACCATCAAGAGCCAGTCCGCCGCGCTGGTTGCCGCGAGCCAAGGAGCCGCCGGCGCCTTGGCTGTCAGGCAAGCCGGCAACCAGATCCTGGCGATGCAGGCGCAACAGCTCGCGGATCTGACGGCGGTTGTGGCCGCCCAGGGACGGGCGCAGAGCCTCACCATGGCGGAGCGCGCGGCGGCCCAGGATCAGGCACGCGAACAGCTCCGCCGCTTCCTGACGCAAGGTCAGGGCGACCAGCCCTCCAACGTACGAATGTTTCACTGATGATGACGAGCGTTCCGGACCAAATCGGCGGATCCCCCGCCGCGGCTGCCCGGCAGCTCATGGTTGAGATTGCCCGATGACAGGAACGGGGATCATCGATCAATTCCTGGAGACCTTTACCCGGACAATCGACAGCGGCTTTGGTCTGGTGGGCGGTGAGGTCGGATATCTCGCAACCACGCTCGTCACCATCGATGTGACGCTTGCTGCGCTGTTCTGGGCGTTTGGCGGCGAGGACGATGTCGTCGCCCGGCTGCTGAAGAAGACCTTGTTTGTCGGCGTGTTCGCCTACCTGATAGGCAATTGGAACAGCCTCGCCCGGGTCGTCTTCGAGAGCTTCGCAGCACTCGGCCTGAAGGCCTCGGGCTCGGCGCTGTCGGCGGCGGACTTCCTCCGCCCGGGCAGAATCGCGCAAGTGGGTCTCGATACCGGGCGGCCGCTCCTCCAGGCGATCTCGGGCCTCCTTGGATATGTGAGCTTCTTCGAGAACTTCCTGCAGATTGCGGTCCTGTTGTTTGCGTGGGTGGTCGTGCTGCTCGCCTTCTTCATTCTGGCCATCCAGCTCTTCGTCACCCTGATCGAGTTCAAGCTCACGACGCTTGCTGGATTCGTGCTCATCCCGTTTGGTCTGTTCGGCAAGACCGCCTTCGCAGCCGAACGTGTGCTCGGCAATGTCATCTCCTCCGGTGTGAAGGTTCTGCTGCTCGCCGTGATCTCAGGAACCGGCTCGACCCTGTTCGGTCAGTTGACCCAGGTGACGAGCGGCGATCCTCCGACCGTCGAGAGTGCCATGGCCCTGGTCCTGGCGTCCCTGGCGCTGCTCGGCCTTGGATTGTTCGGGCCCGGGATCGCCAATGGTCTTGTCAGTGGCGGACCGCAGCTTGGAGCAGGGAGCGCGGTCGGAGCGTCGCTTGCAGCGGGCGGTCTCGTCGTGGCCGGCGCCGGCATGGCCGCTGGTGCAGCGGGGCTCGCAGGCGGCGCGATCTCTGGTGCGAGCCGTGCAGTCGCTCCGCTTGGCGCTATGGCGTCCGGCGGAGGGCGCGTCGGTGGCGCTGCCGTCGAGGCAGCAGGAGCGAACGCGAGTCCCCTGCGTCCAAAGGCGAATGCCGAGGCCGGCGGCTCGGATCAGCCGGGTCAGGCCGACGGCCCTGGCTCTCCAATGTGGGCGCGGCGCATGAAGGCTGCGCGCGCCGTCCATCAGGGCGCTTCTACAACGGCACAGGCCGTTCGCCATGCCGAGCACGGCGGGCAGGGAAGCGCGGTCGATCTCTCCGAGGGGAAATCCTGACATGTTCAAGCGATCATCTGTTCATTACGGCCGTACGCCCGAGCCGGTGACGCCCTATCAGAAGGCAGCACAGGTCTGGGATGAGCGCATCGGCTCTGCGCGCGTGCAGGCCAAGAACTGGCGGCTGATGGCGTTCGGCTGCCTCACACTCGCCGCAGGCCTCGCGTCCGCCCTGATCTGGCAGTCGGCCCGCGGTACGGTGACGCCCTGGGTGGTCGAGGTTGGCCATCTCGGCGAGGTCCAGCGGGTGGCGCCTGCGGTGGCTGACTACATGCCGACCGATCCGCAGGTCGCCTTCCATCTTGCCCGGTTTATTGAGGACGTGAGAGGTCTGCCAGCCGATGGCATCGTACTGCGCCAGAATTGGCTGCGCGCCTACGACTTCACGACCGATCGCGGCGCGGCTGCCCTGAATGACTATGCCCGCTCCAACGATCCTTTTAGCAAGCTCGGCAAGATCCAGGTCTCGGTCGAGGTCTCCAGTGTGATCCGCGCCTCGCCGGACAGCTTCCGGATCGCCTGGGTCGAGCGTCGCTACGAGAACGGCGCCTCGGTTGCGACCGAACGCTGGAGCGCGATCCTCACCCTCGTGCTCGCCATGCCGGACGATGCCGACCGCCTGCGCAAGAACCCGCTCGGCGTCTACGTCCAAGCCATCAACTGGTCGAAGGAGCTGTCGCAATGAGCAAGCCAATGGTCCGGAGGGCTGGAGGGCCAATGATGGCGGGGGCCGCCGTTCTGGTTCTGCTCTGCAGCTGCACAACGACCAATCTGCCGAAGATCACCTATGACAGCGAAGCACCATCCTTGCCGGCGCCGCCAGCCGCGCTGGATGGAAAGGTTCAGCCGCTTCATCTTCCGCCGCCCTGGAAAGTGTCCCTTGGTGGCAAGGCGGGAGCACAGGAAGAAGCGGAGCCGCTCGACCGCGTCGAGATGGCCAATAGCGCGGCGCGGGTCGAACCGCGCAAGAAGGGCTACTTCAACGCGACGCAGATCTATGCCTACAGTCCCGGCGCACTCTATCAGGTCTATGCGGCGCCCGGGCAGATCACCGACATCATGCTCGAGGAAGGTGAACAGCTCACAGGGTCGGGGCCCGTGTCCGCCGGCGACACCGTGCGCTGGGTCGTCGGCGATACCGAGAGCGGTGCGGGCGAACGCCGCCGCGTTCACATCCTGGTCAAGCCGACGCGTGCCGCGATCGAAACCAATCTCATCGTCAACACCGACCGGCGGACCTATCTGCTCGAGCTGCGCGCTCGTGACAAGCCGTATATGCCCGCCGTGGCCTGGTACTATCCCCAGAATGCCGAGACGAGAGCGCGCCAGCTCGTCTTGAGGCCGGAGCTGCCCAATCCGGCGCTGCGACGCTTCCGCTATCGCATCGAGGGGGATGATCCGCCATGGAGGCCGGTCAACGCCTATGACGACGGTCGCAAGGTCTATATCGAGTTTGCCCCTGGCATTGTGCAGGGTGAATTGCCGCCCTTGTTCGTCATCGGGAGCGATGGTGCGCCCGAGATCGTCAACTACCGTGCCTTCCGCAACATCATGATCGTCGATCGGCTGTTTGCCGCGGCCGAGTTGCGCCTCGGCGGCGAGGAGCAGCGCAAGGTCAGGATCGTCAGAACCGACGGAGCCTCAGGGTGAAAAACGGGGAGGATGAGGCTTCTGCGTCTCAGGCTCCGTCTGCAGCCGAGAAGGCTGAGCGGCGCACGAAAAGAATGCGCCTGAACGGAGATCTTCCGCCGGTTACGCGGCTGTCGCGCAATGTCCTGGCCGGCGGCAGTGCAGTTGCGCTCCTGTTGATGGGAGGCGCCGTCGTCTGGACATTGCAGACCAACAGGCCGAGCAAATCGGGTCCATCCGAGCTCTACAGCACTGATCATCACGACATCGCGGACGGGGTTTCGGCCCTGCCGCGTGACTACACCAGTCTTCCCAGGAACGTCCCAGTGATCGGACCGCCGCTGCCCGGGGATCTCGGCAAGGCGATTGTCGCTGCGCAGGGCCAGGCACTTGCGGTCACCCCCGATCAGGAGCAGCTCCGCCATGAGCAGGAGCGGGATGCCGCTCGCTTGAGCCGCCTGTTTGCGACGGTCAATGTTCGTGGCACCGAGGCCGCGGCGAGCGGGCCTCAGACCAGCGAACGCGCGGGCGCGATGTCCAGTCCCGACGACGCATTCGCCCAGAATGGCCAGGACCGCAAGCTCGCCTTCGTCAATGCCGCGGTCGATCGCCGGACCACGAGTGCCGACCGTGTCAGCCGGCCGGCCTCCCCCTATGTGGTTCAGGCCGGGACCGTCATTGCGGGGGCTCTGATCACGGGCATTCGCTCCGATCTGCCGGGACAGATCACCGCTCAGGTGACGGAGAACGTGTTCGATTCGCCGTCAGGCCGCTTCCTGCTTGTCCCGCAGGGCGCGCGGCTGATCGGGATATACGATAGCCAGGTGACGGCCGGGCAATCGCGCGTGCTCCTGGTCTGGACCAGGCTGATCATGCCCAACGGCCGGTCGATCGTCCTGGAACGGCAGCAGGGCGCCGACGCTGCCGGCTATTCAGGTCTCTCCGACGAGGTCGATAACCACCTCAGGCAGCTGGTTGGCGCAGCGCTGCTCTCGACGCTGCTCTCGATGGGCAGCGAGGTCAACGCGGGCGCCAATCTGAATACCAACAACGCCGCGATCATCCAGGCGCTCCGCCAGGGCTTCGGCAACTCCATGAGCCGTACAGGTCAGCAGCTCGTCGGTCAGCAGATGAACGTCCAGCCGACCCTGACAGTAAGGCCGGGCTTTCCGGTCCGCGTGATCGTCAATCGCGATCTCGTCCTCGAGCCGTATCAGGGGTAGCAGTCATGGCGAAGCTGAAGATCTCGGAACTTCCCGACGAGAAACCGGTCAAGATCACGGTCGAGCTGCCAGCGAACGTGTATCGCGATCTGCAGGCCTATGCCGAAGCTGTTGGCCGCCATTCGGACCAGCCGGCCAATGATCTTGGTCGCCTGGCCTCGGCAATGGTGGCACGGTTCATGGCAACTGATCGGGCGTTTGCCAAGTCGAAGCGGACACCAGCCCCCAAGGCCAAATAGACCCGCAGCCGCGCATCGCGATAGCTTGCTCCGCTCAACCTCGGAGTTGGCTATCGTCCGCCGAGAAACAGCACTGTTCAACCCGGAGCGGCCCTGGCTTGCGTGCCCTGGGCGGCAAAATGGCCGCAGGTTCCGGATCGCGCTCATCCAACCCCCACAAGCCCATCCAGGTCCGGGCTGCAGGCCAGTCCTTCGGCGGACTCCGACGGAGCATCCCCTGCCAAGTGCGGGGACAGTGCGGATGGGATCGGCTCAACAGGGGAGGGGCTCTCATGCAGCGCATGCGGGATGCCGGTCTGCTGGCGAACCAATTCCAGGATTGCTGATGATACTCCGATATAGGCTGCTCCGATATCGTGCCCCTGCAACGGCAGCTTCGCTCCCAGTGGCCTCACCGGGCAGCCATGGGCGGCGATGACATTCTTGAAGATCCAGCTGGGCATGACCCCAAGATAGGACGAGATGCCGTTGGCGAGGCCGAATTCCTGACAGGCCTGTATGAGCTGCCCGATCACTCGGCGCCGTCCGCCGGCGCTGAGCGCGCGATCGCAGCCGAAGCGCGATGCTTCCCAGACAGCGTCCGAATGCGGCAGCGAGCCTTCGACCAGGTTCGGCCACAAGGACTTGACCATGTAGGGGCGTGTGGTCGGAATCAGCCGTGCAGTTCCAAGCGCCTGATCTTGCTCGTCCACCACCAGGATGTAGGTGGCTGCCGGTGTGTCGAACTCATCATATTCCATGCCCTGATAATGAGGCACGGACCACCCCTGGCGCTCGACGAACATCCGGTATCGCAGCCGATGATGCGAAATCCAGGCTTCACCGTATCGATGGACGGTTTCCCACCTGATCAAAAGGGTACGCATGAGCATCTTCCAATGTGCCACGTGACAGGAAGGTGCAGACTAATCGGCACAGCGTCGGCGAGGCAGCTACCCAGTCGAGTAGCTCGCGAGCCTGTGGAGCGGCTGCCGTCCTACCGGCAGCTCAGAGGAAGACAACTGTCAGGCATCGCCCCAATATCACCTACAATCTGACGCAATTTTGGGTTGTGTTACGGTGGAGTTCTTGGCTTTTGCAAGGCTCGTCCAGGCCCGTTTGAACGGGTTCAGCACGGGATGGCCGCGAGGCCTGACTTGCGGGTGCTGCGTACCGGGAAGAATGTCCCTAGTGCGCATGATCCGATCGAAACTTATACCAGCAATCTCATGCACGCTGACACAAGTGCCGAACAGCGCTCATCAAGTAGGCACTTAGCTGCGCGATCTGGTCGCCGTAGTCGGCAAGATCGTCAGAGCCGCCGCGTCCGGAGGAGGGCAATGTTGATGACATCGCAGCTTCTGAAAAGATTGCTTGAATGTGATCGTCAATTGCGCGACGGAGCGTATCATGGTACGGTCTACCTCAGGTTGGGTTGAAGTTTGGACAAGCAAGCGCCTGCTTCTCGCCTTGATAGAGGCAGACGACGGGGCAAGGGCGGACCGTCGGCGATCGGGACATTCAGACGGATTCGTTTTCACGATCACATCTGGGCGGAAGTTTGCTAGGCGGAAGTTTGCGCAGCTTTGTCTGCCGTGAGGTAGCAATGGACCTCTTCAGCTTCATCGATTGTGCAAACCGCACGCAGTCGCTGTCCGACCTCTTCGATCTTCTCGTCGGTTCTGCAGCCGATGAGGGGTTCGGCCAAGTGGCTTATGGCGCCCTGAACTATGAAGAGACGGTACGGCTACCAGAGCATCCTATGCCGGCCATCGCTCTCAACTTTCCGCTCGAGTGGCGGAAGCACTATTTCGAGCGAAAGTATCACGAGATCGATCCGGTCGTCAGGCGAACGGCAATTCACAGCAGGCCATTCCTGTGGGATCACTTGCTCGAGCAGAAGCAGTTGCAGGACGGCGAGCGGTTGGTTCTTCATGAGAGCCGCGAAGCCGGTCTCATGCACGGGGTGAGCGTGCCGCTGTTTGGGCCGTCGGGGCGCATCTCGGTTCTTTCCTTTGCATCCAGCTTCGACGATGCCGACCCGATCCGGCATATGAAACATCTTCACGCCTTGGCGTGTCAGTTCCATGTCGCCTTTGGCGAGCTTGCCCCGCCACCGATGGACAAGAAGGCGATCAAGCTCTCGCCGCGCGAACGTGAATGCCTGAAGTGGACGGCGGAGGGCAAGTCCTCCTGGGACATCGGAATCATACTCAAGATTAGCGAAAACACGATCAACTTCCACATCAAGAAGGCGGCGAGAAAGCTTGGCACGAACAGCCGGACGGTCGCCGTCGTCAGGGCGATACGCCTTGGTCTGATCGAGGTCTCCGGACTGTCCGGCTCGTCTCCGCCGGTGTGGATGGATACAGCACCGACTGAAGCCGACGCCGCCCAACCGTTGCCGCTCTGACATTCAGGACGAAGCGCCGTTCCTGCCCGGCGCGCAAATGGCAAAAAGGTGCGATGATCGCGTTCCATCGCAAGCGTCGAGATCGATCGCTTCCGTAAGCCAACAGCGGCGCGTCCTTGGCCTGATCTCAAAGCCGCTGCAGTGATTGCACATACCGGCCGGACCGCCCGCCAACCCGCTTGACCAGCGCAGCTTGGCGGCCGTGAGCAATCCTTGTGCCTAATTGCCCCCGATCTGGCGCCTGACGAGCGACCGTTCGCTATCCAGGTTGGTAGCTGCACAACGAAGCGCTCGTGTTCTAACAATGAAGATATCGAACCGTAAGAGCCGCACAGGCGCTCGGCGCGATCAATCGGCCAAGCTAATTGTATGTACATCAATACAAGTCGGTCACCTTCGGCGAACGAGGAAACGATATCATGCAACACGCGACGGATTCGTCTGGCGATGCTCGTCCGGTGGGACGCTTTCGTAATACCGCGTATGTGATCAACGAGAGCAGGTCGCATTTCGATGCGGCACATGAGGCCGGACTCATGGCCGTCTATGGACGTTCGCTGCGTGGCCGCGCCGTCGCGCTCGGCGTCGGCGATCTTAGGACAAGGCCGCACGCGATCGATTTCGTTCGATGCTCATATCTCGGGCTCGACAATCATCCGGTAATCGTCTCCGGTGCAATTGATGCGATCGAAGCGCACCGTTCCGTGCACTGGTCGTGCGCTCGCACGCGTCTCAACTTTGACCTGCTCTCGGAATTGGAATCTACGCTCTCGGAGATGTTTTCCGCTCGGGTGATCGCCTTCTCCACCGTGATGCTGGCCAATCTCGGTGCCATGCCGATCTTGGCCTCCGGCCTTCTGACAGGAGGCGTCAAGCCGGTCGTGGCCTTCGATCGCTTGGCCCACATTTCTCTCGCCTATCACAAGCCGGTGGTCGCCGACGAGGCCCGGGTCGAAACCATTCCCCACAACGACATTGCCGCGCTGGAGAAGCTGTGCCGCGAAGAGCCGGTCGTCGCCTATGTCTGTGACGGCGTCTACTCCATGGGCGGACATGCACCGATCCCGGAACTGGCGAGGCTGCAGCAGCAGTATGGACTGTTCCTCTATATCGATGACGCGCATGGCGTGTCGCTGTTCGGTGAGCAGGGCCAAGGCTTCGCACGTTCGCAGTTCGGCAGCGACCTTGGTGATCGCACCATTATTGCGGCGTCCCTTGGAAAGGGATTCGGCGCGTCTGGTGGCGTTCTGATGCTTGGGACAGCAGCGCAGGAAGCGCTGTTCCGCCGCTACGCCCTTCCACATGCATTCTCGGCTGCTGCGAACCTGGCTGCGGTCGGGGCAGCTCTCGGCTCGTGCAGAATTCACCGGTCGGCAGAGCTTGGCCAGCGACAGCGGCGGCTGGCTCAGCGCATCGGTCTTTTCGACCGGCGAATTCCGACGGCGGAAAGCGGCAATTCGCTGCCGATCCGGATGATCACGGTCGGATCGGAAGCGGCCGCCATCGCCATGGCGCGTGAATTTCTCGATGAGGGCTTCTACACGTCGGTCACCTTCTTTCCGACGGTCGCCCAGGGCAAGGCGGGCATCCGGGTTTGTCTGACCGCCGACCACGACGTCGAAGACGTTGAGCGGCTGTGCGCCTGCATTCTGGCCAAGAGCCCCTCCGAACTACGTCAGCCGGAAACAATGGCCGCATCGGCCTGATCACCAAGAGCCAGACTGCTCAAGCTCAGAGCCCCGCGATGTGGCCGCTGGAGACAGGTTATGCAAAGAAGAGATGTTGATGAAGTCAATGCGAGCGCCGAGCGTGCTCGCTGCTGCAGGACAGGCCGGCTGCTACGTGCGCCCGGCGAACATCAGCTGGTCGGACGCCGGGCGATCGCGAACGGCCCGCGCGTTCCAGCCCCTTCATTGGCCGAGGGCACATTCACGCGGCTTCGCCACATGCTCATCGTAGGTGAAGTCCGCCCGGGTCAGCAGATGACGTTGGGCGTGCTGGCACGTCTGCTCGGAACGAGCCCGACTCCTGTCAGGGACGCTCTGTCCCGCCTTGCGGCCGCAGATGCCCTGTGCCAGAGCCGTGAACTAGGAGTCATCGTGCCAATCCTCGGAGCGGCTGAGCTGGAGGAACTCCACCGGCTTCGAATCGCCGTCGAAGGGCTGGCTTTCGCAAATGCTGCGGAGATGAACCGCAAAGCCGACTGGCGAGCCTTCAAGCTGCTCCACACCGATGTCTGCAGGGCAGCCGAAACAGCTCGCGCGGTGCAGTTCGCGTCTGCGGTTTGGGCGTTGCGCGCGGCGCTTCTCGGCCTGTCCGAACCGAGCGTCCTGTCGATGTTCGTCGACAGAATCTGGTGCCGATTTGGACCGACCTTTACTCTGAAGGCTGAGAATCCTGACACTCGACGGGAAATGACGATGCGGCTCGGCGACATCGTTGAAGCGATCGGCCAACGTGATCCGTCGAAAGCGGAGCGGGCTGTGATTGCCGAGATCGATGGCTGCGGCCTTTATCGCAATCTTGACGTGAATCAAGATCTGCCGGCGCCACCTCTCGTTCCAAACGCGGCGTCGGGCTCTGTGGCTGCGGGCCATATCCAATCGGGGGCCCATCATGTTTAAGCGTTGGCAACGACGGCCGATCGGCTCGAACTGGGGAGATTTCGGTGATGATGACGAGCTTGGCCGGCTGAACTATCTGACCCCGGAGGTCCGCAGGCGGGCGGCACGGTACGTCCAGGAGGGGCTGACATTCTGTCTCAGCCTTCCTCTCAACCTGCCGGGGGGGAACGTGATCCACCGTCTGAGGCATCCGCCCAGGCTTTCGGCTCTTGCCCGCGGCGAAGACGGCACACTGAACTACAACTATCCGCTTGCCAACGAGCAGGCAGGGGCGACCGATATCGTGAGCGACGACGTGGTCACGCTTGCGACACAGTATTCAACCCATTGGGATACGTTCGCCCATGTTGGGCAGAGCTTTGATGCCGATGACGACGGCGTCCCCGAGCCGCTTTATTATAACGGCTGGCGCGCCGGGCGCGACGTTGCTGCGCCCGATCCCGAGACAGGAGCGGCGCGAACGCTCCGACTCGGTGTCGACACCATGGCGCGCGCCTGTATTCAGGGACGGGGTGTCCTCATCGATTTGTGTCATCACCTCGGGCACGATCGGCACCTGGTCGGCTACGACGATCTGATGCGAATCATCGAAGCAGACCGGGTGGAAGTCCAACGGGGCGACCTGGTCTGCTTCTATTCGGGCTTCGGTGATCGCGTCCTCGCGGCTTCGGGCGCTCTCGATCCTGCCGATGCGCATCCTGCCCGCTGTCCGGAGCTGGATGGGCGTGACCGGAAACTGCTGGGCTGGATCGATAATAGCGGCTTGTCGGCCCTGATCTCGGACAACATCGGGGTGGAAGCGCTGCCGGCGCGCCCTGCTGATCTCGATCGCCGCGCGACGCTGCCGCTTCACGAGTTCTGCCTGTTCAAGGCCGGGATCGCACTCGGCGAGCTCTGGTACCTGTCCGAGCTTGCGACGTGGTTGCGAAGCCACGAGCGAAACTGCTTTCTTCTGACCGCTCCGCCGTTGCGATTGCCCGGTGCGGTCGGATCTCCGGTCACACCTGTCGCGACGGTCTGATTATGTCGGAAGCGCGAGGCACGTTCAGCGCAGCGGACAACGGCAGAGTGGCGCTGGTCACAGGAGGCGCCGGCGGTATTGGTCTTGCCATCGTGCGCCGTCTTGTTGAAGAGGGCTTCCGGGTGGCGTTCGTCGCCAGACAGGAGGACCATGTCGCCCGAGCTCTCGATCATCTCGGTTGCGATCAAGCTCGTCTGATGGCCGAAGCAATCGATGTGACCTGTCTGGAGAAGATGACCGCGTTTATCGATCGGCTGCGCCGGCGCTGGGATGATGTGACCGTCCTGGTGAACAACGCCGGCATCTCACCCAAGCGCAGCGACCCGGGGGCGCCATGGATGATGCAGACGTCACCAGAGGAATGGCAGAACGTCATTGCTGTCAATCTGAACGCACCCTTCGTGCTGACCCGCCTGGTCGCGCCAGCGATGATCCGGAGGCGTGCGGGACGGATCGTCAACATCGGCTCGCTTGCGGGACGCGCCATCCCCCAAGTAGCGGGCCCGCATTACGCGGCCTCAAAGGCAGGTCTTGTGGGTCTCACCCGTGCCGCTGCCCGCGACCTCGCTCCGTTTGGCATAACCGTCAACTGCGTTGCCCCTGGCCGCATCTTGAGCGACATGACGGGGCCCGCCGATAGCGAGGTCAACCGTGCAGCGCTCAGCCGGATCCCGCTTGGGCGCTTTGGAACGGCCGACGAGGTTGCGGGGCTCGTCGGCTTTCTCGTCAGCTCACCGGCCGCGGCATTCCTGACCGGGGCAACACTCGATTTCACCGGAGGTGAATTCGCCGCCTGACGTGACGATCACATCGCGGGCTCGACCAGCTCGGGTCGGTCGAGAGTGCCATCGTAGAGCGACAATGGCGGGTGAGCATCAGCTGCGCTGATCACGTCGATCAGCCAGGGGCGCTCGGCCGTCAGTGCGGTCCCGAGCGCAGTTGCAAGCTCGCCGGGGGCGGTAACGCGAATGGCGGCGCAACCGCAGGCTTGCGCGATCTCGGCATGAGAGACCGGGCCAAGATGGCAAGCGCTGGTGAACCGGCCGAACTTCGCGGTTTCGGCATCCTTCTGATAGCCAAGGACGCCATTGTTGAGGACGATAACGACCACCGCGATGCCGCTGCGAGCCATGGTTTCGAGTTCGGCCCAGCTATGAGCAAATCCGCCATCACCCACCACCGCCACGACAGGATGGTGAGGCTCAGCAAGCTTGGCGCCGATGGCTAGAGGAAGGCCCCAGCCCAGCCCGGCAAGTCCGCGCGGCGTGATGAAGCGCATCCCGGTCTGCAGGCCACGCAACTGGCCGACGATCCACATCGAGGCATAGCTTGCGTCCGCGACGACGATCGTCTCGGGCGTCAGGTGGCTCTGGAGCTCCTTCATGATCCGTTCAGGACGGATGGGCGACGTGTTCGAGTCCCGGACGCGGCAACGGTCGATCTCGAACTGGCGCCATGCCGCAGCGATATTGGCCTCGAGCTCGCTCCTTTGTCGCCGCCGTGCGCGTAGATCGCGATCTTGTATCGCCGAACACAGCAGGTCCAGTGTCGTTTCGGCATCGCCGACCAGACGTAGCGCTTCGTAGTTGCGCCCGATCTCCTGCGGATCGATGTCGATATGAATGCGCTTGGCGCTCGGGGGGATCAGTCGCCAGCTGTCGGTTCCGTTCTGGTTGGTTCGGGAGCCCACCAGGAGAACCGTGTCAGCCTCGTCGAGTAGCCGGCGTGTATGCCGCCCAAGCGAACCTGGCCCGTTCAAGGCGCCCAGAACGCCGCATGACAACGGGTGGTGCTCGTCGACGCTGCCTTTGCCCATGTTGGTCGTGAAGACAGGCAGGTGAGCGAGGTCCTGCAGCCGGGCCAGGGCTGCGGCGGCAGCTTTGGACGTGGCGCCGCCACCTGCGATGACGGCGGGTGCACGGGCTGCGGCGATCAGGTCGGCTGCGGCTTCGATGAGGTCTCTCGCGGGGCCGATGCGGTCGATCGGCCATTGTCCGTAGCTGGCATTCCGCTGCAGTCGCGGTGTGATGGCGCGTTCGCGCAGGAGATCGGCGGGCAGAAGCAGAACTGCCGGTCCAGGGCGTCCGCTTCCCGCCGCGACGAAGGCTGCATCGACATAGTCGTCGACGCGATCTGCGGTCAGCATGCGATGGACCGACTTGGCGCAAGGCGCGAACAGCGCCATATGGTCGAGATCCTGAAACGCGTTACGGTCCAGCTGGGGACGCTCGACGTCCTGAACCAGCGCCACGACGGGAATGCTGGCCTTGTAAGCTTCGGCCAGCGGTGGGACCAGGAGGGTTGCGGCAGGGCCATTCTGTGCAGCGACGACGGCAATCCGGCCGGAAATGCGGGCATAGCCATCTGCCATGGCGCCGCCCATATTCTCCTGCCGGTAGGCGACCTGTCTGATGCCAATTGCTTCTGCGGCAAGGATGACGGCTGAAGGAAGGCTCTGGGCGAAGATGATTTCGACGCCGTGGCGCTTCAGGGCCAGCGCGATTCGCTCGGCGACAGTCATGGTCTCGTTCTCATTCTGATTCACGGCTGACTCCACTCGAAGCTTTGCGCCACATCCGATAGAAAATTCTCGAAGACCTGCCCCACCAGGTCGACGTCGCCGTCTTCCATCGGGGTCGAAAGGCACGCGGCGGCGCCGTTCGGCAGAATGATGCCCTCAGCTGCGAAGTGACGCGTCATCTCGGTCATGATGGCGGCTTCGCTTGGCGACCAGAACGCCTCGCGGAAATCCCGTGGCGGCCGCCGTTTCGGGTGAATTCGAAACAGCGACGCGGCTCCGGTGACAGAGAACGCGACTTGCCATCGTTCGATCGCCTGCATGAGGCGGCTTCGGAGCAGATCGCCAAGTCTCTCCAGACGGGCGAAAGCTGCCTGATCAAGATTTTGCATTGCGACCAGACCGGCGGTCATCGACATTGGATTGGCCGAGAATGTCCCCCCTTGCGGCACGGCCGCCCTGCTCTGGCCGGCGTCGAACATGCTCATCACTGACGCGCGCCCAGCAATCGCACCGATCGGGAGTCCTCCACCGATGATCTTGCCGAGCGTATAGAGGTCTGGCTGCAGTCCGTAGCGGGCCGACGCTCCCGCGAAGCCTTGGCGGAAGTTCAGCACTTCGTCGCTGATGATGAGGATATTGTGAGCTCGGGCGGTCGACTGAATGGCCTCGACAAACTCGGGATCCGGAGCAATCAGGCCGGCACGGCTCGGCATCGGATCGACGACGATGGCCGCCAGGGAATTGGCGTTGCGTTCAATTCTTTCCACGGCTCCCTGCACGTCGTTGAAGCGCAGCGGCACCACCTCATTCAACACCGAGGCCGGCTGGCCTCTATAATAGGAAACGGATTGAGGCTCGTCCGTCGTCCCCCAATTGCTGGGTCCGCTGGACTGGCTCACTTCGACCCAATCATACGCGCCGTGATAGGCGCCCTCGATCTTGGCGATGGCGGGACGTCCGGTCCATGCGCGCGCCGCCTTGATGGCGAACATCACCGCTTCCGTACCGGTGTTGCAGAAGCGGATGCGCTCGATCGCAGTGACCCTCTCGCAGATCAGCTCCGCCAGCTCGATCTCGCGTTCGGTCGGATTGGCGAAACACGTTCCGTCGCGCAATTGCCTCTCGAGCGCCGATACGACAGGACCGAAGGCATGACCGTGGATCAGGGTGGTGAAATTCGCATTCAGGTCGAGAAATTTTCGACCATCTGCATCGAACACGTAAGCCCCTGATCCGTGGCTCACATAGCGCGGAAGCGGATCCCGTTCGATGGTGACCCGTGTTGTTCCATCGGGAAAGACGCAACTCGCGCGCCGGAAGGCCTCTTTGGATCTGGGCCCCACCTGGGTGGGTCCGGTCTGCCTCGCGGACGCCTGGGGCAGGGCTGATTGGACAGTCATCATGGGTTCTCGCTTCGACTGAAGTGAGCCATGACTAGGCGCGTTTGATATTTGATGCAACAAATTTGTTGCTGGGTGAGGGCTATTCGACTCTCGTGGCGAGCCGTCGGTAACCGTCGCGGATGTCCTTTTCGATCGCGGCTTGAACCCGGGCAGCGTCCCCGCTCTCCAGACCCGCGATCGCCTCCATGTGGTTGCTCACGCCCACGCGGGAGGTCGCGAATTCCGGGTACAGGTCGTTCAGCGATGGTCCGATGCGGACCCAAAGCGATTCGATCATGGCCGTCAGGCGCGGCATGTTCGCGGTCTGATAGATCAGGAAATGGAAGGCCTTGTTGGCCTTGAGGGCGGCAGAATAATTACCCGCGTCCAGCGCCGAATTGATCTGAGACTGAAGGATTTTGAGCTTTCCGATGGTCTCAGGCGGCATGTTTGCCGCCGCCGTCCGCGCTGCCAATGCCTCCAGCACCAATCGGATGGCGGTGACCTCATCCAGCGCAGCTTTGGTCAAGGGTGGAACGATGACGGTCTTCGGCCCGGCATTGACGAGGGCGCCTTCGCCAATCAGGCGCATGATGGCGTCGCGCGCGGGCGTCGTGCTGACCTCGAGCGCCTGGGCAACGGCGCGTACTGTCAGCTTTTGTCCAGCCGAGAATTCACCTCGCACGATCGCCTCCTTCAGGGAGGCGTAGGCGAGTTCACCAAGGCTGGTCTGGCGGTCGATCGGCACGAGAGGCATCTCGGCGGCCGATTTCAACGAGGAGTCGGTGAGGTCTGAGAACATGGCCGCACTCTGAGTGCACAGGGGCCGGATTTCAAGCGCAAGCAGGCCATTTGGTGCATCATTCCCTTTGTGTGTGCACCCAACGGTCCTGATCTATCTGCAAGAAGCTCGGCGTCTGCTATGTGATGGGCTCTTGACATAACAAATTTGTTGTCTGATACATCAAAATAGGGTGGTTGTCATATGGACAGTGAAGTGGCGGGCGGGTTTCGTATTGGGGTCGACATTGGTGGAACCTTCACCGACGTCAGTATTGTCGATGGGGCCGGTCATGTGCATGCGACCAAGTCGCCGAGCATGCCGTCAGATCCCGCCAAAGGTGTGATTGCAGCGCTCGAGCGTGCGGCCTCCGAGCTCGGCATGCCGCTTCCGCTGTTGTTGTCCCGGACCGACCTTTTCGTTCACGGCTCAACCATCGCGACCAATACCTTGCTCGAGAGAACGGGCGCGGTCGTCGGTCTGCTCGGCACCGAAGGATTTCGCGACACCATCGAGATCAGGAGGGGCTGGCGAGACAATCCCTGGGACCATCGTGCTCCCTGGCCAGATCCCATTGTGCCGCGGCACCGGCGATTGTCCGTGGTCGAGCGGATGGACGCGGAGGGCAATGCGGTCATCCCGCTGGATCCGGCGTCCGTGCGCCGCGCGCTCGACCGCATGCTCTCGTTCGGCGTCGAGTCTGTCGCCATCTGCCTGCTGCACAGCTATCGCAATTCCGACCATGAGCAGCGATGTCGTGACATCATTGCCGCGCATGCCCCGGAGCTTTGGGTGACGCTGTCCAGCGAGCTCGCCCCGGTCGTCGGTGAGTACGAGCGGGCATCGACGTCAGTCATCAATGCCTATGTGGCGCCGCGCGTTGTCCCTTATCTCAACGGCCTCGAACGTGAGCTCCGGGCGATGGGCCTGCGCGCGCTGTTGATCGTTCAAAGCAATGGCGGCGTCGTCTCGGTGGCTCAGATCGCCAAGCATCCGGTGGCCATGCTGCTGTCCGGTCCCGCGGCAGCCGCCGGTGCGCTCACCCATTTTCAGGCGGAGGCCGGGACTGATCATCTGATCTCGCTCGAAGTCGGGGGGACGAGCTGCGACGTGATGATGGTCAATGCAGGCGAGATCGGCATGACCGATCTTCTCGATATTGAACGTTTGCGCGTCGCGGTGCCATCGGTCGAAATCACGACCGTGAGTGCCGGCGGCGGTTCGATTGCCAGCGTGGACGAAGGAGGGCTGCTCTGCGTCGGCCCACGCGGGGCGGGATCCAATCCTGGGCCGGCCTGCTACGAGCGCGGCGGCTTGCAGCCTACCGTGACCGATGCTCAGCTGCTGCTCGGCAGGCTGCGGCCTGGAGCGCAGGGCGGCGGCGCGATCATTCTCAATCGGTGGCTCGCGGAGGAGGCGATCCGCACCCAGATTGCCGAGCCGCTCGGTCTTCAGCCGTTTGAGGCGGCCGTTGGCATCATTCGGCTGGCCGAGCAGACGATGCTGCATGCTGTCGAGAACGTCAGCATCGAGAAGGGGCTGGATCCGCACCGCTTTACTCTTGTTGCCGGTGGCGGAGCAGGCGCGCTGCATGCGAGCAGCATTGCGCGTCTGGCACGCTGCCAGAACGTCTTCGTACCGCGTCTGGCGGGAATATTGTGCGCGTTTGGAATGTGCAACACCGACCTGCGCTGCGATCTGCAGCGGAGCATTCCGATCGCCCTGGAGCAGCAACATCGTGGCATTCTCGACCGGCTGACGGCGAGTCTGATCGGGCAGGCAACAACGCTCCTGGAGGAGGAAGGCTTTCCACCCGAGCGCCGGCGATTCCTGACGCAGTGGCACCTGCGCTATTTCGGTCAGCAGTCATCGATCCCGATCACCGTGCGGGACGACGAGCCGATTGCCGCAATCATCGAGCGGTTTGAAGCCGAGCATCTGCGCATGTTCGGTCATACTCAACCGGACGGTCGCCATCAGGTCGTTTCCGTCAAGGTCAGTGGCTTCGGACTTCTGTCCCGCTTGCATGCTCAAGCATCGAACTTCGCCGGCAGCCGTGGGAATGATCCTGACGGGCGGCGCGAAATTTGGGTCGATGCCGAACATGACTGGCAAGAGGTCCCGGTGTTCAAAGGGAGTGCGCTTGCATCCCATAGGCTGGTCGATGGCCCGGCCATCGTCGAGGAAAGCACCACCACGATTCTCGTGGGTGCGCGTGATCGGCTCCGGGTGACCTCCGGCGGCAACTACATCATCGAGCTCCAATAGGGGAACATCATGGATCCCGTCTTGCTCGCCCTGACGCAGAAGCAGCTCGATCATATCACCCGGCAGATGGGATGGGTGATGATGAAGACCGCGCGCAGTCCCATCTTCTCGCAGTCTCACGACTTTTCCTGCTTCATAGGGGACGCGGATGGGGCCGTGGTGGCGCAGGCTGACGGCATCCCCATTCATACCGGGAGCGGCGGCTTCGCGTTGCGCGCTCTGAAGCAGGCCTTCAATGGAGATATCGCCGAGGGCGATGTCTTCCTGTCCAATGATCCCTATCTGGCGGGCAACAACCATCTGGCGGACTGGACGGTAATGCGGCCCGTCTTTGTCGAAGGTGCGTTGTTCGGCTTTTCATGCAATCGCGCACATCAGTCTGACGTCGGGGGAGGGGTCGCGGGCACCTATAATGCGGCCGCGCGAGAGATCTTCCACGAAGGCGTTCGCATCCCGCCATTGCGGATCGCCCAAAAGGAAGTCGTGCGCGAGGATATCCTGCAGTTGCTGCTCGCCAACACGCGCTGTCCCGACCTGCTCATCGGCGATCTGCACGCCATGCTCGGATCGACGCGGATCGGTGCCGAAAGGCTCGCATCGCTGGCCCGCGATCTCGGCAGCAAACAAGCGCAAAGGCTGTTTCCAAACCTGCTCGACTATGCAGAGCGTCGAATGCAGGTTGAGATCGAGCAATTGCGGCCCGGTCGATACAGCGGCGTCGACGTCAGCGATCATGATTGCTTTGCGGCGGCCAATATCCGGATCGAGGTGTCGTTGACGGTCGAGCGCGAACGACTGATATTCGACTTTTCCGGTTGTTCGCCGCAGATCGCAGGCTTCAAGAACAGTCCCTTGGCCAATACCTCATCGGCCGTCTATCTCGCGGTTGCGACCTTCCTGGACCAGTCCCTGCCCCGGAACGAGGGTGCCTACCGGGCGATCCAGATCATCGCTCCTGAAGGCACCATCGTGAACGCAAGATCGCCAGCGCCCGTCGGCTTTACGACCACGCATCCGGCGCACGAGATCATTACCGCCTGCTGGCAGGCCTTGTCAGGCGCCGCGCCCGATCGCAGCTGCGCAGGGTGGGGCAAGTCGCTACACCCGGTATCGGCCGGTTCGACGCGACAGGGCAACATCTTTGTTCTCTATCATTGGCTGGGCTATCCCGCCGCCGGTGCGGTCGCAGAACGCGACGGCTTCAACGTGCTCGGCACGGTCAACACCCTCGGTGGGCTCGTGCTGCCGAATGTCGAGGACCTCGAGCTCGCCTACCCAGTCGAGATCCGCCGCCAGGAGTTCCGAACCGATGGAGGAGGTCCTGGCCGGATGCGTGGCGGGACCGGAATTCATTACGAGGCCCGGCAGCTGGTGCCCACCGAGACCACGTTTCGCGACGAGGCGAGCAGGCGGCCCTCCGGGTCCGGGGTGATGGGCGGACAGGCCGGGGCCGTCGCTTCGATCCGCTGCCGCGCCGCAGACGGCACCCTCGTTCAAACACCGGCCTACGGCACGTTGCGCTGTGGGCCCATGGACATTTCCATCGAATCGGCCGGCGGTGGCGGATGGGGTGATCCGGGCGAGCGGAATCCGGAAGCGGTGCGCCGCGATGTCGTCGACGAACTCGTCAGCCTGGATGCGGCCCGAACCATCTATCAGGTCGTGCTGTCATCCGACATGTCGAAGGTCGACTACGAGGCGACGCATCGCGAGCGGAGCAAGAGACGTTTCACCACGACCACCCTTGAGGAGATCGCCCAATGGGAGCTTTTACGGCAAGAGCCTACGCCTGCAATCGACGAGCGATCTTCGCGGCGGCCGTCGCCGTTCAAGTCGCATTAGGTTTTTCACCAGTCTGGGGCCAGAGCCGGAACGAGACCGCGCGAGTGGTCTGGCCGTTCGAGACCAGCTCGCTGGATCCTGCGGGCGCCGGCGTGCAGCGATCGACCTGGGGCGTGTCCTGGCACGTTTACGATCGGCTGGTCACGTTTGCGCTGGATCAGCCGCATGACAATGTCCAGCAATACAGGTTGGATCAACCGCGCGGCGACGTCGCTGAACGCTGGGACATCTCCGAGGATGGAAAGGTCTACAGATTTCATCTTCGCAGCTCCGCAGCCTTCCATGACGGATCGCAAGTGACCGCCGAGGACGTCAAATGGTCGCTGCAACGTGCGATCAGCCTGCCGACCACGCGCTTCGTCCTCAATTTGGGAGGTCTTGCCAGCGAAGACCAGATCAAGGTGATCGACGCCAAGACCGTGGAGATCGCGCTCACCAAGCCAAATCGCTATCTGTTGCTTTCGCTCAGCACGCCGTTCGCACCCATTATCAACGCCAACCAGGTCAAGGCCCATGTCACCCCCAACGATCCCTGGGGCACCGAGTGGCTGAAGGCCAACGAGGCGGGGAGCGGCGCCTATCAGGTCATGACGTTCCGGCCTGATCAGGTTGTCCTGCAGCGTAACGACAAATGGCATGGCACGCCGCAACCGGCCATGCGGTGGGCCGTGTTTCAAACCGTGCCTGAGGATACAACCCGCGTGGCGCTGGTCGAGCGGCGCGCGGCCGATGTTGCCGTCGGGCTTGCGCCGAACGCCATCGAAGGCGTCGAACGGCGCGCACAGGCGAAGCTGTTGCTGATTCCCATGCCGAACCAGTTCGAGTTTCTGGTCATGAACACACAGATCAAGCCATTCGACGATGTACGAGTTCGTCAGGCGATCGCCCACGCCGTCCCGCAAGAGGATATCTTCCGGAGTGTGTTCCTCAATCGGGGCAAACGATTGTTCGGCCCGCCTGAGCAGGCGCAGGGCGCCAGCTTTCCGCAACCACAGTCGTTCGCCTATGATCCTGAGTTGGCGCGCAAATTGTTGGCGGAGGCAGGATATCCGAACGGCTTTGACACCACCTTGTCACTATGCACCTGCAAGGCCGAATACTTCGAAAATCTCGCGGTGGCGCTCAAGGATCATCTCGCGCGGGCTGGTGTCCGCGTGACGATCGAGAAGCTGCCGGGGGCGCGTTTCGGCGAGCTGCAGACAGCAAAGCAAATGCCGGTCTATCTCGAAAACCAGGTGGCCTGGCTCAATCTTCCAGACTACTGGATCCGGATCTTCTATCGCGGAAATACACGTTCGAATTTCTCGGGCTACAACAATCCCGTACTCGATGGGCTGCTGGCAAAGGCGGACGACGCCGGCAGCGATGCTGATTATGATGCGGCGATGCGCGAGATGATCGCAATCGTGAATCGCGATGTTCCGCTCCTGATGTTTCGTCAGGCGGCCCTGGAGGTCGTCATAGGCAAGGACATCGGCAATTACGCGTACTGGTTTCATACGCTCCCAGATGTGCGGTCGATGATCAGGAACTGACACACGCCAAGCGGCTCCTCGCTACAATCGGCGAGGAGCTGGTGCTTGGCCATCCTACGCCGTCTGCGGGTCCCGCGGTCGTTTTTGATTTGTTCACGCTGAAGAGCCTGGTTGAAGAGCTTGGAGCCCCGCGATGTTGACCTTCTTCGTGCGCCGCCTGCTTGCGGCGGTGCCCGCGATCTGCACCCTGGTCGTAGCGACGTTCCTCATCATGCGCGTTCTGCCCGGCGATCCAGCGGTCTTCTTCGCTTCGGGTCCCGTACCGACCGCGGAAGAGACGGCCTATGTCCGACAAAAGCTCGGCCTCGATCGGTCCGTCCCTGAGCAGCTCCTGATCTATGTGAAGGATATCGGCCGGGCTGATCTTGGCATGTCATTCACGACCGGACGTCCGGTTCTGACGGAGTTGCGCGAGCGCCTGCCGGCCTCGCTCGAGTTGGCGGTCACGGCGCTGCTGCTGGCGCTGGCGATCTCGATTCCCCTTGGGGTCGCAGCAGCAATATGGCGCGGCTCGCCGGTGGATCACCTCGCGCGTGTCATCAGCAGCATCGGCGTGTCGATGCCGACCTTCGTCACGGGCCTGCTCCTCACCTACGTGTTCTTTCTCTGGCTCGGTCTTGCACCGGAACCTGTCGATCGAATCGACATGTTCATCGCCGCGCCGCCGCGTCTGACAGGCTTTCTCCTGATCGATAGCAGTCTCAGCGGGCGTTGGGATGCGCTGCAGTCAGCTGCTGGCAGGCTTGTGCTGCCGAGCATTACAATGGCGATTTTCGTGCTGTCGCCGCTGACGCGCATGACGAGATCCGCCATGCTGGGAGTGTTGAGTTCCGATTTCGTGCGTACGGCGCGCGCTATGGGGCTGAGCGACGTCACCGTCTACATCCGCTACGCGCTGCGTAACGCGCTGCTGCCAGTGTTGACGACGATGGGGATCGTGTTCTCGACGATGCTTGGTTCGAACGTTCTGGTCGAACGGGTCTTCGGCTGGCCCGGCATCGGCAGCTTCGCGCTCAATGCGCTGCTCGCATCGGACTATGCGCCCGTGCAAGGGTTCGTTCTTTTGATGGGATTGCTTCTCGTCACCGTCAATCTGACAATCGATATCGCCTATGGCCTTGCTGATCCACGCGCACGCAGGGGGGAATGATGCAGTCTCCATCTTCGATCGTCTCACATGCGGCGCGGATCGTCGCGCTGAACTGGTTGTCGGTTGCGGCCGTCGCGACCGTCGCGATCATGCTGCTTCTGGCTTTGTTCGGACCAATGCTGGCACCGTTCGATCCCTATGCGACCGATCTCGGCCATGTGCTGCTGCCGCCAAGTCCGACGCATTGGTTCGGCACCGACCAGCTGGGGCGGGACGTGCTGAGCAGAGTGATCGTCTCGGCGCGCCTCGATCTCTTCATCGCCGTGTGTGCGGTGACGGCATCCTTCGCCATAGGTGTCAGCATCGGTGGACTGTCGGGCTATCTGGGCGGCGCCTTCGATCTCTGGACCAGCCGCATCGCTGAGATGCTCCAGGTCTTTCCGCTGTTCGTTCTGGCCATGGCGCTGGTTGCCGCTCTCGGCAACGATCTGCGCAACGTGATCCTTGCCACCGCGATCGTGAATCTCCCGTTCTATGTGCGGCTGGCGCGCGTGGAGGTTGGCGTGTTGAGCAGCCAGCTGTTTGTCGAGGCAGCGCGCGTCGCCGGCAATGGTGACGGGCGGATCATAGCGCGCGTTCTACTCCCGAACGTGATGCCCAACCTCATGATTCAGCTGTCCGTCAATCTCGGCTGGGCGATCCTCAATGCCGCAAGCCTGTCCTTCATCGGTCTCGGCATTCGGCCGCCCACGGCGGAATGGGGGATCATGGTCGCTGATGGCGCGGCTCAGGCGATGGGCGGCAATTGGTGGCTCGTCGTCTTTCCTGGCGTAGCGCTCGCCTTGGCAGTGTTCGCGTTCAATCTGCTGGGCGATGCCTTGAGGGACATCCTCGACGTTCGTAGCCGATAGAAGTCCTAATGAGCAGGTCATGTTGAAAAGATCCAATCCCCCGCTGCTGAGCATTGATGGCCTGGCTGTCGACTTCGATACCCCGCATGGACCCGTGCGAGCGCTCGATCACGTGTCGTTCGACATCGGGGCGGCCGAGATCGTTGGCATCGTCGGAGAAAGCGGCTCCGGAAAATCCGTCACAGCCTACTCGATCCTGGGGCTGCTTCCGCGCCAGGCTCGGGTTCAATCGGGCTCGATCACCTATCTCGGCCGGTCACTGCTCGGCCTGCGGGAGTCGGAGCTGAAGGCCATTCGCGGAAGTGAGATATCGATGGTATTTCAGAGCCCGCAAACGGCTCTCAATCCGATCAGGCCGGTCGGAGCGCAGATCAGCGACGTCCTGAGGGCGCACAGCCCGCTGAGGGGCGGTGACGCCGACAAGAGAGCTATCGAGGCCCTGCATGCGGTTCACATTCAAGCCCCCGAGCGTCGTGTCCATGCCTATCCGTTCGAGATGTCCGGCGGAATGTGTCAGCGCAGCGTGATTGCCATGGCGCTTGCGTGTACGCCGCGGCTGCTGCTGGCTGACGAGCCGACCACCGGCTTGGACGTCACCACCCAGAAGGCCATCATGGAGCTGCTGGTGGAGTTGAATCGCTCTCGCGGCATGTCCACCATGTTCATCACCCATGATCTCGGTCTGGCGGCGCAATATTGTGACCGCGTCATCATCATGGAACGGGGAAGGGTCGTTGAACACGGTCCGACAGCACAGATCTTCAGTCATCCGCAACACGTCTATACGCGAAAGCTGTTGAGCGCGACCCCGCAGGGGCATGACAAACTGACGGACCTGATACCCGCTTCTGAGCTGCAGGCCTCTGGTCCGATCCGGCATCTCTCGGAAAGGGCTCGAACGCGCGAGCCTGCAAAATCGCCAGTCCTCAGCGTCCAGGGTCTGACGCACGATTATGTGCTGCAGAAGTCGCCTCGCACTATGTCGAGGTTCATGGCGCCTTGGCGCAGCCGCCCCGAGGCCACACCCTCGTCGTTTCGGGCGGTTGACGATCTCAACTTCGAGGTGCACCAGGGCGAATGCGTCGGACTTGTCGGCGAGTCGGGGTCGGGCAAGACGACAACGTCGCGGCTGATTGCCAAACTGGTCAAGCCCTCGGCTGGATCGATCAGACTTCATGGTGAAGAGATCGCCGATGCCGACCCACGGTCCTTTGCAAGGTCGGCCAAGCGGCGGCTGATTCAGATCGTGTTTCAGGATCCCGCCTCCAGCCTGGATCCGCGGCGGACCGCATTCGAGGCGATTGCCGATCCGCTGATCCGTCTGGAACGGCTGAAAAGATCGGATGACC
This sequence comes from Bradyrhizobium sp. SZCCHNRI3052, assembly GCF_032484895.1. NCBI lineage: Bacteria > Pseudomonadati > Pseudomonadota > Alphaproteobacteria > Hyphomicrobiales > Nitrobacteraceae > Bradyrhizobium > Bradyrhizobium sp. SZCCHNRI3052. The sequence continues at coordinate 168,898 of NZ_JAUETW010000013.1, read as the reverse complement.
TCGAACAGCGCATCCACAACATCTGCGACCTTGTCGAGTTTCCGAAAGGGCTACTCAGCAGGTACCCACATCAACTTTCCGGCGGACAAAAGGCCCGCGTCGGCATTGGTCGGGCGATTTCGGTTAACCCGGCGCTCGTTGTGCTCGACGAGCCGACCTCGGCCTTGGACGTCTCCGTGCAGGCCGTCGTGCTCAACCAGCTGGACAAGCTGAAGCGGGCGCTGGGCCTGTCCTATTTGTTCGTCAGTCATGATCTCAACATCGTCAGGCTGATGTGCGATCGCGTCATGGTCATGAAGGGGGGGCGCATTGTCGAGCAGGCCACGGTCGCAGACCTGTTCAGCAGACCGCAACACGCATATACCAAGGCGCTTCTCGACGCGATTCCCCGGATCGAATTCGGCGGCGAGCCGGCGCCGATCTCCGGGTTGGAGAGAAGCCGCTTGAGCGTGGGCGCGGTCCCTCGGAACTGAAGCGATGGCCGCCATGCGTCACACTTGGCTCGTAGCAAACGGTTCGACCCGGTAGACGAGGTAGATCCCGGCGAGGATGAGGCCGATTCCAGCGGTGAGTTGAGGCGACACGGTCTCAGCCAACAGGATCACGCCGGCGGCGGCCGCCGAAATCGGTGCTGCCGTCACGAAGATCGCAATCCTGGCCGCCGAAGCTTGTTCGATAGCCCAGGACCATAGTAACAATACGCCGGCGCCCCCAACCGTCCCGCAGAACAACACCGCGAGCCAATCCTTGGCGGCAAGCAACGGTAGGCCGCCGAGCGCGCCATCCGCGAGGGTGAAGGCGAACAAGATCACAAGGCCGCCGAAACAGGCGATCGGAGCGATCGTGTGGGCGGGATAGCGCGTCAACATGCGAGCAGCGCAGACGTTGAACAGTGCCAACAACACGGTGGTGAGGAGCACGACCGCATCGCCACGATTGATGGTCATTGGCGCGCCAGTGGCGAGCTGACCGGAAAGTCCGACGGCAACTCCGATGAGCGCGCAGCAACAGCCGGCGACCCGGCGCAGGGTGCATTTTTCCTGTCCGAGCATGGCGGCGAATGTCAGGGTCAGCAGCGGGCTGGTGCAGATCACTAGCGCTCCCCGCGAGGCAGTGGTGTATTGCATGGCAATTGTCAAAAGCCACGGACAGAGCCCTGCGACGACACCACCAAGAGCGAGGATGGTCGCACAATCCTGGGCTGGCGGACGTTGCGATTTCCTGAGAAGCGGTGCGAGGCACGCAGCCGCAATCGCACAGCGAAGAAAGGCGATGGCCAGCGGATCATGACGCTGGACGATCAGGCGCGTCACGGCGAGTTGAGCGCCGTTGGCGCAGCTCGCGACCGTAGCTGCGATTGCTGCGACTGCGGATGTACCACGAAGGCTCAGCATCAAGACGTCCGTTCTTCCAGGATGACCTTGCATCCGTAATCTCCCGGTCTGTCTCTGCACCTCGAGCCGACGTGAAGTACGTGGTGCGCAGGTTGTGACCAGTCTGGGTCACCGCAAGCCATAATCTGGTGCCTTCGGAGAGCAGACGGCCGTGCCTGCGCCAAACGACCGCTGTTCAGCCCAGCGTCAACTCGCTCCAACGGGCGCCCATCAGCTTTCGCATCCATCCATGCCGGCCCCAACGGCATTCTAATATGAAGTTCACAGTCGGCCTAGCTACCAGGAAAGGTGATGGTCTTGGATGCAGTCGCATGTCCTTTACGATGATGGAACGTCTTCAACTCGGGTGAGAGCGCCGCGATCGCCAGGAAGAAGAGGAACGACACCGATAGCTGAATTGCCGGACCGTCGTTAAGTTCGAGGGAGCGATCATATTGACGGCGCGGTTGTGCCGGCGGTCCCAAGCGCAGTCCTCGTCTCGTTCGTCAGATCGGAAGCTCGCGCGTGCCTGGATCCGCTCCATTATCTCAGCTGCCAGCGGTGCAATCTGCTGCGAGCTTTTGGTGCGGCCCGCGGATGCGAGGTGAGGCGGGTGTGCTGTACACCTTAGCCGGCATCTTGTGGTCGTGTCTTGGCGTAGGACCACCAGTCTCGGTAGCTCGTCAAGAGAACGCCTGCGTGGCATGAGCGGTGCACGTCGGCTGATGACGATTTGTTGCTTGGGCACCAGGGCTACGAATGGCCGGGTGTCCGATGATGACGCGCGCTCCTCCTGAAGCAGATACTATACTGATGTTAATACGACTGTGATGCCGTTGGGTGTCGCAAGAGAAAGGTGGAACCTGAGAGTGAGGCCGCTACCGCTTCCCGGCTGTATCTGTCTATCCAGGAGCTTTGTAGGCAGGCGTGGCATTCGGCGCGGCCGACGCGCATGCTCTGATGGCAGTCGCTGGCACCTGGGTCCTGGGACCCAAACTGTCGCGCCGCGGTTGAGCTCCACCGCCAGCCCATAACGCATAAGAATAGGTCCCCTCGATTTCGGACTTTGACAGAGATGCAGGACTCTTCCAGCCTGATGCGTGGGCAACGGGCGAGGCACCGGATGAAGTACGTCTATATGAAGTACGTCTATATATTGGCTTTCTGCATCGCCGTCACGGCGAACGCGGCCGGTGATGTGTCTGCGGCGGAGGTCCTGCCAGGGGCCACCCTGCAGATCGGGGCCGGCGGATCAGACATCACTACGCTTGACCCCCATCGTGCAACGACCAGCACCGACAAGCCGCTGATCGGCCTGATGTTCAACGGTCTGGTTCGGTTCAAGCCAGGGAGCGCCGATCCTAAGGATCTCGAACCCGATCTCGCCGAGCGCTGGGAAACGTCCACAGACGGACGAATCTGGACCTTCTTCATCCGAAAGGGCGTCAAGTTTCACGGAGACTGGGGCAGCCTCACCGCAGATGATGTCGTCTACTCGCTGACACGCGCCGCAGACCCCAGCCGATCGAGCTTCGCTGCAGACTTCCCCGCGATGGAGAGCATCGCCAAGGTGGACGGGTCCACCGTTCGTATTGCCCTGAAGTATCCAGATCCGAATTTCCTCGGCCGCTTGTCCAACTATCACGGCGGAAACATCGTCTGCAAAAGAGCGGTGGAGGAGCTCGGCGACAAGTTTGCCTCCAACCCCGTCGGCACGGGTCCGTTTGCGTTTTCAGAGCATGAAACGCAGCGGCATGTGAAGCTGGTCGCAAACGAGGTTTATTTCCGCGGCCGGCCGCAGATCAGCAATATCATGTACCGTACGATCCCCTCCGACAGCGCCCGCGAGCTCGCCTTTGCGTCCGGAGAGCTCGACGTCATCCAAGGCCGGCGCGAGCAACGCTGGGTCGATATGACCCGCCAGCGCGGCAACATGGTCGTTGATGTCTTCCGTCCAGGAGAGTTTCGAACGCTTCACATCAACAGCAGTATTCCGCCGCTCGATGAGCTGAAGGTCCGACAGGCAATCGCCGCTGCGGTCAATCTCGACGATCTCGTGCAGTTTGTCGGTAAGACCGTCAGTCTGAGAGGCTGCTCGGTCGTGCCCCCGGGCTATATCGGAGAGGACTGTTCATCTGGGGCTTATGCTTACGATCCGGTGAAGGCCAAGGCGCTTCTGGCCGAAGCGGGCTACCCAAATGGCCTGACGCTCAAGGTCGTGGTGTCCAATATCTCGGCTATCCTGCCGACAATGGAAATCATTCAGCGCCAGCTCGCAAAGGCCGGTATCAAGCTGGATATGAGCGTTGTCGATCACGCCACGTATCAGAGCCAAATTCGTGGCAATGCCAGCGCTCTGGTGTTTTATGGCGCCGCCAGATTTCCGGTCGCCGACACGTACCTGACCGAGTTCTATCACTCGAGCTCGAGCATTGGAAAGCCGACGGCGGTTGCCAATTTCTCCCATTGCGACGTTGCGGACGCCGACATACAGGCGGCGCGGGTGGAAGGCAGTGTGGAGCGGCAGCAGGAGCTGTGGAAGGAGGCTCAGCGCAAGATCCACGACGCCGTCTGTTCTGTTCCGCTGTTTGAGCTTCAGCAGGTCTGGGGGCACAGCAAGCGTGTCAACTACGGCTATGAGCTCAAAGGAGCCATGAACCTCGCTCCGCCGATCACCGAGGCGACGACGCTTATGCCGCGCTGAGCGACTCCTGGGAGAGCCGTGCGGCCGTCGTGCGCGCCTGCTGGAGGAAGGCGTCGACCAGACTTGCATTGCGGCTGTCGCGCATTCGACAGAGCTGGAAGTCGTAGGACAAAGCGGGCTCGAAGCGTCTGATGGCCAGACGGTCCTGAAGCCCGCTGAACATCAAAGGGTGCACCAGCGCGACGCCGAGGCCGGCTGCCACGAATTCGCACAGGGTCGGCGAGACATTGGCAACGAGCACGGTGTTGGGTCTGACGTTGTAGGCGTCGAACATCGTCGCAATGCACTGACCGGCCTGGCTCTCAGGATCGAAAGACACGAAGGGAATGTTGTCGAGATCATCCGGCTCCACAACGTTCTTCATGGCGAGGGGATGATCGGTCGGCATGATGCAGACGAGCGGGTGCTGGGTCAGCGGTTCGGCGATCACGTAGGGATTGTCGATCCGCGAGCTGACAAGGCCGACATCGAGCTTGCGTGTGACCAGCCAGTCCACGATCCATTCCGAGCTGCGTGACTTGACCGAGCAGAACACGTTGGGATGCTGCTGCAGGAAGCCCATCGTCGCCTGCTGGATGAACGAACGCGACAAAGCCGGCATGACTCCGACAAGAAGCTGCCCCTGCTCCTCGCGGCGGATGGCCTCGACGGCATTCTCCACCTGGCGGACACCTGAAAAAATCCGATCAATCTCCTTGTAAAGCCGCATGCCGCGCTCTGTCGGAGCAAGGCGGCCCTTGACGCGATCGAACAGGCTGAGCCCGGTATCCTCTTCGAGATGAGCGATCAGTTTGCTCATCGCGGGCTGGGAGATGTTGAGGATCAAAGCGGCTCGGCTGATCGAGCCGCTCTCGATCACCGCTTTGAACGCCTCAACCTGTCTGAGATTGATCTGACGAGCCATCCCATAACCCTGAAGAATACAGCCAGAGATTTTCGACTTTGACCAAATATCTCTTTTTGTCGTCATATTGGGCAAGAGGAAATCTGATGCATCCTGAGATAATAGTTATCGGTGCGGGCACGGTTGGTGCTGCGATCGCTTATGGGCTTGCGCGAAGACAACGCCGAGTGCTCGTGCTCGACGGTGACGATCGCGACCATCGTGCGGCGCGGGCCAATTTCGGCCTTGTTTGGCTACAGGGCAAAGGCCAGAACATGCCCGCCTATCAGCAGCTGTCACGCCGTAGCGTCGACATGTGGTCCGACTTTGCGTCGGAACTCACTGATCTGGCCGCGTTGGATCTTCACTATGAGCAGAATGGCGGTTTGGCGTTCTGCCTCGGAGATGACGCGTTCGAGAAGCGCCGCTTGGACCTTCAGCGGCTGCAGAACCAGCTCGGCGGAGCGGAGGCGGATTGGCGGATGCTCGATCGCGCTGAACTGGCCAAACTGCTTCCGAAGGTTCGATTGGGGCCTGATGTGGCCGGCGCCAGCTTCGGCCAGCGGGACGGGCATGCCAATCCGCTTCAGCTCCTTGCGGCTCTTCATGCCGGAATCCTGCGTCTGGGTGGAGATCTGCGCCGAAACGCTGCGGTGCGGCAGATCGTGCCCAGCGAGGCGGGCTTTACGGTGACGTTCGGAAACGAGACCGTCAGTGCGCCGCGCGTGCTGATCGCTGCGGGTCTCGGGTCTCAGGCGCTGGCGCGGCAAGTGGGTCTTGAAATCCCGCTGCGGCCTCAACGCGGGCAGATCCTGGTGACCGAGCGCCTTGAACCATTTCTGCCTCTGCCGACGAGTGGCTTGCGTCAAACCCGGGAAGGCACCGTGATGATCGGTGCTACCCATGAGGAGACCGGTTTCGATAGCTCCGCGACCGCGATCGCGGCAGCAGATCTCAGTCGGCGGACGCTTCGCATCGTGCCGGGGCTTGCTGAGGCAAAATTGGTTCGGCAGTGGGCTGGGTTGCGCATCATGACGCCTGATGGGTGTCCCGTCTACGCCCAGTCCCAGAAGCACCGGGGAGCCTTCGTGGCGTTGTGCCATTCAGGCGTCACGCTTGCAGCTCTGCATTCCACCGTCTTGGCCGATGCCATCTCGGCCGGCCAGTTGCCGGATTCGCTCGATATCTTTCATCAGAGTCGCTTTGATGTTTCGAAAGCTGCATGAGCCCGTTGAGACCGTGACTGTCTATGTCGAAGGCAAACCTGTCACGGCGGAGCCGGGCGAAAGCCTGGCAGCTGTGCTGCTCCGGCAGGCTGCCGTCTGGTCACGCCCCACGCCGGTTAAAGGGAGCGGGCGAGCTCCCTATTGTATGATCGGCGTCTGCTTCGACTGTCTCGCTCAGGTGGATGGAATCGCCTCGGTTCAGACCTGCATGACCCCGGTTCAGGAGGGCATGAAGGTTGAGCGCCAGCAGCGTAAGCGGTGCTTGCCGTCATGAGCACCACCGATCTTCTCATCGTAGGGGCTGGCCCTGCTGGCATGACAGCGGCCATCACAGCCCGCCGCTATGGAATTGACGTCCTGGTTCTGGACGATCAAAGTTCGCCTGGCGGGCAGATCTGGCGCTCGGTCGAAACCCAAGCGGCGACCCCGAGGGGAGCCATCCTTGGAAGGACTTATCAGGACGGAAAGGCTGCGACCGATGCATTCCGCGCCAGCGGCGCGCGGTACGAGCCTCGTACACAGCTTTGGCAGGTCGAACCTGGTTTTCGTGCCTTCGTGACCCATGATGGCAAGGCCCGGACGATCGAGGCGCGCGCCATCATCCTCGCAACCGGCGCCCAGGAGCGGCCTGCTCCCTTCCCAGGCTGGACACTGCCGGGAGTCCTCACGGTGGGTGCCGCTCAGGTCCTGTTGAAGACCGCCGGGCAGATCCCCTTCAAGCCAGTCTGGGTCGCTGGTTGTGGCCCGTTGCCGCTGCTCTACCTCGTTCAGTTGCTCAACGCCGGAGGTCAGATCGCCGGCTATCTGGACACGACACCGGCCGGGAGTCATTGGGCGGCGCTCCAACATCTGCCGAAGGCCCTGCGTGCCAGTGGGGCGCTCCTCAAAGGGCTCGCGTGGACGGCCGTCCTTCGACACCGGCGTGTGCCCGTCGTCCGTCATGTCATCGACCTCGTGGCGCACGGATCGGACCGGATCGAATCCATCAGCTATCGAACGGCCGATGCACAAGAGAAGACCGTTTCCGCGGATAATCTGTTTGTGCATGATGGTGTCGTGCCGAACGTCCATGCACCGCTGGGGCTGGGCTGCGCGGTTGAATGGCGTGACGAGCAGGATTGCTACGTTCCGGTTCTCGATCAATGGGGTGAAACGACCAAAGCCGGTATCTTCATTGCCGGGGATGGCGCGGGCATTGCTGGTGCGAAGGCCGCGCAATTTCGTGGGGCGCTCGCAGCACACAGGCTGGCAGTCAAGCTCGGCTATGCGGACGAGCAGATCGTGCTCAAGGAAGCGTTGCGCGTTCAAAAGAGTTTGGCTCGCGAACTTGCCTTGCGGCCCTTTCTTGACACCATGTTCAGACCCCACGGCAGGGTTTTTAGTCCGTCCGATGAGACTGTCATATGCCGCTGCGAGGAGGTCACGGCAGGAGAGATCCGGGCGATGGCGCAGATCGGCGGCTCCGGCCCGAACCAGATCAAGGCCTTCACGCGTGCAGGGATGGGCCCCTGCCAGGGGCGGCAATGCGGTTATACCGTCACCCGCATCCTCGCGGAAATCCAGGATTGTCCTGCAGGGGAGATCGGCTTCTATCGAGTCAGGCCCCCGCTCAAGCCCGTGACGCTTGGAGAGCTGGCCACACTCGATCAAAAGGAGGAGGTGTTGTGAGGCACTTTCCTTGTCTGGAGAGAAGAGTTCAGTCCGAACATTCTGGTTTCTGTTCGCGAATGTGCTGGGTGATCCAATGATCAGCTTTGCCTTCAAGCGGCTGCTGCTGGCCATCCCCACCTTGCTGGTGATGCTGACAGCAATCTTCGTGCTGGTGCGTCTCGTTCCGGGTGATGCGGCATCCGTCATCCTCGGCGACCAGGCAACCGAAGCCTCGCTTCGCGCGATGCGCGCCCGGCTCGGGCTCGATCAGCCGATCCAGGTCCAATATCTTCACTTTCTCGGTGAGGTGCTCACCGGAAATCTCGGGCAATCGCTGAGCAGCGGCCGGACTGTCGTGCAGGAGGTCCTGCTGGTGTTGCCCTCGACGATCCAACTCACCTTGGCGGCCATCGTGATCGGAATCGTCCTGGGTCTGCCGCTCGGAATCCTCGCAGCGCTCGGCCGCAACAGCTGGATCGACTACGTCTCGCGGCTGGTCTCGTTGGTCGGGCTATCGTTCCCAGCGTTTGTGTCAGGCATTCTGTTGCTCATCGTATTCGCGATCCAGCTGGGATGGTTCCCCGTTCTCGCGTCCGATAGCACGGATCCGATCGAACGGTTACGAAGCCTTGCCTTGCCTGCGCTGAATCTCGGCTTGATCCTGATGGCCTATGTGGTGCGTGTCACGCGGTCATCCATGCTGGGAGTCCTTGGCGAGGATTACATCCGCACAGCGCGCGCGAAGGGAGTGACTCCCACGCGCCTCGTCATGCGACACGCTCTGCGCAATGGCCTCATTCCGGTGGTTACCGTTGTTGGCCTCTACTTCGGTACGTTGATCGGAAATTCGGTGCTCACGGAGATCATCTTCAACCGACCCGGCCTCGGCAAGCTGATCTTCGGGGCACTCAACGCTCGCGACTATACGCTGCTCGAGGGGCTGATGATCATCTTTGCCATCTGCGTCATCGTCGTGAATACGCTGACGGACATTACCTATGGGCTTATCGATCCGCGGGTGAAATACAAATGACGATCGGGGTTGCATCGGTTGCAGTGTCGCAGCCTAGTCGATTGTGGCTGGCCTTCTCCAGAAATCCTCTCTTCTGGCTGGGTGCGCTGCTTCTTGCGCTCATCATTGTCGTGGCGGTGCTCGCGCCGCTGATCGCGCCTCATGACCCGCTGGAGCAGAACATCGTGGCCAGGCTCGAGCCGCCGTCGGCGGAGTTTCTGTTCGGAACGGACAATTACGGCCGAGATGTCCTGTCCCGTCTGATCTATGGAGCCCGCATCTCCCTAATGGTCGGTTTCGTCGCCATCCTGATTGCGATGACGATCGGCTGCACGATCGGAATCGTTGCGGGTTATGTCGGAGGAGCGCTGGATCAGCTCGTGATGGGAGTGCTCGACGTGCTGCTCTCGTTTCCAGCTCTCCTGCTCGGCCTCATGATTGCGGCGATGCTCGGCGCCAGCCTTCAGAACCTGATCATTGCAATCGCAATCACGGAGATCGCGCCGTTTGCGCGAGTTGCCCGGGCGCCAACGATTGCCTTGAAGCAGCAGGACTTCGTGATCGCCGGTCGAGCGCTTGGGTTCGGACCTGTTCGGATCATGGGGGTTCATATTCTCCCCAATATCATCTCGGATGTCGTGGTGATGAGCTCGTTGTGGATGGCTTCCGCGATTCGCACGGAAGCATCCCTGAGCTTCATCGGTTTAGGAGTTCCGCCACCGACCCCGACCTGGGGCAGCATGATCCGGGAAGGGTTCGACAACATCCTCGACGCCTGGTGGCTCGCGGTCTTCCCGAGCCTTGCGATCTTGGTGACCGTGCTCGCCCTCAATCTCCTGGGAGACGCTCTGCGAGACGCAATCGACCCAAAGCTGCGGGGGGAATAGCAGGTATGACATCGTTTCCTAGGCCAGCTCTCGACCTGCGCAATCTGCGGACCGAGTTTCGAATCGGCGACCACTGGTACCCGGCCGTACGCAACGTCTCGGTATCACTGATGCCGAATGAGACGCTCGCGGTGGTCGGCGAGTCGGGCAGTGGCAAGAGTGTCATGGCCCTGTCGATCCTGCGGCTGCTTCCGCATGCCGGTGCTCGCATCCAAGGCGGAGAGGTGTTGTTCGAGGGTCAAGATCTGGTGACCTTGTCCGAGCGGGACATGAGCACCATCCGGGGCAATTCGATTGCGATGATCTTCCAGGAGCCGATGACGAGTCTCAATCCGACCATGACCGTGGGAGACCAGATCGCGGAGGCGATCCTCATTCATCGCGGTGGGTCGCGCATGGAGGCCAAGGCTGAGGCGCTTCGGCTCTTGGCGGAAGTCAAGATTCCATCGGCGAAGAGCCGTCTGGATGAGTATCCGCATCAATTTTCGGGAGGGATGCGCCAACGCGTCATGATTGCCATGGCACTTGCCTGCCATCCGAGGGTTCTTCTGGCCGACGAGCCGACGACGGCACTCGATGTGACGATCCAGGCGCAGGTGCTGACTCAACTCGAAGAGCTCAAACAGGCCTACGGAATGTCGATGCTGTTCATCACGCACAATCTTGGCGTGGTTGCGCAGATCGCCGACCGCGTTGCCGTGATGTATGCGGGCGAGATTGTCGAGCTTGCGACCGTCGACGCGCTGTTCGCAAAGCCCATGCATCCTTATACGGCGGCGCTGCTGCGTGCCATGCCGCGAGCTGACCGGGCCAGCGAGAGTCTGGAGCCGATCCCCGGCAGCGTTCCGGCCCTGTCTGCTGTTCCAGCAGGCTGCGCCTATGCCCCCCGCTGCCCGTTCAAGGACCGCAGCTGTACCGAACTGCACCCAGAGCTCGTATCATCAGGTGATCCCGGACATTTGGTGCGCTGTCCCGTCAGACCGGTCGGAGGAGTGCATTGATGACGACGTCCCTGGGAAGCGGCGACTTTGTTGTACGTCATCTTTCGAAGGCCTTCGTGAGACACGGAGGTTCAGGCGCCAGACACGTTCGGGCGGTCGACGATGTGTCCTTCCGCATTCAAAAGGGGGCTTCCCTTGGCCTCGTGGGCGAGTCCGGTTGTGGCAAGTCAACGGTCGCGCGTACCATCCTTCGGCTGATTGAGCCCGATAGCGGATCAATCTTATTCGACGGCATCGATGTCCGGGCCGCCAAGGGTGCCACCTTGCGCGCGTTGCGGCGCCGGATGCAGATCGTCTTTCAGGATCCCTATTCTTCGCTCAACCCGCGCCGAACAATCCGGCAGACTCTGGAAGAACCCCTTCGTGTTCATCTGCGACTCTCGTCCAAGGACATCCGTGAGCAGGCGGAAGCCGCCATGGTCGAGGTCGGGTTGCCGCGAGAAGCGCTGGAACGCTATCCGCACGAGTTCTCCGGCGGGCAGCGGCAACGGATTGGCATTGCACGGGCGCTGGTCTTGGATCCCGAACTGATCGTCGCAGACGAGGCCGTTTCTGCCCTCGATGTGTCGGTCCAGGCGCAAATTCTTCGACTGCTGGAGGGGCTGCGCGAACGCCGGGGCCTGTCGTTCTTGTTCGTTTCGCATGACCTCGGGGTGGTCCGGCATTTCTGCGATCGGGTCTGCGTCATGTATCTTGGGCGCATCGTCGAAGAGGGGCCGACGGTGGATGTTCTTGATCGTCCGTTGCATCCTTATACGAGGCTTCTGCGCGACAGCTATCCCGTACCGGATCCGAGGGCCCGCCGGCCTCTGATCCCGATCGTGGGAGAGGTTCCTTCTGCAGCCAATCCGCCTCCGGGCTGTGGCTTTCATCCGCGTTGCGCGCGAGCGGAAGGTCTATGTTCCGTCGAAAATCCGCAGCTGGAAACATCGGGAGACGACCGATCCCGAGCTTGTTACTTCCCGGAAACAAGCGATGTCGCGTGGGGAGCCTGCGCATCGGAGCGCGATGAATTGAAGCGCCGAAGGAATTCATTGGCGAGCTTGACCTCATCGTGATCCGGTTGCCTGATGCTTCCCTGGATTGAGGCGGACTTGAGCGGGAGCTCGCTTAGAGAGATGTGGCGGTTTCGAGGATTACCGCGCATCGATTTGTCTGCGCGCCATGATTTGCCGACGTGGACGGCTGCGCTACCTCACCTCGTCCGATCCAGCACATGTTGAAGATCCCTGGAGGCCCGCATGAGATACACCGCTGCCGAGCTGTTGGCCGAATGGGTCAGCGCGAGCAAAGTTCCAGAAGAAGCCCGGATCAGCGCGGCGAAATGCGTGCTCGATTTGATGACTGCCGCGATAGCCGGCCATGAGACGCCAAATGCGGTGGCCGTGCGCCGAATTGCGAACGCGACTTGGGGCCATGGACCAGCAGCGATGTGGTTCTCGGGAGAGCAGTCGACCGCGGCGGGCGCAACCTTCGTCAATGCGGCCTGTGCATGCTCGCTCGATCTGGATGATGGCCACCGCGCCGCTTCGGGGCACCCCGGCGCAGCGATCATTCCGGGGGTATTGTCACTGCTCGGCAGTCCGTCCTTGGATGGGCAACGGGCGCTTGCTGCCATTGCCATAGGATATGAGATCGGCGTTCGCATGTCTGCTGCGCGGGATCTGCGAAGCGTCCCGACGGTGAACAGCGGCCTCTGGAGCGGTCAAGCCGTTGCGGCAGCGGTGGGTTGGCTGAGAGGGCTGTCTCGGGGCCAGATCGCACACGCGATCTCAATCGCTGGGACAACGGCACCGAGCCAGTCGGCTACTCCATACACCCGGTTCAGAGGCAACAGCGTCAAGGAGGGCATCCCATGGGGAGCCGCCAATGGCATCCTGGCGGCCGATCTGGCCAAGCAGGGCTTCACCGGACCGATCGACATTCTGGACAGTTCAGAACGTTACGATCGCGCGCGGCTTCTCGACGGGCTCGGAACGAGTTGGCTCATCAACAGCACCTATTTCAAGCCCTATAGTTGCTGCCGTTGGATTCACGCGCCGATTGACGCGCTGATCACATTGCTGAGCGATCATGACATTCATCCGGGAGCCATCATCAGCATCGATGTGGAGACCTTTGGGAGGTCGTTGACCCTGAGCAACGAGGTGGAGCCCCGTACGCTGGAAGGAGCGCAGTACAGCCTTCCGTTCTGCCTCGGTGTCGCCGCGACCAGCGGCGCACCAGCGTTGCTCCCCTTGAGCAACGAGTCGCTGACAGACCAACGAGCCATCGAGATCGCTGGACGCGTCCACATGACCGTCAATCCCGAATTTGACCTCATGTTCCCGGCCGCGGTTCCCGGGCGGGTTCGCATCACCACGGCGTCGGGCTCCTTTGAGCGGACCGTGTTGGCGCCGAAAGGAGAGCCTACGAATCCGATGAGTTGGGACGACATCGGGTCGAAGTTCCAGGCCATTGCAGCTGGTTGCGCCGATGCTCGTGTCGCGGCTGGGATTCCACATGCGATTGGCGCGTTGCGAAGCGGAGATGTTGCGCCGTTGCAATCGATGCTGGAAGCAAGGCTGTTCGCCAGCTCGAATGACGCGTCGCCTGTCGAGCGGCTTGAGGTCGCCAAGTAGGCCCAGCGAGCGATGAGACGGCGGCAAGAAATTCCTCCTGCCAATAGGTCTACGCAGATCGCTTTGTCCCACCCCCTGGAAAGGAGCGCGCGCGCGAAGCCGGCGAGGAGGCGCCGGCGATCTGGCTTCTGCAGCGGTCCAGCATCTTCCTTGCCATGCGGTGTCAATTGGCCTCCTGATATGAAAATCACTTTGAAGCAGCACTGCCTGTAAAGGTAGTGGTCCGGAATGCGGTCGTATGGCTGTCACGAGAATGGGAAGATCGTCAGTGCAGTGAATACGGCGCTACGATCGCCATCGAAAAAGAGTCACACGTCAATCGAATCGACCATAGCCAAGAGACCGGGCCGAGCGTCGCAACGGATCCTCCCTCACGTGCAGGAGCGGATACTGCCAGAATGCCCCGTTCCTGTCGGGCGGATTGCGAGGCGAACCGGCGGGTATCAAAGTCGAACCTTGTGTTCGCGGCGAAGCTGCTCGGCTGTTTGCGCACAGGGTCCGTCACAGCCGCCATCTGCGCTCGAATGGTCCGGATTTTTGAGCACTGGACTGTCGTCGTTCGCGACGACATATGCGTGCTTGAGGGAACGGTGTGGCGTCTTCCATTATTCCAGGGCAGCTTGGCTGCGCCGCTCTTGGCCATCGATCCTGCCGCGGGGTGGGCACGGGCGCGCGGCGAATGGCTTACGATAGAGCGCCGCACGAGAGCGCCGGCGCAGCGGGACTTCATCCGGAGCTGATCTCCGATCGCGCGGCGCAATGCCTGGAACATCAGCTCGATCCTGCGGATTGAGCGGAGCGCGTTGACTTAGGCGATATGGCATGGGCGAGGTCGCTTGACCGAGATTGGTCGGGCCGACGGGAAGCGCTCGTCAAACGTGCGTGAGCACTAGTGGAGAAGCTCGCGTGAGCCTCAAGTGTAAGCAGCTGCCTTCTCGGTCATCTGCTGAAATCTTTAGCAAGTCGACCCGAGGCAAGCTTGGCGCCGCACACAGTAGCGCGGCCGGCGGGATTTGAGTGAAACCGAAAGTCCCAGGAATACGCAAAATCCACTGTGTTGCGCTCGACCGGTGTCAACTCCGCAGATTGATAGCCCCGTGCGGGAGCCCTCGTTGCTAGCCTCTGCAAACGTTGGTGAGAGAGCGGAAATGGCAGGGACGAGTGTGTAATGAGCGAGTTCAACTGGCGGTCGTCCGAGTCTTACCAGAAGCTCGAAACAGCCGATGCGGCCGACTTTGCCTGGGAATGTCTACGTCGTAATCCAGACTATCGGCGAGATTACAGCGATCTGCTTGCACAAGACAAAGACGGCCCGACCGATCCTGAATTCCGGCAGCGATGGGGGCTTTCTTTTCGCGGCTGACCCAATGCGCCGGTTTGATGCTCAGGCCATATTCTGGGCGCCGGAAGTGCTGCCGACTGTGCTTCGCCTTGCTCCGACCTCGCACGGCTCGCTTGCGCCATTCTCTCATCTCGACCTTCGCGGATCGCCCGGCGCCGAGCTGAGACGGGCGTCCGACGGCTGGTACGCGGTGCTGCAGTTGGGCGGCGCCACGCACCGGCTGATGCTCTCCCGGCTTCCGGCGAAGGGGACGGCCGTGGCTGTCGAACTGCCGCTCGACCGTGATTTCGATTTGCAGACGCGCGCGGCCTATCGGCTTTGGACGGCGCTGAGACGCGGTCCGGTCCGGCTGCCGGCTCACACCGGGCCCCTTCAGCAGCGCCGGCGCCTCGTTCTTGCGCTGCGCGCCTTGGATGGCCGCCTCGAGGGCCAGAATTATCGGGCGATCGCCACGGTTCTGTTCGGGTCCGAGCGAGTTGAAGATCGGGGATGGAAGACGCACGACCTGCGCAGCCGGACGATCCGGCTGGTTCAAACAGGTCAGACCCTGATCCGAGGCGGCTATCGAAATCTGCTGCGTAGCCAACGGCGATCAGCATGATCGGCGCGCTGGTCCGTCTCGCAGCCGCCGCGGAAGCCGACCCTCTGGGCGAGGACTGGCTGGGCATGCCGGATGCGAAAACTCAGTCATTCGGCTTGGCCGATGTCCTGAGCGCACTACTCGTCGTCGCGCGAGCGGAGAAGTTCAGCCATCTGCAGCACCTTTCGGCGAAGCCGCTCGTCGGATATGCCGAAATAGAGCTCGAGCAGTTGGCGAGATTCGCGTTTGGTCACAAGCTCACTGAAGTCCGCCGTCTGCTCATGAGACGCCTCTGGCACAGCGGCGCCTGCCTTGACGTCAATCTCGTCAAAGAACCACGTGATCGGAACAGCGAGCTGGTTTGCGATTTCGTACAGCCGAGATGCGCTGATCCGGGTCTCGCCCGCTTCATACTTCTGAATGAGCTGAGCTGTCACGCCGAGGCGTCTTGCCAGGTCATCCTGGCTGAGATCGAGCAGGTTCCGTCGCAGGCGCAAGCGCGTTCCCACATGCTGATCGACATGATTGGGCTTCTTGGATGACCTCCTGAGCCGCTTGCCTTGGTTTCGGGACACAGCGGGGCGGCCGTCAGGGAGCTGTTTGGAAGTCGCCACGTCCGCTTACCTCATGCCGTATCCAAGATGTTCGTCCATGAAGCATCAATCTCAGCTTGAAACAATCAACCAGAATTATGTCATTCGCGCTACAACTACAAAGGATAGATCAAATGCAATCGTCGCCAGCCACGGTTTGATGTGCGTGACGTAGCAAAGGGCAAGGAATGTCGATGCAGGATTGCTGTCCTCAATCTGGCCGCGTGCCTTCCAATCTGAAGATCGATCATGGTCCGATCAGCCTCCTGGGACGCTTCTTCCTCGCCGCTGACACCGCCGCCCAAGAGCGCGGCGTCAGCGTCTATTTTGCGAGCCTACAGGATTTGCTCGACATCAACAGCGCAAATTCCGACAGCTGGCGACCGCTAGTGCCGATCTTCCAGCCCGACCTCGGCGGCGCGACAGCTGAGAACACCTTCGTCATGGTCGGAAAAGACAAGGACGGTGAGGTCGTCGCGACGCAGGCGGGTCGGTACTACGACTGGACAGCCACGACGCTGTTCGATGAAGCCATCTCGCTTCGAATGTTCTACGCAGATCCGGCAGCCGCCTTGGCGCGCGGCGACGGTTGTCTGATTGCGACCCCGGTGGCGTCGACGATTGCGGGCAGGGTCGTGTTTTCCGGCGCCGGCTGGTACCGGCGCGATTTTCGCGGCAGAGGGTTGGCGCGAATCCTGCCCCGGATTTCGCGTGCCTATGCTCATGCGCGCTGGAATACGGATTTCACGATCAGCCTGATGGCCGACGCTGTAATTGCCGGCGGCATGGCGGATCGCACCGGCTACACGCGGATCGAGCGGTCGAGCGTCGAACTGGTCGTATCTCCGCTCGGATCGATGCGCTGTGGTCTTGTCTGGATGCCGGTGCAGGAGATGCTGGCCGATCTGGAGGCCGCCATGGGTGTAAGCTGGCGCGAGGAATCCGATCCGCGCGCAGCGGCGATGTGAGCAGAGCCGGCTCTCAATGGCGGGGGAAAGCATGCAGGGATCGCTGGGTCACCGGGAAGCCGAGGCATATGTCAGGCACCTGTTCGCGTGTATCGACGCTCACGACTGGGCAGGCTTGTCCAGCCTGCTGGACGACGGTGCCGTCTATGAGCGTCCAGGATATGAGCCCTTTGTCGGCAAGTTGGCCATCATGCAGTTCTATCGCCACGAGCGCATCGTGGCCTCGGGAGAGCACCTGCTTGAGCAGGTGCTGAGCAATGGCGAACAGATCGCCTGCTGGGGCAGCTTTGCGGGCCAGGACAAGAATGGGCGTCCCTTGAAGGCCAGATTTGCCGATGTCTATCATCTCAGCGGTGGCCGCATCGGCCTGCGGCGGACGTTCTTCGACAGTCCGGCGCTCTGATCAGCGCAGTGGCCACGCGCTCTCGGCACCAGTGAACAACTGCTCGCCCCAGGGGACATCGACAGGATGGGGGGCTGCGGTGCAGCCGGCAGGCATTGGCCACAGATGCTTGGTTGGACATCGTTTGGGCCAATGCGTGTACAGCGCGGGCGTCAGGCCGTCATGGCGCGCGTCTCGGAACGCCAGGCTACCGCCTGCAAGGCCTCGCCGTCCATCCCTGTGCGGGGCAGCCCGAGATGGGACAGCACTGTCGGCGCGATGTCGATGACGCGCGCGGGTGACTTGCGGATCCGACCCGGACTGAAGCCTTCGCCCCATGCCATCAGGAACGGAGCCTGCTCGTAGGTCCCGAGTCCTCCATGCTGTCCGCATC
The DNA here is from genome assembly GCF_032484895.1 of Bradyrhizobium sp. SZCCHNRI3052. NCBI lineage: Bacteria > Pseudomonadati > Pseudomonadota > Alphaproteobacteria > Hyphomicrobiales > Nitrobacteraceae > Bradyrhizobium > Bradyrhizobium sp. SZCCHNRI3052. Next base: position 151,282 of record NZ_JAUETW010000013.1, on the reverse strand, counting down.
CAAGTCGGTCGGGCTTGCCGAGGGCAGGCTTGGCCGCGAGGCTCGAACCGCGGATTCCGAAGCGGTTGGGGACGTCGCTGGACCGCATGGACACAGCAAAGGCAAGGCCGCCGGTGTGAGCTTGTCCAACGCGGTCGAGCTCGTCTGGCCCGAAGACCTGCCCGGCCCAATCACTGCGTTCCAGAAGCGATCGCACGTTCTGCAGCGAGGGGCCGCGCTGGGAATCGACATAGATCAAGGCCGAGGTCCCGTTCGAGATGGCCAGAATCTCGTCGGACATGGGGTTGGCTTTGAGACCCGCGGTGATCAGCGCTGCATCGATGTCGACGATGTCCTCGACCGTCTGATGACCATGATCGGATCCGATCAGAAGCAGGACGTCCTCGCCCTGGTCGCGCTGTCTTTCGACGGCTGCGATCACCTCGGCCGCCCGACGATCCGCCTCCGCCAGCACGGCAAGATGGTCCGGAGAACCGAGCGGTGCGTTGTGTTGAATGTGGTCCGGTTCGCCAAGCCACAAAATGCCGACCGCCGGGCGACGCTTCACCACCACGTCGTCGATGAAGCGGGCTGTCATCCTGGCGTCACCGCCGCTGTCCAGCGTGACGTCCAATCGATCGCCGGCCGCCACTTCGATGCGGCCAGGTCCGAATGAGCCGGCCCGGTGATAGACAAATCCATGCCCGTCGGGATCATGGGCATAGGCAGCCCCGGGGGACACGTTGCTGAAGACGATCTGGCCACCCACGGTCTTGACGCGTTCCGCCAGGGTCGGCACTTGCAGTGAGGATCCCGTGACTCGGCGCTTGTGTTGCAGAAACTGCGGATCTCCGGCGTCGCGCAGCACCAACCTGCCGGATTCGATCAGGGCAACGGAATTGCCTTGCAGTCCATGTCTTGCCGGAGTGCATCCGGTTGCAACACTCGCCGACACGACGCGTGTGCACGAAGGAAAGACGGTCCGGTAGTCCTCGAACCATTCGGCGCGCGCGGCGAAATCTGCGAGATGGGGCGTGGTCGCAGGCGAAATGAGGTCCTGTCGAAGTCCGTCGAGGATCATGATGACAACACGCTTCATGGTCAAAGGTCCACCTCATTGAGTGCGACACTGAAAATATCGAAATTGCGCAAAGTGCGCCCGTCGGGCGCGCCCGGGCTCGCGCGAAGCCGATGAGACAGGATGAAGGGGACGCGCTGCTCGGCGAGACCGCCATGCGAGCGCAGCCTTGCGCCCGCCAGGTTGGAAAGCTCGTGGTCGCACGCCCGGGCGCCCAGGGCGATTCCCTTTGCTGCGATCATGCAGACGTCGCCCTCGCGGTCGCGCGGCAGCTCGAAGCGGGCGGCCGCATCGTCTCCGGTCAAGGCGAGACCGACGCCCGGAAGCCCCGCGAGAAACGAAACGACGTCTGAGGCGCGCAGGACTGGATCGAGGAGGTGAACCCGGACGAAGCCGCCGAGCGCGCCGTGATGGCGGACGAACGGGTCGGTGATGGGGCAGATCACCCGCGTCCGCCCGAGGCCGAAGACTGCGTCGAGCTGATCGCCGAGATACATGACATTGGGCGAACCATCGGCGTGCGCCATATCACTCATACCGTGATCGGCGACGATCCCGACGAGCGCGCCCTCGGCGAGCAGTGCGCCGAGCCTCCGGTCCACCTCGGCCATGAACGCCAGGGCTTCCGGCTCGTGCGGTGCGTAGGCGTGCTGGACATAGTCGGACAGCGACAAATAGATCAGATCAGGACGATGATCCGCCAAGAGCCTGAGACCGGCGTCCAGGACGAACAGGGACAGGTCCGCCGAATACTGATGAGGGACGGAGCGGCCGATCCGCGCGGGCACGTCTGCAATGCCATTCTCGGCTTCGCTGCAGCAATCCGCCTTATCGGCAGAGAACACGATTCCCTTGAGGTCCTTGCCAAGCGCCTTGCGGAGCTTGTCCTTGGCCGTCACGGCGGCCACCTTGGCCCCGGCACGGGAGAAGGCGGAAAGGATCGTCGGCGCTCGCATCGGCGATGCGTCCACCATCATCACCTCCTCTCCGCTCGCGGAATCGATGTAGAAGTTGCCCGACACCCCGTGGTGCGCGGGCGCGACCCCGGTGACGATCGAAACGTTGTTTGGATTGGTGAAGGTCGGCATGGCCGCGAGCGCCGTGGTCGCAAAGCCGTCGCGTCGCATGCGATCGAGGGCAGGGACGATGCCCGCGCTGCTCGCCGCTGCGATATAGTCGGGATCGCAGCCGTCGAAGCAGATGATGACAGTGGAAACGCGCGGCCAATTGTAGACCCGTCCGTTCACTTCGATCTGCGTGTCGGAACCCGTTGTCGACTCGGTGGCGGATGAATATCGCATCAATGATCAACCCGTGTTGGCAGGCGGCAGGTGTGAGCAACCCAGGCGGCGCTCTGAAGCAGCTCACGGTCAGAGCCATGACGCCCAATGAGCTGGAGACCGATCGGCAAGCCGTGCGCGCCGCAGAGCAGCGGCAGTGAGACGACAGGCAGACCGCACAGGCTCCAGGGCATGGCAAGACTCCCCGAGCCCGGACCTTCATCGAGCCTTGTCGCCTCTCCCGGCGCCGAAAGGGTCACAAGCACATCGTGCTGCGCGAACAGCTTCGACGTCAGTCCGATCAAGCGATCGGCCGACGCGTTCAACTCGATGTAACGTTTTGCGCCGAGCGCAATGCCTGCGGCAATTCCATCCTGCAGCGGTGGACACAGCTTGGCAGACAGATGCTGGGGTAGATCGCCGAAGCGAGCCGCCAGATGAGCGTTCAAAAGGCCAAGAGCCACCTCGATCGCACCGCCGAACTCGCTCGGAAGATCCAGCTCGTGGACTGCAACCGGCAACGCACCGATGAAGGCCGTCAAAGCTTCGCCCGCGTCCGGAACGACCTGCTCGAATCCCGGTCCGCGCACTACAGCGAGCCTCGGAGGGCGTCCGATCCGATCGGCGGCGCTGTCGACAACGGGATCAAATGCGCCGGCAAACAAGCAGAGATCCTGGACGGATCTCGCGAGATAGCCAATCTGCGCAAGCCGCGGCACCAGGATGTTGGAGCCTTCCATGCTTGCAAACCCTAACGACGGCTTGAACGCATACGCTCCGCAGAACGATGCCGGCAGCACCGTCGAGGCGGTGTGCTGAGTCCCGAGTGCAAGAGGGACCATTCGGTCAACCACAGCTGCCGCCGAGCCGGCCGAAGACACACCCGGTGAGCGCCCAAGATCATTGGGATTGCGGGCAGCGCTCGGATGATACATGCCGAACTCCGACGTCGTCGTCTTGCCGATGATGATGGCGCCGGATCGCCTGAGGATCGCGACCGCCGCGGCGTCCGCTGCCGGGCGACGGTCGCGCAGCAGGCTGCTGCCATATTCTGATGGCATGTCGATCGTATCGAAGACATCCTTGACGCCGACGGGCAGGCCGTGGAGCGGTCCGGCGAGCCGGCCTTCCGATTGCGCCTTGTCGGCGAGGAACGCCTGCTCGCGCGCCGCGTCCGCCGCGACATGAGTGAAGGCGTGGACCTCGCCGTCGCGTGCCGCGATGCGAGCGAGGCAGGCCTCGAGCAGTGCGGCCGCCGACAGGCGTCGTTCGCGTATGGCCGAAGCTGCAGCCGTGGCTGTCAGCTGCGAAGGATCGCCATCCATCTCGCAAAGCTGACGTCGACTGTGTGGGATCGCGATGGTCATGATCGGCCCGTCTCCTCGAGGGTCTCGGCAGGTGCGAATGAGCTGGCGCTGGTCCCGCGGAGCCGTGAAGGCCAGGCGAACGCGTGTCGAGGCATCATCCCGTCACGAAAGGTCAGGACGCATGATGCGAAGACGACGCCCTGGAGCACCTGCACCCAGGCCCCATAGGGAGCGAGAAAGTGCTGCATCGTGACCAGGACCGCGGCGCCGACCAAGGGTCCGCTCAATGTGCCGAGGCCGCCGATGAGGCACATCAGAACAGCCTCTCCGGAGAGGTGCCAGTGTGCGCCGGACAAAGTCGCGAGTTGAAAGGCAACCGCACTCAGTGACCCGGCGAGGCCGGCACAGCTGGCGGCGATCGCAAAGGCGAACAGCTTGAGGCCCCGGGCATTCTGACCAAGGGACAAGGCGCGCCGCTCGTCGTCGCGGACCGCGACAAGCATCATCCCAAGCTGAGACGACAGCAGCCGCTTGATGCCGAAATGGACGGAGCAGAAGGCTGCGACGGCAAGTGCATAGACGGCGAGGTCGTTGCGCAGATCGATCAGACCGAACAGGAGGCCGCGTGGCACCGCCTGCAGTCCGTCCTCGCCATGCGTGAAGCTCGACTGCACGAACACGAAGTAGACCATCTGGGCGACGGCAAGCGTGATCATGGCTTGATAGATGCCACGCCGCCGGATCGCCAGCGCTCCCATGACGATGCCGAGCAGAATAGCGGCAGTGATCCCCGCCAGCATGGCCAGCTCCGGGGACATCGCCCAGTGCTTCAGCGCATGCGCGGTGACATAGGCGGCCGTCCCGTAGAGAGCCGCCTGTCCGAACGACATGACCCCGGCGAACCCCAGCAGGAAGTTGAACGACGCGGCAAGAATCGCAAAGCAGAAGATCTTGACCAGGAAGATCGGGTAGAGCAGTGCCGGCAGGACAGCGAGTGCAGCTGCGATGATGACGACGATCAGGATGCGCTCGTATTTCTTGTCCGCGCGTACATCCGGCGTGGCCGTGACCGGGGGAGGAATGCCGGCAAAGGAATGATGACGCAGCACCTCGATGCCGAACAGGCCCTGTGGCCGGACCGACAGGACGATGCACATGAAAGCGAAGATCATGACATTGGCCGCTTGCGGGAACACCGCCAGTGTCGCGCTCTCGAGCAATGCCAGGCAGTAGGCCGCCAGGATTGTCCCTCCGAGGGAGCCCATCCCGCCGATCACAATGATGGCGAAGACAACAAGCAGGACGTCGGACCCCATCAACGGACTCACCTGATAGATCGGCGCCGCAAGAGCGCCGGCGAGGCCCGCAAGCGCCGCGCCCAGCCCAAAGGTTGCCGTCATCACCGCGGGAATCGGGACGCCCAGCGCTTCGGCCATCGTGGCGTTTTCGGAAGCCGCCCGAAGCGTCGCTCCAGCCTTGGTTCGTGCGATCGCGATCCACACCACAAGGCAAACAATAAAGGCGACCATGACAACCCACAGCCGGTAGACGGGGAATACTGCAAAGCCGAGATCGACCACGTCCGACAGCCAGGCGGGCGTCGTGAAGGGCAGTCCCGTAGAGCCGAAGATGACCTGAAATCCGCCCTGGATCGCGGTTGCGAGCCCGAAGCTCAGCATGAATCCATAGAGCGGATCGAGACTGTAGGTCCGCCGCAACAAGAGTCGCTCCAGCACCATCCCGGTCGATCCAACCAGAACGGCAGCCGCACACAGGCCCACGAGATAGGGAAGACCAAGGCGCGCAACGGCCGCCCAGGCGGCAAATGCACCCATCATGTAGAGCGCGCCGTGGGCCATGTTGAGGATGTTCAAGAGCCCGAAGATCAATGCGAGGCCGAGGCAGAGCAGGGCATAGAACGATCCATTGACCAGACCGATGGTGAGATAGGAGAGAACGAGGTTTGACATGCAGATTCACACGGCAACGTATTTGGAGAGGCGCGCTTCGATGCGCTCGGCCTCGCAGGTCGGGCAATTGTCGACAACCAGTCCGTTCTCGATTGCAACAACCCGGTCAGCGACGCCCAGCACGAAAGCGAGGTTCTGTTCGACCAGCAGGATGGTGTAGCCGCGCTGCTTGAGGGCGGTGATCGCCTGTTCGATCTGGCGGATGATGATGGGGGCCAGCCCCTCCGTCGGCTCGTCCAGCAGCAGAGTTCGGGCACCGGATCGCAGGATCCGCCCGATCGCCAGCATCTGTTGTTCGCCGCCGCTCAGCTGCCCGCCGAGATGGCGGGTCCGCGACCTGAGATTCGGAAACAGTTCGAAGATCTCATCATCACTCATGCCGGAGCCGCCCAGCGTGGGCGATAGCGCCATGTTCTCGGCCACGGTGAGGCTGGAGAAGATCCCTCGCTCTTCCGGACAGTAACCGAGACCAAGATGCGCGCGCTCCGATGGACGCAGCGAACGCACCTCTCGCCCCTGCACCAGCACATGCCCCGACTGCCGCTGCAACAGGCCCATGATGGCGCGCAGGATGGTGCTCTTGCCGGCGCCGTTGCGGCCCAGCAGCACGACGACCTCACCCTCCGATACGGTGAAGTCGATCCCGAACAGCGCCTGGACCTCGCCATACCAGGCCTTGAGGTTGGATATCGCAAGGGGAAGGCTTGCCTCGCTTCGTTCCGGATCAAGCATCAGCGGCTGCACCCAGATAGGCGGCGCGGACGCGGTGGTCGCGCGCAACGTCTTGATAGGATCCGTCGCTCAGAACGGCGCCGTTCGCCAGGACGGTGACGTGGTCCGCGAGCCGTTCGACGACCTTGAGATTGTGTTCAACCAGCAGGACGCAGCAATCCTGCGCTGCGTCGGCAATCATCTCGACGACTGGACCGATGTCTTCCCGGCCGAGCCCCGACGTCGGCTCGTCGAGAAGCAGGAGGCGAGGTTTGAGGGCGAGCGTGGTTGCAATTTCGAGCAGGCGCCGCCGGCCATAGGAGAGTTCACGCGCCTGCCTGCGTCGGTCGGAGGTCAGGCCAGCTCGTGCGAGCAGAGTCTCGTTGTGAGGGGCGAGATCGCCGCTGACGCGGCGGCGCAACAGCCGGAGCGGTGGGCTGGCATGGGCCTGCGCCACCAACATGTTCTCCTCGACCGACAATTCGGGAAATACCGCGCAGATCTGGAAAGATCGGGCCAGCCCGAGCCTGGCCAGCCGATTGGCAGGCCAGGCCGTGACGTCGCGTCCAAACAGTTCGATCTGGCCGCGGGTGGGCTTGATGAAGCCGCTGATCGCGTTGAACAGGGTGGATTTGCCTGCTCCGTTGGGACCGATCACCGCGTGAATGCAGCCTTCCCGAAGGTCGAGCGACACCTCGTTCAAGGCGACGAAGTCCTTGAACTGAACCGTCAGAGCACGAACCTTCAGCACGGGATTGGTCGGCAGCGGGGCAGAGACAGCTCTCGGATCTTCGAAAGCCTGGAGCGAGGCGCTGGCGACCATGTTTATTGCGCCTTGGCCGCCTGCGAGCTGCAGCCGGATGCCGACGCGGGACGGAATGCCGCGCTGGCAGGAACCGTGGCCGTGCGGGCGTAGAAGTCCCACGGCTCCTTGCTTTCGGCGGGCGCCTTCACGCGATAGACGCCGATCTCATAGGTCACCCGTCCATTCGCCTGAATGTGCGCTTCGCGGCCGAAGCGGTCGACCGGCAGCTGCCGCATCTGGTCGTTGACAGAAGCGGCGTCGTCGCTGTGCGCGGCCCGCGCCGCCTTCAAATAGTGCAGCACGCTGACATAGACGCCGGCCTGCTCACGTGTGGGCATGCGTCCGTGGGTGGCAAAGAACCGCTGGGCGAATGCGCGCGTCGCATCATTGTCGTTCCAGTAGAAGCCGGTGCTGATGATCAGGTTCTGCGCCGTCTCCAGACCGATACTGTTGATATCCGTCACGAAGGCATGCAGCGCGGCCAGCTTCTGCCCGGCCCGCCCTATCCCGAACTGGCCGGCTTGCTTGATGGCGTTGACAGTGTCGGCGCCGGCGCTGGCAAGCGCGATCACCTCGGCGGAGGAACTGCGCGCCCTCACCAGGAGGGTGGAGAAGTCGGCGGTGCCGAGCGGATGGCGAGCGCTGCCGGTCACTTTGCCGCCGCGCTCGTCCACGACCTGTTGGGCTACTCCCTCCAGATCATGGCCGAAGGAATAATCCGCGGTGAGGAAGAACCAGCTCTTCAAGCCCTGGTCGAGCAGCGACGCCGCAGTGCCGCGGGCCAGCGCATAGGTATCATCCGTCCAGTGCGTGACATAGGGCGAACAATAGCGGCCCGTGATGTCGGTGGAGGCTGCGCCGGATATCAGAAGCGAGCGCTTCTTATCGGTTGCGAGCGGGATCAATCCGAAAACCACGCCCGAATGCGGCAGATCGACGATGGCGTCGACGCCGCGCCGGTCAAACCATTCGCGGGCGATGCTGGAGGCGATGTCCGGCTTGTTCTGATGATCTGCCGTGATGATCTCGATCGGGGTGCCGTCGACGGTTCCCCCGAAATCGGCAACGGCCATCCGGGCCGCGACGATCGAGCCAGGACCACCAACGTCAGCGACCACGCCGCTCTGATCTCCCATGACGCCGATCACGACCTTGCCGTCCGAGAATTCCGCCAATGCGGCACTCATCGAGACGGAGAAAAATGCAACCGACAGCAGAATGCTTCGCATGGTCAGCCCCCTATCATTATTGGCAGGGGGTGCTTAGCCGGGTTCGCTGACACATTTGTGACGGATGCGGTACAATTGGGCTATTCGGGATGGCAGTTGTCGTAGCGACCGCGACGGGGCACACATGGGTCCTGACCCAAACCCGACTCAGGCTGTGACGTGACCACCTCAAACCTGAAACTGCGCGACGGCGAGACCGACAACGCCGATACGATCCTGGAAGACCGGGTCCTGGTTGCCAGAATATGCTGGTACTATTTCAAGGAAGGGCAGACCCAGGAAGCGATATCGCAGCGGCTGAACATGACGCGGAAGCGCGTCAATCGGATCCTCGGGCTCGCGCGGGAAAGCGGCTTCGTACAGATCACGATCACCGATCCCGCCGGGCAGAGAACGAAACTCGAGGCGGAGCTCGCTGCACGATACGGCTTGACGCAAGCCATCGTGGTCCCAACCCCTATGACCGACCCGGACGTCAGGTCGTTTCTGGGAGCGGCAGCTGCCAACTACGTCGCTGAACGGCTCCCCGCGGACGGCTCGCTTGGAATTACCTGGGGAGGGACGATCAACGCAGCCGCCCAGAACCTGAGGCCGCGTCAGGGGCAGAACACCAAGGTCGTCCTGCTCTGCGGCGGATTGGCGGAAAGCGCGCCGATCAATCCGTACGACAACGCTGCGATGATCGCTCGCGCGCTCGGAGCCCGCTGTTATTATCTCACAGCGCCCATGTTCGTCGACGACGCGGCCTTCCGAGACCTCATCGTGGACAGCGAGCCGGTTCGCTCCGTGCTGGCCATGGTGCCAAGTCTCGACATGGCCCTCTTGAGCGCGATCGATCTTTCCGAGCAGTCAAAGGTGCTCGAATACAACGTCATCTCGCGCAAGACCTGGACATCGCTGCGAGCGGCCGGCGCAGTCGGAGACATTTGCGGCCACTACCTCGATCGCAGTGGCAAGCGAGTGGATCATCCGCTGTCGCGGCGGACCATCAATCCGCCTTGGGACCATATTCATCGGATCAAGCACCGGGTTCTGGCAGCGGGAGGACTGCAGAAGGTCGCGATCATTCGCGCCGCGCTGCTGGCCGGGCTCTGTCATGTTCTCGTGACTGACGAAAATGCGGCAGAGAAGCTGCTGATCGACTAGGTGCGCATTGCGTGCGCAGCCGCTTCGTTCCTGGCGCGGCGGCTCGACCGCTTTGATGACTCGCTCGGTGGCAACCGGCGAGCAGGTCGAGGGCCCTAGACCGGCCAGGGCAGAGAGTAGGTTTTCACCTGCGTGAAGCTGCGCATCGCTTCCAGGATGCCCTCCTTGTGACCGAGGCCGGACTGCTTGATGCCGCCGAACGGAGTGAGTTCGGTGCGATAGCCGGGAACTTCCCACACATTGACGGAGCCGACCGCGAGGCCCTCGATGAGCCTCGTGACGTGATCGAGGCGGTTGGAGCAGACGGCGGCGGAAAGTCCGAACTTGGTGGCGTTCGCAATCCTGATGATCTCGTCGATATCATTGTTGCATCGGATGATCGGCAGAACCGGGCCGAACGTCTCCTCGGCAACGAGCTCGCAAGCGGGCGAGACATGATCGAGCAGCGTGGGAGGATAAAAGGCGCCGCGAGGTTCGCCGCCGAGCAGAAGCCTGGCACCTGCCGCGACCGCACCGGCCACGCGTCTGGCAATCAGCTGGGCTGCGTCTTCGCTGATGACGGTGCCGAGATCAACGCAAGGGTCGCTGGGGTCGCCTGTTGAGAGCTGCTGCATGTGGTGCAGGGCCCGCTCGGCGAAGTGATCGGCAAGCTCCTCCACGACGAGCGCCCGCTTCACGGCCGTACAGCGTTGACCGGAATGTCTGACTGCGCCCTGCACGGCCAGATGCGCGGCCCGATCGACGTCCGCATCCGAAAGGACGATGAACGGATCGTTCCCACCCAGTTCGAGGACAAGCCGCCGGTAACCTGCCCGTTCCGCGATCTGGTGCCCGACGCGAACCGACCCCGTGAATGTCACGAGCTCGGCGTCCTCATCGGTGAACACGCAATCTCCAAGATCGCGCGGCGTTCCGGTCACGATCGAGAGCATGCCCTCTGGCAAGCCTTGTTCGCGGAGGATCCTGCCCAGCGCAAGTGCCGTCAGGGGCGTCTGCTCCGACGGCTTGAGCACCACGCGGTTGTTGGTCGCAATTGCCGGCGCCAGCTTGTGGCTGACCAGGTTCAGCGGATGATTGAAGGGGGTGATGGCCGCGATGACCCCCGCGAGCGGCGTACGCATTGAAGAAATGCGCCGCTGATGAGGGTTTCCGCCGATGTCTCCAGGGTAGATCTCGCCATCATTTTGAATCAGCGCATGGGCGGCAAACGACCAGACGTCGCAGGCGCGCCTGGTTTCATGCAGGGAGTCCCTCAGACAGAGACCGGTCTCGGCGGTTATGAGCTGTGCGAGCCGGTCCTGATCTCTTGCGATCGCACGCGCAGCGCCAAGCAGGATATCGGACCTTTCGCGGCGGCTCAGCTTTGGGCGGAAGCGCGCGGCTGCCGCGAATGCAGCCCGTATTTGACGTGGCTCTGCCTGCGGGACCGTCCCGACAAGCGCGCCGGAGAAGGGATTCATGACTTCAATGACGCGATCCGCGTCTGCTGGTGTTCCAGCCAGGAGCATCGGCTGGTAGATCGGCTCAACTGCGTCCATGTATGGCTCCTCAGCTCAAAGACTGCGCCGGCTGACGCTTGCTTGGGGCTTGTCGGCCTCGTCGATCTGGCTGAAAGGCGCTCTGGCCGGCTTGTTGCGCGAAGGCTGCTCTTCGCGCTGCCAGATCACGATCGTGACGCCCATGATGATCAGCAGGCAGGCAAGAACCGTGCGCAACGCGAGCTCCTCCCCCCGCAGGACGAGAGCTGAGATCAGCGCGACGACGGGAATGAGAACGAGGCTCTGAGATGCGATCCGCGCCGGAATTGAAGCCAACGCATAGTACCAGGCAACGAATGCGAGGCCGGTCGCGACGATACAGTTGAACGCGATCGGGAAGGCGAGAGCTGAAAGGCGCTTGACCTCGAAATGCGGCTCGAGGACGGCTGAGGCCATCATGACCGCCATCCCTGCCGCTGCGAGCTGGTATGTGGTCCGGCTCCAGACGTCGATATCGCTGTGAGCTCGGTTGGCGAGCCACGTTCCCAAGGCCCAGCAGATGGCCGCAATCAGCAGCAGGGCAATCCCTTCCGCGTTGCCGAAAGTCATTGGCGCAGCCGTTGGCCCGAGACCATTGGCGCTCAACAACATGATGCCACCAAGCCCGCTCCCGATCGCTGCAAGCTCGAAGCCGGTCTGCCGCCTTCCTTCCAAAACCCACTCAATGATCGCAAGCCAGAGCGGCATCGTATAGAAAATGAGAGCACTTCGGCCGACGTCCAGATATTGGAGCCCAACGAGGCTCAGGCCCAGCCCGCAGGCCATCTGCAGCATGCCCACGGCAAGCAGGTTGAGCCGTCCGCGATCGCCGATGCGGAGCTGATACCCCAAGGCAAGGCGCGCCACCGCGATCGCCACCGCGCCGCCGAGAAGACGCAGTCCTGTAAAGAACAGGGGCGGCGCGATCTGCAGCGCGTCCTTTATGACGAGCCAGTTCATACCCCAGATCAGGATCACGAAGATCAGGCAGAGGGCTGCCGAAGCAGACGTCTTGCGGACCATCACATCGTTTCCCCTTTAGCCGGCAGCTGAGGGTTCAAGAACGTAGCGCCCCATGGCGTCCTGGAATCGGCGCTTGTTCCCGACAGGCGTATGGCGGGTGGTCACGCGCGGAAGCGTTGCGGGATGGGAACGATTGATCTTGCAAAGCAGGAAATGCGGGCCCCGCGTCGTCGCACAGTGCTCCATTGCTGTCAGGATATGCCCGGCTTCGGCACAACGCACCGACGAGCGATAGCCGCAGGCGGATGCGACAAGATCCAGGGACGAGCTTCGTGACGTCGAGGCCTGGCCACCGGTGGACGCATAACTTTCATTGTCGAGCACGACATGGATGAGGTTCTGGGGTTTGGTGTGGCCAATCGTGGACATGACGCCCATGTGCATCAGCGCGCCGCCGTCGCCATCCAGTGCGAGCACGGGACGGTTGGGCATAGCGATGGCGAGGCCTGCCGCCAATGCGCTGCAGTGCCCGAGCGAGCCCTGCATGTAGAAATTCTCGGGACGATCGTTGACCCGGAAGAGCTCTCTCGTGATAAATCCGGTCGTCGAGACGATCGACGTGGTCGGATCGAGCCGCTCGCAGATCAGTTCGATCGCCTCTCCCGCGCTGAGCGGGTAATCGAGCGGTGCGTCAGGCGTCGCTCCCGCGGCGCTCGGCGTGAGCTGGCCCTTTCGCAACAGCACAGCAAAAGCTGCCTCCTGCCGATGCGCTTCAGCGGCGCGGATGAGAAGCCGATCCAGTCCGCCCGTCGTTCCGTCGAACTCGTCCCAGTCGATGGCGAGCTGATCGAGGATCGCCTTGGTCGCGGCACCCATGAAGATGTGCTGCGGCTCATCTGCGCTCTCGTCGGGATGCCCTCGCACCGAGATCAGCAACAGGACCGGGATCCTGTTGACCATCAACAACGAGGTGAGTGGATTGACGACGTGACCAAGACCGGAGTTCTGCAGCGCGACGACGGCTCGCTGGCCGGACAGCGCAGCGCCAGCGGCGAGCGCCACCGCGCTGCCCTCGTTGGCCGCGGGTACGTCGGTCAACGCGCTGCTTTCGGCCGCCCTCTCAAACAGGTCAGCGAAGTGCGAGCACGGAACGCCCGAGAAGAACGTGTAGCCTGCTGTACTCAATCTCGATAGGAGAACGCTCGTCGGCACGGACATGTCTCTGCTCCTGCACAAGGGCATTGGGAGCGGCTCTGCCGCCCCCAATGAATCGACGTCCTGTGACCTCAACTGAGTTTCTTCGCCACGATCAGGCTGCGGTTGCAGAGCGATCTGTGGTACTCGACCTGCCCGAAGCCGGCCTGTTCGAGCATCCCGCGCATATCTTCAAAGCTGTAGCAGCAGCCTTCGTAGCCCGTGGTCAGGAGCACCGAATATTCAGCTTCGGCGGTCGGGGCCGGACGCCCGCCGCGATCGTCGGGATGGCAGCTGTAGACAGCAATGCGGCCACCGGACTGGAGGCTGCCGTGGGACTTGCGCATCAGCAGGCGGACCTTCTCGGGCCCCCAATTGTGAAGAACGTGGGAATAGAGATGAAGGCTTGCATCGCGTGGCAGCGGGTCGACAAACATGTCGCCAGCGACGATACGGACGCGGTCGGGATAGAGACCCCGCGCGATCAGACAGGATCGCGCGAGCTCGTCGACCGGGGGGCGCTCGAAGATGGTCGCGGATAGCCGAGGATAGCGCATCAGCAGATGAGCGGAATAGACGCCGGAGCCGCCGCCGATGTCGAGCATGGACGTATCGCCGCTGCAATCGAGCAGGGTAGCGAGATGCGGGGCAAAGATCCGGCCGCGCTCCTCCATGCCGCGCGTGTTGAGGTCCGCGAACTCATCCGTCTGCATCAGATCGTCCCAGCTGGTCGTGTCGCCGCGCGCGACATGCCAGGTGTCGGAGCCGTCGTTCCGCAGGACGTCGTACAGCTCGCGAACCGACGACTTGTACTTCATTGTGGCGATGTAGGAGGCGACATTCTCGTCGGATCGGCTGCTGAGATATTGGACGGCTTCGATGGTGGCGTGAAGTTTTCCGCCCTGGCGGGCAATCAGGCCCCAGGATTCGAAGAGCCTGATCATTGTACGTGTCGGCCGGTCACGAAGCGAGAAATGCTCCCGCAGTTCGTCTTCAGAGACGGGATGACCGTCCAGATAGGTGAACAGGTCGAGCCAGGACACCGCTGCAATGTAGAGGTCGGCGGCGTATGAGCTGTCCCGCCACTTGATGATCTGGGCAATGTCGGGGCGGTTGACCTGTGAGACATCGGTCAGCGTGTCGATGCGAGATGCGAGTGCGGTCGGGGTCATGGGTCTGATCCTTTACGAGAACGGCATGAGTTGTTCGGTTAGTCTGGCTGGCTTGGCGCGGCATTCACGGGCAGGTATCGGGCCTCGGCGCGCGCGAGCTCGTCGTAGTGAAACAGCGAGAAGACATCATCGAGGGTCGCGACCTCAGCCTCGATCCCGGCGATGCTCTGCTCAGTGATGATGCGCTCGCAGACATTGCGCATCGCGCTTGTCGCGGCGCGCATCGAATGATTGGCCCAGATCACGGTCGAGATGCCGGCAGCACGAAAAGCGGACGCGGGGGTCCGATAGTATTTCGTTGGGACGATCACGACAGGGAGGCGGTTCTGCCAACCATTGGCGAAGGCGAAGATCTCGTCCGCCGTGCTCTTCCGGGAATGAATGAGAATGGCGTCCGCTCCGGCGTCCGCATAGGCGTGAGCGCGGTGAAGGGCCTCGTCCATGCCATGGCCGGCGATCAAGGCCTCGATGCGGGCGACGAGGACGAGTTCGTCTCCAACCGCATCCTTCACGGCACGCAGACGCCCGGAGAATTCGCCGGCATCGGCGAGCGGATGACGATCGCCGACGAACGAGTTCATCTTCGGAAACTGCTTGTCTTCCAAGGCCACACCGGCGGCGCCTCGCTGACGGAGCTTGTGGGCCAGAATGCGCGCGTTGTTGAAATTGCCGAAGCCGCTGTCACCGTCCACGAGAACCGGGAGATCAGTCGAATCGACCATGCGTTCGACGACGTCGATGAGCTGGGTCCAGGACGCCTCACTTGCATCGCGATAGCCGAGAGAGCAGGCGATCGACAGGCCGGATGCCCATAGGCCCTTGAAGCCGGAGCGCTCGGCGACGGCGCTTGAGAGCCCATCATGGGCCTCCATCAGAAAGCTCAGATCTCGATTGCAGCAGATCTGCTCGCGGAGCACTGCGGCGCGAGTGGCGAGTTCCGGACGATTATCTGCAGCATGACGAATCGATTGCGGTCGCGTGAGCATGCAAGGTCTCCCTTCCCCGTGCGGGTCTCTCATCAACCACCAGTTGACAGTTTTGCGATGCTGGGATCAATTACTAACTCTGGTAGTCACACCAGCGCATAGGTTCCGGCGGGGAGATGGCGAGCAGGCCCGGTTCGTCCTGGCACGGGGGACCGCGGCCCTCCCGCGTCCGCTTGCGCCGGCGGGGGAAGTCGCGTGCCTGGAGGGAGGGCGATGGCCGGCCGCTACCTAAGCTTGTAGTAGCCGCGCGGACCGTTATGCGTTCAACTGGTTGCTTCGTTCGGCATCCGGATCAGCCGTTTGGCGGATCTGATCCGATGACGATACATCAATGGGCGCCAGAGACGCTGGCGCGCTGCCGCGTTCGTATTCAAGATGGCGTGGATCCAATGACAACCATCCTTCTGGACGATCATGGGCGGGCTTGGGATGCTCATTCGCCTGTTTTGCGGAGATTCCTGCAATGCCCGGTGTCAGATTTTGATTTCTCGTCCTATGTGGTCGACAATCTGGGATTCGTCGCTGTCACCATGATCGACAGCCGATCGGCCCGGATCCGGCTCCGGCCGAGGACCGCCTGCGGGATCAGCATCGCTTCGGCGCTATACTTCATCGCGGATAGGGCCGTGGAGCGAATCGTCGTTGTGAAAACGGGCGATGAAGTTGTCGAGCGAATGTTCCCGAGGGTCAGCCAGGCGATGACCTATATCGGGGATGAGGTCGCGCGAGCCCGCCTGCATCTGTCGCCGGTGTTCAGAAGCCGTGAGTTGCCCATCACTGCGCTTGCCAAAGAGGCAGAGCCTCTTGCGGTCCTGTTCATGCGATGGCTCGAATGTGATCAGGGCCGCGACAATACCGAACTGAAGGGCCTCCTCGATCTGCACTCGCTGCAGCGCTTCGTCATCATCGAGCCTGTCGACGGCCGGCTTATTTTCGCTGACATCGGCTCGGGGTTTGAAAGCTTCGGCAGAACCTGGCAACAGCATGCGCCGGGATTGCCGCTCGAGGAGCAGCCGGACTATCATTACGGCCAATGGGTCCGTGGCGTTTACGACCATGTGCTCAATACAGGCAAGCCGCTCTTCGACGACGTTGATGCCGTCATCCGGCGCCCGCACCGAAACGACAGGTTGCGGGTGCACTACAGGCGCCTCATCCTTCCCTGCGGTTCGACTGGCTCCAGACCAGCTCGGCTTGTCGGTGCGTCGCTTGTCGAGAACGTTGCATCAACCCCTTGATAGCTGCGCGATGCAGTACGAGGATGATTGATGCACCCCTGATGGCGAGTGGCTGAGGGCCGTCTTGCGAGCTTTCCGGCTGTTGAGCGGCCCGCTTGCAATGCGTCAATTGCCTTGAAACCTGGCAGCTCGTGCTTGGGTCCGCAGCAACGCGGCGCGGCATGGCTTGGCTCAATTCAGGCGCGACATGTCGCAGCCGTCTGCTCAACCGGAGCCTTTGATTGCGCCGTCCCATGATAGGACGGAGGCGTTCAGCGCTGTGCCAAGTAAGGCGAACAGGCGTTGGCTACTCGCGTAAGACGGGTAGCGATGATAGTGGCAACGCAGCAATAGGCCGCACTGCGGACGCCGGACGAGCTTTCTGGCCAGTGACTCCGCCGCTGGTGCAGGACCACCAATTTCGGTAGCTCGCCAAGCGCAGGCTTGCGTGGCATGAGTAGCCAAGCTGGCCGAGCGCAACCTCTTTCGTCTCGGCACTTCGCGTGAAATGAGCCGGCGTCAAAGACAACGCCGTTTCCTGCGTCGCGATGCGAGCTCTCCGCATTGCGTCGTGACGGGACCCTGGCAGTCTGGGACCTATTGATGACGGCCTGAAACAGATATTGTATTGATGTTGATACGACTGGGCGATATCGTCTCACGTCGAGAAGGAGAGGCGGACTTCGTCCGCTGGGTGCACGTCGATCCCTTGCAACCGATCGGCTGTCGGCGACCTTCCACCGACCGTTTTCGGCCTGGAGTTCGGTGATGTCTCTTGATGAAACCCTGCGGATTTTGGCAACCGTCGAGCCAGGTGGTCTGACGCTCGATGAGCAAGCCATCGAAAGCAATCCCGACGCCGTGCTGGTTGCCCTCGGGCGCAGTTTTGAAGCGCTCTCCGCGGAACTCGCAACTCTCCAGCAGCAGGATGCGCAATCAGCTGCCGCCACCTTCGATGCAAAATCTCAGATCTCCGCCGTGGTGGTGCCCGGTGTAGAGCGCATCGAAGCGGTCTTGAGCTCGCTTGACCCGATTGAGCGCGCCATCATGGCGATTCCGGCCAGAACGGTCGTCGGTCTGGGGGTAAAGGCGCGACATGCTGCGCATGTGCTCTCAAATTACTGGGCGGACGTCCCCGAGAGGCTCGACTGGGATGCCCGGACCGTGCGGCACCTGATCGAATCCGCTTGTTCAGTTGCCGGTGTAGAGCTGAGCTAAGGTCTTTGCTGCGGGCCGTCTTCGTCATGGAGCGATGCGATGGCACGTGGCGTACTGGCGTGTGCCGGCGCTTTCGCCCCTATATGGGGCGGCCAAATAGGTCGATTGAGCAGCGAAGCTTGTGAGCCTCAGCGGCGCTGCGCAATGAGGACCTGCGATTCAATGACTTCTACGACGCCGCCGGCGGTTGCGAATGGCGACATCTCCATCGTCAATTCCTGCGCGAGCTGACCTTCGAGAACGCCCAGCTGTTCAGGCGAGGAGGTCGACATCGATAGTGCGCGGTCGATCAGACGAGCGACAGGCACGAGACGCTGCTCAATGACACCAATTCTGGTGAGCTGACCGAAGCGCGACTCCAGCAGGATCGGTTCGTGACGTAAGCGCTCGGGTGCGAAACCGACACTCTTGTTGGTGAAACGATCGACGACATCCGAGTAACGCTTGTACCAGGCGTTCTGTGGGACATCGGGACGTACGTCATTGAACAGCATGACTGCGCCGTCCTCCTCGATCAATGGGTCTAGCTTTCGCAGCGTATCGGCGCGATCCATCCAATGAAAGGCGCGTCCAATCGCCACGGCGCGAAAGCGGCCGAGCTGCGGGCTGAGGTCGAACGAGCTGCCTTCGATCAGTTCGATCTCAACGGCCGCCGCGTTGGCGATCGCCTGAGCAGCCTCTAGCATGGCAGGCTCCGGATCTATTCCGATGACCTTGCCGACCAGGGGCGCAAATGCGATGCCGAGCCACCCTGGTCCACACCCGAGATCCATCAATCGGTGGTTCTTGGTCAGACGAAGGTGATCCGCCACGAGTTGGATGAGCGCGGGTGCGTAGTTCGGTCGCCCGGCCACGTAGTGAGGGACCGTCGATTGAAAGCGAGGGAATGAAGGAGACGCTGGTTCGGACGTCATCTGTGTCGTTCGGCCGCCGTGCAGAGGCTCATGTCTTGTGATGCCTTCCGGTGTGGGCCGGTCCGCTCACGGCGGGGCCCCATGAGATCGAGAGCGCTTCTCCTTCGCGCGCCCACCGAACTGCCAGTTCGGACGGGCCGTGCTTGGAACTTGGCGCACCTGCAGGCGGGCTAGAAGTCTTTCAATGGCATACGAAGCTCGTAGGTTGCAGGTGGTGCCAGCAGCTCGAAGTGCTGAATCGGACGTCCGGAACTGTCGAAATGAATGCGCACCACCTTCAAGAGCGGCGCGCCGATCGCGACGTTGAGGCGTGCTGCGACGACGGGATCGGCCGCAGCTGCCGTCACGATCTGCTCGCCCGATGCGAATGTGATGCCGAAGCGCTGCAGAATCGCATAGAGCGATCCTCCTTCCATGTCTTCAGGACCAAATTGCCGTCCGATCGATTCCGGAATGTAGGTCGTAACCTGCATGATTGGCCAGTCATTCATGTAACGGATGCGAACTGTTCGTTGGAAAAGGTCGTCTGACTGGGCTTGGAAGTGCTCGCGAACGTGACGAGGAGCCATCTTGAATTCGAATTCGACCACGTGAGCTCGCGTCGTGCGCACGATCTCCCTGTTTCGCGCAGCGAGGTCCATCATCGGCACGGTGAGAGGCTCCGGCTTCGAGAGCTCCCGTACGAACGTGCCGATACCCTGGCGGCGTTCGATCAGTCCGAGCTCATCGAGAGTGTCCAAAGCTGCCCGGATCGTCACGCGCGAGACGCCGAAGAGCACAGCCAGATCCGCCTCCGCCGGCAAGACTTCTCCTGGTGCATAGCGGCGTTCTGCAATTTCGTCCTGCAGGACCAAGAACACCTGATGATGAAGCGGTATGTCGCGCCGCCGTCTTGCAAGGATCGCGGGCCGTCCTTTTGGGCGCTTGGGCTTATCTGTCGGACGCGTCTTCCGCGCCGTTTTCTTGACGGCCGAAGCAGAAGCGTTCGAATGCTGCGGAGCTCGCGGCGCCACCACCTAGCCTCGATCCCACAGTGCCGCGGGCATGTTCATCGGCTCGAACTCTCCACGATGCTATTTCGACGCTAGCGTCTGGAGCGCCTTTTCGACGAATCTGTTCGTAAATGTCTCCGCGAGATCGACCTTCACGCCACGCAATTGTGGGTCGACGGTCGACAACACCTGAAATGCGATCCCCGCGCCCTCGGCGCTGAACCGGCCATCGGGCGAAAACATGTCTCGTGTGCCCCGGATGGAGGCGAGAAAGATGTTTCGATCGGGCTTGGCCCATTCCTCTGGGAGCGCATCGGCGATCTCGTCGACGGATGCGTGATCAATCCACTGCAGCGCGCGCACCATCGCGAGAACAAAGGCCTGGAGTGTATCGGGATTACGCTCGATGAAGTCTGACCGCGCGTAGATGGTCCCTGAGGGATAGAGACCACCATAAACGCCGATTGTGCCTTCGTTGGTGCGAGTGTCCGCGACCAGTTTGACGTCACCTGCGGCGGTCAGCGTCGTAAGCGCCGGCTCACCCGTGACGACCGCATCCACAGCGCCGTTGCGAATCGCCGCTACGGCACCTGTGCCACCTCCGACACTGACGAAGGAAATGTCGGCCGGAGAGACGCCAGCTCGTAAAGCGATGTACTCCACCATGAACTGCGTTTGGGATCCCAATGCAGTGACCCCGATCTTCATGCCTCTCAGGCTGCTTGGGTCGCGATAGTCCGCAGCCTTCTCCTTTCGCAGGGCCAATGCGAATGTCGGATGCCTGCCAAACAACACAACCCCGGCGATCTTTTGTCCCTTGGCATGCATCTGAATCGTGTGGTCGAAAGCGCCAGCGGTGAGTTCGGCACTTCCTGCCACCAGAGCCTGGAGCGCTTTGGATCCGCCGCTCACGTCAAGAAGCTCTGGGTCGAGACCCGCGTCCCTGAAAAAGCCAAGGCGCTCGGCAAGTGTGACCGGTGCGTATTGTAGGAATGCCTTCCCGCCGATCGTCACTCTGACTTTGGACGTCTCGACGGAATTGCCCGCCCAGGCCGACCTCGCCGAGCCACACAACGCCAACAACGGAAGCCCGAGAAAACTACGTCGCTGTAACACTGGCCGGGTCTCACGAGCGTTGAAGGAATGTGTGCCGGCAGTGAACTTTTCTCACGATCCGATCACATTCGAATCATACGAACGATCATCCGCACGAGCAAGGCAAAAGCTCGCCGAGGTTGCACGAGTTAAATGCACGTGAGGCGATAGTCATCATAAACTGCGACCGAAAATTGTCGAAAGTAGTTGATCATCATCAATTATGGCCGGCGAGTCGGCCGCGCGATTGCGCTGAATCAGTTCGACCCGCTGAGAATGAGCTGGCGGCGCTCGCGACTTGCAAAGCACACGTATCAGATATGCATGTCGCGCAGATGCGCAGAGCGCGGAGGAAGTGTCATCAGACAGCGCGGTCGCTGCGACAGTCGACGGGGCAGTTCTGGAAGGCTACCGCCTTCTGTGCCGGGCGTGTCGATAGCGGCCGGGTCTCCGCGGTGCATTCACGACCACGAGCCTTGCGGCCGCCGCTCGACGATCAACCATAGATTGAATTGCAAGATCGTGTTCGCGGACCGCCAACGGAGGGGAAGCCTGGAGTCTGCCTGAAACAAGGTTGTTGAAAGCGCCGTCTATTGATCCTGCCACAGGCAAATTCGAGGAGCTTTGTCCACAATGCAGAACCATATGCGAAAGTTTTGACGGTCTCGCCGACCTTTGCGACGCTAGCTGGCCGACTTATCCGCCTGACGTTCTCGTTGCCGTCGCCTATGCTGTCGCCGCAGGTGATGGTCCGCCATCGCTGCTTCGATGTCGGCGCAGGTAGCAGAATTTCGATCCGTGCACTCATTGATGCCCTGTCTGACTGGACCGTGCAGACCGCCGAGGCCAACCCCCACATAGCTGCACGTGCGGGGGCGGCGGGGCTCGAAGTCACAATCGCGCCCGCTGAGGCTCTGCCGATCGAGCCAAACTCCGTAGGCCTAGCCACGGTGGCGCAGGCATTTCACTGATAGGCCGCGCTTTCTCGTAAAGCGCGCCGCGTCTTGTCGCAGAACGGGGTGCTCGCCGTTATCAACAACAACCGCCGGGCGGCGGAGTGTGAGGCTCTCATGGCAGCCGAGCACTTCATCGAGGCCGAGAAGCCGGATTATTCGCGGCACTATTGGGATCTTGATATCGTCGCTGAGATCGAGGCTTCCGGCAGCTTCGACGAGATCCAGCGCCGAATGGCCTTTGGTGGACTCGCCCTTGCCAATGATGACTAACGACTGCGTCGCCGCTTCGCGCAGAAATGCCTGATAGGCGAGCCCGACTCCCACTTCCAGGGAAGTCGTCGCGCGCCAGTCAAGCTCCGTCAGGCGGGAGACGTCGAGAAGCTTGCGTGGTGTGCCATCCGGCCGTGACCGGTCAAAGCTGATGCTGCCCTTGAAGCCTACTACGGCGGCAACCACGCGGGCGAAGTCGGCAATGGTGATATCCTTGCCAGTGCCGATGTTGACCAGCGCGGTGTCTGAATAGGTCTTCATCAGGTGCACGCAGGCATCCGCCATGTCGTCGACATAGAGGAACTCGCGCCGCGGCGTGCCGGTGCCCCAGACGACGACCTCCGGCGCATCCGCGAGCTTGGCCTCATGGAAGCGGCGGATCAGCGCCGCGACGACGTGGCTGTATTCGGGATGATAGTTGTCGCCCGGACCATAGAGATTGGTCGGCATGACGTTGATGAAGTCGGCGCCATATTGGCTGCGATAGGCCTCGACCATCTTGATGCCGGCGATCGTGGCGATCGCATAAGGCTCGTTGGTCGGCTCCAGTGGCCCTGTCAGCATCGCGTTCTCGTGCAGCGGCTGAGGAGCAAGCTTCGGATAGATGCAGGATGAGCCCAGAAAGATCAGCTTCTCGGCGCCGTTCACGTGGGCAGCGTGAATGACATTGGTGGCGATGGCGATGTTGTCGTAGATGAACACCGCGCGCAGCGTGTTGTTGGCGACAATGCCGCCGACCTTGGCGGCCGCCAGGACCACGACTTGGGGCTTCGCGCGTGCGAACTTGGAGATATGCAGTTCGACCGCACTGGCTCGCGTCTCCCAAGTCCGGTCGCGACAGCCGTTCTGGTGTGCCAGCCGCACGGCGCTCTTCTCGCCATAAATGGCTCTGGTCAGTCCTGCGACCTCCATCAACATCAATGGCGGGTTGGCGACGCCGATCATCTGGGCAAGATGATCGGCGGTTACGATCAATTGCATCAATTGCTGCGCGCGCAGCGGCATTCCCATCTTTGACCTGGGATGTGTGAAATGACCTCCGCAGAATCTCAAGCCAAACTGTCACACAGCCTCTCTACAGAAACCAACGAACGACGAAAAGCAGCCGAAATTCCTCTTCGCACCCGAGGTAACCGCTCAATGCACGCGGCAGGCGAAGTTTGGTGGAGCCGCTGGAGTTGGTTGTATTTGTCGAATATCATCACCTTATGTTGTGAATAAGTTCCAATGCCGGTTGATCGTCAGACGCGAAATGGCATCTGATATGTTTCGAGTTGTGCAGATGCTGCGGGGGCAGGGATGTTTGGGAATTCGACTCGGGCCAGTCGAGAAAATTGCGCGCGTGCGTTGATGGGGCGAGCAGCGCGCGTCGGACTGAGTGCCGCTTTTTTTTGTATCTCGATTTCTACTTTAAGTAGCGCTGGCACAATGTCGCTTCCTGGTCAGTTCTCCGTTGGTCAGATGGGCGCTGCGACCTACTCGATTCCGGTCGCGGTTCCTCCGGGGACCGCCGGCGTCGTCCCGGCGCTGACGCTCGAATACAGCAGTCAGGGCGGCAATGGCGTGGTGGGTATGGGGTGGTCCTTGGGGGGCTTGCCTTCGATCGGCCGTTGCCAGCGAACTGTGGCGCAGGATGGTGTGCTCGGTGCCGTTAATTTTGACGGCAATGATCGGTTCTGCCTCGAAGGGCAGCGTCTGATCCTGGTGAGTGGGTCCTATGGTGCTGACAATGCCGAATATCGTACCGAAATCGATGCCTATTCCAAGATCGTTTCACACGGCGTGGCGGGCAGTGGGCCGGCGTGGTTCGAGGTGCGTACGAAGGCCGGTCAGATCATGGAGTTCGGTCGTACCGCGGATTCTCAGGTGCTCGCGCAAGGCAAGCCGAGCGTGCGTGCTTGGGGTGTGAACAAGGTGAGCGACACGAAAGGCAATTACTTCTCGGTCGCTTATGCAACCGATGCGACCGCGGGGCAGTCAGTTCCAAGCTGGATCACTTATACGGGCAACACGGCGGAAAACGTTGCTCCATACAATTCAGTTGGATTTGTCTACGCCTCGCGTCCCGATGTCATTCAGCATTACCAGGCGGGCTCTTTGGTGCGGACAGCCGTGCGGCTGACAAACATCAGGACCTTTTCGGGAAATACGTTGGTTTCCGATTATCAGCTCTCATATCAGCAGAGTCCCACGAGCAATGTGTCCGAAATCTCATCGGTCAAGGTTTGTGGTGGGTCTGGTGCTTGTCTGCCTCCCACGACGTTCCAGTGGCAGAACGGCGGAGGTGGGGCGTTTTCTGGGTCCGTCAGCGTGCTCCCGAACGGCGAGAATTTCAATACGCCGAGCAGTGCGGGCCCGGGATCTGCTCTGAGCAGGCTGACTACGCCGGTCTCAAGTGATTTCAACGGCGATGGCCGGAATGATTTCATAATGCTGGTCGGCTCCACGGTGTATGGGTTCTTCGGCAAGTCGGATGGGACGTTCCAGGCGATTAATTCCGCAGCGCCAAATGGCTGGAGCTTCGGTGCGTCTTCGGGCTATCTGAACATTCCTGGCGATTTCAACGGGGACGGCAAGAGCGATTTTGCCATGTTGAATGGGACCAATCTGTATGTGTTTCTGAGTAACGGAAGTGGTCAATTCACCGGAGTGACGTTCCCATTCCCGAATGGTTGGAATTTCGGGACAACGCCGGGCGATTATTTTATCCCGATCGCCGGTGATTTCAATTCTGATGGCCGGGCGGATTTTCTGCTGATCAGCGGCCAATACCTCTACGTGTTCTTGAGCAATGGCGACGGCACTTTTAGTGGACGCGCGATCCAGACCCCTGGCTGGGATTTTGGCGTTCCGACAACTGCTGGCTACACCCCAGTTTCAGGTGATTTCAACGGAGACGGAAAGACAGACTTCTTGATCGTCGGAGGTTCGGCCGTGACCGGTCCCGGCTCAGGATCTAGTACCGTCGGCAAGGTCGCTTACTCGTTCCTCGGTAATGGCGACGGCACATTCGCGTTTAACTCGTGGCAGTTGCCGAGCGGCTGGAATTTTGCTTCAACAAGCACGACGAGCTTTCTTCCCATCACGGGCGATTTCAACGGCGATGGAAAGACGGATCTGATCATGCTTCAGGGGCCGCAACTCTATGAGATGCAGAGCCGGGGCGATGGCAGCTTTGATTATCTTCCAATTCAAATTTCAAACGGTTGGAATTTCGGAGCCCAGCCCGGGGCGAGCTTCACTTCGTTCTCAAGTGACATCAATGCCGATGGAAGAACCGACTTTACCATTATCGGCGGCAACAGTCCTTACATGTATCAATTCGTTAGCAGTGGAGATGGTTCGTTCACGTATCGTACGCTTGGCATGCCGAACGGATGGAATTTCGGGGCGCCGCCGACGAAGGACTACTGGATGCAGTTGGGGGACTTCAACGGCGACGGAAAAGTCGAGTTTGCGATGCTGTCTGGCACGTACATCTACACGTGCCTAGCCGATGCGGCAGTCGGAGACGTTATCGGAACGATCGTTTCTGGCCTCGGAGCGACTATCACTGTCAGCTACGCTCCTTTGACGAACTCATCCGTCTACACCCGCGACTCCAGCAGTAGCTACCCGATTCAGGATCTGCAGACTCCATTTCTTGTGGCCTCCCAGGTTGACTCCTCAAATGGCGTCGGCGGAACCTACAGCTCGAGCCGTACCTATGCTGGCGCAAAGATTGATTTGACGGGCAGAGGAATGCTCGGGTTCCGCCAAGTGACCGTCAGGGACATTCAAACTGGTATCGCCGAGACCACAACCTTCCGGCAGGATTTTCCCTATATAGGCATGGTGGCGTCGACGACGCGTACCCTCGGTACGCAGACTCTTGGACAATTGACGAACGTTTATCAGTTCATCAATGCGAGTGGTTCGACGACGATCTCGCCGTCCAGTGCTCCCTATCGCGTGTCGCTGGCGCAAAGCGTGTCGAGCAGCATAGATCTTGATGGGTCCCCGGCGCCGACCGTGACAACGTCGAATCAGTATGACTTGTTTGGCAACGCCACCCAGGTCGTGGTGTCGACCTCTGACGGCTTCAGCAAGATCACGTCCAACGTCTACGCCAACGACACCTCGTATTGGTACCTCGGTCGTTTGACGCGCGCGACCGTGACGAGCCAGCGGCCGCAGTAGCCGGCCGCTTTCATCAAATCTCACACACTTTGCTGCTTTGGTTGGTTGAGGAATTGACCATGTTCAATGCCGTGACTTCGCATGCCTTGCGTCCGAATGGGTTGGCCCGATTCAAGATCGCGGCGTTGTCTCTCCTGATTGGCTGCGGTCTTCCCGCGGCTGCCGATGCCGCGCAGATCGTGATTACGAGCAGCGCGACATGGGTGGTTCCAAACGATTGGAACAACGCTGACAACTCGATCGAGGCGATCGGAGGTGGTGGCGGTGGAGGCGGTTCGGTAGCTGGGCAGCAGGGTGCAGGTGGAGGAGGCGGGGGCGAGTACCGCAAGCTCCTAAACCTGACGCTGACGCCCGGCGCGTCGATTCCGGTTGTGATCGGAGCGGGCGGCGCTGGCGGCACAACGGCGCCATCGGTCGGCACGGCAGGCACCGCGACGCGATTCAACGGCTCGACCCTGGTGGCGAATCCCGGGCAGGGCGGAGCGGCGTCCGGTACTGCGACGGCAGGGGCCGCAGCGGGCGGAACAGGTGGGATCGGCGGCACGACCAGTTTCAACGGCGGCGCTGGCGGCGCGCGTTCGAGCCTGACGGCTGGTGCCGGTGCTGGGGGCGGCGGCGCTGGCGGTCGCAACGGCGCGGGTGCAGCGGGTGGCAGCAGCGCGGGCGCAGGCCCTGGTGCGGCCGGCGGCGGCGCGGCCAATGGGGGCGCTCCGGGCGGTAACGTACCGTCGAGCGGCACGGGTGCGACCGGCGGTAACAACTCGTCCGGAACGGGCGGCGGCGCCGGCGGCACGGTCGGCGTTCTTAGCGCGACGGGCGTGAATGGCGGAGGCGCAGCCGGATCGAGCGGTGGTGGTGGCGGCGGCGGTGGCGGTCTCTCAAATTCGGTGACCGGTTCCGGCGGGGCGGGCGGCGCCGGCGTCGAGTGGAGCGGCGTGGGCGCCGGCGGTGGCGGTGGCGGCGGCGGTGCGGCCTACACGACGGTGTCTGGCGCGGGCGGTGCCGGCGGTTCATATGGCGGTGGTGGCGGTGGCGCAGGTTCATCGACATTTGCAGGAAATGTCGGCGGCGCCGGTGCGCCTGGCATTGTCGTCATCACTTACACGCCGGTGTCGGTCTCGACGCCCCCTATCAACTCGGCCACCAGCATCACACGGTCGTCCTCGTTTGCCTACGATTCCGCCTCGGGCCTGCTGACCCAGGAGGTCGTCGAGCCGGATACTCCGGCGCTGCGCCTTCAGACCGACTATGTCTACAATGCGTTCGGGCAGAAGCAGTCGGTCACCGTCAGCGGCGCCGACGTCGTCTCGCGTTCGAGCACGACCAGCTATGACGCGCGCGGGCAGTTCCCAACGTCCAACAGCAACGCGCTGGGGCAGAGCGAGACGCTGCAATATGACGCGCGCTTCGGCCAGCCGACCAGCCACACCGGCCCGAACAGCCTGACGACGGTCTGGAGCTATGACGAGTTTGGCCGCAAGACGCAGGAGACGCGCTCGGACGGCACCCAGACCCGCTGGAGTTACCAGTTCTGCAGCGGCGTGAACGGCGGCAGCGCCAGCTGTCTGTCTGGCGCGAGCTATCTCGTGCAGGAAACGCCTTACGCCGCCGACGGCGCCACCGTGAACGGCCCCGTCACGACCGTGTTCTTCGACACGCTGGAGCGCGAGCTCGGCCGCCGCACCCAGGGCTTCGACGGCAGCACGGTGCAGGCGACCAAGAGCTATGATGCGCTCGGGCGCGTCGCGCAGACCAGCCGGCCATACTTTCTGAACGGCGGCACGCCGCAATACACGACGTTGAGCTACGACGTCCTGGGACGGGTTGTCTCTTCGACCCAGCCGGACGGCAGCGTGGCGCAGACTGCCTATCACGGCCTGACCGTCGTCGAGACCAACGCGCTGAACCAGACGCGCACGGTCACCAAGAACAGCCAGGGCCAAGTGGTCTCGGTCACCGATACGCTCGGCAAGACCATGACCTATGCCTATGACGCGGTCGGCAACCTGGTGCAGACCACCGATGCGCTCGGCAACGTCGTCAGCGCGACCTATGACCTCAGGGGCCGCAAGATCGCGAGCAGCGATCCCGATCTTGGCAACTGGACCTACAGCTACAACACCCTGGGACAGCTGGTCACGCAGACCGACGCCAAGGGGCAGGCGGTCAGCCTGAGCTACGACCGGCTGGGCCGGATGGTGCAGCGGGTCGAGCCGGACATGACATCGGTCTGGGTCTATGACACCGCGGCCAACGGCATCGGCAAGCTGGCCTCGAGCAGCATCACCTCCGGCTCGGGCAACGGCTTCGCCCGCAGCTTCAGCTATGACGGCCTCGGCCGTCCGCTGCAGGTCGCGACCACGATCGATGGCGCCACCTACACCATGGGCGCGACCTATGACGCCAACAGCCGGCTAATCAAGGTCAGCTACCCCTCCGGTTTCACCGCGCGCTACGGCTACAACAGCCTCGGCTTCGCCAACCAGCTGCAGGACGACGCCACCAGCCAGGCCTTCTGGACGGCGAATGCGATGGATGCCGACGGGCATCTGACGCAGCAGACCGCCGGCAATGGCCTGGTCACCACCCGCGGGTTCGATCCGCTGACGGGGCGGCTGACCAGCGTCGCCACCGGGACCGGCAGCGCCGTGCAAAATCTGAGCTTCGGCTACGACCGGCTCGGCAACCTGACCTCGCGCGGCGACGCCAACACGAGTGTCAGCGAAAGCTTCAGCTATGACGGCCTGAACCGGCTGACGACGTCGACGACCAGCCTCAACCCGACGCCGCTGGTGAAGACATATTCCTACAGCGCGATCGGCAACATCCTGTCGAAGTCGGACGTCGGCACCTACGTCTATCCGGCGGCCGGGGCGCCGCTGCCGCACGCCGTGATGAGCGTCGCCGGCGGCAGCATCAATGCCACGTTTACCTATGACGCCAACGGCAACCAGACCTCGGGTCTCGGCCGCAGCATCGTCTACACCTCGTACAACAAGCCGGCGAGCATCACGCAAGGGTCGCGGACGATCTCCTTCGTCGACGACACCGAGCACCAGCGCTTCAAGCAGGTGACGCCGGAAGGCACGACCTTGTACATCGCCGGCTTCGGCGTGATGGCCGAGGTGCAGAATCCCGGCACGACCACGCAGAAATGGACCGACTATCTCTCGGTCGGCAATGCCAAGGTCGGCATGCGCGTGGCTCAGACGGCGGCCAGCGGCACCACGCTGACGATGCGCTACTTCCACACCGACCATCTCGGCTCGATCGTGGCGCTCACTGACGAGAACGGCCTGCTGCAGCAGCGCCTGTCCTACGACGCCTGGGGCAAGCGCCGCAACGTCGACGGCACCGACGACGTCGCCGGCAGCACCACCAGCCAGACCACGCGTGGCTTCACCGGCCAGGAGGAGCTCTCGGTTGCCGGCCTCGTGCATTTGAACGGCCGAGTCTACGATCCGCTGCTGGCGCGGTTCACGAGCGCCGATCCAACGGTGACCGAGCCGCTCAATCCGCAGGGCTGGAACCGGTACTCGTATGTCGGCAACGACCCGCTGACGTTCACGGATCCGAACGGCTTCAACTGGTTCTCGAACTTCTTCAGCAGCGTCGGGAACTTCTTCAGCGGCATCGTGAGGGCCGTCGGCAACTTCATTACCAACAACCTGCAGTCGCTCGTGCAGATCGCCATCACGGCCGCTTTGGTTTCTACCGGAGTATTTGCACCACTTGCTGCGTTCGTTGGCGCAGCTGTGACCACCGGCATGTTCGGTGGAAATCTAGGGCAGGTATTAAAAGCGGGAGTCATCGCAGGGCTAACAACCTTTGCGTACAGCCAGATTCCTGGCCTAGACATCGGCCTTATTGGAAGAATAGGTGCCAATGCTGCCGTCGGTTGCGTCTCGTCCGTTGCTTCCGGTGGATCGTGCGGGTCAGGTGCTGCATCCGCAGCCGTGAGCGCGGCACTGTCGCCAGCACTGCCGAACGATCTTGTCGGTGGTACCATCGCGCGCGCCACGGTGGGCGGACTGGCATCCGTTGCCGGCGGCGGGAAATTCGGGAATGGCGCCGTGACCGCTGCGTTTCAATACTTGGCGACTAGGAGTCTAGCGGCCGGACAACGGACTGCAGAAGAGAACTTCCGTGAGGCCAACGGCTTTCTCATGGTGTTGCCCGCAGCAGGCTATGCGGGTTGGGTCTTCTTTTTCGGCTCTGCCGGAGCGGCTGCCTGGGGAATACATAGAACCTGGGATATCCTCACCTCGAAGGATAACTCGCCTTCAGAACCTGCGAGCGATGGCGCTCGCCCGAAAGAAGGATATACTCCAGCACCGTCCGTTCCGGATGATCCGTATAGTCCGGAAAAGACCGATGGTCGTAGAAGCGAATGGAGGCGGCAACTCGGGGCTCCATCAAACGACCCCAATGTGCCGATTCCGGATCAAGGTCCCGGAGAGGATATGGGGGGGCACGAAGCCCGCGGCCGTACTCCCCATCTAACTGGAGAGCGAAATGTGAATTCCGGCGAAGAGCACTCGAGACGGCCAAAGGGTGGCTTTAGGTTCTAAGGCATGATTGCAGATGATTGATGGAACGATTATGGATGAGTATCAGTGGGTTCTGCCTTCTTCGAGTGGTCGCGAACGGTTCTGCGGCTCTTTCATTCGAAGCGGAAGAAGCTCAGATGGTCCAGATGTTCTCTTAACGCGCATTGCGTTGTTGGGAGAATTCTGGCCTCAGCCGCCGTTTGACAAAGAAGCCGGACGAGCTGACTGGGAAACTGAGCCGCAGTTCTGCTTGTCGTTTCCGAAAGTGATAATTCGCAGAGATCGGATCGATTGTCTCCGCGATCAACTGCAAGAATGGTTTGCCGACTATCGGGCGATTTCGGTCAATCTTTCGAAGATCACCTCTGTGGATGCAAGCATCGAGATTTCGATTGGTGTGAATGACCGGCTAATTTCGTCTGCCATGCAGCCAGCATTTACATTCTCTTATAAATGGCGCTCAATCGCTGTTGAGGAGTCGTTTGTTGTAGACCAGTCGTGTATTCGAATATTTTGCGAAGGACTGTCGTTCGGCTTAAGTGCAGTGCAAAAATGAGGTTGCGTGGAATTACGGTGACAGTGCACAAAACAAGCGGCTCAATGGAGTTTAGTGCACTGTCGCCGTAATTCCCGAAGGTGATTTATCTCGCCTTGAGGCGATGCAACCAGTGAGTGTTGTCTGCGATGTTTGGCGCAAATTCGTGTATCAAAGCATGTGTATGACTCGCTTGCGTGGCCTGCGAGCAATATCTCTCGCTTCCAAAACCCTCTAGACTCCACCTGTTAGTTGTTGAGCAGCCTTGGTTGCTTCGGGGTGGGGTAAACGGCAGTGCGGGGCGAGGGGTACAGGCGCGGGTGGATGGCGCTTCCGATGGTGCTGGCGCTGTCGGCGTGTCAGACCATGGACGAGGGCACGTCGTCGTTCGCCTGGAGCACGAGTGCTGCAGACGCCGGGTTGACGGCGCAGGCGCAGGCGGCGATGCGGTCGCCAACTGGGAATGGCCGGGCCGGCAGGATCTCGGGCTCGCCGCTGCTCGATGATAACAAGGGCGGCCCTGCGACCATGGTCGAAGGCACCGGCCGCTTCGTCGGGGAGCCGCCGACCGGGGCCGTGCCGCGCGGTGCGGAGGATGTCGCTGATGGCGTCACCATCAATCTCGCTGGCGTGCCCGTGCCGCAGGCGGCGAAGACGGTGCTCGGGGATATTCTCGGAGTCAAATACACGGTCGATCCGGGGATCGAGGGGCGGGTCACGATCCAGACGCCGCGGCCGGTGGCGCGGGCGGCGGTGATCGATCTGTTCCAGGCGGCGCTGCGGGCCAACAATGCGGCCGTGGTCAACGTCAGAGGCATCTATCGTATCGTGGCGGCGGACCAGACGGCGGTGTCGGCGGCGTATCGCACCGATGATCCGGCCGAGGGCGGCGAGATGGTCGGCAATGGGCTGCAGGTGGTGCAGCTGAAATATGTCTCGGCCTCAGAGATCCGGCGCGTTGTCGAGCCGATCGCGCCGCGCGGCGGGGTGGTGCGGGTCGACGATGCGCGCAACCTGATCACACTGTCCGGCAATCGCCAGGAGATCGCGGCGATGATGGAGGCGATCGCGCTGTTCGACGTCGACACCATGAAGGGCATGTCGTTCGCGCTGATCCCGGTCAAGACCTCGGCGCCCGACGCGATCGCAACCGAGCTGAAAAGCGTGTTCGGCTCCGATCGCGGCGACGGGCCGATGGCCGGCATGGTGCAGTTCGTGCCCAACAAGCGGCTGCGCTCGATCCTGGTGATCTCGCCGCAGCTGGCCTATCTGCGCCGCGCCGAGAGCTGGATCCGCAAGCTCGACGCGCAGGCGCAAGGGTCCGAGAAGCAGCTCTTCACCTATGCCGTGCAGAACCGCCGCGCCCAGGAGCTGGTCGACGTGCTGCAGTCGATGTTCCCCACCGATACGCAGGCCGCGACGACGGCGCGGCGCACGGTGGCGCCGAACTACCAGGAGGCGAGCGTGCAGTCGCAGCCGTCGTCGTCCGGCGGCGGACTGTCCGGATCGTCGTCGCCGTCCTTCACCGGCGGGCTCGGCGCATCCAGTGGCGGCTTCGGCGGCATGCGCAATGCGGCGCCGGCGGCTGCGGCGCCCAGCGTGATGCCGGCGGCGGCTCCGGCTGCACCCACCGGCCGCGAGGGCGATGCCGACGGGCCGCGGCTGCGCATCGTCGCCGACGAGGCCAAGAACGCGATCCTGATCGAGGCAGCGCAGGCCGACTACAAGCGCGTGCTGCAGGTGATCGAGCGGCTCGACCAGATGCCGAACCAGGTGTTGATCGAGGCGACCATCGCCGAGGTCACCCTGAACGACGAGCTGCGGTTCGGCGTGCAATGGTACATGCAGAAGCACAGCTCGAAATTCACCTTGACGGAGGCGGTCTCCGGCGCCGTCAGCTCGGTGTTTCCCGGCTTCTCCTACGCGCTGACAGCGGCCAACATCGCTGCCACGATCGACACCCTGAACCAGATCACCAACGTCAACATCGTCTCCTCGCCGTCGCTGGCGGTCATGGACAACAAGCCGGCGGTGCTGCAGATCGGCGACCAGGTGCCGATCACGACGCAATCGGCGACCGGCACCCTGACGCCCGGCGCGCCGATCGTCAATTCGGTGAGCTACAAGGATACGGGCGTGATCCTGTCGATCATCCCGCGCATCAATGAGAGCGGGCGGGTGCTGCTCGACATCGAGCAGGAGGTGTCGAGCGTGGCGCCGACCACGTCATCGAACATCGATTCGCCGACCATCCGGCAGCGCAAGATCAGGACATCGGTGGTCGTGAACGACAATGACGCGCTGGTGCTGGGCGGGCTGATCCAGGAGGGCCGCACCACCGGCCGCAGCCAGCTGCCGATCATTGGCGACATCCCATTTATCGGCAATTTCGCCGGCAGCCGCGACAACGTCATCGGCAAGACCGAGCTGATCATCCTGATCCGGCCGCACGTGATGCGCAGCCTCGACGAGGCGCGCAGCGTGACCGAGGAGTACCGCCACTTCATGGCGATCGAGGGTCCGCATCGCCGGCAGCCGGCGCGGCGGCGGGTCGAGGACACCGGACGCAGGATTCTCGACTGATGCCGCGCTTCCGCTACCGCGCCTACGGCACCGACGGCTCCTTCGCGGAGGGGACGATCGAGGCCGCGTCCGCGGATGCGGCGAGCGCGACGCTGTGGGCGCAGGGGTTGTCGCCGTTCCAGATGCAGGCCGCCGATAGCGCCGGCACGGCATGGTGGAACCGCGAGATCACGCTCGGCAACGGCGCGGCGCGCGCGGACCTCTTGGCCTTCACGCGCGAGTTCGCCACGCTCTGCGCGGCCGACATTCCAATGGACGACGCCTTGCGCATCGTGCAGACGCAGGCCTCGGCCGTGCGGTTGCGCACCCTGGTCGAGGCACTGCTCGCCGAAATCCTCAATGGCCGGCCGCTCTCGGAGGCGATGCAGGCGCAGCCGCGCATCTTCCCGGCCGACTATGTCGCGGTCATCAGAGCCGGCGAGAGCGGCGGGCGGCTGGCGCAGGTGCTGACCGAGCTCGCCGAGCTCCTGGAGCGGCGGGCGGAGATCCGTGCGCGCATCCAGTCGGCGCTGATCTATCCCGCGATGCTGATCGTGCTGAGCCTCGCAACGCTCGCGATCATCGTTGGCGGCGTGATCCCGTCGATGGCCCCGATCTTCACCCAGAGCGGCAAGCCGCTGCCATTGACCATCCAGCTGATGCTGGCCTTGAAGGCGCATTGGCTCGAGATCGTGGTCGGCGGCGTTGCCACCATCGTGGCTGGGGGGGTGGTCGTCGCATTCGTGCTGGCCGATCCCGGCCGCCGCCGGCGTCTCGACCGGCTCGCGCTGCAGCTGCCGCTGCTCGGCGGCTTCCTTCTGCAGCAGGACACCGCGCGCTTCGCCCGCACGCTCGGCACGATGCTGATGGCCGGCGTGCCGTTGATAGCGGCGACGAAATCGGCGAGCGACGTCGTCGACAACCGTCATCTCCGCGCCGGCATGGAACAGGCGATCGAGCGGATCCAGCAGGGCACAGCGCTGCACCGCGCGCTGCGCAACGAGGTCGCCTTGCCGGCCGTGGCGCTGCAGATGATCGCGGTCGGCGAGGAGGCGGGCAAGCTCGACCGCATGCTGCTGCGCGTGGCGCAGATGCTGGAGAAGCAGCTGCAGACCAGCGTCGATCGCTTCATGGCGGCGTTGACGCCGGCGATGACGGTCGGCATCGCATTGATCATCGGCGCGCTGATCATGCCGGTGATGAACGCCGTCCTCAGCATCAATGATCTGGCGGGGCGATGAGCGCGCGGGCGGCAGTGGGACGGGACGAGGCAAGCGCCGGCTTCACGCTGGTCGAGATGCTGGCCGTGCTCGTCATCCTGGCGCTGACGGTATCCGCCGCCGTCCCTTTGCTATCACGCGGCGCCGGCACGGTGAGCCTCGATGCGGCGACAGGCGAGATTGCGTCGGCGCTGCGCGCGACGCGCTCGGCTGCGATCGTGCAGAACCGCGTGATGACCTTGACCATTGACGTCGACCGCCGGACCTTCAGCTCGGACGTCGTCCGGCTGCGCACCTTTGCGCCGGAGATCCAGGCGAAGCTGACCTATGCCGCCGCGACGCGCGTGGGCGCCGCCGTGGGCGGCTTCCGGTTCTTTCCGGACGGCTCGTCGACCGGCGGCGATCTGAGCCTGGAGTTGAACGGGCATCATATCAGGCTCTGTGTCGAATGGCTGACAGGGACGGTGCGGACCGCCGCGACGTGTTGAGGGGAGGGGACGATCATGCTGGGATGGATGGAATGTCGTGATGTCGTGAAGCTGCGCGTGGCCGCGTGGCGCGGGCAATTCCGGCTTCGTTTACGCAGAGGCCGCGATGGCGAGGCCGGCTTCACCTTGGTCGAGATGCTTGTCGTCATCACCATCATCGGCCTGATCATGGGTCTCGTCGGCCCGCGCGTGCTGAGCTATCTCTCCGACTCCAAACTCAAGACGGCGCGGATCCAGATCCGCAGCCTGTCCTCGGCGCTCGACCTCTATCACCTCGACAACGGCCGCTACCCGACCGCAGCCGAAGGGCTCGGTGCGCTGGTGCAGAAGCCGGCCACCGCGACCACCTGGAACGGGCCCTATCTCAGCGGCACCCTGGTCCCGAACGATCCGTGGGGACGGCCCTATGTCTACAGATTCCCGGGACAGCACGGCGCCTACGACATCGTCTCGCTCGGGCCTGACGGACGCGAGGACGAGACCTCGGCCACGGCCAATGTGACGAGCTGGCAGCCGTGACTCCCGCCACGGCAGAGATGAAGCACGCGGACGGCGACGACGCCGGCTTCACGCTGGTGGAGGTCCTCGTTGCGCTGGCCATGCTGTCGGTCGGCCTCGCTTTGGTGATGAGCCTGTTCTCGACCGGACTGTCACGAACGGGCATGGCCGAACGCGTGGCTGGTGCCGTTGCGCTGGCGCAGTCGCTCATGGCCCAGGTCGGCAATTCGATTCCGCTGCGCACCGAGACGCGCGATGGCGCCGCGGCGAACGGCTATCGGTGGCGCCTTGCGATGCAGCCCTATCGGCCGGTGCAAGGCGGCGATGCACGCCCGGTCGAGCTGTATCAGGTCTCGGTCGAGATCGGCTGGCAGGAAGGGCAGGACCCGCGCTCCTATGCGCTCTCGACGCTCCGCCTCGGGCCCAGAGCCTCCAGATCGCAGTGAGCCAGGCCGATGACGTCGCCGAAAGCAAGCGGGATGGATGATCGCGACGCAGGCTTCACCCTGGTCGAGGTTCTCGTTGCGCTGGCGCTGTTCAGCCTGCTCGCCGTTCTGCTGTTCGACAATCTCAAATTCGGCGTGCAGGCCTGGCGCAGCGGCAGCGCCCGCGCGGAGTCGTTCCAGCGCGAGCTCGTAGCGCAGGACGTGCTGCGGCGGCTGATCGGCAATCTCTATCCGATGATGCTGGGCGAAGGCGCGGCGCAGCGGCGCATCGATATCGACGGCCAGGCCGAGAGCCTCGAGTTCCTCAGCGACGCGCCGGCCGTGTCCGGTGGGGCCGGCCGCTTCCGCTTCAAGCTGTTCGCCGACCGCAGGCGTGACGGGGTCGATCTCGTTCTGCAGTCCCGACCCGAACTGGCGGTGAAGCAGGACACCGAGCGGACGCTGCTGGTGTCCGACATCGATCGGATCGAGCTCAGCTATGCGGCAAGAGCAACGGGAGACGCCAATGCGGCCTGGAGCACAAGCTGGAAGGATCAGAGCGAGGCTCCCGGCCTGATCCGGCTGCGGGTCCTGATGCGTCCCGACGATGCCCGTCACTGGCCGGAGCTCGTGATCGCGCCGCGGGTGCAGGCCGATGTGGCCTGCGTCTACGATGCGCTCACGATGCGCTGTCGCGGGCGATAGGGGGCGACATGCCGGTGCTGTCGGTTCTCTGGGGGCTCGCGCTACTGACAGCGATTGCACTGTCGCTGTCATGGTCGAGCAGCGTGTCCTATGGCCTTGCCCGTAACGGCGTCGATCAGGCTGCTCTCGGTGCGCTCGTCGAGGCCGGCGTGAACGCCGCCATCGACGGTCTGCTCGATGCCAGGGCGGACCGCCGCTGGCGCGCCGACGGCCGTCTCTACACCCTCGATTTCAACGGCACGCGGATCGGCATCAGGATTCAGGACGAGCTCGGACGGGTCGACCTCAACCAGACCGATGAGGCAATGCTGAACAGCCTGCTGCTATCAGCAGGGCTGGACGCGCGGGCCGCCGCTGACCTGACCGACAAGATCGTGGACTGGCGAACCGCAACGTCCCTGAAGCATCTGAACGGCGCCAAGGACCGGGACTACGCGTCGCGCAACGCCGCCTATCATCCCCGCAACGGTCCGTTCCAGAGCGTCGATGAGCTGCTCCTGGTGATGGACATGACTCCGGCGATCTTTGC
Organism: Bradyrhizobium sp. SZCCHNRI3052; assembly: GCF_032484895.1. Classification (NCBI taxonomy): domain Bacteria; kingdom Pseudomonadati; phylum Pseudomonadota; class Alphaproteobacteria; order Hyphomicrobiales; family Nitrobacteraceae; genus Bradyrhizobium; species Bradyrhizobium sp. SZCCHNRI3052. The sequence goes on along the minus strand of NZ_JAUETW010000013.1, from coordinate 113,592 downwards.
GCGGATCGCGCCGGCGCTCACGGTCCATTCGGGACGGCAGTTCGTCGATCCGCAATTGGCGCCGCGCGAGGTGCTGCGCGCGCTGCCCGGCATGACCGCGCAGAGTGCCGAAGCGACGCTGGCCGCGCGCGACGGTGCCAGGTCTGGCCTCGCCGAAGGCAACCCGATGACGGTGCTGCGTGGGCGCGCCTTCACGATCCGGACCGAGTTTTCCCAGGCGTCGCGCGTCGTCGAAGGCGAGGTCGCGGTGCGCCTGACGGAAAATCCGCAGCAGCCCTATTGGGTGCTGAGCTGGGGGACGCGATGACCGGACGCGCAGGGCCAGCGATGCAGCAGGACGCCGCCTTCGCCGCAGACATCGAGGAGCCGCGAGCGCAGCTGCACCGGTCCATGCCCGACATGGACCGGACCGCATTGTTGCAGAGTTTTGGCGACTTCCTGCGCGAGGAAGGCATCGTCGATCGCATGAGCCTCGACCGTGCCGGACGCGCGGCGCAAACCACCGGAGACAGGCTCGACACCGTGCTGACCAAGCTCGGTCTGGTGTCGGAGGCCGGTCTGGTCGCGGCGTTGTCGAAATTCCTGGCACTCGATCTGGTGCGTCCGGATCAGATTCCGATCGACCCTGTGTTGCCCGAACTGGTCGAAGCGGAGTTCGTGCGTCACAATCATGTGCTGCCGCTCGGCTGCAGCGATGGCCGGCTTGCCGTCGGAGTGACCGATCCGTTCAACCACGATCCGATCCGGGCCCTTGCATTCCTCACGGGCCTTTCGGTCGACATGCGGCTGTTCACGGCGGCGGATTTCGACAAGGCCTGCGCGGGGCTCTATCCCGCCATGTCGCGCAGCGACGAGACCCGCGCCACCGGCGGCGCCGAGGCCAACGAAGCCGACGTGCAGCGGCTGCGCGATCTTGCGAGCGAGGCGCCGATCATTCGCCTCGTCAACCAGATCATCACCAACGCCGTCGAGGCGAGGGCGTCGGACATCCATATCGAGCCCAATGTGGACCAGGTGCTCGTCCGCTATCGCATCGACGGCGCCTTGCGCTCGGTCCAGGTGCTCGCGGCGGACCTGCGTGCCGCGATCACGTCCCGCGTGAAGATCATGTCGAAGCTCGACATTGCGGAGCGGCGCCTGCCGCAGGACGGGCGCATCAAGATCGCGGTCCGTGGCATCGACATCGACTTCCGCGTCTCCACGATCCCCACGGCCTTCGGCGAAAGCGTCGTGCTGCGCGTGCTCGACCGCAATCGCATCAGCCTCGATTTTGTCGAGCTCGGCTTCTCCGCGGAGCATATCGCGACGCTGCAGGCGCTGCTGCAGCAGCCCAATGGGATCATCCTGGTCACAGGACCGACCGGCAGCGGCAAGACCACGACGCTGTATACGGCGCTGAAGACGCTCAACAGCACCGAGCGCAAGATCTTCTCGGTGGAGGACCCGATCGAATATCAGATGCCGGGGATCAATCAGGTGCAGGTCCAGTCGGAGATCGGGCTGACGTTTCCTCACGCGCTGCGCTCGATGCTCCGGCAGGATCCGGATATCATCATGATCGGTGAAATCCGCGATCTCGAGACGGCGCGCATCGCCATCCAGGCCTCGCTGACCGGTCACCTCGTGCTCTCGACGCTCCACACCAACGATGCGGCGTCTGCGATCACGCGGCTGATCGACATCGGCGTCGAGAACTATCTGTTGGCCTCGACGCTGAAGGGCGTGATTGCGCAGCGCCTGGTACGCAGGCTCTGTTCCCGTTGTTCCCATGGTCATCCGCAGGCGAGCTATTGGGCGGAGAGCTTCGAGCGGTCCGTGACCGGACTCCGTGCGTTGGGGCAGCCAGACATTCGCCAGCCGCAAGGCTGCTCCGATTGCGGCAATGCCGGCTTCTCCGGACGTTCGACCATCGCGGAGATGCTGGTCATCGACGAGGCATGTCAGAGCCTGATCCTGGCCAAGGCGTCGGACACTGCGATCGAGCGCGCCGCCCGCGAGCAGGGCATGCAGAGCATGTACGAGACCGGAGTCCGGAAGGTCTGGCGCGGCGAGACCACGATCGACGAAGTTCTGCGCGCGACGCGCATGGGATAGGGCGGCGGGACGGGCGATGCATGAGAGCAAGGATAGAGGCGCGTTGCTGGCCACGGTTCGTGCGGCGCGTCCGCGCGACTGGGCGCAATCGGCGGCCGCCTGGTGGTGCAGGGAAGCGGTCGATCTGCTGCCGCAACGGTTCGTAGCCGCGCTGGCGCCGGCCGGCCGGCCGAGACTTCTGGTCGATCGCGACGACACGGGGATCCGGCTTCAGTTGAACGATCCCCGATCAGGAGTGCAGGCTGGTGAAACGACCCATGCAGGTGAGGTGACGGCGGCGATCGCATCCATCCTGCAGCGTCATGGTCTGGATCGGCGCGACGTGGATCTGGGCTTGCGTCTGCCGGAAGAGAGTGTTTTTCGCCGCGAGCTCATGCTTCCACCCGAGGCGAAGGGCGCGATCGATACGATCGTGCCGCAGGACCTGTTGCGCCGGACGCCGTTCAAGGCGGAGGACATCTATTGCGACCACTTGACCGCCACATCGCCTGACGGTCGGATCGCGGTTCGGCAATGGGTCACGCGGCGCCATCACGTGCAGCAGGCCGCAGATCAGCTCGGGCTTGCCGTCGCGCACATCGACTTTGTCGTGTTCGGCGACGATCAAACCTCGCCGTCGATCCGACTGGCGCGTCCTGCGGCTGCCCGCAAGACCTCCACCGTTGCGATCGCAGTGCTCGGCGCGCTCGCCGTGCTTCTTGGGTCCAGCATCGCGGTCCTGACCTTCGCCCGGCAACAGGCCACGCTCGATCGGCTCGATGCCGAGATCGTTGTGGCCCGCAAGGGCGCCGAGCGCGTTCGCGTCCTGGTGGATCAATTGCGGGAGCGGCGGACGGCGCTGTCGCGCCTTCGTCTGCAGCGCAGCGAAGTGCCGGGATTGATCGACGTCTGGGATGAAGCCTCGCGCATTCTGCCGAAGCATTCCTGGCTGACCGAATTGCGGCTCGTGGAGGGAGCGAACCCGCGGAGCGCAACGGTCACGATGACCGGATTCTCGGCCGCGGCGCCGAGCCTGATCAACACGCTCGGTGGATCGAGACTGTTCGTGGACGCTGCCCTGACGTCGCCGGTCGCGATGGATCCGATCGAGAACCGGGAACGCTTTTCATTGCAGGCCAGGATTCGTGTGCCCGATGCCATCAAGGAGGTGGCGCCATGAGCGAATGGACGAAGCGCAGGGACGCGCTCGGACGCCGCGGCCTTTTCATCGTCGTCAACCTCGCGCTTCTTGCGCTGTTGTTCTGGGGCTTCGTGGCGCCGATCGCGGCGATGTTCGCCGAGCGGGAGGCGCGGATCCAGCAACAGCAGGCGCTGCTGGCACGGTTGAGCGCGATCGCAGCCCAGGCATCGGCCATCGAGGGCCTTGCCTCCGAAACCGAGTCGCAGCTCCAGAACGGGGAGTTTCTGACGGGTGCGAATGAGAACGTGATCGCCGCCGACCTGCAGACGAAGCTGAAGACGATCATGGGCAATGCCGGCGCCCAGTCCCGCGCGATTCAATCGCTGCCGGGCCGGACCGTCGATCAGATCAAGTACAGCGGCGCGCGGATCGATCTGTCCGGGCCGTTGCCCGCCGTCATGCGTGCGGTCCACGCGGTCGAGAGCGCAAGGCCATATTTGTTCATTGCCAATGCGGTGCTGAAGAGTGCGCCTGCGATGCGCCCGGGAACGGCCGAGGAGCCAGTGCTTCAGGCGCAGCTCGACATCTACGGTGCGGTGCAATGAGGAGCCTCGTGCGATGGCGGGGGACGCCGCTTGCCGGAGTTCTGGCGCTCCTGGCGGGTCTTGATCTAGTGCTCGGCGCCTGGCTCGCGACGTCGGTCGGAGGCGGAGAAGCGTCCGGCGCCCGCCGCGCGGCTTGGGAAGCGCCGGTGCCCCGGACCATGGCGGGCGTGGCTGGACGGCAGCCGCTGCAGACATATGCCGAGATCCTGGCCCATCCGGTGTTCCAGAAGTCGCGCGAGCCGTTCGTTCCGCCCCCACCCGCGCCGCCACCGCCGATGCCGGTGGCCGCTCCGCCCCCGGTGGCCACTGACCCGGGCCTCCTGGTCGGCGGTGTCATGATCAACGGCGGCACGAGCAAGGCCTATCTGCTCAGCAAGGTTGGCGGGGGCGCAGGCTCCTGGATCAACGAAAACGAGACGTTTCAGGGCTGGCGGGTGACGTCGATCGACGCGTCAGGTGTTCGGATCGAGCAGGCGGGGCGCGCGATCGAATTGCAGCTCTACCCCAAGAATTGAAGAATACAGGCCGCGCTGCGGCCCCTCGAGCCGGAGTAGAATAGCCTTGTTCGCACAGACGAAAGATCAAGGGCCAATCCGCAGACAGCCGCTCGTAGAGGAGGAGCGCGAATTGTTCGTTCCTGCTTGGCTCAGCTTCTCGGTGCTCTCATATGAGCTAGGTCTCTTACATGTCTTCTCGAAACCGTCGTCCGCCAAGCGATCTTCGGACCATGGCAGTCCCAGAGATCAGAAATGCCAGTCATAGCGGTCCTGTGGATCCTAGGATTATTGACAACGTTGTCACTGTCGCTGCTCTGGGGCAGCGAGGTGTCGTACCGCCTCGCCCGCAACGATTGTGAACTTGCGATTCTGAGTGCGACTGCAGACGGGGCGCTGGACTACGCCGTGTCGGGATTGTTTGATCAAAAATCTGATCGCCTCTTGCGTCCAGGTGTAGGCGAGGTTCACCTGCTCCACTTTGGCGAAGCCGAGATCCGGATCGTGATCCGGGACGAGCTCGGCAAGATCGACATCAACCAGGCCGACCCCGCCTTGCTTGCCAGTTTGCTGCGGTCGGCGGGGCTAAACGCCGATGCGGCAAGTGGGCTTGCAGACAAGATCGTGGACTGGCGAACCGCGAGCGAACTGAAGCATCTTAATGGCGCCAAGGAGTTCGACTATCGCGCGGCGAATAGTCCCCACCGGCCGCGCAACGGTCCGTTTCAGAGCGTCGACGAGCTTCTTCTCGTAATGGACATGACGCCTGCTCTCTTTCAGCGGATCGAACCAGCCGTGACCGTGTATTCCGGAAGCCAGTTCGTTGATCCACGACGTGCCACACCTGAAGCTCTGGCGGCGATGCCCGAGATGATCAGTAAGCAAGGGGTGGCCTCAGATCGCCCGCCTCCATTTCCGATCGGCGCAAACGAAGAGCCAACGTCATCCTTGCGCGGTCGCGCCTTCATGATCTGTATCGAAGTCGCAAAGTCAGGCCATGTTTCTCGATATCGAGCTGTTATTCGAATGACAGACGATCCGGTACATCCCTATTTCCTTCTCAGCTGGAAGATGACGTAAGCTCGCTACCGGCGCTCTGTCAGAGACGTAGTGTCTGTGGAACACCTTCCTGGCCGTGTCCATTCGTAAGCGTTGTCCAGTTCCCACCCTTCGGCCGCTGATTGATCTGCGAGGTCTGTGGTCTGTTGTTGTGGATCGTAGGGCTTAGAATGGATCCTGACGCGTAGTGTTATCATGGAGCCGGCACGTTGCAGGTGTTCACCGGTGGAGGCCCGCCGTCGTTGTTGGAGCGGCGAAACGCGGAGCGGTCGCGCTTGTCGAGCTGGATTTCGACGGTCTGAAATCCTTGAATGCCTTCGCCGCAGTCTCCCAAACAGGAATGCGGAACGAATCTCCCGGCTCCGCGCATCACCGCCCGTAAGCGGGATCATCCTGCTCAAACGCTAGGACAAGTCTCAAATGAGGGCTTCGTCTCAGCGCATGCCTAACCTTCTCCGTCATTAGCCATCGATTCGATCGCCGACAAGTATCAACATCATTGTGACCTTGCCCCCAAGTTTTATCCAGATCTGAGTTCGTTCGGGCCGTTGGATGTGCCCGTCCGGGCGGTCGTAGCGGCGGGAGCTGGGGCGGAGCTCTCGGCATAGCGCAGCGCCAGATCCCGACGCGGATTGCAGGTGGCGGCGAACTCGGATGGCGTCTTCCATCCGAGCTGGGAGTGCGGTCGAGCGTCGTTATAGTCGGCCTGCCAGCATCGGAGCGCAACGCGGGCCTGGGCGAGCGAGGTGAACAGCGTCTCGTTCAGCAGCTCATCCCGCAGGCGGCCGTTGAAGCTCTCGATGAAGGCGTTCTGCATGGGCTTCCCCGGTGCGATGTAGTGCCAGGCGATGGGCTCTGATCGGCCCATGTCAGGATGGCATTGCTGGTGAGCTCGCTGCCGTTGTCGCTCACGACCATCTTGGGCTTGCCGCGCTTGGCGACCAGCCGGTCCAACTCTCGAGCGACCCGGGCGCCCGAGAGTGAGGTGTCGGCCACCAGCGCCAGGCACTCGCGGGTGCAGTCGTCGACCACGGTCAGGACGCGGAGTCGCCGGCCGTCGGTCATCTGATCCGACACGAAGTCGAGCGACCAGCGATCATTCGGGAGCAGCGGCACCGTCATCGGAGCTCGTGTGCCGAGGGCCCGCTTGCGGCCACCTCTGCGGCGCACCGTGAGCCGTTCCTCCCGGTACAGCCGGAACAGCTTCTTGTGATTGACCGCATAGCCCTCCCGCTTGAGCAGGACGTGCAGGCGACGATAGCCGAAGCGGCGGCGCTCATGGGCGATCGCCCTCATGCGCTGCCGCAGCCCGGCATCATCGGCTCGGCTCGTCTGATATCTGACCGTCATGCGGCAACATCCGATGGCTTTACACGCCCGCCGTTCGCTCATCCCGTGAACACCCATGAGATGTGCGACAGCTTTCCGCTTCGCAGCGGGCGTCACCACTTCTTTCCCAGGAGATCCTTCAGGGCGGCATTGTCCAGCATGGCGTCCGCCAGCAGCCGCTTGAGCCGCGTGTTCTCGTCCTCCAGCGTCTTCAGCCGCTTGGCCTCCGAGACGTCCATTCCGCCGAACTTGGCCTTCCACTTGTAAATGCTGGCGTCGCTCACGCCATGCTTGCGGCACAGATCGGCGACCGGAACGCCAGCCTCGTGCTCCTTCAAAATCCCGATGATCTGCTCTTCCGTAAAGCGGCTGCGCTTCATGCTCTGGTCCTCGTTGGGGCCAGAACGAACTTCAAGCTGGATTAAGCCCGAGGGGCAAGGTCAATTGGTATGAGCCGGTCCATCCGCTAACCGCCGGATCACTGCAATGTAGTGGTGAAGTCATGTTGGTTCTTTCGAGGAATCAGGACCCAGCAATGAGCGCGTCGAGGCAGTCTAACGGCGCCGGTGCTCCCAGGGCGTCAAAGAGCTCTGACGCCGTTGACGACCGGGTCGCTTGACTTACAGCCTGTTCAGGATCCGTCTTGTCAAAGTACTGCTCAATGAGTGCGGGACGTTTTGTTATATAGTCGACGGCGCGCTGCCGCATCTCACTAAAGCGAATTTCAGGCGCCTGGCGCAGAGTTACCGATATCTTCCTAGTCCCACCATTCAAAAAGCTGAATATTCTTCGCCAACGGCTTTCACCCCAAAGATGCTCGAAGCGAATCTCATCAATCCGCCAGATTGTCCCGTCACGATCCAAAACAGTTACCCCGAGATAGCGCTCAAGGACCCGTTCTCTCGGACCCGTCGAGACTTTGAACGCATCGCTGCTATATGGCAGGATCGTTTCTCTTCTCTCATCAAAGAACAGCAAGGTACGTGGCCCACTATCTGCAGTCACATCCGCCTCCCCGGGGTGAAGTGCCCGCTAAAATTGCGCCGATCGTTAGGCTCTTAGACCATCCGGGGCCAGCCACCCAAGCCAGCTCGGGATACTGCGCGAGCGTCGAATTGAGGGACGCGGAGATGGGATTGGTGTTCCAGGGCTGGTTCTTAATCCAATCCGGTACCATCCGTCCTATGCCTTGGTTCCGCTCCAATAGCCAATGATGTCTTACCTGCCCTTCCCCGAGCAGCTGAATGCCTTCCCTGTTCATCCATTTGCGTGTCGCGTTCCAAGTATGACTCCCAAAATCCTTAAATCGGAACGCTCCCTTCTCCAAGGCGCCAGCGAGGCCCCCCCCGACGAGGCTGAGTCCAACCTCTCCGAGGTTAATGCACCGCCAGTTTCCGCCGTTCTCGTAGAGCTGAAGTCCAATATCTGCTGCGGCAAAAGCGAGGCCCCACGCGAATTCTCCTGTCGGATCTGTAAAAGAGACAGGATTCCCGCCAGCGTAAACATAGAGGCTCGGCCCTGCGACGAGCCCAAGCGGATCTGCCTGCGTGTATCTCCCAATCGATGCATCGTAATGCCGATGCCAGTTGTAGTGAAGCCCTGACTCGACGAGAAAATACTGACCCGGATATCGCAGGTTGTTGCTTGCGGTTCCGGTGATCGAGCGGACCTCACCGTAAGGCCAGTACCATGCGTCCCAAACCACGGTCTGGTTTGCGTCGGTCATCTTGCTCGGGCGATCGAGATGATCAGGATGCACGTACCATTGTTTGGGCGTTGCCGTGTCCAGATCTGCAAAAAGCGCAAGGGGTGTATCATCCAGCCAGACGTATTCCCGCTGCGTCGTGCCGTTCGCGCCTGCCTCGGCCAATAGCCGCCCAGAGCTGTCATAGATATAGTGGGTCGTAGTCGATGGCGTCATATTCTGGGTGGTCCGAACGGCCATCCGCTCGAGCCCGTCATAGACGTAGCTCGCGGTCACCGTCGTGCCGATTGTGAGCTGATCGAGCCGATTACGATTATTATAGCGGTAGTTGTAGGTCGTAGTGCCCCTGACATCAGTGACGATATTGCCGGCTCCGTCATTCGTGACGCTCCGCAGCGTATTCGTGCCCTCAGTGGTGCCGACGTAGAGATTGCTGTTGTACGGATAGCCTAAAACTCTTGTCGTGGTGGTTGTGCCATTTGTAAAGACGTCGCCGGTCCGATTGCCGACCGGGTCCTGCCAATAGGTCTGCGTCCCCCAGTCCCCGTAGACATTCTGCAGCCGATGACCCGGAGTGAAGACATAGTTGTCGGTCCGACCGGCGACATTGTTGTCCCAGACATTGGTGATGTCGAAATCATCGTACCAATAGGTATAGGCGCGGTTGATGACCGAATTCGATCCCTGCTCGACCATGAAGGTGCTCAAATTGTAGTCCTGCGTGAATGTCTTCCACAGGATTAGGTCGTTGCCGTACGAGAGCGACTGCAATGGACCGAAGGGTTGGTACGTCACCCACTTAGCGAGCAACATTTCGGCAGTTGCGGCGCCCGGCTGCTGCGTCACGGTGTTCACGAGCCCCGTTGCACCGCGGTAATAGTTGACGATCCGGCCGGATGGATAGGTGATGCGGGTCAGATTGCCGTCGAGATCATAGGAATAGCCAACGAGGTAGACGATCCCGGCTGTTGTCTTCTTCTCCTGAATGGCCTGTCCCAGCGAATTGAAGGTCCACTCGATGCTCCCGGAGGCGTCGTCGATCCGTGTCAGGCGCCCAACGCCCTTGTTTCCGCCAGATGTCCCATCCCAGGAAAATGTGACGTTCTCCCCCGGTGCAGCCGGATATTGCTTGCTCAACAAGCGCCCTGCTGCGTCATAGGTCAGATTGGTAACGACGCCACGCCCGTCAGTCATTTGCGTCGGTCGGCCGGCGGCATCGTAGACATAGGTGGTCGTGCCCGTATCGGGGCTCGTTCGCTGGATTACGTCGCCGAAGCCGTTCCGCACGAAAGTGGTGTTGAGAGAGCGGGGATCGCTATAGCTGGTTACTTCATCTCTGCCATCGAGGGTGACCGTCTCGCTGTTGCCCTCCTCGTCTTTCGAATTGATCAACCTGTTCAGCGAATCGAATGACCAGCCGAAGACATTCGAGCGCGGGTCGGTGATCGAGACGCGATTGTTGGTCTTGTCGTAGCCGTGAACCCAAGTCTGCTTTGAAGCCCCGATGAACTTCAACAGTCGGCCGAGTTCGTCGAATACGGCCGTCTGCGCCAACTGGATGGTTCCGTCGGATCCCTTGATCTGCCGCGCTGTGACGTTGCCCATCGCATCGCGCGTCAGTGAGATGGATGCGCCAGTATTGTCCTGGATCTGGACCACCCGCCGCGCATCATCATAGGTATAAGACAGATAGGCGCCGTTCGCGCGCGTCACTCTGGTGACATCGCCAACTGCATTGTATGTCAGCGACATCGTCGCGGCCAATCCCGACGGGTCGACGGTGACAGTCAGTAGTCGGCCGAGCGCGTCGTAGGTAAGGCTGGTGGTGACGCCGTTGGGATCGGTGACGAGCGTCGGCTGTCCGCGGTAATTGACCGAGTTGATGATCGTGACCTGTCCGATCTCGTTTGTGTAGGAGGCAGGATAGCCGTTGGCATCGTACGAGAAAGAGACCGTATCGCCTGGGCCGGGGAGGGGGCCGTCAACGCTCGACAGCAGCGTCCCGGTATAGTTGAACGTCCAGGTCCGCGTCTGTCCATTGGTCGAATACGGCGCCGTCTGCGACGTCGTGTCGGTCTGGGTCACTTGCGACAGCTGACCGGCCGCGCTCCAGGTGTATGTCGTGGTTAGGCCAGGTTCGACCTGTTGCGCGACCACATTAAAGGTGTTGTCGTACACGAAACCCGTGGTAGTCGCCGCTGCGGTGCCACTTCCGCGTACGATCGAGGTCGGGCGTCCGTACGAATCCCTCGTATAGGCTGTGACGCGTCCCTCGTCATCGATGACCTGACTGACCTGCCCAAGCGTATTGTAGCTGACAGATCGGGCCGAAGCGGGGCAATTGGTGGTCGCCTGGCCGGCCACTCCTGCTGACTTCATCGTTCCCTCTCGCTTTGCAAACGAGTAGGTGGCCTGCTTTCCAAGAGCATTGGTGACCGTACGGGTCACGGCAGCATCGTCATAAACAACCGTGGTCAGGTCTGCGCCACCCGCGTGCGAGCTGGAGATCGGTCGCCCATCCGGATCGTATGCCCAAGTTGCGTAACGTACGCCTCGGGCGTCAGTCACCCCGGTGAGAAGGTCCGGAAAGGTCGTGTTCTCGTAGTGATACGTCGTCACATCGAGCTGCTGCCATACTCCGTTGTTCTTTTCCGACCTCGTGACAGTCGTCAGGTTGCCGTTCGTATATCCGTAGTCGATCTTGAAGTATTCCGTTCTGCCCACGCTCTGCGCATAAGTGTAGAATGTTGCGGTTGAGACGTGAAGAGGGGCCCCCGATGCGCTCGTCTCGTAGTGGAAATCGATGGATCGCGAATCACCGAAACTTACGGCATCGATCCGCGTTGGATGCACGGCTGTGTTGGCGATGATGTCCTTGCTGACGCCGTTCCTTTCCGTGATCGATTTGGGCCAATAGGTATTCCCGCTCTGTATGAAAATGACCGTTCGATCATTCTCGTCCTTGAACGAGAAGAGCTTCGTGCCGCCATTGTCGAAGCTCGTCAGCGATACTTTTGAGTCGCTATAGGCGCTCGCGTAGACCCCCGGCGTCGTCTGGTTGAAATCGTATTCGACGCCGTCTGGCGAGAACACGGCAACGGTGTTGCCAACGAGTATCTCGTACTCGAAATCGAAGTGCCACCGTGTCGTGCCTAGCCGCTGTCCCGGCGTTCCGCGGCTTCGATAGTGGCGTACAAGCCCTAGCGGCCGCGCTCCTCCCGACACGAAGTCGACGGCATCCTCAGACTTCGAAGATCCCGAGAGTGAGATCGGATTGCCAACGCTCGGATCAGTTGTGCACGGATCGGGGTTGTTCTGCGGCGCGGGTGCGTGGCTGTTCGGGGGGCCGCGGCTCGGATCCTTTGTGCACACTCCTCTCTGCAGCGCGTAGCCGGAGACGCAGTCGGGCGATGTGATGTTGATCTCGTACGCCACTCGGGTGGCGTCGGCAACGTAGCAAATAAGGCTGCCGTTCGGGCGAACTTCGACGCCGTTGAATTTCAACGGCAAATGAACGTCATAATCGTAAAAGCCGATGATGATATATTGCGGGTACAAAGCTGCGAGCTGACAAGCGGCAGCTGGCTCGGTGACGTACTGGGTAGTCAGAGGGATATTGTTGACGACGATCGGATATCCCAATTGCGGGTTTGCATCGGCTGCGGTTGCGGCGCACGCGAGAATGAAACAGGCTCGCCCCAGGCAACGAAAATGACGCGCCGCCCCGAGAAACATCTGGAAAATTGGAGCAAGAACCTTCAAGCCAAAAGTACAGCCAGAATCAGTATTTCTAATCCAAGAGGATACGAAATATTGGATTGTAGAGTGCTCGATCGCTCTTTGTCCCGCCGCTCCGATCGCTGACGACATCCCATGCCCCTCGCCTGCTTCCCCGTAGATTTACGGGGGCATAAGATAGAAGTCGCATTATACCTTCAACGGTGGTGCGGCTTTATCAACAACTTTAGGGTGAGCCGCTAGAATTGGTCTGAATGATTGCAGGAGCTATCGCCGAAAGTTGGTGACGGCGGGAGTCCGAAGGCGGCATCGGAAGGCTGCGGGGCCAAAGGCTTGAGCGGATCATTGAGACCAGGCCGAGGCAAGGTGTGATTTCGCTGGGGGAGTTGGTGGTGCGCAGGCTGCGGGGGCGCTCGGCTTCTGAGTTCATCGTCGGAGCTATCGGAGATCGAAGAGGTGGTACCTATTGGAATCGCCGGGCCACGAACTCTCGGCACTCCCATATTCTCTTATGTCCTGGTTCTGGTGCTGGGGTGGCTGACCCTATCGATTCTTTTGGTTGTGCGGCTACAGTTGTTCAATTCGCGGGTCCTAACCCTTGAGGAGGCAAGGCCCTCGTGATCAAGTCGATCAAAGAGTCGTCGATGGATCAGGAGGACGCAGATCGCTTGGGGGTGCAGGTTCGCAGGGTCAAATCGGTTCACCGCATGGCCCAAGCCGTCGCTGAGGCACGCGGTTGAAAGCAGGCCGGCCTGCCGACGTACCTCGATCGCCGTGTGAGTGAGGTCCGGCCGACGTTCTAATACGATGCCCCGGACGCTCTGTATCAGCTTCGTGCCGTCCATCAGCGACGCAATGAGCTCCCTGGTTAGTTCGCCCAGGCGCGGCAGATCGTTGTCATATGCGTCGATATCGAATGCCGTCAGCCCGGGATTTCCCTGCACGGCCTGAGGCGCTCGCTAAATCGGAGACGTGGCATGTTTCAGTTTCAGGACAAGAATTATCGAGGGTTCCCGACGGATATCACCGTCTCGTACGCTAATGCTTCGCTTGGACGCGAGGCGCGACGGGCCGCGGTGGCACCGAAACTTTGCAGGACGTCCGAATGAGGAAATGTCTCGATTTCTAGCAGATTGGAAGGCTCGGAACCCTATGCCGAACGTCTTCAAGCAGCAGTGGGATCGCATTCCAAAGGTCTACAAGGGCATAGGCGCCGGCGTGGGGACCGCTGAGTCGGGAAGTGGCGGGGGCGATTGCTCATGCAGGTAATCAGAGCTTTTCTCGCCTGGCTATCTGGGGCCAATTCGCGCCTATCGTGGCTTGAGAAGCAGGTTCTCGATTGTGTGCGAGCGCGGCTGGATGATCGAATTCGATATTTGTGGGATCGTCAGGTTCAGACTATCAACAAGGTCCAACGGCTGCCAAACGGCGTTGAGGTGGACTTCTACAGGATGTCAAACGGACGACCGAGCTTCGACGGGAGTATCGCATTCCCCAACAAGAGAGAGGTGGCTTTGGCTACGGTAAGCATCGAGATGAACGGCCTGGGGACGTTGGATGCAACAGTCTGGTCCGTCAATGGGTTCATGTTCTCGATCGAGTATAAGGGAAGCGTTGGTGACTTTGAGGAAGCAGCCGCCGGTATGGACCCCCTGCCTGGGTTCAGGATCAGCTGTGGTTTGACTGCCGATCTGTTAGCTGCCTGAAGAGTGTCAGGCAGGATGTCATCATCGGGGTGCGATTGTTATACGAGCCGTTGAGTAGCCAACAGTGTTGACGGATACGCTGACCGAATGGTCGATGTTGTGACCGAGAACGGCAGCTGCGCATCGGCGCCACTGAGGATGACCAAAGCGCCATGCAGCAAGCACTCCACTGCTCCAGTGGCGGGTGCGCGATCGACCCTCAGCTCTATTCCCGAAACTGACGACGTTCTAAGCTTGATGGTTCAAACGCCCAGGGCTGGGAGAATCCCCCTGCGGGTGCCCGGATGTATACGAATCAAACGAGCCATCGACTTTCCTGCGCAGCAAGGGTGGCGAGCAGCCCAAAAGCCAGAAATGGTCCAAACGGGACCGCGCTCCTCCGTGTGACGGAGTAGCCAGCCGCATGTAGGGTGGCGACTACCGCGAGCGCCGATAGTGAGGCGGACAACAACTGGAGAGGGATGCCGACCATACCAACCCAAAAAGTCGACGCAGTCAGTAGCTTCACGTCGCCTAGTCCCAGGCCCTGCTGCCTTCGGATGACGAAATAGAGCCAGCGTAGGAGCCAGACGGCAGCAGCGACGATCATTGCCTGGAGAATTGTTTCGACGACGGCAGGCAATCCGCCCAGGGCAGCTGCCCGAAACGCCCCAATTAGGGCGATCGTCGCATTCAGCGCGTTGGGTATTGTTCTGCGCTTGAAATCGATCCAAGCCAGCAAAACCAAAAGGCATGGTAGGAAGATCAGACAAGCCGTAGCTACCCCAAGTCCGGTCATCGCGTACTAGGCTGTAAACTCATAAACGGTACGTAGCTGGGTTTCACCAGCCACTGGCGTTTAGGAGGAGACACGGGCAATCGTGCCGCTTCCCTCGACATAATGAATCAAGCCGGCCTCGACGGTATCGATCATAATACCCGACGAAAGGGTGCCCCCACCGACCAGTTCCGTTGTCGGCATATCCCAGCCCTCATAGCCCTCCGCGAACTCGCGGCTGTCAAAGTCGCAGACGACCACCCCCCTCATTCCATCGGCAATAACCTTGTCGCCGACCCTGATCTCGTGCCCCGTATCGTATTGCATTCGTCACCCGTTCGTAGGCAATGGCTTCCACGAAGCGACAGTTTGTGATTCAGGCTTACCATGAGCCGATACGACCTGACAGACTTCGAGTGGCGCATGATCGAGCCGCTGCTGCCCAACAAACCGCGAGGCGTGCCCCGCGTCGATGACCGGCGGGTGCTGCGATCCGGTGCGCCATGGCGCGACCTGCCCGAGCGCTATGGCCCGCGCACCACCTGCTACGACCGCTTTGTGCGATGGCGAAAGGCAGGTGTGTGGAACCGGTTGATGGACGCCATCACCGCCGCGCACGACGGCGCGATACAGATGATCGACAGCACCTCCGTTCGCGCCCACCAGCAGGCCGCGACGGCAAAAAGGGGGGTGCAGATCACTGTCTCGGTCGATCACGCGGAGGGCTCACGACCAAGATCCACGTCGTCGTCGACGCGCAGGGTCTCCCGATCCGGCTCGGCCTGACGGCAGGACAGGCCCACGATGGGCAGATCGCCGATACGCTGCTCGAGCATCTCGGCCCGCGCACCATCGTGCTGGCGGACAAGGCCTATGACGCCGACCGCATCCGCGCGCTGATCCAGGACCAGGGCGCCACGCCAAACATCCCGCCCAAGAGCAACCGGCGCTGGAAGCCCTGCTTCAGCAAGCGCCTCTATCGCGAGCGTAACCTCATCGAGCGGTTCTTCTCCAAGCTCAAGCACTTCCGCCGCGTCGCCACCCGTTACGACAAGCACGCCGCCAACTTCCTCGCCATGGTCCAGCTTGCCTCACTGCGCCTATGGCTGCGGGCTAATGAGTCTACGGCCTAATGAGCTGCGCGCGGGGATAGTGCTGGATGCAGTCGAATCCGAATCCCCACAGTGCACATTTGATTGCGAAAATCACCTTCTCGCCCCGCGCGTGAAGCAGGCGATTGATATTGCCCACAAAATCTCCGCGTTCGAGTGCTCTATTACCCTGAGTAAACACTCAAGCTATTACCTCATTTCAAGTGTCAATGCGGGAAGTCACGACTTCGCTTCTGGCCGATGTTTTGGTCGTGTTCTGCATCAAAGTCAGGAGGCAGGCCAGCGGCTTGCCGAACATCGCCCCTAGCTCGGCTCGCGTGATTCGCGGCGAGACCCCACCCTACTCGCGGCGGTAATCGTCCTCGATTCGGATGATGTCGTCCTCGCCGAGATAGGATCCGGTCTGGACCTCGATCAGTTCCAGCAGGATCTTGCCCGGGTTTTCCAGCCGATGCACCGCGCCCATCGGGATGTAGATCGATTCGTTCTCGTGCACGGTCTTGACGGTCTCGTTGACGGTGACCCGCGCCGCCCCGCGGACCACGATCCAGTGCTCGGAACGGTGATAGTGCTTCTGCAGCGACAGCCGCTGGCCCGGCTTGACGACGATGCGCTTGACCTGGTGGCGCTCGCCATTGTCGACCGACTGATAGCTGCCCCAGGGCCGGTGTACCTTGATGTGCGCCTCGGTGACCTCCGGCGCCACCATTTTGAGCCTGGCGACCAGCCGCTTCAAGCCATTGGCATCGCGCTGACGCGACACCAGCACGGCATCCTGCGCCGCCACCACGACGAGATCATCGACGCCCTCGAGCGCGACCAGCGCCTTGTCGGTGACCACGTTGCAATTGCGGGAATCCTCGAACACGGCAGTGCCGCGCGCGGCGTTGCCCTGCGCGTCCTTGTCCGACAGCTCCCAGACCGCGTGCCAAGAGCCGACGTCCGACCAGCCGCAGGACACCGGCGCCACCGCAGCGCGCTCGGTCTTCTCCATCACGGCATAATCGATCGAGATCGGCCTGGCCGCTGCGAATGCATCGGAATTCAGGATGATGAAGCTGAGGTCGCGGACCGCTTTGGTCACCGCATCGACCACCGTCTGCACGCTGGCGGCATCGTATTTGCGGTATTCGTCGAGCAGCACCGATGCGCGGAACATGAAGTTGCCGCTGTTCCAGAGATAGCCTTCGCGAATGTAGCGCTCGGCGGTCGGCTGATCCGGCTTCTCGACGAATTTTGCGACCGCCCGCACTTCCCCGGACCGGTGCACCCGGGCTGATATAGCCGTATTCGGTGGCCGCGCGCTCCGGATTGACGCCGAAGGTGACGATGCGGCCGGCCTCGGCGGCAGCGAGCCCCTGGCGGCACGCCGCGAGAAAAGCGGGGGTGTCGCGGACGACGTGATCGGCCGCGAGTGCCAGCACGACAGCGTCCTGATGGCGCGACTGGGCGAAGGCCGCTCCGGCGGCGATGGCCGGGCCTGAATCACGCCGCATGGGCTCCAGCAAAACGTCTGCCTCGATGCCGATCTCGGCCAGTTGCTCCAGCACCATGAAGCGATAGGCCAGATTGGTGATGATGATCGGCCGCTCGAAGAGATCGGCATCGGAGACGCGCAGCAGCGTGTCCTGGAACGTGGAACGGGCGCCGAACAGCGGCAGGAACTGCTTCGGCCTGACCTCGCGCGAGGCCGGCCAGAGCCGGGTCCCGGCGCCGCCGCACATGATGAGAGGAATGATGCGTCCGGTCATGAAATCAACCCGTCAAATCCGATGGTAGTCGCGGTACCATTTTGCAAAACGTCCGATGCCGTCGGCGATCGATGTCGCCGGCCGGAAGCCGATGTCGCGCTCAAGATCGCTGACATCAGCATAGTTGGTCTCGACGTCTCCGGCTGCATCGGCAACATCTTCATGATGGGCGGACGGCCGAACTCCTTCTCAAGCACCTCCCCGAGGGCACGCGTGGCCGGGAGCATCGAGCCCAGATCGGCTTGGTGGGCACTGTCAATCGGAACGGTGACGAAGACGCAAGCAGCCGCGGCCGTCTCGCTCGGATCGGTGGTGAAGTGCAAGTCCGGCCGATTCAGAGTGGCCGACGGGATCTCATAGCTGCTGTCCCTGCCGTCTTCTAGCTTGGCCATTTGGACGACGTCGATGTCAAATCCGATCGCCGGGTGGCCGGCTTGCACGAACGCTGCCGCGACCGGCGAGCCGGCATAAGCACCGCCTATCGCTGCGATCATCAGTCCATGGGACATAAACTGGTGTTCCGGTTGTTTGCGAGGCCATTGACGCCACCCCGCGGCTGTTTAGCCACTGGGGCGTCAGTACCGCAAGGGGGCGGTCTCCGCCGCGGCATCGCCTAAGGTCCGGCCCGCTAGGAGGGGAGTTGCGCGTCGCGCACTCGACTTCGGAACCTTAAGAGCCAAAGTCGCCCTCGTGTGGGTGCATTCTGAATCCCCTCTTTGGATCGCGGCTCGCTCGCGTCTTTTTGGGCCAATGAGCTCGAATTCGCAGGACGCATCATGGCCAGCGCGAGAACATTCTCTCGGCGCGTACTGGCGGGGGCCTACATCGATCAGCCAGTGGAGATTCTCCACGTCGCTCAGGCCAGAGCGGGGGGTAAACTGTGGCGGAGGAGAGATGATCGTCGGGTACACTGGCAGGTACACGATGCCTTTGGTGCGCGAAAAACATCATATTATTCATGCTGATAGAGAAATTTTCGATTCCGCCCCCGGGGGCCATACCTACACCACTCGCACCGACGGTCTATTGGGATCGGGCACATTAGGCCGTCAGCGGTTGCGGACCGATGAGGCTATTCATCTGGCTGCGTATCCGAGAAATACAGACTCACGAGCTTGCCCGAGCCATATCGCGGCTTGTTGAACCGAGCCTCAACATACTGCAGCCGCCCACTTCTCAGATCGGTCTGCAGCGCCCAAAATACGTCTGCTGGAAGATAGGCAGAGAAAAGCCGGAGGTCTGGCTTGAGTCTCATGTACAGCAACGAGGGTTGTGCCTGAGCACCATTCGCATCGCTGCGATGATAAACGCGCGAGCACATCAGAGAGCAGCGGATTTCCCTGCCGAGGTGCTTGGGCAACTCGGGTCTGGTCATGACGATTTCAGCAAGCAAATGAGCAATAGCTTCATCTGTGCTGGCGTCACGCTCGCTACCGTGCGTTGAGATGTAGTAGCTCGCAGTGACCGATTTCACGTGAGCAACCAAAGAATATTCCTCTTCCGGTTGCTTGCGGCTTGGCAGTCGTTCTCTAGCCGGCATTCGAGGTCTTTCCTTTGGCCAGGTGGAGAGCTCGGCTATGAGGAAAGCAGGCCAGCGTTGACCCAGCAGTCTGCTGAAAACTGTCACATGATCTTTGCCAGGGATCGAACAGGCAGCATCAACCGCGCACGAAGCTACGTGACTCAGCCCTGCGACCCGCGCTTGATCGGCATCACCTTCTTGGGATCGAGCCAGTGGTCGATACGATCAGCCCAATGCTGCATCAGCTTCGTGCGCGAGCCGATCAGCGCGAGCGGTCCGTGTTTCTTGTAGAGCCCTTCCACGGTCGAACTATCGAGATGCGCGAGCTGCAGTTCGACGACATCGCCATCCCATGCCTTGGCCTCCTTGATCTCTTCGTGGTGGGACAGGGTCGAGAAGGTGGTCCGGAACCCGTGGGCGCAATGATCAGTCTTGGTGTCAATGCCAAGCAGCCGCAAGCGCTTGTTGAGCGTGTTGTTCGATAGCGGGGCATCCTTTGAGCAGGAAAAAACATACTGGCGATGGCCGGTCAACTTTTGGACGCTGCGCAGGATTGCGAGTGCCTGTCGTGACAAGGGCACGACATGGTCCCACCCGGTCTTCATCTTGGTGGCTGGAATAGTCCAGCGCTCAGTGTCCCAATCGACCTCGCTCCACTCCATTTCATTGACCATGCCGGGGCGAGGTATGGTCAGCGCATCGAAGCGCAAGGCAAGGCCAACAATGTCGCCAAACCTCCCTCTCGCCCACGGTGCGCTGATGAGCTTGAAGACGCGCGTCACATCGCGTGGCTCAGTTACGCCGGGACGCGGCGTCGAAATGTTGGCAATCAGCTTCCCATTCAGATTGCGGAATGGATTGTAGCCGTCGCCTTCGACGTCGGCATAGTCACAGATTTGCGCACCGATGCTGCGCACGCGGTCGCGGGTTTCCAGCTTTCCCTTGGCTTCGTATGAACGCAGGAAAGCGAGCACGTCCGGACGCTTGATGTCCTGCCTGCACAGCTTGCCAAAGCGGGCCTTGACGTAGCGGACGCGCAGCTCAAGGACCTCGATTGTCTTTGGGTCGCGCACCGCAACGATTCTGCCGCGCTTGACTTTCTCCATCTTTTTCTTCGCGAGCCACTCGTCAGCCCATTGCCCGAAAGGTCGAGCGGCCGCTTGCCTGTGCTTATCGAGCTGTTTCTCGGTGCTCGGGTCTTTGCCGTCCTTGAGCAGGTGCTTGGCCTTGTCGCGCTCGTGACGTGCGTCGGCGAGTGAGAACGTGCCGTTCTTTCCGTTGCCGTAAGGCCCGATGGAGTAGGTTTTCTGGCGACCGGAGAAGCGGTAGGCCATCCGCCAGAGCTTGGAGGCAGCATGGCCGGGTTTATTGTCGTCGGGTGTGACGAAGAGGTAGAGACCGCCGCCGGTTACATCGGAAATCTTGGCGGCACCCCACGCGCCATTGTCGAATCTCGGTTGGGCAGCGCGGCAGTCGACGTCGGTTCTGATCTGCTTGGGATTGACGCACGCGACATCGTTCTTGCGGGTCATCTGCTCCATTCCTTCGTTCGGAATAGCGAAAGTCGCCGTGAACGTTTGTTCTCCCGATACCAACACGATACCAACAAAAATACCAACAAATCGGGCGGCTGGGATCGGGCGAGAACAAACGGTGATGAACGCCAATGTGCGCGGAAAGGCCCACTTTTCAAGGGGTTCCGAGCAGAGCGCGAACTGTTGCGGACGATTTAGAACGGGCTTGAACAGCCTAGTTGGTGCCCCTGGCCGGAATCGAACCAGCACTCCTTGCGGAACTCGATTTTGAGTCGAGCGCGTCTACCAGTTCCGCCACAGGGGCATTCGCCGGGCCTGTGCAGGAACCATAGCGAAGCGGGCGGACTATAGCGGGCGGCCGGGCCGGGTCAACCCGCACGGACGTGATGGGCGCGCATCTCGACAGCTTTCGCGGGCCGGAGTAGGAGCCGGAACGGCCCGGCATGGGACCGGATGCAGCCCCGTTCGGGAGGACCGATGACCAATACTTCTGTGATGGCGCGCCCCGCGGCGGGAGCCATGAGCCCGGCGGTGGCGGCGGCGCTGCTCGCGGCCGGCATCGCGGCGGCGGCCTTGGCCGGCGCCTGGTACATGCAGCTGGTCTGGGGCCTGCAGCCCTGCGAGCTCTGCCTGAAGCAGCGCTGGGCCTATTATGCGATCGTGCCGCTCGGGCTGCTCATCGCGCTCGCCGCCAAAGGCGGCGCGCCGCGCGCGCTGGTGCTCGCGGGGCTCGGCGTCGTCGCGCTGGTGGCGCTCGGCAATGCCGGGCTCGGCGTCTATCACTCCGGCGTCGAATGGGGCTTCTGGCCGGGGCCGACCGAATGCACCGGGCCGATCGGCAATCTCGGCAGCGCGGGCAACCTCTTGGAGCGGCTCGATAGCGTCAAGGTTGTACGCTGCGACGAGGTGCAATTCCGCTTCCTCGGCCTGTCGCTCGCCGGCTACAGCGTGCTGATCTCGCTTCTGATCGCCGCCATCGCGGGCTGGGGCATCGCCCGGAAGAGCGCCTAGTCGTCGACGTCCTCCTGCGGCCGTCCGAACAGATGGACGATGCCGGGGGTGGCGATGGTGACGAACACGAAGCGCGACAGGTGATGCGCGCCGACGAAGATCGGGTCGATGTGCAGCGTCAACGCCAGCGCCATCATCGCGTCCATCGCGCCGGGCGCGAACGCGACGATGGTGTCGGAGAAGCGCACATGCGTCACCAGCACGATCACGGTGACGAACAGCGCCGAGATCGCCACCGCGATCGCGAACGAGCCCAGCGCCGCCCTGATATGGCCGACCAGGGTCTTCACCCGCATCCGGGCGAAGCGGCTGCCGATCAGGGCGCCGATGCCGACCAGCGCCACGCCGCGCATCCATTCCGGCAGGCCGCCCTCGACGAGGCCGGTGCCGTGCAGGACGCCGCTGGCGACCATCGCGCCGAACAGCCAGCTCGCCGGAAACCTGATCAGCTGCATCAGCATCGCCGCGACCAGCGAGGCCACCAGCAGTGCGAGCAGGCCGAGCGGTGAGGCGACGCTCTGGCCGAGCGAGATCCGCGCCGCCGGTGCGACGCCGGCCACTGCCAGCACCAGCGGCAGCGCCGCCGTCAGGATGATCACCCGCAGCGTCTGCACCACGGCGATCGCCGGCAGGTCGGCACCGCGCTCGACCGCGAGCATCGTGATCTGCGACAGCGCACCGGGACTGCCGGCGAGCAGCGCCGAGGTGCGGTCCCAGCCATGGACGCGCTGCAGATAGAGGCTGGAGCCGAAGGTCGAGCAGAACGTCGCGAGCGCCAGGAGGCCGATGGTCACCGGATAGGCGCTGACATGGTTGATCAGCTCGCGCGAGACCACGGCGCCGATCGAGATGCCGAGCAGCAGCAGCACGGTCTGGGTCAGGATCGGCGGCATCGCCAGCGGGCGGCCGGCGATTGCGGCGATCGCGGTCGCGATCATCGCGCCGGAGATCAGCCCGCCGGGCAGATGGGCGACGAGGAAGATCAGGCCGCCGGCGGTGCCGAGCACGAGGGTCTCGATCGCGCTCAGGGTCTTGGCGCGGCTCGGCAGGTCAAAGGGGAGGGAGGAGATGATCTGGCGCACGGCGCCTTATGCCAAAACCTGCCTGCGCGAACAATTCCCGCCGCTGCGCAGGCGCCATGCGCGCATGCGCCCGCAGGGGCCGGTCATTTCGGTTTGTCGGGCGTCGGCAAGGGAGTGGGCACGGGTGTGGTCGCGGCGGCGGCCGCGGCCTTGTCGCGCTTGCAGGCCGAGCGGAATTTGCCGCGTGCCTTGCCCTTCAGCCCCTGCTCGTCGGCCTCCTTGGAGCAGGCGATGGAAATCGTCCGCCGCGCCGCCTTGTCGAGGGTAGCGAACTTGTCGGTGGCGGCATCGGGCCGCGACGGCAGCGTCAATCCGGGTTGCGAGCGGGCGGGGCCCGCGGCCGACAGGGTGGCCATTGCGATGGCCGCAATCGCCGCCCGGGCAGTGAATCTCATGCTGAAGTCCTCGAACGAAAGGCACGCTGCGATGTCCGGCGATGCTGAACCCGCAGTGAATGGAATGAGCCGGATCGCCGCGCGACGCAAATTATATTTTCGCGCGGCCATGCTCCCGCCTGCTTTGTCGGTCGCGGGCGTCTCGCTAGAATTACCGTCCCATTCCACCATGCTCCACAGGGAGATCGAGGATGAGTTTTCACGCAAAATCATTGGTTGCTTCGTCACTCGCTACGCTGGCCGTGATCGGGCTCGCGACGTTCGCCGCCGCGCCGGCGAAAGCGCTGACCGCGCAGGAATGCAGCGCCAAGTACAAGCAGGCGAAGGAGGCCGGCACGCTGGGCGGCCAGAAGTGGAACGACTTCCGCAAGGCCCAGTGCGGCAGCGATGCCACCGCTGCCGCGGCACCGGCGGCTCCGGCCGCGCCTGCGGCCGAGGCCAAGCCGGCCAAGGCGGCGAAATCCGACGCCAAGGAGGCCGCTCCCGCGCCGACTGGTCCCGCCGTGTTCCCCAACGCGGTGGACCCGAAATACGCCAAGGAGAAGCCCGGCAAGGCGCGTCTGCAGACCTGCGTCGATCAGTACAATGCCAACAAGGCGACCAACGCCAATGGCGGCCTGAAGTGGATCCAGAAGGGCGGCGGCTACTACAGCGAATGCACCAAGAAGCTGAAGGGCGCTGCCTGATCCGGGTTGACGAGACGTTGCCGGCGGCCGGAGGCATCATGCGTTCGGCCGCCGCTCTCGACGCCCCGCATCGCCGCGAGACCGCCGGCCGGACTCGGCTCGGCGCCGGTCGCGCGGCGGTTCGCGCCGGTGGCGGCGGAATTGCTGCTCCGGTGATTTTGGGGCTTGCCTTCCCGTGCGGGAAATGACCCTGCTCTCGCCATGATCTCTGCTGTCCAAGGTGTGCTCAGCCTGTTTTGCGGCGCGATGGTCGGGTTCTCGCTCGGCCTCGTCGGCGGCGGCGGCTCGGTGCTGGCGGTGCCGCTGATGGTCTATGTCGTCGGCGTGCCCGAGCCGCACATCGCGATCGGCTCGAGCGCCATCGCGGTCGCCACCAACGCGGCCATCAATCTCGCCAATCATGCGCGCGGCGGCACCGTGATCTGGCCGATCGCGGCGCTGTTCGCAACGGCGGGCATCGTCGGCGCCTTCACCGGCTCGCTGCTCGGCAAGATGGTCGACGGCCAGAAGCTGCTGGCGCTGTTCGCGCTGGTGATGATGGTCATCGCCATGCTGATGCTGAAGACGCGCGCCCGCATCGGCACCCCCGATGTGAAGATGAGCATGGCCAACGTCCCGGCGATCGTCGGCTTCGGCCTCGCCACCGGCACGCTGTCCGGTTTCTTCGGCATCGGTGGCGGCTTCCTGATCGTGCCGGCGCTGATGGCTGCGACGGGCATGCCGATCATGAATGCGGTCAGCTCGTCGCTGGTCGCGGTGACGACCTTCGGGCTCACCACCGCGGCGAGCTATGCCTGGTCCGGGCTCGTCGCCTGGGATCTCGCCGGCCTTTTCATCGCCGGCGGGATCGCGGGTGGCCTTGCCGGCACGCGCCTGGCGCGCCATCTCTCCGGACGGCGCGGCGCATTGAACGTGGTATTTTCCGTCGTGATCGCGGTGGTGGCGCTGTATATGCTGACACGCAGCCTGCTGCATATCTGGAGCTGACCTCAATGAAGCGCGTCCCCTCGACTGCGATCACCTCCGCCAGCAGCCGGCGTGACGTGTTGACGCTTTTTGGCGCAGGCGCGGCGCTTTCCTTGTGGCCCCGCGACAGTCGCGCCGAGGACGCCGACGAGCCCGACGAGGGCGCGGTGCTGCGCGACCCCGATGCGCCGGTGCTCGGCAATCCTTCGGGCGACATCGCGATCGTCGAATGGTTCGACTACAATTGTCCGTATTGCCGCAAGCTCGATCCCGAGCTGCAGCAGGTCATCCATGATGATGGCAAGGTGCGCTGGGTTCTCAAGGAGTGGCCGATTCTCGGGCCGACTTCCGTGGTTGCCGCGCGGATGGCGCTGGCCTGCAAATATCAGGACAAATATGCCAAGGCGCATGAGGCGTTGATCGGCGTCAGCTCGAAGCTCACCGAACCGCGCATCGACGAGCTGCTCGCGGGAGCAGGAGTCGACGTCGACCGCGCCAAGCGCGACCTCGCCGCAAACGCCAAGGCCATCGATGACATGCTGGCGCGCAACGACAAGCAGGCGCGGGGATTGCGTTTCCGCGGTACGCCGTCCTTCATCGTCGGCAAGTTCAGGGTACCCGGCGTGCTGACCATGGCGCAGTTCGAGCAGGTCATCGCCGACGCGCGCAAGGCCAGGGCGGCCAACTGATTGGCAAAGCAAAGGCGCCCCGACCAACGGCCGAGGCGCCCTGAAAACAGCAGCGTCGTGCGCGTTACTTCGACGAGATGCGAACCCAGTCGTCATGTGCGCGGGTCTTGAGTGAATTCCAGCTGTCCGCCGCGACGTCCCAGTTCACGATCGTCCGGCGCGTCTGCGCGGTCGGCCCGTTGGCGACCTCGGAGGTCTGCATCGAATCATGGATGTAGACGCCGAACCCCAGAATGAGAGCCCCCAGGATCATTCCCACGAATGTCCGCATGTCATGTTCTCCAGTGTGACGGCCAATAACGCCGCGGTCGAAACTTGGTTCCACGCCCGCCGCGGTCCCGGTCCACCGCGATCAGAACATCCTAACTGCGCGATTTTTCAGGCCGCGATTCCGGCAGCGAGGTGACGAGATTGAGTGTTTTCATCTCGTCGGGCTTGAACGTGAACAGCTGGTCATGCGGCGTCTCCATCGCATGCACCCAGACCTTCAGATCGATGCCCATCTCGGCGAGATGGCGCTGGCATCGCGCCGAGATGTTCTGCGCAAGGCTCATGTCGTCGCCGGACCTCACGGCGGTCCCGGACGTGGGGACTGCGGCGATCTGATGCACGCCGATGATCGCCCGCTCGCCGGCCCGGCGCTCGAGACCGCCGGCGAACACCAGCGGGCACGACGAGGCGCAATATTTTCCCGCCTCCACTTCGGTTGCGAATTTCCGCGCGCGGATCAGTCGCCCCATCGCCAGCGCGTCGGCGACGGAGCCGCCGGGCGAGTTCAGCACGATCGTCCTAATATATTCGCCATGACGTTCGACTGCGTCCGCAAAGCTGCGCGCGCTGCCGGGCGTGATCGTGCCGGTCGCGAACAGCCGGCCGCCGCCGCGCAGCTCGAACTGAATCGGCCGCTGCAAGGCACGATCGCCCTGCGGCAGCGGCATCAGCCGCTTCATCAGGGGCGCCAGCACGGATGGTGATTCCTCCGGCAAGTCCGGCGCGTCGCGCCGAATGTCGAGCTGAGGCGGGGCCGCATCCGATGGCACCTGCGGAGCATTCAACTCGAGCAGGTCCGCCGCGAGAACTGCGACGGTGACGACGAGGATGCTGCGGAAGACCCAACGCAGAATGCTCTCATCGGGATTGTCCGCGAGCCAGGCATGGACGCGTCGGTTCAGCGCCGAAGCCACGGGACTACTTTCCGATTCGAGCCGATGACAGCGACGTCACGTTCTCATCCACCGCGGCCGGCGCCGGCTCAATGGCCGGTGCAGAAGGCTCCTCCGTGGGCGTTTCGGCTGGCCGTCGCTCGGCCGCCCGCCTGGCGTCCTCCACCTCGCGCGCAATCTGCAATGCGGTGACGAGATCGGCGGCGGTCAGGCTGGAGGCGCTCACGGCGGGCAGGCCCTCGCGGCGGATGGCGGCATGGACGACGCAGAGGATCAGCACCAGCACCGCCGGCATCAGGTCGATCGAGATTGCGCCGGCCCAGCTCGGGATGAAGTCGCCAGCGTAGCGCAGCACGGCTTCAGCGGGCGACAGCGTCTGGAACCGGGTCGGCTCGATGCGCGGCAGCGCCAGGATCTTGTCGGCGGCGTCGGCGAGCGAGGCGGCCTGCGTGGCGATCGCGCTCTCCACCTTGCCGACGACGGCGGTCTGGCGCTCGGCCAGGTCGCCGCTGCGTCCGCCTGCGGCAGGCGCGATGAATCCGGCCGAAAGCGACGTCGCGGCGCGCCTCACCGCAGGTGCCACCGAGGTCTGCTGCAGATTGGCGATCACGCCCATCAGGTTCAACGACTCCGTGGCGAAGGCATCGCTACGCGTTGCGATCGGCCCGCGGTCGGAGATCAGCTCGCGCATCTTGGCGAGGCTCTTGCCGCCCTGCTCGTAGAGAGCAGAGACGCGCTTGCCGGACTCCTGGACCTGTTGTCCCAGTCCGTCGAGCTGCGTCGACATCTGCGCGAGGAGCTGGACCACGGTGCCCGATCCGGAGGTGCCGGTGAGCGAGCCCGCGCGTTCGGCGTCCGCCAGCTTGGCGAAGCGGGAGGAGGCGAGCTGGATGTCCGGCAGCAGGCTTTGCGCAGCGATGGCCTGGCTGTTGGCCCTGTCGAGGTCGCGCGTGTAGTTCTGCACGGTGATGGCGAGATGCTGCTGGATCGCTGCGGCGCCGGCCAGGGCCGACGCATTCAGCCAGGACGACATCGCGACGATCATCAGCGAGCCCAGCAGCATGCAGCCGGCCATCATCAAGCGCCCGATCGCGCTGGTGACGTGCGGCATGAACTGCATCATGAACACCCAGAAGGCGTAGATGCCGACCGAGACCGCGACCGAGTAGATGACCGCCGCAAAGAACACCGTGGTCGGACTGCCGTTGAGCAGCTCGCGGACGCCAAGATAGGTGTAGACGCCGGCGGCCAGCGCCAGGATCGCGGTCGTGAGCTTCAGCGTGACCTCGAGACGGTTGACGCCATTGGCGAGCACGACGGAGGTGGAGGAGCGGGCGGACGAGACTTGCGCGACGGACGCGGCAGGCGAGGGCATCAGCGGCGAGGGCATGAGCAGACCTTCGGCGGCGTCATGGCCGCCCGTGTGCAGCGCCCCCGCTGTATGACCGAGCAGAACCAATGCGGACAAAATCCGCCGACATTGTGTCGGCGGCATTGCCGATCAGCCATCTCTTAGCAAGGGAATCAAGCTCAGCGCATCAGCCAGCGCAGCAGCTCGACATTCGCCTCGCGCGGATAGCAGTGGCTGAGATCGTCGATCTCGCGATAGGCGACGTTGGCGCCGGCCTTGGCCAGGGCGTCCGCCGTATGCCGCGCGATCTCGACCGGAAACATCCAGTCGAGCCGGCCGTGCACGATCTGGATCGGCAGGCCGCGCAGACGGTCCCGGTCGGCGATCTCGGCCATCAGCGGATGGAACGTCGCGGCCACCGGCGCAAGATGCGTGAACGGCGAGCCTGCGGCCAGTCCGCTGACGTAGCAGAACGTGCCGCCGTCGCTCATCCCGGTCAGGAGCATGCGGGCGGGATCGATCGCGACGCGACTGCGGACGAGGTCGAGAATGCGCAGGAGGTTCGGCGTATCGGCGTCGTCGCCCATCAGCGCCCAGGTCGGTCCTGCCGCGGTGGGGGCAACCAGGATCGCGCCGAGGCTGCGCGCGGCGCGCAGCCAGCTCCAGAGAAAGTCGCGGCCGTTGCCGCTGCCGCCATGCAGCGCCATGACCAGCGGCCAGTCTCGGTCCGCCGTGTAGTATTCCGGCACATACAGCGAAAAGCCGCCGCGATTGCCGATCTCGTTATGGTCGTGAAACACGGTGTCCTTGCCTGCAGAGGACGCGGCCAGCAGCTGGCGCAGCCCGTCGTCACCGTCGACGGCGGGATCGAGGAAGAATTCGCTCAGCGGCGGCAGCGTCGCGGCCAATGGAAACAGCGCCTCGAGTGCGCGGGGCAATTGACGGAGGGCCCTGAACACGTCGACCAGGTCGCCCTCGCCGCGCTGAACGGCGCGCAGGCCGGCAAACGACATCAGCGCTGCGTCCGCTGCGGTGTCGAAGGCGATACGGATATGGGCGAAGTCCGCCGGCCACGACGTGAGATGAATCCGCGCCGTGTGCAGCACCTGCTCGGGATCGCCGACGTCAGCCATCACGCGATCGAAATCCGGCGGGTTCAGGTAGCGTGCAACGTGGGACAGGGCTTCGAGCGTCTGCAGCAGTGGCGGCAACACGATGAGAATGTCATCCACCACGGCATCCGTCATGCAGGTCTCCTTGATACGCGATACGCGGGGCTGGCCGTCTCGTCTGCTTGCCGGTCATGCAACGCAAAATCGGGCGTCCGGGCAATGACCATTTTCCGAACGCGTGTTCGCTCCGCGAAGCCGCAATCTCGCGATGCGGCTCCTGCAAGTCAACACGGTCCGGACGCTGCCGTCGCGCGCGGCAGGTGAGTCGCGCGCGAATACACGCGCAGACGATAGTTGATTGACAAAATTCGGGCGCGATGTCGCACTTGGTGAGAGCCGGCGGCGCGGCGGAGGGTTCCTCGTGGATCACCGCCCTGGGTCAAAACTGCCGATCGGTTGCCGAGGGGGGATTCGCATCATGACCAAATCGCCGTCGGCCGCGTTGATCAACGCGGTGCTCGCCATGGACGTCTACAACAGGGGCGTCAACCCGACGCTCGTGGTCAATTTCAACCGTATCGGGAGCTATGAGCTGGTGGCGGCGAGCGTGACCTCGACCGCCGACAATTTCGAGGCCGCGACCTACCAGCTCGCGGGCGATCCATCGACACGGATCATTTCGTTTCGCGGCACCGACAGTCTCGCCGACGTGCCATCGTGGCTTGGCGGTGCCGGTCTGGCCGGCTGGCCGACGCAGTTCCCGGATGCGGAGTCCTACTACAAGACATGGGCGACATCGAACGTCTCGCTGACCGGACATTCGCTCGGCGGCGGACTTGCCGGCTACATCGCGGCGCTCAACGACAAGGTGGCCTATGCGTATGACGCGATGCCGTTCGAATTCGCGGCTGAGGTCCGCTACGACCAGTTGCACGGCTTCTGGGGCGCGCTGATGTCGCACCCGGTCGACCGCTATTCCGACATTCACATGGTCTCCCTGTCCGGCGAGATCCTGCAATATGTGCGGGCTGCGGCGCCGGTGCTGGAAGCGCCGCTGGCGCTGCTGCAGCTCGGACCGGTCGCCGGCGCGCTCGCCATCGCCCATGCTGCGATCGGCATCTCGTCCGAGCAGAAGACCGTGCTCGGCGCGGGCACGGATCTCGGTCTGGATCCGGTCAGCCTGCACTCGATCGCGCTGCTGACGATGATGCAGTGGGCGAGCGACAACGGTGCCCAGGATTGGAAGAAGGCGGCGGCTGTGCTGCTGGCGCCGCTGGAGGATGACGCGATTGCTTCGGCCGTCGGCATTCCCGCGGCCGGTGTGAGCGGCGAAGGCGCGCCGTCCGACAAGATGAAGGACATGATCGCCTATTCGACGGTGACCGACGCCAGCGGCTACGGCAACAGCGCCGTGCAGGCCCTGTTCAACGGCGGTGGCGTGCTCGGCAACAGCGTCAGCGCCGACACTGCGGCGACCTACCTGAAGAACGGCGGGGTCGAGAAGGCGCTGGCCGAGATCGTGGTGGAATATTCGGCACTGCTGGCGCAGAACCACGACGAGGTCGCGGCGACGCCGGGCGTGATCGGCCATGAGCACGGCATCCTTTATCAGGACACGGCCAACAACCTGCTGGTCGCGGATCTGTCGTCCGACCTGTGGTCGCGCGCCGACACCGGATCGGCTGTCGACGTCCTGGGCAAGCTCGCGCTGATCGATGCTGTCGCGAGTTTCGACAGTGAGGACGCTGGCCTGGTCGACCTGGCGATCGGCGTGCTCTGGGGCGGCAAGACCGACAATCTCGACTGGCTCAGCGCAGCCTTGAGCGACGCGGCGACCACGGTCGCGGTCGATCCGGTGCCGGGCGCGATCATTGCTGCGTCCGACGGTGCGCTGCTGATCGCGGGCGGCGGCAACGACACGCTGTTCGGCACCGCCAATGACGACCTGCTGATCGGCGGCGGCGGCAGCGACGTACTCAAGGGCGGGGCCGGCGACAACATCCTGGTCGGCGGCGTCGGCGCCACCTACGTCTATGCGCAAGGCGACGGCAACGACGTCATCATCAACGGCGTAGCGTCGCTGTCGAAGCCGACCGGCACGCTCGATTTCGGAACGACCTACACGGCCGACAATTTCTGGTTCGTCAAATCGGGCAACGATCTGGAGATCGACATTCTCGGCACCCATCAGCAGGTCACCGTCGCCGACTGGTTCCTTGGCGGCTCCTATCAGCTGCAGGAGATCAAGGCCGGCGGTCTCGAGATCGATACCCAGGTTTCGCAACTCGTGCAGGCCATGGCGACCTACGCCCAGGCGCATCCGGGTTTCGATCCCACGGTGGCATCACAGTTGCCGACGGATGCGCAACTGCACGACCAGATCGCTGCGGCCTGGCACGTCAACGCGTGAACGCAGGCCCGCGGCCGCCTCAGTGCAGCCGCGGCGCCTTGAGCAGCTTGGCGCGGTCGGTCGAGGCGATGGTGACGTCGAAGGTGACGCCCTCATGGTGCACCGTCAGCGGCACGTCGACGCCGGCTGCGCCGAGCGCCCAGAGCTTGCGATAGAACTCGCTCTGGCTCGTCACCTTGTCGCCGTTGATGCCGAGGATCACGTCGCCCGCCTTGAGCTCGGCGCGGGCCGCCGGGCCGTTGTCGGAGACGCCGATCACGACGAC
Organism: Bradyrhizobium sp. SZCCHNRI3052; assembly: GCF_032484895.1. Classification (NCBI taxonomy): domain Bacteria; kingdom Pseudomonadati; phylum Pseudomonadota; class Alphaproteobacteria; order Hyphomicrobiales; family Nitrobacteraceae; genus Bradyrhizobium; species Bradyrhizobium sp. SZCCHNRI3052. Next base: position 81,935 of record NZ_JAUETW010000013.1, on the reverse strand, counting down.
GCGATCGTCGACCTCCGTCGCGTACATGCCGAGCCAGGGGCGTGCCGGCTTGTTGACACGGCCGAAGCGCCTGAGATCATCGATGATCGGCTTCAACAGGTCGATCGGCACGATCATGTTGACGTGCTCGTCCTTGCTGTCGCGCTCGCGCTCCAACTGCAGCGACCCGATGCCGATCAGTTCGCCCTTGGCCGAGAGCAGGCCGGTGCCGCCCCAATTCGGATGGGCGGGGTGGGTGAAGATCGCCTCGTCCAGCAGATATTCCCAATAGCCGGCGAATTCCTGCTTGGCGATGATCTGGCTCGCGACCGATCGCGTGCGTCCGCCGGCGCCGCCGAGCACGACATGATCGCCGACCTTGGTTGCCGCCGACGAGCCGAGCGGCAGCGCCGGCAGGTCGAGCGATCCGAGCGCCTGCACCAGGCCGAAGCCGGTCGTGAAGTCGAACCCGAGCACATGGCCCTCGACCACGCGTCCGTCATTGGGGTGCAGCCAGACGGATTCGGCCTCGGTGATCAGGTAGCCGATGGTCAGCACCAGCCCGTCGTCGATGACGACGGCATTGCCGGCACGTTCGGTCCCCAGCGTTTCCGCGCTGAAGGCGTCGGACGGAATGATGGCATGCAGGCCCACGATCGAGGACAGGGCTTGATCGAGATCATATTGATAGTCTTCGGCGCGAGGCTGGAAGGCGGACGGCACTTTCCATTCGGTCAAAGAAGGCATTTCGTTCTCCTGCTCTGTCGATACCCCCGGGTGCATCGACCAAGCTTCTGCTTCGTGTCGCGTGACGGCCACAGCGTGAACGCGAGCTTAACATCTTTGGCCGGCTGCGCCAGTTCCGCCGGCTCCGCATCGGCGTCGGGAGGAACTGGCTTCCCAACTACCCGCGGCCGCAGCCCCTGCCGATCACGGGCCAGACCAGCCACGCTCCGGCAGCATACAGGCTGCCGACAGTCGTGGCTCCGGTTTTGGCCGCGATGTGGAAACGTCCGGCATCGAGCAAGGCTCCATCGGAGGCGACGATCGCCGAGATCATACGGTCGGACGGGCCGAACACGACCACCGCATCCGGCTTGATCACCAGGGCCATGGCAGCCATGCCCGCAAACCAGACGAGGGCAACGGCCAGCACGCCCTTCAAGGGAAGGGCGCGGGACGGGGGATGCCGGTCAATAGTCGTAGGCATGCTCGAACGTATATCCCGCGGCTTCGAAACGGCCGATGTCCTGAACCAAAGACCGGACCGGTACGTCGACGCCGATGCGACGGGCACCGGGGCGCGACTGGATCGGGACACTGAATATAGGCAGCCCATCGAAAGCTGCCAGCCGTCCGTCGCCCGGAGGGACCACGATCGTGACCAGGATACGATGATTGCCTGCGATTTCGCCGAACGCGGCGCCGTCATGACGGCCGAGCTCCTTGGCGAAGGAATCGAACTTGGCGTAGCGCTCGGTCTCCACCAGCACGCCCTTCATGCCTTTGGAGTCCGTGACCTCGCGGATCACCTTCACGCCCGGAATGGCTGCAAGCTCGGCGGCAGGCAGGCCGGTGACGACGCTCTGGATGGTCAGCACGGCCGGATCGTAGCCCGCCACATAGCCGATGACGGCCGCATAGGCGGCGCGCCCGGCATATTGCAGGCTGAGCGAGACGCGCCGCTCCACGGCGCGGAACGATGGCACGAAGGGCGTCTCGCGCCAGAACTGATCGAGCTTGGCGACGAAGGGATACCGATACCAGGGTGTCTGATACAGGAACGCAGCGTAGTCCTTCAGCAGGGCAAGGTTGAAGGCGTCCTCCGCGGTCTTGACGCCGTCCGTGGTCTCCCAGCTGATCGCCCCGATGCTCTTCTCGTAAGCGCCCTGGAGCGCCATCTCGGCGGTGAAGCTGAAGCCGATGATGTAGTTCGTCAGCTTCTGCTCCGAGGTAGCGGGACCGGAGCCTGCGGCCTGGCGCGTGGCCCGGCACAGGCTGCGCCAGAAGCCGGAGACGCTCGATAGATAGTGGAAGTCGGACTCCGAGGCCTGCCCGGTCACCGCAGCGAGGTCGGCATAGGCGTGGACGATGTACCATTCAGGAAAGGTCAGGAAGCTGTCACCCTGTGATCGCGCATATGCGGGATCGGTGATGCCGAAGTAGGAGGTCACCATCGGGGTCGGGACGTCGGCCACGCAGACCGTCTCGACGCTGATCACGGTGGCGGCAACGCCGATCGCCGCGGCTGCCAAAACGACGCCGAGAAGATACAGCGCTTTACGACGCAGGCTCATGCGAGGGCAGCCTGTCTACGCCACGGCGACCAGCCGACCGCGATGCCGATCGCGCCGAGTGCGAGATGCGGCAGGCTGGAGAGGACCTTCACCAGCCACGAGGTGTCGCGGATGCCGTCGATGACGATCGAGAGGTCGAGATAGCCCGAGCCGGTGAACACGCCCATCACGCCGTCGAGGAAATACAGCGAGCCGAACACGCGCAGGAAGAACACCGCGCTGCGGCGGGTCAGCATCGCCGCCAGCGCCCACAGGCCGGAGGCGACATGCAGCGCATCCTTGTAGATGTCGAGCTGGAACAGGCCGAACACGCGGCCCTGCGCATCGATAAAGGTCGGGATGTAGTCGGTCGCGGCGGCGAACAGGAGCGCCATGGCGAGCGCCAGCGCGGCGATGCGATAGCGGTCCAATGCGAAGCCATCTGCTGCTGATGTATTCATGCGAAATAGGCGTCCCACATCGCGTTGCGGAACAGGAGGTTCGGATCATACTGCCGCTTGGCGGCGACGAAACGCGCGGCCGCCGGATAGGCCTTCTCGACCTGGTCGCGGCGCGCGTGCAGACGATAGGGCAGATAGAACGCGCCGCCAATCGCCGTGATGCGGTCGATCAGCGCTTCCGTCGTCCGCAGCATGTCGATCTCGCCTTCGGGCGAGGTCGCCTGCGAGAACGACATGACGGCCGCGATCCGGCGCACCGGTGCGATCGTGAGCGCGGGTGTCTTGTCCTCGGCGACGTAGCGCAGGGTGACGTTGAGGAATTCGGCGCGCGCCTTGGGAATGATGTCGCGGCAGGCGCTGAGGAACTCGCCGAACCGCTCCGGCGCGACGAAATATTCGTGCAGGATGTCGGTGCGGTGCATGTCCTTCTGCGCCAGATTGGCGACCGGCTCGGCCATCAGCGAGTTGCGGGTGTAGCGACTGTCGGAGATGGCGGGGCCGAGCCGGGTCTCCATGAACCACCGCAGGCCCTTGGCGACCTCCCATCCGGTCTGGGCGCGATAGATCGTGTTGGCGACGCCGGTGAGCTTGCCGGAGCTGACTGCCGCGGGCAGGGTCGCCGGAGCATCGGGGGCGGGGCGGAAGGTGACGAGCAGGGCGTCGTCGAAGAACGCCTTGCGGGACACCGACATCCGGCCATAGGCCATCTTCACATTGGCGTCGCCGTCGATGTTGCGTGTGAACTGCTCGGCGAATTTCTCCGGCGCCATGCGCTCGAAGCGCGGCTCGAGCAGCAGGTTCGGCACCATCTCGACCTCGAGATCGACGACGATGCCGAACAGGCCGTAGCCACCCATCGCGAGCCCGAACAGCTCGGCATTCTCGTTGCGCGAGCACTGCACCAAGGTGCCGTCGGCGAGCAGCATGCGGATCGATTTCACCGTGGAGCCGAACGGGCCATACGGCACCGGCCAGCCATGGGCATTGACGCAGAACGTGCTGCCGACGCCGAAATCGCTGTTGGACTGCATCACGGCCGGCGAGAAGCCTTTGGGATCGAGCGCGGCGATCACGTCCCACCAGCGGTTGCCGGCCGCGGTGCGATAGGTCTTCGCCGCCGTGTCGAGCTCGATCGCGCCGCCGTCGAGCGTGATCGCCGTGCCGTCGCGCGGCAGGCTCTGGCCGCCCATCGAATGCCGGGCCACGGCCGCGGTCACCGGGCGTTTCGCCGCGGCCGCCTCCTTGAGCTCGGCGCGCAGCCGCGCGATCAGGTCGTCGGTCGTGGGCTTGCTGATCACCACATGCCTGGCGACCGGCGTCGGGTTGAGCCGGCTGGCGTCGTTGAGGATGGTGCGCAGCTCGGCCCGCGCCCGCGGCATCCGCGCCAAGGGCAGCGCCGCGGCCGTACCCGCGGCGCGCAGAAACCGTCGTCTCGACATCATGGCGCGGACTCTCCTTCCCTTCACGGAGTCTACGCCAGCATCGTAAACGTTCGAAAAATTTCCGTGCCGTCAGTCTGCCGCCGGGCGCGCCCGCGTGGGCACGAGACGGAAGTCGCGGCCATCCTTCACCCACTCCGCGCGCTCGTCGCGCAGCAAGGTGCGGCGCACCTTGCCGGAATCGTCGCGCAGCATGACGTCGACCAGCTCGTAGCTTTCGGGGTGCTTGTAGCGGCTGAGCCGGTCGGCAAGGAACGCGCTCATGCCGTCGACGATTCCCTGCGCATTCCTGGAGCGGTCGATCTCCACGATCGCATGCACGCGCTGGCCAAGCTCTGGATCGGGCAGGCCGACCACGACGCAGGAGCGGATGTCGGGATGCGCCATCAGCGCCGCCTCGACCTCGGCCGGATAGATGTTGGCGCCGCCGCGCAGGATCATGTCGGCGAGGCGATCGCCGAGATAGAGATAGCCGTCGGCATCGAGCCGGCCGATGTCACCGAGCGACTCCCAGCCGTCGGCGCGGCGCTTCGGCTCGGCGCCGAGATAGTGATAGGTGCTGCCGGGACCATCCGCAGGCAGGAAGTAGATCTCGCCACTTTCGCCCGGCGCGACGTCATTGCCTTGGGGATCGAGGATGCGCAGTTTGCAGGACTCGTCGATCTTGCCGACCGAGCCCTTGTGCTGCAGCCATTCGGTGCCGGAGATGATGGTGCGGCCCTGGCGCTCGGTGCCGCCATAGAGCTCGTAGACGCGCTCGGGCCCGAGCCACTCGATCCATCTTTCCTTGAGCCATGGCGGCATCGGCGCGGCCATGTGGAACACCATCTTCAGGCTCGACAGATCGTAGCTGTTGCGGACCGCCTCCGGCAGCGCCCAGATCCGGTGCATCATCGTCGGCACGAAGTTGACCCACTGAATGTGCTGCGTCTGGATCAGCCGCAGCGTCTCTTCGGCGTCGAACTTCACCATCCCGGTCAGGCTGCCGCCGGCGAACAGCGCGTAATGCGACACGATGAAGGGCGCGTTGTGATAGAGTGGGCCGGGATTGAGCAGCGATGCGCCCTTCGGAATGCCGAGCGGCGGCTCGGCGGCGGTGTCGGTTACCGCAGGCTGGTGATCGAGGATCACCTTCGGCCGTCCGGTCGAGCCGCCCGAGGTCATTGCTTTCCAATAGCGCGACACCGGCGCGGCGAGCGGCGCGTCGGAAAAGCCCTCGGGCGTGAAATCGGCCGGCAGCGCGTTCGGCGCATTCCAGTCGGCCTCGCCGCCGACCACCAGTGACGGCTTGAGGATCTCGAGCACCGCGGCGGCCTCGCCGCGCGGCAGCCGCCACGACAGCGACGTCGGCGTCGCGCCGCATTTCCACACCGCGAAGCTGGTCTCGAACAGCGCATTGCCGTTGGGCAGGCCGATCGCGACGAAGTCGCCGGGCTTGACGCCCTTGGCCGCGAAGGCGCGCGCACGCGCATTGGCGCGGCGCTCGAGCTGCTCCCAGGTCAGGACATCGGTGCCGTGCCGGAGCGCGACGCTGTCCCCGGGTTTGCGCTCCGCATACCAGCGCGGCACGTCGGCCATCGGAATCAGCATCCATTCCTCCGTATCGTCGGCTGCCTCGCACGGGCGCCCATTCTTGGTCCGCGGCTTTGGCCGCCGACGTCAGTGATGAGAGGTGTTGTGCCTCAACCGAACCGGGTCGTCCATACGCGCGCGCCGCCAGGTTTCGGATGGCAGTTCTGCGAAATGGCGCTGATGAGCCTGAGGCAGGACTGAAAGGCTGGAAGCCGTGACGCCAGGCGGACTGATAATTCCGTCACGCGGATCGTAAGACGATCGGGGTCGCGCCACGGGAACAGGTCAGGCGCCGAACGGCGCGGCGATAAGAACCTTTGCAGCCGATCTTCATTGTCGCTCGCGGGGGCCAACGGACAGGAGCTCCCATGCACGCTCAACAGATGATCGAAACCCACCCGCACGTCCGCGGTCGAGTTGACGACGCACTCGTCCGCTGCATCGAGGAGTGCTACTCCTGCGCTCAGATCTGCACCTCCTGCGCCGATGCGTGTCTCGGAGAGAATAGCGTCGCCAGGCTGACGCAGTGCATCCGGCTCAATCTCGATTGCGCCGACGTCTGCAACGTCACCGGCCGTCTTGCCACGCGGCGCACGGGCTCCGACCAGGAGATGATCAGCCGCATGCTCGAGGCCTGCGCGGCAGCGTGCCGGCTATGTGCCGAGGAGTGCGATAAGCACGCCGAGATGCATGCCCATTGCCGGATCTGCGCCGAGTCCTGCCGGCGCTGCATGAACGCGTGCGAGGAGGCTGGACGCAGCACGACCCATTGATAGGTCGGTTGCGGCGCCGCTCCATCGAAGAATGGAGCTCATCAAGAGACAAAGGCCGGGCGCGAGGCCCGGCCAGTCCGACCATGGCGACCGGATTGCTCCGGTCCTGAGAACGCCATCGCAGACAATCGATCGATCAGCCGCCGTTCAGCTTCGTGGTCAGGGTCGTGAAGATGCCTTCCAGGGTGAGTCCGAGCTTGTTGAGTATGGTGATGATCGCAAGCGCGATGCCGGCCGCAATCAGGCCGTACTCGATCGCGGTTGCGCCCGATTCATCCTCGTAAAATTTGAGAAGCAATTTCTTCATCAATTCCCTCCGCCGCCCGGCGACATGACCGCCGAACGATGCCCGCGAAACTACGGAATGGAACCTAAGGTAGTATGAACGAGGTCTAGCCAAGTTTCGCAACTTTGCCGTTTATGTCGAAAATCTCAGTTGCAACACGGTCCACTGCACGCGAACGGGATCATGGCGGCACACCGGCTGCGCGCAGTGCCTCCGCGTAGGTTGTGGCGAGCGTCCCGGCCGGAAACGGGATCCGTTCGAGGAACTCGGACACGGTGAGATGCGGCTCGAGGCTCAGAAGCTGGCGCGCGACCTCGCCGGCGCGCGACATCTCTCCGGTCCTGACCAGGGCCACGATCAGGACGCGGAGCGCGACGGCGAAACGCCGGTTCTGCGCCAGCGCGATCTCCGCCCATTGAACGGCGCCAGCGAGATCGTCGTCGGCCACCGCACAGATCGCCAGCGCTCCGGCTGCGAACCAGCCCCGCGGATCGCGCGGGTTCAGCCGCCGCGCCCGTTCGATCATCGCGCGTCCCGCAGCCGTGTGTCCGGCCATGATCTCGATCCAGCCGCTCAAGGTCAGCGCGATCGCCGAGTTCGGGTTGATGGCAAGCGAGCGGCGGAATAGCTCCCGTGCTGGGGCGATGTCCTCGGCCATGTTCCAGATCGCGAAGGCCGCCATCCACAGCACCTGCGCGTCACCGGGCGCATGCTCGCACGCCTGCCACGCCCGCGCCACGGCGGCCGTGCGATAGGTCTCGTCCGGCGCGCTCCAGCCCTGGAAGTGGCGCAGCGCCTGGCAATAGGCCCAAGCCGCCATCGCGGGCGCGCAGGCGGGATCGATCGCCAGCGCCTGGTCCAGACACGCGGTCGCCGCCGCGAGGCTGTCGGACGTGAAGGCGTCGCGCAGGCTGGCGGCGCGCAGCAGCAGATCGTAGGCGTCCGGATGCAGCGGCGGCGTGGCGCGGCGCCGCTCGCCTTCCGCCAGCTCGAGCGTCGGCTCGATCGCCGCCACGATGCTCCCGGTGATGCGGTCCTGCAGCGCGAACACATCGTCCAGCTGGCCGTCGAAGCGCTCCGCCCACAGATGCGCGCCGGACGCCGCATCGATCAGCTGCCCGTTGATGCGCAGGCGGGACCCAGCGCGGCGCACGCTGCCTTCGAGAACGTAGCCGACGCCGAGCTCGCGTCCGACCGTACGGATATCGACGGCCTTGCCCTTGTAGATGAAGGAGGAGTTGCGGGCGATCACAGCGAGGCCGCTGCAACGGGATAGCGCGGTGATGATGTCCTCGGCCATCCCATCGGCGAAATAGTCCTGCTCGGGATCGCCGCTCATGTTGGTGAAGGGCAGCACGGCGATGGCGGGGCCGTCGAAGGCGGGTGCGGCTGATACGGCCGGCGTCTGCACCGCGTCGGCCTGCTCACGGACCGCCCCGACGAAGCGGACGCCCTTGCGCGGAATGGTGCGGATCAGGCGCTGCGCCTCGCCGCTGTCGCCGATCGCGCTCCGCGCCGCGCTGATGCGGCTCGCCAGCGTCGCCTCGGAGACGATGCGGCCGCCCCACACCTCGGCGAGGATGTCGTCGCGGCTGACGACGCGGTCGCGCGTCCTGATCAGGAACGCGAGCAGGTCGAACACCTGCGGCTCCATCGCGACCAGGTCGTCGCCGCGGCGCAGCTCGCGGCGGCCGGGATCGAGCACGAAATCGTCGAAGCAATATACCACAGGCACCGTCCTGGCCGCCGGTTTCACCTTCGCGTCACGCGATCCGCAAAATCAAGCCGGCCTCAAGGAAAAATCAATGCCTCCTCCAAGCGCCGCGCGGGCGCAAGGCGCACAACGACCGCACCTCGGAACCAGGAGCCTCCGCCATGCCGACCATCCTTCACGCCAGCCGCCGCCGTTTCCTCACCCTTGCCGGAACCGCCGTTGCGGCCCTTCAACTCGGCTCCAGCGCCGGGCAGGCGCAGAGCTTCAAGTCGGCGTCGAAGCTGCCGGCGATCCGGCCGGGGGCGGGGACGTCGCTCGGACCGATCAAGCAGGTCAAGGCCGGCGAGATCAGCATCGGCTATGCCGAGACAGGTCCGGCCGACGGCCCCGTCGTCATCCTGCTGCACGGCTGGCCGTACGACATCCACAGCTTCGCCGACGTCGCGCCGGCGCTGGCCGCGTCCGGCCATCGCGTCATCATTCCGCATCTGCGCGGCTACGGCACGACGCGGCTGCTGTCGCCGACCGCGTTGCGCAGCGGCCAGCCGGTCGCCGTCGCCGCCGACATCGTCGCGCTGATGGACGCGCTCGCGATCAGGACCGCGACCCTCGCCGGCTATGACTGGGGCGCGCGCACCGCCAACATCATCGCGGCGCTGTGGCCGGAGCGGTGCAAGGCGATGGTCTCGGTCAGCGGCTATCTGATCGGCAGCCAGCAGGCCGGCCGCATGCCGCTGCCGCCGGCCGCCGAGCTGCAATGGTGGTACCAGTTCTACTTCGCGACCGAGCGCGGTCGCGAGGGCTACGACAAGAACCGGCGCGACTTCGCCAGGCTGATCTGGCAGACGGCCTCGCCGAAATGGGCGTTCGACGACGCCACGTTCGCGCGCAGCGCCGCCGCCTTCGACAATCCCGATCACGTCGACATCGTCGTGCACAACTATCGCTGGCGGCTCGGCCTCGCGCAGGGCGAGGCGAAATACGATGCGCTGGAGGCGAGGCTCGCGACCTTTCCCGACATCACCGTGCCCACCATCACGATGGAGGGCGATGCCAACGGCGCGCCGCATCCGGCGCCCGAGGCCTACGCCAGGAAGTTCACCGGCCGCTACGAGCACCGGCTGATCACTGGCGGCATCGGCCACAACCTGCCGCAGGAGGCGCCGCAGGCGTTTGCGCAGGCGGTGCTCGACGTGACGGCGAGCGCGTAGCGCCGACGATCTCAGGCGGGAGCGCGTTGCTTTTCTCGGCGTTGCAGCCACGTCTCCCGCCGCACGATCCATTGCTCGGAGCGGGTCTCGCCATTGTGGTGCGCGACCTCGATGAAGCCGACGAACTCGGCGCCCGTCTTCTGCTTGACCCGCCGTGATGCGATGTTGCTCGCGACGTTGCAGACGGTGAACTGATCGAGCCCGAGCGGACCGAAGGCGAAGTCGTTCACGGCGGCGATCGCCTCGCTCATCAGCCCTCGATTCCAATAGGGCTCAGCGAGCCAGAAGCCGCGATGGCCCTTCATCGACTCCATGCGCGGCCGGAAGTGAATATTGCCGATGGCCTCGCCGTCACCGTCGCGCAGCGCCAGCACCCATTGATACAGCTCCTCGCCGGCCGCGATCCTGTCGAGCTGCAGCCTGACGAAGGTCTCGGCGCCGTCGGGAGGATAGGGCCACGGCACGACGGCCGCGAGGTTGCGGATGACGTTCCAGTTGTCGAACTGACGCTGGATCGCCGGCGCATCGGCGAGGGCCAGCGGCCGCAGGATCAGACGGGCGGTATGCAACGTGGGCGTGAGCATGACGCCATGCTGTCGTTTACCAAGCTCGTTTGCAAGCCGGGGTTGCTACGCCGTCTAACTCGCATGTCATTGATACTTCGCATCGCGCTCCGCCATTAAGGTTGCCAGGAACTTTCACGCCCGGACTGGAGCCCGATACTTCCACAACGTTGCATTGCAGTGCATGAATCGAGCACACGCGGCCTGCACGAATGCAGCGCGCGTACAACCGTCGCAGGAAACTGCGCCGGCTCGGGCTCAGGGTTGCGCCCGAACGTCAACCATTCGCTTGCCGCGAGATCATCACGCAGATCTTGGGCTGGCGCGATTCGGGGTGTCGTGGATATGAACCGCAAAGCGGCGGATCGTCAGTTACGTCGTCTGCAGGCAGAGCAGAGCTTCGATCCGCGCACATGGCGCGATCGGCAGCTCGGCCGGGCCGCGCCGTTCTACGGCTCGGAGCTGTTCCAGCTCGGCTGCCCGCCGCTGGCGTCGTTCATCGCCGCGTTCCTCGGCTGTCTGATGACCCTGCATCTGAGTGCAACCGGGCTGTCGCCGCTGATTGCCTCGGCCGCGGCGGCTTTGCTGCTGTGCGCCTCGCTGATCCTGACACGGACCGCGGATCTGGTGCCGAGCACGTTCTTCTCATCGGCCTATGGCGGCAGCTTCGTCGGCATGACTCCCGTGGCGCTGTTGAACGCAAGCGTCATTCGCGCCGGTCTGCCGCTCGACGCCGCCTTCGTTCTGCTCTCGCTGTTCTGTGGACTGGTGTTCTGTCTGGGCTGTGCGCTCGACATGTGGCTGCGCGGGGGGCTCGCGCGCGGCTATGGCGGACGACTGGGCGCGCTGGCGGCGGTCGCTTCGTTCCTGTTCGTCGGTCTCGCGCCGCTGCTCGGCGCCGAGGGCGAGCTGTTTCCGATCGCGCGCCGCGGCGCGCTGGAGCAGGGGCTCGGCGGCACCGCGCTCACCTTCGCGTTGTGCACGGTCGGCATGCTGGCGACGATGGCCGCCTTGCGCTGGGCGCCCGTGGCTGGGTCGCGCCGCGCGGTACGCATCTTCGTTGCGGCGACGGTGGCCTTTGCCGGCCTCGTGGTGCTGCAGCTTCTGCCCAGCAAGGCCCCTGATCTCGACGCCTATTCCGCCGGTTGCTTCGTCGGTATGTCGTCGTTGCGGCGGCTCCGCAGCCTGCCGCAGGCGATGGCCGCGGTGGTGCTGCTGACGTGCCTGCTGATCCTCACCGGTCCCATCCTGCCGAGCGTCGGCGGCAGCCTCGGATACATCGCCTTCGTCTCGGTCATTTTCGTGGATGCTGCGGTTCGTCTGTTCGTCGAGGCAGGGGAATCGCCGTGGCAGACCGTCCTCGCCTGGACGCGGGGACTCGTCGCCACACTCGCTATCTTCGCGGTGCTGCTCACCAGCGAGCTGATGTTTCAGCCGCCGGTGGCGGAGCCCAACGGTCCGTTGGTGAACGCGGACAAAGCCGCTGCGCCGGCGCGGACCACGATGACCTCACACGACGAGGATCGGCGCGACGGCACGGCGCCCGGCGAGCCGGCCTTCGCCGCTGACACAGCGCCCGATCTGCCGCTTCAGATCCTGAATCCGGAGGGCGCCAATCCGCTCGCCCCGCGGCCCTCGAGTGAGCCGGTCCAGCAGTCCGCGTCGCCCGCGTCCGCAGAGCCGTCCCGGCGGATCGGTCGCGATGGTCGGCCAGCGGGCGTGCTGGCTGCGCGGCTGAGGCGCCAACAGGCACGGGTGGTGCCGCACGCGACGGCGCGACCGCGCATCGTGGCCCGCCATGAGGTGCAGCCCGCGCCGGAGTGGCGGCCGGACCCATCGACATTGGCGGGGCCGTGACAGCGGACCGCGATGACGCGCTCGACCGGCCGTCCGAGCCCGGCTCTCACCGCTGGCCGCGCCGGTCGCTGAATGTCGTGCCGCTGGCCTCGTTCGCCGGCGCTTTTCTCGGTTGTCTGGCGACGCTGCACCTGTGCACGTCGGGCCTGTCCCCGGCGCTCGCGTCGGTCACCGCCACCCTGCTGCTCTGCGCTGGCCTGATCACGGCAAGAACCAGAGATCTGCTGCCGACGACCTTCTCCTCCTCGGTCTATGGCGGCAGCTTCAGCGGGATGACGCCGATCGTTGCGTTGAGCGAGAGCGTGGCGCGGTCGGGGCTTCCGGTCGACAGATCCTTCCTGCTGCTGTCGCTGTTTTGCGGCCTCGTGTTCTGCAGCGTCTGCGCGATCGAAATGCGGCTGCGCGTCGTGCTGTTGCGCGGCTATGGCGGCCGCTTCGGCGCGCTCGCGGCGATCGGCTCGTTTCTGTTCCTCAGCCTCGCGCCGCTGCTCGGCGCCGACGGCGCACCGGTGCGCGTCGCCAGCCTTCAGGGCTTCGACAGGGGTCTCAATCATTCGGTGCTCATGCTGGCGCTGTGCGGCGTCGGAATGGTCGCAACGATGGCGGCGCTGAGGCTGCCGCGGGTTGCGGCCGCAGGGCGGCCGGCGCGCATCTTCGTCTCGGCAGCACTGGCCTGTGCCGGTCTCGTCATCCTGCAGCAGCTCGCGCCGGACGATGCCCGCCTGTCCGACGCGTATTTTGCCGGTTGTTTCGTCGGCATGTCGTCGCCGCAGCGTTTGCGGGGTGTGGTCCAGCCGCTGGTCGCCGCGGTGGCGCTGACCGCGTTGCTGGTCCAGGCGGCGGCGGTTCTGCCAAGCGTCGGCGGCAGCCTCGGCTTCGCAGCCTTCGTCGCGGTGGTCGGCGTCGATGCTGGCCGCCGGATCATCAGCCGCGCCGCGCTGCCGCCCGAGCGTCCTGCGCGGATCTCGCTCGGCAGAAGCCTCGCCGCCGCACTCGCGATTGCGGGCGTGCTGCTGCCGAATGACTTGTTCCAGTCGGGGCCGGTCGAGGAGACCACGGGATCGATCGTGCAGGCGGAGAGGCCGCCTCAACCTGAGCCCGCCGTTCCAGCCGAGCCTGTTGCGGCCGAGCCGGCCGTGGCGGCAGTCCCGATCGAATTGCCCGCCGATGCGTCGCCGGCCGCCGAGACGACATCCGACGTAGTCCGTCCGGTCGCGCGGCCGGCGCCAAGCGAGCCGCCGCGGCGGCGCCGCGCCAGCCGGCCCGCGGTCGTTGCTCCGCAATCGCGTCCGATCGATCCCGAACCCTGGCGCATCATCCGCGACGGACAGCAGGCGGGTGCAGGAACGGCGGCGACCGGCTCGCCGCCGGCTCGGGCGAAGCGCAGCCAAGCCCGCGTTCCCGGATCAGTACCGGCCCCGCCGCGCGCCGCGCCACGGCCGCGGACGCCCCGGGTGGAGGATCCGCAGCCCTCGGTGTCGGAACCGCGCTGAGCAGGCTCAGCCGAACTTGCGCCGCGCGTCGAGCGCGAGCCCGATGCCGACGCTGCCGAGCAGGTCGGTCTCGGCGATACGCGCCGCCGGAAACAGCGCCAGGATTGCCTGACGCAGCGCCGGCACCATGCTCGAGCCGCCGGTGAGGAAGATGGTGTTGATGGAAGCGGCCCCGACGCCGGCATCGTCGAGCAGCTTCGTCACCGTGCCGACGACGCGTTCGACGGAATCGCCGATGGCGCGGTCGAAATCCTTGCGCGTGAACTTGATGCGCGCCCAGTCGTCCTTCTCCGACAGCACCGAGGTCAGCGACTTCGCCGCGGTCAGCGCGATCTTGGCCTGCTCGACGCCGATCGCGAGCGTATGGCCGCGATGCTCCTCCACCACCTTGATGAAGCGGTCGACCAGATCGCGCCGCTCGGCCTCGTAGCGGATCTGGCGCAGCTCGCCGATCACGCCCTTCTTGTAGAGCTGGTTGATGCGGTGCCAGGTGGCGAGCTCGTGATAGTACAGCGTCGGCAGGTTGCGCTTGCCGTCGGCGGTCAGGCTGCCGTAGCCGAGATGCGGCATGACGCTTTTCAGGCTGAGCAGCCGGTCGAAATCGGTGCCGCCGATGTGGATGCCGCCATTGGCGAGGATGTCGTCCTCGCGCTGCGCCTTGCCGCGCCGCTCGGGCGAGACGCGCACGATCGAGAAGTCCGAGGTGCCGCCGCCGATGTCGACGATCAGCACCAGCTCCTCGCGGGCGACCTGCTGCTCGTAGTCGAGCGCGGCGGCGATCGGCTCGTATTGGAACGCGATGTGCTTGAAACCCTGGTCCCGCGCGATGCCCTCCAGCGCGCTCTGCGCCTCCGCGTCGGCCGCATCATCCTTGTCGACGAAGCGGACGGGACGGCCGAGCACGACTTGATTGATCTCCCTGCCGAGCCGCGTCTCGATCCGCGTCTTCAGATGCGCGAAGAAGAAGCCGAGGATACCTGCAAACGGCACCGCCTTCTGCCGAATATAGGTCTTCTCGTGGATCAGCGCGGTGCCGAGGATGCTCTTCAGCGCGCGCATGAAGCGGCCGTCGTGGCCGGTCAGATAGCGCTCGATCGCGCTGCGCCCGAACTGGGTGCCGTGATCCTCGAAATCGAAGAACATCGCACTCGGCAAGGTCCGCTGCTCGCCCTCCAGGGGGATGAGCTCTGCGGAGGCGGAATTGCTGAGGCCGACCGTGGTGTTCGAAGTGCCGAAGTCGATGCCACAATGGGCCGCTGCCGCCATGCTCGTCTCGTTTCCGTCCGGGGGGCGGTCCGCTTAGCCGTTCGGCGGCGCGATGTCATCCGCCAATGTGCGGAGCGGCGCGCATGGCAGTCGTCTGGCGGAGAGATGACTGTGCATCCTGCCTGTCGAAGGTGCAGCCGGGGGCGCTGATGCCCCCGCCGGCGATCATCCCGCCGGTCTGAACGCCGGTCCCTCGAAGCGCAGCCCGGCTGCGCCACGTTCGATGCGGTCATGCGCCGCGTGGATGAGGCGCGCCTCGACGGCGTCCGCCAGGCGCCCGCGGCCGTCCAGCAATGCGGCGAGACGCGCGAGCGCCAGCGCCTTGTTGCGATGCTGGGAGCGGCCGTCGCGCGCGATCGCGACCAGCCCCGTCGGCACGTGAACCGCGCGCACCGCGCTCTCGGTCTTGTTCTGGTGCTGGCCGCCGGGACCGCCGGCGCGAAAACTCTCGAACCGGACGTCGGTGGCCGCCAACGCCACCACCTGCTCCGACAGGGGCAGATCGACGATGCCGACGAACCAGTTCTTGCGGCCGTGATGCGGCCGCAGCGGACTGCGGCACACCCAGAGCAGCGAGCCCTGCGTCCAGCGCCGCGCGAGGTCGGCCGCCGTCGGCCCGTCCAGCACGACGATCGCGCTGGCCGGCCCATGCCGGTCGGTCTGCTCTCGCGCGATCGCGCATTCGCAGTCCGCCGCCTCGGCCTCGTCGGCGAGCCGCCGCAGCGCATGCGCGACCGCGATCCGGCATTCGGCCGGACCGCGGCCCGCCGTGAGGAGCAGCCGTCTCATCGCCGGTCCTCCCTGCGCGGCCGCTCGACGGCGATCTTCTTCACCGTCACCAGCGGGCGGAAGCTGGCGACGACCCGCGCCAGCCCAAACGCTTCGAGATCGGCGATCACGCCGGCGATCGGCTTGTAGGCCTCCGGCGCCTCCTCGGCGAGCAGCGCGCGGTCCTCGCAGATCACGCGGCCGCCGAACGGATTGCGCGCGAGACGCTCGCGATCCGATCGCGTGGCGCCGACACGGCCGATCATCGAGCTCCGGTCGAACTTGCGACCGGCGCCATGCGCGATCGACCACAACGCCTCCTTTGGCGCCGACGCGAGCGGCGCGACCAGATAGGACAGCGCGCCGCGCGAGCCCGGCACGACGACGAGCCCCTGGTCGGACGGCGCCGCCCCCTTTCGGTGCAACACGCCGTCTGCGCGATGCTCGATGCAATTGTGCGAGCACGCACAGACCGGATCGGCCTCGCAGCGCAAGGCCGTCGCGGCCCGCTGCGCGATGACCTGCCGGTTCAGCGCCGCCCAGCGCAGCGCGTGATCATGTGCTGCGAGATAGGCGTGGCCAGCCTCGCTGTCCGGCGCGAGCGGCTTGAGGCCGTCGGCGATCTGCCGTTCGAGCAGCGCATGGCCGAGGCCGCGCGAGCCCGAATGCACCAGCAGATGAGCGCGGTCGCGATCGATGCCGCAGGACGGATCGAACACCTCCTCGACCGCCTGCAGCTCACAGAAGTGATTGCCTCCGCCGATCGTGCCGAGCGACGCATCGAAGTCGGACGGCGCAAGCTGACGAGCTGCGAGCTCGCTCACGATGTCGCCGTCATAGGGTGTGGCGACGTCGCGCAGCCGGTCGGCCGCCTTGTCGACGCGGATCCGGCGCGAAGCGAGGTCGAGCTGATACAGCGCCATGCCGCAGCCCGCATCGGAGCCGACGAAGGCCGGGTGGATATGGTCGGCGAGGATGGCGCAGCCGACGGGACCGAACTTGCCGGGATGCAGATCCGGCATGCCGGCGACAGCACGCACGCCACAGATGTCAGCCACGGTTTCGAGCTGGCGCGCAGCGGCGCCCTCGATCCAGGAGCTGGACGAGTAGAAGCCGTGGACCGGCGCACGGCCGTCCACGCGATGGGAATTGCCCATGTAAATACCTTGGAGAAAGATAGGGAGAACTGGTCAGGGACGATCAGCGCGCGCGGACGCACGCATGCCAGACCAAGCCTCGCCTCACGCGAGGATCAGTCCCGGCGGCTCCTGGCGGAGCAACGGATGATCGCAGTCATCGTCTCTCTCCTGTGCGGCGGAGCCGAATGCTCGACGCCGGAGCGCGTAGTAATCACATCCCGATCATATTGGCAATGTACGTCATTCAACCGATGTCCCGCTGTGACGTACAGGACACGGATGCCCCGTCGTCTTCGAGCAGCTCGCTTTCTCTCCGTCATTGCGAGGAGCGCAGCGACGAAGCAATCCAGGGCCCCGCGCACCACACTGGATTCTTCGCTGCGCTCGCAAAGAATGGGTGGCATCGAAGATGGACGACGGCGCATCTGCCCGCAGCCGGCAGATCCAGGCACGTGCATCCTCGCGATCAGAACAGCGCGAGGAAATCGCCGAGGAAATAGATGATGGCCACCACGATCAGCGCGCCCATCAGCAGGAAGGAAAGCTGCACGGCGATCGCGCAGCCGCCCAGGGTCGTCGCCATCGCCGCGACGTGCCGCTCCTCGCGACGCAACTGACCCACGACGCCGAGAATGATCGCAAGCAACCCGAGCGAGACCGCGGCCACCGGCAATTGCTGGTGCAGGCGGTCGGTCCAGGACGTCTCGCGCGCCGGCGCCTGGTAGTCGACGCCCTTGATGCGCGCCATCAGGCGCTCCTTCACGCGATGTCCGACATCGACGATGACCTGGTCGATCGGCGGCGGCGGATCGATCACCGGCAGCACCCAATGCGGCAGAACCGCCGCGACCAGAGCAACAAGCCCGATCACGCAACCGATGATGCCCAGCCGACGTGACTGAACGATCGTGTCTGTCATGGCTCAAAATCTCCGATGCGGGCGTGCTGCGTCTGCTTCGGTCGCGGCGGAAGGATTGCGAAACGTTAATCTCGTCATCGTCACCGCGGAAAGGACCCAACCCCCGCAAGCCTGAACGCCTGGATCATGCGTCGGCCGCCGGAGCTCTCCGGTTCAATCCCTCCGATCCGCCCAAGCTCATAGCAAGCGCGTCGCAAGGTGCTGCGCCTCCCAGCCTTCGAGAAATTCCCGCTGCTGCGTGACCCAGCGGACATTCTCGCTACCCCATTCGCGCGAACGGCTGGCCTGCTCGCCCATCAGCCAGAAGTGCCTGACGATCACGAAGGCATGCGCGGCCTCGAAATCAGCGGCCGAGATCGGGCGGACCGAGCGGTAGCCGTCGACGAAGGCGTGCCACGCCGCATGAAAGCGCCGGCCGAACGACAGCTTGGCCCACAGGAACACGGCCAGGTCATAGGCCAGATAGCCGGGACCGCCGTCGTCGAAGTCGAAGAACACGGCCTCGCCGCCGGCGCCGATGCGCGCATTGAAGCCGTGGCAGTCGCCGTGACAATGCGTCCATGTCAGGCCCTCCATCGCCTCGATCCGTGCGGCGGTTCGCTCCGCGATGTCCTGGAGAAAGCCGCCATCATCGGCATCGATCAGACTGCAGAGCTGTTGAACGCGCGCGAGCGGCCGGTGCAGCAGATGGTCGAGGTCCAGAAGATAGAGCGGCGCTTCGGGCCGAAAGGACATCGCCGCCGCGTGCACTCGGGCAAGCGTCACGCCGTTGGCGCGCGCGTCGCTCTGCGATGCGACCTCCGGGGTCCGTCCCTCGATGGCGTGAAACAGCACGCCTTCGCGGCGGCCTTCCGCCGCCTCGCCGCGTACGAACAGCGCGCCGTCGCGCGCCGGAACCGCCGCGGCCACCGGCACGCCGCAGCGCGCGAGATGTGCGAGGAAGTCGGTCTCGGTGCGGACATCGGCCGGGCCGCGGGCGCGGTGATGCGACAGACGGAAGACGTAGCGTGCGCCCGTGGCGGATGTAATCAGATAGACGTCGTTGAAGCCGCGGTTCATCAGGCGGCACGCGAGCGGCTCTGATAGCGCGTAGTGTGTTGCCACGAAGCGGCCCACGCTCTCGGCGCCGGTCGTGGTGTAGATCGGCTCGAAGTCGGGCACGTCGCGTGTTCCGGATTGTGGAGACGATGGCATCCTAGGCGGCTGCCGTCCGCAGTGAAAGCCGGGACGGGCACGAGCAATCCATCGCATTGGCGTAGGCAGGTTGGACCGGGCTGCCCGTCGGGCAAATCGATCGAGGTGGCGAGCGCAATCTGCCGCTGATGTCCAGTCCGCCTGCGAAAAATATTCCTGTTTCGCTTTTCCGGAAATCATGCTTATCTCCCGCGCATCCCGCCTCATGCAGAGAGGGGCGTACGCGTCGTCACGATACGCGGGGGCGGGGAGTGGTGGCCGTCGCGAGGTCGGGCGCGTTCGCGCGCAAGACGACTGATGTCGTGGCGGACGGTCAAGCCGTGTGGTTCTGGCGCCCCGAAGCTGGCGCCAAGCTTGCGATCACGTTCGTGCGTGGTTGCGAGCGACGGGGGCAAACAAGCCGGTCCCCGGGGAGAGCGCGGAGCAGCCGTGAAAACCATCGCGCAGGGAAGGCCGGGTCGCTCCGGCTGGACCTGTGGTTCCTGCCCCGTGCATTTTCTCCGCACGGGGGCCACGGGCCTCGGCCGAGGCTCGGTCTTCCCTGCGCCCTCTCGTTTCGAGAGGAGATCGATCAGCACAGCTCGGGCCCATCGCGCCGCGAGAGCGCGAAGTCATGTCTCGACGCGGCGCATCTCAAGTTGGCCGATGGCCGTGAAGGCGAACGCGCCTCGCGAAGAAGGCCCGGCGGCCGAATGCCGCAGCAGCCGGCCGCGGGCGCGCGCTCCGGATTGACCGGGATCAAGAGCACTCGCGCTTGCTCCCCTAAGCCCCTACAACTCTGTTGCTCGTCGTGATCAGGAATGGAATTCGTGGTGCCGCAAGATCCAATCGTGCCTCCATCTGGCTTGCGGCGGCGGCTCGGACTGCCGCTGCTGGTCCTCTACGGCACGGGCGTGACCGTCGGGGCCGGCATCTATGTTCTGATCGGCGCGGTCGCCGGTCATGCAGGAGTCCATTCCTCCTGGGCCTTTGCGCTGGCGGCCTTCGTGATGGCGTTTACGGCGGCCTCCTATGCCGAGCTTGCGACCCGCTATCCCGTGAGCGCCGGCGAGGCCGCCTATGTCCGCGCGGCCTTCAAGTCGCGGCTGCTGTCGACGGCGGCCGGCACGCTGCGGCTCGCCACCGGCATCATCGCGGCGGCCGCGGTGACGCTCGGCGGCGCCGGCTACATCCGGCAACTGATCGATCTGCCGACGCCGCTGATCGCGATGGCCATCGTGGTCGCGCTCGGCATCGTGGCGTCCTGGGGCATTCTCGAATCGGTGATGCTCGCCGGACTGCTGACCTTGATCGAGACCGGCGGACTGGTGTGGATCGTCGTCTCGGCCGTTCACTCCGGCGTCGCGTTCGGCCCTGCCTTGCTGACGCCGCCGCCGCTCGATCTCGGCGTTCTTTCCGGCATCACCTTCGCCGGCCTGCTTGCGTTCTTCGCCTTCGTCGGCTTCGAGGACCTCGCCAACGTCGTGGAGGAGGCCAAGAGCCCGCAGCGAAGCATTCCGTGGGCGATGGCGCTCACGCTGCTGATCACCTCCGTCTTGTATGTGCTGATTGCAGCGATCGCGGTGACCGCCGTGGCGCCGGGCGTGCTGTCGGCCTCTCCGGCGCCGCTCAGCCTGGTGTTCAATGCCGTCGCAGGCATCAGCCCCGCCACCTTCACCGCGATTGCGATCGTGTCCACGCTCAACACCATTCTCGCTCAGATGACGATGACGGCGCGCGTCGTCTATGGCATGGCGGGGCAGGGCGACCTGCCGCGCATCGCCGGCCGCGTCGATCCGCGCACCGGAACGCCGCTGATCGCAACCGGCCTCGTCATGCTGGCGGTCGCGATCCTCGCGCTGGCCTTCCCGCTGGAGCGGCTGGCGGAAGGCACCTCGCTCGCGACGCTGACGATCTTCGCCATCGTCAATCTGTGCCTGCTCCGTATCCGTATCCGGCGCATCGGATCGGATGCCGCCCATGTGCGGGTGCCGCTATGGGTCCCCGCACTTGGTCTCATCACGTGTATGCTGATGATCGTCAGCGCGTTCGTCGCGGCCTGAGCGGACCGATGGGAAACCGTGCGGCGATGTACCGGGTTGCCCGATGTCCCCCGGCGCAGACCTGGCGGTTTGACGTAGGACCATGTCGATGCCGGATCTCATGAGCCTCAGTCCCGCGATCATCGCGATCGTCGTCGCGCTCGGCATCGGGTTGCTGATCGGCTTGGAGCGCGAGCGCCGCAAGGGCGAGGGGCCCGGGCGCTCGCCCGCGGGCTTGCGGACCTTTGCCGTCGCGTCGCTGGCCGGCGCGGTGAGCATGCTGATCGGCGGCAAGCTGCTGCTGGCCGTCGTCACCGCTGGAATCATGGTCCTCGCGGCGATCGCCTATTGGCGTTCGCGCAGCGACGATCCGGGACTGACCTCGGAGGCGGCGCTGATCCTGACCGTCCTGCTCGGCGGCCTCGCCACCGAGCAACCTGCTCTGGCGGCGGGCGTCGCCGTCGTGCTGGCGGTGCTGTTGGCGGCCCGGCCGGTGCTGCATGACTTCGTCCGTTCGGTGCTCAGCGAGAGCGAGCTCAAGGACGGCCTGATCTTTGCCGCGGCCACGCTGGTCGTGCTGCCTCTGCTCCCGGATCAGCCGATCGGTCCGTACGGCGCGCTCAACCTGCGCGGCATCTGGACGCTCGTCGTCCTGATGATGGCGATCGGTGCCGCCGGACATGTCTCGATGCGGCTGCTCGGCGCACGCGGCGGGCTCGCCGTGTCCGGCTTCGCCTCGGGCTTCGTCTCCAGCACGGCCACGATCGGCGCGATGGGCGCGCGGGCGCGCAAGGCGCCGGAGCTCGGCGGCGCCGCGGCCGCGGGCGCGGCATTGTCGACGGTCGCGACCATCGCCCAGCTCGCCGCGGTGCTGGCCGTCACCAGCCTCCCCGCGCTGCAGGCGCTGCTGGTCCCGCTGCTCTGCGCCGGCGCGGCGGCGACGATCTACGGCGCGATCTTCACGATCGTCGGGTTGCGGCAGAGCGGTTCCGCCGACCTGCCGCCCGGACACGCCTTCAGCCTGCCGGGCGCGCTGTTGCTGGCGCTGACGATCTCTGCGGTGCTGGTGCTCTCGGCCGCGTTGCGCGAGGCGTTCGGCGAAGCCGGCCTGGTGGCGAGCGCCGCCGTCGCCGGTCTCGTCGATACCCATGCGCCGGCGGTGGCCGCGGCTGCGCTTGCCGCGTCGGGCAAGATCGGCGCCGCCGATGCCGTGGCTCCGGTGCTCGCGGCGCTGTCGGCGAACACGATCAGCAAGATCGTGGTGGCGTGGACCAGCGGCGGGTCGTCCTTCGCCCTGCGCCTCGTCCCCGGCCTCGTCCTCGTCATCGCAGCCGCCTGGGCCGGCGCCTTCGGACCGAGCCTTGCCCATGGTCTTGCCGATGTGCTGGTCCATCCGTGAGCGCGACGTCCGCGCAGCACCTACGCGCTGCGCGGCAAGCGCTCGACCGCGGCAGCAGCACCGCTGCGATGCTGGACGAGCCACGCGATGGCGTCGTCCTCCTTCATCGGCTTGCCATACAGCCAGCCCTGTCCGTAGGAGCAGCCGAGCATGCGAAGGCACTCGGCGTCCGCCTCGCTCTCGACGCCCTCGGCGATCATGCGGTGGCCGAGCGGCAGCGCCACCGCGGTGATGGCGGCGACGAGCTGCTGATCCCGTCGGTTGCCGGCGATGCCGTGGATGAAGGAGCGGTCGATCTTGATGGTGTCGATCTCGACCGCCATCAGGTTGGCGATCGAGGAATGGCCGACGCCGAAATCGTCGATCGCAAGACCAAAGCCGTATTGGTCGATCAGCTTCAATTCGTCGGCGCAGCGCTTGGGATCGAACATCGCCTCTTCGGTCACCTCGATCTCGATCCGGTGGGGATCGACGCCGTAGCGCTCGGAGACGGTCTTGAGGGTCTGCGCCGGCGAGTGAAGCGGGAATTCCCGCGGCGAGACGTTGATCGATACCCGGATGCCGTGCGCCTTCTTGCGGTCGAGCGCGCGCAGGAACGCGCAGACGCGCTCGCCCACGAACTCCGTGAGCTGGCCGGACAGGCGCAATCGGATCGCCGCGGACACGATGTCCGGCGGCGGGATCAGTCCGGCGCTCGGGTGCTTCCAGCGCAGCAGCGCCTCGAAGCCGATGACCTCCTGCGTGGCCATCGCGACCTGGGGCTGGAATTCGACGTGGAGCTCGCGGCGGGCCAGCGCGGCGGGGAGCTCGGCATCGAGCCGGCGCTGCTGCGTCAGCTCGGACTGCATCTTGGCGTCGAACACGCGCATGCAGGCGCGGCCGTCGTCCTTGGCGCGATAGAGCGCGACGTCGGCGCGGGCGGAGAGCTCTTCCAGATCGATCGGGCCTTCCGCATGCGCCGCGATGCCGATCGAGCAGCTCGCGGGCAGCACCTGGCCCGCGATCGCGAGCGGCTGCGCGAGGGCGGCCATCAGCCATTCGGCGAGTGCGACGGACCGGCTCGCCACGTCGTCGCCCTGCATGACGACGACGAACTCGTCGCCGCCCAGGCGGACCGGCAGATCGTCGCCGCGGCAGGCGGATTGCAGCAGCGCGGCGATGGCCTGAATGACCCGGTCGCCGGCATCGTGGCCGCGCGCGTCGTTGATGGTCTTGAAGTTGTCGACGTCGATCAGGAGGAATGCGACCCCGCGTCCGGAACGGCACGCCGCGGCGGCCACGGTGCGGAAATGGCTGCGATTGGCGAGCCCGGTGAGCGAGTCCGTGCGAACCAGACGCTCCAAAGCGTGGTTGGCCTCGGCGACGGATTCCGCCAGCACGGTCGCCTCGATGGCGGTCTTCTGGCTCGCGATGAAGTTGCGCTCGCCGAGCCGCGCTGCGCGGAACAGCATGAAGGTCAGGAAGGCGACGTCGACCGCGACGATGTAGTCGACGTCGCTGCCCGAGATCAGCATCCGCAGCACGGTCGCGCCCATCAGCGGCGCGCCGAACGCGATCGCCATCCTCGAATAGGCGAGACTCTGGATGATGGCTCCGGTGGTGGTGCCGGCCATGATGAAGACGACGTCGTTGACGTTGTGCGCGTGGGAGAAGGCCGGCAGCGCGATCGGGACGATCGCCCACAGCACGCCGCTGGCGAAAGCCATGATGGTGAGATTGCGCAGCACGCGCTGTGGATCGCGCTCGATCCGTCCGGACGATTTCAGGTACGACACCCATCCGGCGCGGAACGCGGCGAAGACGATGGCTGCGCCCAGCCACCAGAAGATGAGGGTGCCGCCCTCCCTGAGATACAGCAGCAGCGCCAGCGACGTTGCGATCGCCACATTGGCGAACATCGTGAGGGAAATGTTCTGCAGCGAGCTGGCTGCCTGGGCTTTCGCGAGCGCCGCCGCTTTGCACTCGGTGGTTGCGGTCTGCATGCGCGGAACGGACGGCCCTGCTGGATCGGTGACGGAAGCGGGCAGCCATGGCGGCGGCCCATGCGGCAACGCGCGAGCATGCTGAACAGGGACCTAAAGTGGAGTTAATCCAGTCCGATATATGGCCGGACGGCCGGGCCATTCGGCCTGCGGATCTGGCGGCCGGGCGTTCGCAGACTCCAGCGAGAGCAGCATGTCGCCGCCGCCGGGGCGATGTCCAGCATCAACACCGACAACGGGCCGATCCGCTACGGATCGAGCTCGGTGTCCCAATAGAGATAGTCGAGCCAGCTGTCGTGCAGGTAGTTCGGCGGGAACAGCCGGCCGTTGCGATGGAGCTGGTGGACGGTTGGCGCATAGGGCGCCTGCTTGGGGAACATCTTGGCCTGCTGTGGCGTCAGATTGCCCTTCTTCAGATTGCAGGGCGAGCAGGCGGCCACGACGTTCTCCCAGGTGGTCTGGCCACCCTTGCTGCGGGGGATGACGTGATCGAAGGTCAGGTCGTCGCCGGAGTGGCAGTACTGGCAGGCGAAGCGGTCGCGGAGGAAGACGTTGAAGCGGGTGAAGGCCGGATGCGTCGACGGCTTTACGAAGGATTTCAGCGAAACCACGCTGGGCAGCTGGATTTCGAAGGACGGACTTCGGATCGCGCGGTCGTAGTATTCGACAATGTTGACGCGATCGAGAAACACCGCCTTGATCGCGTCTTGCCACGACCAGAGAGACAGCGGGTAGTAACTCAGCGGCCGGAAGTCCGCGTTCAGCACCAACACCGGCCAACCGCCTTGCGAGACATGTGCGTTCAAGTAACGCTCCTGGCCTCCATAACGGCTGCGAAGCAGCATGCCCTGACATACTACATGCAGCGTGACGGGATTGTGAAGCCCCAAGAATGGCTTGACATGGCTTCTCCCGCCTTTGGAGCTGCCGTCCAAAGCGCGTCAGAACCGTGGCAGAGCGCCCGATCGCCGCACTGCAAATCAGTTGCATGTCTTCCGGCGCGACGACGACCAGCAGGACGACCAAGGTCAGCCCGGGACCCGCTCCAGCTTCTGCAGGCAGCGGTGGATCCTGACCTCGTCCGGCATCGGGCGGTCCGGGAAGCTCGTGCTCCAGTTGGTGACGCCGACCTCGCCGACATAGATGTCGCCGCGGCTGTCGATGGCGAGGCCGTGCGGGGCCAGGAAGCGGCCGGTTTCCAGGCCCGGACCGTGCTCGCCGCCGAGCCGGGCGATGCGCTGGCCGGTGGCGTCGGTGATGGTCAGCCGCGGTCCGAGATTGGGAACGTTGAGGTTGACCGGCATGCCGGGGCCGAGCTCGCCGATGATGAAGGTCTTGCGCCCCGCGCCGCAGGCGCACAGCGCGCAGGGCCGATGCAGATTGTTCCACTGCGTCTCGTAGCGGCCGTCGCCGTCGAAGATCTGGATGCGGTGGTTCTCGCGATCGGCGACGTAGACAAAACCGTCGGCATCGGTCGCGATGTTGTGAACGATGTTGAACTGGCCGGGATCGGAGCCGGGCTCGCCCCAGCTGCGGATCAGCCGGCCGTCGGGTGTGTATTTGTGGACCCGCGCATTGCCGTAGCCGTCGGAAACGTAGATCTCGCCCGAGGGCGACAGCGCGGTGTGGGTGCAGCGGTTGAACGGCTCGCCGCTCATGAACGGCGTCGGACGCTCGGGCAGGCCGATGGTCAGCAGCACCTTGCCGTCATCCGTGCATTTGCGCACGGTGTGGTCGCCATCGTCGGTGCAGTAGAGATTGTCCTCGCTGTCGATCGACAAGCCGTGGGCGCGGCTGAACAGGCCCTCGCCCCAGCTCTGGATGAAATTGCCGTCGCGGTCGAACACGATCATCGGATGGGCGCCGCGATTGAAGGCGTAGACGCGATCCTTGCTGTCAACGGCAACCGAGGCGACGTCGGTGAGCGCCCAGCCCTCGGGCAGCTTGGCCCAGTCCTTGACGACGCGATAGCTGTAGTTGCCCGTTCCGAGAATGGACATCGCCTCGCCTCCCTGCCTCTGCGCAACCTCGGTCCGGGCAACGCTACACGGGTTTGGTCGCGGGTGAAAACCTGCTTACGTCGCCATCGTCAGCATGTGGCCCTCATGCGGCGGAATATGACCTTGCAAGGTGTCGAGATAGACGCGCTGTACGGCCTCCGGTCCGCGTCCTTCCGTGATCGTGAGCCAGCCGTCGAGCCGCGGGGCGAAGTCCCGCCACGCCGCGCCGAGCCGGCCTTCGATGCCGCCGGGTCCCCATTCCCTGGCACGCTTCCTGATCTGGTCGGGTGCGAAGAACCAGGTGGGCGGGGCACCGGGAAGCACCTCTGCGTCATCGCTGCCGTCCTGATGCGTCAGCCCGACGCGGCCGG
This sequence comes from Bradyrhizobium sp. SZCCHNRI3052, assembly GCF_032484895.1. Lineage (NCBI taxonomy): Bacteria > Pseudomonadati > Pseudomonadota > Alphaproteobacteria > Hyphomicrobiales > Nitrobacteraceae > Bradyrhizobium > Bradyrhizobium sp. SZCCHNRI3052. The sequence goes on along the minus strand of NZ_JAUETW010000013.1, from coordinate 55,252 downwards.
AATAGACGAGGTTGTCGCCGTAGTGCCGATGCAGCGCGGCGCGGAGGCTGGCGTTGCCGGCCATGTCGACGAACGCCGCGCGCGACCTCGCGTCGAGCATGTCGACCGCGTCGTAGGTCACGACCTCGTCGTAGCAGCCGAGCGAGCGGACGAAGGCCGCATTCGATGGCGAGGTCAGCCCGATCACGCGGATGCCCTTGCGCCGCGTATGCAGGAGGTGGGCGAGACCGAACGCGGTCTTGCTCGAGGCCGAGGACAGGATGACGGTTGTGGCGCCGAAATGAGCCTGTTCGGCGAGAAAGTCGTCGACCAGGAACGACAGCATGAACAGCGGGCGCAGCAGGGCCTGATCATCGCCTTGCCGTCCGGCAAAGGCGGGATCGTCGCCCACCCGCGCATAGGCGTTGTAGACCGGCGCGACGCCCTGGCGGTGCGCGGCCGCGTCGCGCAGGCCGCGCTTGCCGACGTCGGCGGCCTCGATGACGAGATGCGTCGCCATCGGGAAGTAGCCGAACAGGCGCTCGCCTTCGGCGACGGCAGGATGGCGGGACGCGATCACGTTGCCGAAGCCCCATACGGGAATGATGCCGAAGCCGTCGGGCGCGGGAAACAGTTGCCAATATTTCAACTGCTCGCCGAGCAGCGCGTAGGTGATGTTGTTGGCGGTGAAGGCGAAGCGGTCGACCTTCACCAGCAGCGCCTCGGCAGGAAGCGCGTCGCCATCGGGAAGCTCGGTGGCGATCGTCTTACACTGCTGCAGATCGCCGCGCGCGACGATGAAATCGGACGATTGCATGATGAAGACCTCGGCCGTTCGTTTGCTGTGCGTCGTGGCGCGATCCTGGCCGACATCGATGACCGTTTTGCAACCCCAACTTTGTTTGAAACGGCGTTCGCCGGAGTTGTTAGTTCGCCGGCGTGATCACGCCCTCGCGCTTCTTGACCACGCGGTAATAGCTCCACCACAGGTGCGCCGCCGCGCCGCGCAGCGGGCGCCACGCTTCGGCCAGCGGCATCATCTGCTTGGCCGTAGGCCGCGTCGCAAGCCCGAGCCCGACCTTGACCGCCTCCTGCACGGCGAGGTCGCCGGACGGCCAGGCGTCGCCATGGCCGAGGCAGAACAGCAGGTAGACGTCGGCGGTCCACGGCCCGATGCCGGGCAGGGCGGTCAGGGTGGCGTGCGCGGCGTCGGCGTCCTCATTGGCGAGCACGTCGAGGTTCAGCCGCCCGGCGCCGAGCTCGCGCGCGATGTGCTTCAGCGTCTTGATCTTGGCGGCAGAGAGGCCGAGCCGTCCCAGCCGGTCGGCGCGGGCGCGGCGGACGGCGTCGGCATCGAACGGATCGAATGCCGCCTGCAGCCGGCCCCAGATCGCGGCCGCGCTCGCGGTCGAGAGCTGCTGGCCGCAGACGATGTGGGCGATCCCGGCGAAGCCCGGCTCACGCCTCCGGAGCGCCGGCATGCCGGTCGCTTCGAGGACGGGCGCCAGCCGCGCGTCCTGCTTCACCAGGCCGCGGATCGCGTCCTCGAGAACGGCTTGGCTGCCGAGGTGAAGGGTCATGGCGCCGCCGAACGCAAGGCTGGGCCATGTCGCGCCGGGTGGACGGCAGGAAGGCCCAGGGCTAAGGCAGCATCAGTCACGGCTGGAACTCTCATGAGCTTGCGTAGCATCCCCTCCGACATGGCCCGCCACAAGGTCGCCGGGATCGACTCCCTGCTGGATCGCGTCGTTGCCGAGTACGGCGTGTTTCTGCCGCTCGCCATCGAGAGCGGCAGCCGCGCCTGGGGCTTTGCCTCGCCCGACAGCGACTATGATTGCCGGTTCGTCTATGTGCGGCGCGCCGCCGATCATATCAAGCCATGGCCGGTGCGCGACGTCATCGAGTTTCCGCTCGAAGATGATTACGACGCCAACGGCTGGGACCTGGCCAAGGCGGTACAGCTGCTGCTGAAGGGCAATGCGGTCATCATCGAATGGCTGCGGTCGCCGGTGGTGTATCGTGGCTCCGCTTGGTTTCGTGATGACTTTCTCGCCTTCGCCAGGAGCGTGGCGAGCCGCGATGCCGTGGCGCGGCACTATCTGCATCTCGGTGAACGGCAACGCCGCGCGTATTTCGGCGACGGCACGGAGGTTGCGCAGAAGAAGATCTTCTACGCGCTGCGGCCAGCCGCGACGCTGCGCTGGCTGCGCCTGCACCCAAGGGAAGCGGTGGCGCCGATGCATTTTCCGACCTTGATGGCGGAGTGCGATCCACCCGCGGCCTTGCAGGCGGAGGTGGCCGAGCTGATGCAGCGGAAAGCCTCGACCCGCGAGCTCGGCATCGCACCGCTGCCGCCCGTGGTGGCCGCGTTCGTCGATGCCGAGTTCGAGCTGGCCCGGTCGGCCTTCAGCGAATGCCGCAGCAGTACGGCCGAGATGATGCAGCAGGCAGAGCACTTCTATCGGACCGTGGTCGAGCGTCTGGAACGCGAAACGCAGGCAGGAGAGGCGCAGGGCTCTGTGGCGTCGAACTCATCATGATGCCACCCGTTTTCCGATTCGCCCCCAGCCCCAACGGCTATCTGCATCTCGGCCACGCTTTTTCGGCGCTGTTGAACTTCCAATGCGCGCAGCGGAGCGGCGGCCGCTTGCTGCTGCGCATCGAGGACATCGATCCGACCCGCTGCCGCCCCGAGTTCGAGCAGGCGATCTATGAGGACCTCGCCTGGCTCGGCATCGCCTGGGAGCAGCCGGTGCGGCGGCAATCGGAGCACCTTGCCGAGTACCGCGCTGCGCTGGACCGGCTGCGGGGCATGGGGCTGGTCTATCCGAGCTTCGAGAGCCGGGCCGAGGCCGCGCGGATGGTCGCGCAACGGGATGCAGAGGGGGCTTGGCCGCGCGATCCGGATGGCGCGCCGCTCTATCCGGGGACGGCGACCTCGCTCTCCGAGGCGCGCCGTGCGGCACTGATGGCCAGCGGCGCGCCCTATGCCTTGCGGCTCGACATGGCCGCCGCGGTCGCGCGCGCCGGCCGGCCGGCCTGGGACGAGCATGGCGCCGGGCCTTCGGGCGAGAGTGGCAGGGTCGAAGCAAGGCCGGAGGCCTGGGGGGATGTGGTTCTGGCGCGCAAGGAGACGCCGACCAGTTATCACCTCTCCGTCGTGCTCGACGATGCCCTGCAGGGGGTGACCGAGGTGGTGCGTGGGCAGGACCTGTTTCATGCCACGAGCGTGCACCGGCTGCTGCAGGTCCTGCTCGGCCTGCCGGCTCCGGCCTATCGGCATCACCAACTGATTCGCGACGCGCAGGGCCACAAGCTGTCCAAGTCCTCCCGGGCAACGGGATTGCGCGCCTTGCGTGCGGAAGGCGTCTCGCCGGCGGAAATCCGACACAGGATCGGCATGGTCTAGCCGCGTCCTGCCGCAAGCCCCGATGTCTCCCAACGTTTCCGGCGGGGACAACCTCCGGGGCATCGTGACACCCGGAAACGACCGTGCCATGCTGCTCAATGGCGCGGGTTATCGGGAGCTTCAATCGAAAGCGGCACGACGAGACATGACAGTACAAGTGCCCCTTCGTTTTTCGGAGTTCATGTCACAGGGGCCATGATGAAGCGCGTTCGGAAGATGAGTACGGGGCGTCGGGCCCGACCGGCCAAGCCGGCTGCGCCCAGGTCCGCCGGCGCGTCCAGAGCGCCCGCGGAAAAGGCGCCCTCCAGGACGACATCCCCGAGGATGCCGTCGTCCGCAGCACAAGCGCCGAAGACACAAACGCAGAAGACCAGGGCCGCGAAGGCGGCGCCGGCCAAGGAGCGCACCAAGGCGCGACCGCTCAAGAAGCACGTTCCTCAGGTCACGGCGATGGCGGGGAGCCGGCGAAGCGCGGCCAAGTCCGGAGTGAGGAAGCCCGAGACCGCGAAGTCCGTGCCCAAGGCTGCCGCTGGATCACCAGGAGTCGTCGAAGCCGCGCTGGCGGTGTTCGCCCATGAAGTGCGCACGCCGCTGACTGGCATTCTCGCCATCAGCGACCTGCTCGCCACCTCCGAGCTTGGCGAGCGCGAGCGGCGCTGGGTCGATACGATCAAGGCCGGCGCGGAGCATCTGTCGAGCCTCGCCACCCTGTTCGTCGATGCTGCCAAGGACGAGACCACCGGCGCGCTGCCGCGTGAGGATCTGTTCGATCTGCGCGTGCTGGCGCGGGCCGCCGGAGACTCGCTGTCGGGCCGCGCCGCCGCCAAGGGGCTGGATGTCAAGGTCCACGTTTCCGACGACTTGCCGGGACTCGTGATCGGCGACCCCGTGCGGCTGCGCGCTGCGCTCGAGAACCTGATCGACAATGCGGTGAAGTTCACCGAGCAGGGGGGCGTGGCGCTGGAGGTCGTTCCAGCACGCCGCGGCGGTCGCGGCAAGCCGAGCAGGGGCGCAGGCCGAGGCGCGGGCAGGGGCAGCGCCGCGATCGCCTTCCACGTCTCGGATTCGGGCATCGGCCTGACCCTGAAGGAGATCAAGCGGCTGTTCCGGCCGTTCAGCCAAGCCAATGTTTCGATTGCCTCGCGCTTCGGCGGGGCCGGACTCGGACTGTCCTCGGTCCGGCAACTGGCGCGCGCCATGGGCGGCGATGTCGCAGTGGCGCCGCATGAAGGCGGCGGCACGACCTTCACCCTGACGGTGACGCTGACCGTTGCGGCCACACCGCACGCCACCGCCGGCGGATCGGAAGATGGTGTCGCCCTCGCGCCGACGCGGCCCCTGCGGATCCTCGGGGTGGAGGACAATCCGTTCGGCCGCGTGGTGCTCAACACTATCCTCAATGAACTCGGCCACCAGGCCGAGTTCATCGGCCGCGGCGAGGCGGCGCCGGAGCGGATCGCGGCCGGCAATTACGATGCGGTGCTGATGGACATGGTGCTGCCCGGCATCAACGGCGTCGAGGCGATTACTCGCATTCGCAAGCTGGACGCGCCCCACGGGACTATCCCGATCATCGGCGTGTCCGGACGCGGCGAGGACGAGGCGGCCTCGCGGGCTGCCGGCGCGGACGCGTTCCTGCTCAAGCCCGTTTCGCCGCGGGCTCTAGCGACTGCGCTTCTTGGAGCGACACGCCGCGCGGCAGCCGCGACTTGATGATCGAAGCGTTCAATTCGCCGCCATACACGAAGATCGCGGCGATGAAATACAGGAACACCAGTGCGATGATCACCGATGCGAGCCCCGCATACATCGTGACGTAGTTGTTGGCGAAGCGCGCCAGGTACTGGCCGAACACGATCCCTGACACCAGCGAGGCGATGAAGGTGAAGACGATGCCGGGCAGGATCTGCATGAAGCTGCGCCGCCCCGCCGGCAGCCAGGCGTGCAGGATGAACAGCGCGACGACCAGCGCGCTGATGGTGATGCCGTAGCGCGTCAGGTTGACGAAGCGCTCGTTGGCTTCGACCGCCAGCGGCAGGTAGCGCCGGGCGGTGGCGAGCATCAGCGGGCCGAGCACGATCAGGAACGACATCGCCAGCGCCGTGAACGCGGCGACCAGGGTATAGCCGATCGATTCCAGCCGCAGCCAGTACCAGCGGCGCTGCTCGATCACGCCGTAGGCGCGGTTGAGCGCGACCCGCAGCGCCTCGACGCCGTTCGAGGCGAAGTAGACCGCGAGCACGGCGCCGATGGTCAGCGCATCGGTCCGGGTCGTGGTCAGCACGTCGTGGATCTCGCCGGTCAGCGCATCCGCCACCTGCGCCGGCCAAGTCTCGAGCATCAAGGTGGCGGCCTGGTCGGCCAGGTCCTTGGAGCCGAGAAAGCCGGCGAGCGAGGTCAGGACGATCAGGAAGGGAAACAGCGCCATCAGGGTCGACAGCGCGATATGGCTGGCGATCGCCCAGCCGTCGTCGGCGAGGAAGGTGTAGAACGCGTCCATGACGACGTGGAAGATGTAGCGAAGCGCCTTCACCTGTCCCTGCACTCCGCGAAAGAACGTGATTTGTACAATCCGATATTACGGCTCCAAAAGCCAGAAGTTGCAGCGCCGGCTGCGCGGATCCGCCATGGCGCTCTTGCGTTTGCGGTGTTATCTAGCACCGATGGCTTCACTTCTTGGTAAATTCATCCTTCCCATCGCCGTTGGCGCGGTCGCCCTGGTGCTGTTTCTGGGCCTCGTCAACATGACGCGCGGCGGCTCGCCGAACCTGTCGCAGAAGCTGATGCGCTGGCGGGTGATCCTGCAGTTCGTCGCGATCGTCGTTGCCATGGCGGCGATCTGGGCGATGGGGCGCTGAGACCGAGACGCCGAGGCGTCGAGAAACGGACGTTGAGAACGCAGCATGGTGGTCCTGAATCGCATCTACACACGGACAGGTGACGACGGTACGACCGCGCTCGGCAATGGCGAGCGGCGCCCCAAGTACGATCTGCGCGTCTCCGCCTATGGAACCGTTGACGAGACCAACGCTGCGATCGGTGTGGTCCGGCTGCATCTGGCCGATGCGCCCGAGATCGATGCGATGCTCGGCCTGATCCAGAACGATCTGTTCGACCTCGGCGCCGATCTCGCCGTGCCGCAGCGCGAGGGCAAGGCGGAGCGGCTGCGCGTCGTCGCGAGCCAGGTCGACCGCCTGGAGCGCGACATCGATACGCTGAACGAGCGGCTCTCGCCGCTGACGTCGTTCGTGCTGCCCGGAGGGACTGCGGCGGCGGCGCATCTGCATGTGGCGCGTACCATTTGCCGCAGGGCGGAACGGATCATGACGGAACTCGCCGGCAAGCCTGACGAGCCGGTCAGCGAGGCCGCCATTCGTTATATGAACCGGTTGTCGGATTTCCTGTTCGTGGCCAGCCGGGCGGCAAACCGGAACGGCGCCGGCGACGTGTTGTGGGTGCCGGGCCAAAACCGTTAACCCGCAAAACCGTTAACGCGGGGCGTGCGGGCCTGCGTTTTTTCCCCCTCGCGCGTTGACCGGGGGGTACGGGGGCTTTAGGTTCCGCGCCCGAAAGGTCAACCCCGGACAATTTAGAGCGAAAGAGGATCGATGAAGGTTCTGGTGCCGGTCAAGCGGGTGGTCGATTACAACGTCAAGGTCCGCGTCAAGAGCGACGGATCGGGCGTTGAGCTCGCCAACGTCAAGATGTCGATGAATCCGTTCGACGAGATCGCCGTCGAGGAAGCGCTGCGGCTGAAGGAAGCCGGCAAGGCGACCGAGGTGGTGGTGGTCTCGATCGGGCCCGCGCAGGCGTCCGAGACGATCCGCACCGCGCTCGCGATGGGCGCCGACCGCGGCATCCTGGTCAAGGCCGAGGGCAATGTGGAACCGCTGGCGGTCGCGAAGATCCTCAAAGCCGTGGCGCAGGACGAGCAGCCGGGTCTGATCATCCTCGGCAAGCAGGCGATCGACGACGATTCCAACCAGACCGGCCAGATGCTGGCCGCGCTGCTGGGCTGGGCGCAGGCGACCTTCGCCTCCAAGCTCGAGGTCGAGGGCTCCGATTTCAAGGTCACCCGCGAGGTCGACGGCGGCCTGCAGACCGTGAAGCTCAAGGGGCCGGCGATCGTCACCACCGACCTTCGCCTCAACGAGCCGCGCTACGCGTCGCTGCCGAACATCATGAAGGCGAAGAAGAAGCCGATCGCCGAGAAGACGGCGGCCGACACCGGTGTCGATCTCACGCCTCGGCTCGAAGTGCTCAAGACCACCGAGCCGGCGGGCCGTAAGGCCGGCGTCAAGGTCAAGGACGTCGCCGAGCTCGTCAACAAACTCAAGACCGAGGCGGGGGTGCTCTGATGGCCACGCTGCTGATTGCCGAACACGACAATGCATCCATCAAGGACGCGACCAACAAGGCGCTGACGGCGGCGACAGCCCTCGGCGCCGATGTCGACGTGCTGGTCGCGGGCCAGGGCGGCAAGGCTGCGGCCGAAGCCGCCGCCAAGCTCGCCGGTGTCAAGAAGGTGCTGCTCGCCGATGATGCGGCCTACGCGCATGATCTCGCCGAGCCGCTCGCCGACCTCGTCGTCAAGCTCGCCGCGAACTACGACGCGATCGTCGCGCCCGCGACCTCGCGCTTCAAGAACGTGATGCCGCGCATCGCCGCCCTGCTCGACGTGATGCAGGTGTCGGAGATCATCAAGGTCGTCGCGCCCGACACGTTCGAGCGGCCGATCTATGCCGGCAACGCGATCCAGACCGTGAAGTCGAAGGACGCCAAGAAGGTCATCACCGTGCGCACCTCGACCTTCGCCGCCGCCGGCGAGGGCGGCAGCGCGTCGGTCGAGACCGTGGCGGCCGCCGGCGATCCGGCGCTGTCGACCTTCGTCGGCGAGGAGGTCGCCAAGAGCGACCGTCCCGAGCTGACGTCGGCCAAGATCATCGTCTCCGGCGGCCGTGCGATGCAGAGCCGTGAGAACTTCGCCAAGTACATCGAGCCGCTCGCCGACAAGCTCGGCGCCGGCGTCGGCGCCTCGCGCGCCGCGGTCGATGCCGGCTATGCGCCGAACGATTGGCAGGTCGGGCAGACCGGCAAGGTCGTGGCGCCGGAACTGTACGTCGCGGTCGGCATTTCAGGCGCCATTCAGCATCTGGCCGGCATGAAGGACTCCAAGGTGATCGTCGCGATCAACAAGGACGAGGACGCGCCGATCTTCCAGGTGGCCGATTACGGTTTGGTGGCCGATCTCTACCAGGCGGTTCCCGAGCTGACCGAGGCGCTCGGCAAGCTCGGCAAATAACGCTGCTGGCACCGGCCGCGTGGGACCGCGGCGGCCGGTGTTCTCACTTCCAAGGGCATGGGCGGGCGCAGCAGGCGTGCCGTTCGGGTGGATGACAACATGGCTCAGATCAACAAGCTCGGAGTGATCGGCGCAGGACAGATGGGCAACGGCATCGCGCACGTTGCCGCGCTGGCCGGTCTCGACGTGGTGCTCAACGACGTCACTGCCGACCGGTTGAAATCGGGCATGGCGACCATCAACGGCAATCTGACCCGCCAGGTCGCGAAGAAGGTGATCTCCGAGGACGCCCGCAACCAGGCGCTCGGCCATATCTCGATCAGCGAAACCCTCGATGGCCTCGCCGATTGCGATCTCGTCATCGAGACCGCGATCGAGAAGGAGGACGTCAAGCGCAAGATCTTCCACGATCTCTGCGCGGTGCTGAAGCCGGAGGCGATCATCGCCTCCAACACCTCGTCGATCTCGATCACCCGGCTCGCCGCCTGCACCGATCGCCCCGAGCGCTTCATCGGCATTCATTTCATGAACCCGGTTCCGCTGATGGAGCTGGTCGAGCTGATCCGCGGCATCGCCACCGACGACGCCACCTTCGAGGCGGCCAAGGAGTTCGTCGGCCGGCTCGGCAAGCAGGTCGCCGTTTCCGAGGACTTCCCGGCCTTCATCGTCAACCGCGTCCTGCTGCCGATGATCAACGAGGCGATCTACACGCTCTATGAGGGCGTCGGCAATGTCGAGGCGATCGATGCGGCGATGAAGCTCGGCGCGCATCACCCGATGGGGCCGCTCGAGCTGGCCGATTTCATCGGTCTGGATACCTGTCTGTCCATCATGCAGGTGCTGCACGAGGGGCTGGCGGATTCCAAATACCGGCCGTGCCCGCTGCTGGTGAAATATGTCGAGGCCGGCTGGCTCGGCCGCAAGACGCAGCGCGGCTTCTACGACTATCGCGGCCCCAAGCCGGTGCCGACCCGCTGATTTTACCGCCGCCGGGCTCGACCGATACGCTTCGTTAAGGCTCCTCGGTTAGCGTGCCGCTAGCGAGGTAAGCGCGTATGGACATGAGCTTGGTGGCTGCGGTCATGGCGCAGCAGGCGAGTGCGACACAGCAGCAGGTCGCCACGTCGGTGCTGAAGCAGAACCTGAACGCCCAGAAGGATGCGGTGCTGACGCTGCTCGGCGGCGCGCAGCAGACATTGTCGCTCGCCAATGCCGGCCCCGGCGTCGGCGGCAATCTCAACATCGCCGCCTGAGTTCTCCCGATTAGAGTCCCGCGGCGGCCTTCGCCGTCGCCGCCTGGATCAGCTTGACCGCGTCGGCGCTGTCCCACTCGGCGGGACCCGCGATGGTCGCGATCTCGCAGCCATTGCCGTCGACCAGCACCGAGGTCGGCATCCCCAGCGCGCGGCCGACCGCCTTCAGATCCTGGAACACCTTGGCCTTCGGGTCGGCGAAATAGGCGAGCTGCGTCAGCTTGGCGTCGGCGAGGAACGTCTTTGGCTTCTCCGGGTCGCGGGTGTCGATGTTGACCGCGACCACCTGGAAGGCGTCGCTGCCGAGCTTGGTCTGCAGCCCGTCCAGCGCCGGCATCTCCTTGCGGCAGGGCACGCACCAGGTCGCCCACAGGTTCAATAGCACCGTCTTGCCACGGAAATCCGACAGCTTCTTCGCCGCCCCCGTGCCGTCCTCGAAGGCGAGATCCGGCAGCCGCAGCGGCACTGTTGCCGCCGTCAGCGCCGCCACCTCGCCCTTGATCAGCGGTGCGATCCGCTTGGCGGTGTCGACCGCCGCCTGACAGGCCTGGTCGCCCGCCGGCCGTCCCTTCAGCAATCCGCCAAGGGTCACCGCCGCGATGCCGGCCACGGCGACCACCGCCACGGCACCGGCCGCGAGCAGCGTCCGCCGCGAGGATGCGGGGCGGGCAGGGGACGGGTCAGGCTTATCGTTTGTCATCTCGGGTCGGTTGCGGCTATCAGAGGCGCGAATTTCGGGATACCGGACGGTGTGTCCCATCCAGCGGCGGTCAGCAAGGTCTTGGAAGCGGTTCAGACATGAGCAACACGATGTGGGGCGGACGGTTCTCGGAGCGTCCCGACGAGATCATGGAGGACATCAACGTCTCGATCGACGTCGATCGCCACCTTTACGCGCAGGATATCGCCGCTTCCAAGGCGCACGCCGCCATGCTCGCCGCCCAGGGCATCATCACCGCGGGTGATGCGAAAAATATGGCTAAGGGTCTAGACACGATTTTGTCAGAGATCACCAAGGGTTCGTTCGAGTTCAAGCGGGCCCTGGAAGACATCCATATGAATGTCGAGAGCCGCCTCAGCGAGCTGATCGGTCCCGCCGCCGGCCGCCTGCACACCGCGCGCTCGCGCAACGACCAGGTCGCGACCGACTTCCGCCTGTTCGTCCGCGACACCATCGACGACATCGACGCGGCGCTCGCCGCCTATCAGCACGCGCTCGCCACCCGCGCGCTCGAATACGCTGGCACGGTCATGCCCGGCTTCACCCATCTGCAGACCGCCCAGCCCGTCACCTTCGGCCACCATCTGCTGGCCTATGTCGAGATGGCCGGGCGCGACCGCGGCCGCTTCCTCGATGCCCGCAAGCGGCTCAATGAATCGCCGCTGGGGGCCGCCGCGCTCGCCGGCACCTCGTTCCCGATCGATCGCCACGCCACCGCCGAGGCGCTCGGCTTCGAGCGCCCGATGGCCAATTCGCTGGACGCCGTGTCCGACCGCGACTTCGTGCTGGAGACCCTCTCGGCCGCCTCGATCTGCGCCGTGCATCTGTCGCGCTTCGCCGAGGAGATCGTGATCTGGACCTCGCCTTTGGTCGGCCTGATCAAGCTGTCGGACAAGTTCACCACCGGCTCCTCGATCATGCCGCAGAAGCGCAATCCGGATGCCGCCGAGCTGGTGCGCGCCAAGACCGGCCGCGTCATCGGCGCGCTGAACGGGCTCCTGATCGTCATGAAGGGCCTGCCGCTCGCCTACCAGAAGGACATGCAGGAGGATAAGCAGGGCGCGATGGAGGCGTTCGCGGCGCTGTCGCTCGCCATCCGCGCCATGACCGGCATGGCGCTCGACCTCGTGCCGGACGAGGCCCGCATGAAGGCCGCCGCCGGCGAGGGCTACGCCACCGCGACCGACCTCGCCGACTGGCTGGTGCGCACGCTCAAGATGCCGTTCCGCGAGGCCCACCACGTCACGGGCCGGATCGTGGCCTTGGCCGCCAAGCAGGGCGTCGCCCTGCACGAGCTGCCGCTGAAGGCGATGCAGGAGGTCGAGCCGAAGATATCAGCCGAGGTGCTCGGCGTGCTCTCGGTCGAGTCCTCGGTGAAGAGCCGCACCAGCTACGGCGGCACCGCGCCGAAGAACGTGGCCGCGCAGGCCAAAGCCTGGCTGAAGCGGCTGGAAAAACAGCGAAAGTAGGGCTCGCGTTCGAAATTTGATCGGCCCGGCGTGGCACTCCCGCACTCGTCAGGCCGGTGCATTCTCTGTATGGTGCCGCCCGCATGGGGATTTCACACGTGAATCGCGCTCGCCGTCCAACCTCCGCCGCCCGGGTCCTGCTCGTCCTGGGCGCTTCAGCCCTTCTGCTGGCCGCCTGCGGCCGCAAGGGTCCGTTGGACCTGCCGGCCAACTCCCCGCCGGCGCCGCAGATGTCGGCCGCTCCCGCCGACACCGCCACGGATGCCGCCAACAAGCCCGGCCTGTTCAACTCCGGCTACGGCGCCGACGCCGCCCCCGCCGCCACCCGCGGCCAGAAGAAACCCTTCATCCTCGACCCGCTGCTCGACAGCAAATAGAGCTCGAACTCCCTCTCGATCAGCGCTCGATGCCACCCTCCCCTGGAGGGGGAGGGTCGCCTCACGGTGAGCGCAGCGAAGCGTGAGGCGGGGTGGGGCGATCTCTCCACGCGCACCGTCCTCGCGGCTTCACCCCACCCCGCTCGCCCGCTTCGCGTGCGATCGACCCTCCCCCTCCAGGGGAGGGTGGCAGCGCGGGTTTGACAATCCGACCCATTTCCCGGCAATTCGCCGCCACAATCATTCATCTCGCAGCCCGCGCGCGGACCTGACCCATGAACCACTTCGACTACCGCGACGGCGTGCTGCACGCCGAGGCCGTCAATCTCGCCGGGCTCGCCGCCACCGTAGGCACCCCGTTCTACTGCTACTCCACCGCCACGCTGGAGCGGCACTACCGCGTGTTCGCCGACGCCTTTGCCGGCCAGGACGTGCTGATCTGCTACGCCATGAAGGCCAACTCCAACCAGTCGGTGCTGCGGACGCTCGCCAAGCTCGGCGCCGGCGCCGACGTCGTCTCCGGCGGCGAATTGAAGCGCGCGCTGGCGGCTGGCATCCCCTCGCGCAAGATCGTGTTCTCCGGCGTCGGCAAGACCGAGGCCGAGCTGCGCGCCGCGCTCGCGGCCGACATCCACTGCCTCAACATCGAATCCGAGCCCGAGCTCGATCTGCTGGCGCGCCTCGCGGTCGAGACCGGCCACACCGCCCGCATCTCCGTGCGCGTCAACCCGGATGTCGATGCCGGCACCCACGCCAAAATCTCGACCGGCAAGTCGGAGAACAAGTTCGGCATTCCGCTGGAGCACGCCCGCCGCGTCTATGCCCGCGCGGCGAAGATGCCGGGCATCAAGGTCACCGGCGTCGACGTCCATATCGGCAGCCAGATCACCGATCTCGGTCCAATGGAGACGGCCTTCCGCATCCTCACCGAGTTCGTGCAGACCCTGCGCGCCGACGGCCACGACATCTCCCATGTCGATTTCGGCGGCGGCCTCGGCATCCCCTATCACATGGACCGCGCGGTGCCGCCGGAACCCGCCGCCTATGCCGCGATGGTCAAGCGCGTCAGCCACAATCTCGGCTGCACCCTGATGTTCGAGCCGGGACGGATGATCGTCGGCAATGCCGGCATCCTCGTCGCCAAGGTGATCTACGTGAAGCACGGCGAGGCCAAGAACTTCGTCATCATCGACGCCGCGATGAACGACCTGATCCGCCCGACGCTCTACGAGGCCCATCACGACATCCTGCCGGTGATCCAGCCCGCGCCAGGTGCGCCGTCATTCGTCGCCGACGTCGTCGGCCCGGTCTGCGAAAGCGGCGACTACCTCGCGCTCGACCGCACACTGCCCGAGCCTGCGCCCGGCGACCTCCTCGCCATCATGACATCAGGCGCCTACGGCGCCGTGCAGGCCTGCACCTACAACACCCGCGCGCTGGTGCCCGAGGTGCTGGTCAAGGGCGACCAGTCCGCGGTGATCCGCCCGCGCATCGAGGTGGAGCAGCTTATTGCGATGGATACACCGGCGCCGTGGTTGTGAGGGCGGGCTGACGCGCAATCCTGCTCTAATCGCCAGCGTGCCGATGACGGAAGGCTCCGCGATCTCAGTCTCACCCTCCCCTGGAGGGGGAGGGTCGATCGCGCGCGAAGCGGGCGAGCGGGGTGGGGTGATCTCTCCACTGGCATCGGTGGGCGTCGAGAGATCACCCCACCCCGGCCCACATGCGCTTCGCGCATATGAGCCGACCCTCCCCCTCCAGGGGAGGGTGACTGCGGGTTGATCTCGAAGTCGCGCTCTTCCGCCTAGTTGGCGCTCATACCGCTTCGTAAGCCTCGATCTTCTCGATGTCGGGCGCGAGCATGTCTTCCGCTGTTTCGAGATCGAAACGGGCCTGCATGTTCATCCAGAATGCATCGCCGGTCTTGAAGAATTTGCCGAGCCGCAGCGCGGTGTCGGCCGTCACGGGTTTCTCTTCGCGCGCAATGCGCTCGATCCGCGTGCGCGGCGCGTTCAGCGCGGCCGCGACCGCATAGGGCGTGAGCTTGAGCGGGACGAGGAACTCTTCCCGCAGGATTTCACCGGGATGAACCGGCGGCAGTTTCTTCGCGATCTGCGCTCTCGTGTTCGTTGGCTACGCTCGGCCTGAAATTGCAGTGGAAATTGCGCCCATGACGGCCTCCAGCAACCGGTGGCTCGCCTTGGCATCCCGGGGGACGCTCTGAGCCGGGCTACGCCACCAATAGGTTTCCCAGTCCTGGTCGCTCATCTCCATCGATGCAATGTCCCGGAGCTCAGCCAGCAGTGGTTCGAACTCGTCGTCCCTGAAGAACTCGAGCAGGAAGGCGCCAAGCCGCTCTTCTGATGAGAAGACTTTGGCAGTTCCCTGAAAGAGCCCGCCGGCCATTCGATCGAAGAGCTTGTATCGCGTGGGGTCGATGGTGCTCATTGTCGGACGTCACCACTTGCGGGCGGGAGCGGGGCCATCGCATATGTCTCCGCCCGCTCGTATCTTACTCAACTCGCTTCTCCACTCCACATCAGGATACGCCCATGAGCATTCGCGTCGGCATTGTCGGGATCAGCGGCTTTGGCGGCGGCGAGGCGATGCGCCTGGTCGCGGGGCATCCGGCGTTCGAGCTGGTCTACGCCGCGGGCGAGGGCAGCGCCGGCCAGCGGCTGGCGGAGCGCTTCCCCGGCGTGCCGGGCAGGCTCGCCGATCTCGTGATCGAGAAGTGGGACCCCGCGCGCCTGCCGCAGCTCGACGTGCTGTTCGCCTCGCTCCCCACCGGCGCCTCGCGGGAGGCGCTGGCGCGCGTGCCAAGCAGCGTGAAGATCGTCGACATCGGCGGCGACCACCGCTACGCCGACGGCTGGACCTACGGCCTCGCCGACGTCTGGCCCAGGGAGATCGCGGGCAAGACCCGCATCGCCAATCCCGGTTGCTTCCCCGCGGCAGCGCTGACTCCGCTGGCGCCGCTGCTCGCCGACAAACTGATCTCGCCCGACAACATCGTGATCGACGCCAAGACCGGCATCTCCGGCGCCGGCCGCGGCGGCGACAGCAAGTTCGGCTACGCCGAGAGCAACGAGAACCTGATCCCCTACGGCCTGCTCAGGCACGTCCACATGCCCGAGATCATCAGCACGATCGCGCGGATCGGCGGCGGCAGCGCCGCCGGCCTCGTGTTCACGCCGCATCTGGTGCCGATGACCCGCGGCATTCTCGCCACCATTTACGCCCGCGGCCGCGCCACCACCGCGCAGTGCCTCGACGCCGCCCGCCGCTTCTACGCCGACAGCGCCTTCGTCCGTGTCACCGACAAGCCGCCGCAGACCAAATGGGCCACTGGCTCCAACCTCGCCTTCGTCAGCTACGCCGCCGACCCCGAGCGCAACCTGGTGATCGCGCTCGGCGTCGTCGACAATCTCGGCAAGGGCGCAGCCGGGCAGGCGGTGCAGAATGCGAATCTGATGTGCGGGCTGCCGGAGACCGCGGGGCTGGAGGGGGCGCCGGTCTGGCCGTGAGGTCGGCCGCGATTGTCACAGCAGCGGGAGACGGCACGGGTGATCAAACGGCGTCTCTCCTCAGCGTTTGATCCGGTGCACCGTCACCGTGGTCCCCACTCAGAAGCCCGTCGAGAGCGCGACCTCGCGCCATCGGGCGATGATGGCGGCGTCGGAGGCGTGCTTCGCCTCGATCGCCGCGACGGTGTCGGCCCCCAGTGGTAACCGCACCGGCGGATCGGGCTCGCCGGCGAAGTCGACGAGCACCCGCGCGAGCTTGTCGGGATCGCCGGGCTGGGCGCCGTTGACGGTGCCGGCGTTCGCGCGGACCCGACCTGCCGTCGCGCTGTAATCGGGGATCACGATGCGGCTGACCTTCAGCGACGAGGCGTCCATGAAGTCGGTCCGGAAGTAGCCCGGCTCGATCGCCGTCACATGGATGCCGAGCGGCTTGAGCTCGGCGCGCATCGCCTCCGACAACGCCTCGACGGCGAACTTGGTCGCGCCATAGACGCCGAAGCCGGCCGAGCCGCGATAGCCGCCGATCGACGAGATGTTGAGGATGCGGCCGGACCGTGCCTTGCGCATGTGGGGCAGAATGGCGCGGGTGACGGCCAGGAGTCCGAACACGTTGGTGCGGAAGACGGCCTCGATCTCCTCTTGGCTGGTTTCCTCGACCGCGCCCATCAGGCCGAAGCCGGCGTTGTTGAGGAGCACGTCGATCCTGCCGAAGCGGTCGATCGCCGCCTGCGCCGCCGCGACCGCCTCGCTCTCCCTGGTCACGTCGAGCGCGAGGGCCAGGAGGTCGGGATGCGCCCCGATGCGATCGACGATCGCCTTCGGATTGCGGGCGGTCGCCACGACGGCGTCGCCTCTGTCCAGCGCCTGCTGCGCGACCAGCGCGCCGAAGCCGCGCGAGGCCCCTGTGATGAACCAGACTCTCATCGGACTATTCCTCGATATTGCCGTTGCGTGTGAGGCTCGTGGGTCGCGCCGGCTCATGCCGCCGCGATGTCGATGGCGATCTTGCCGGTGCCGCCCGTCTTGAGCGCGTCATAGGCCGCACCGACGTCCTCGAGGGCGAACCGGCGTGGGTCGAGCAGCGGCGTGAGCTTGCCGGATTCCACCAGCTGTGCGGCCTGGGCGAGGATCTCGCCATGATGCCGCCGTCCCTTGCCGTCGAGCAGCGGCAGCAGCGTGAAGACGCCGGAATAGGTGCCGCCCTTGAACGACAGCGGCGCCAGCGGATGGGTGCCCCAGCCCAGCGACGAGGTGACATGGCCGAACCGCGCGACCGCGGCGAAGGCGGTGTCGAGCGCGCCGACCGTGTCGTAGACGATGTCGAAGCCGCGGCCCGCCGTGATGCGCTCGACGGTGTCGGCGATCGGTTCGTTGCGGTTGATGAAAACAGCGCCCAGGCGCTCGATCACCGGCCGGCTCTCTGGACGTCCCGTTGCGAAAACCGTTGCGCCGAAGGCGAGGCCGAGCTGGACGACGATGTGACCGACACCGCCGGCGCCGCCCAGGACGAGCAGCGTCTGTCCCGGCCGGATGCCGACGCGATCGACCAGACCTTCCCAGGCCGTGATCGTCACCAGCGGCAGGATGGCCGCCTCGCGCATGCTGAGGTTCGCCGGCTTGGCCGCGAGCAGATCCGCGTCGGCGCTGACATATTCGGCCAGCGTTCCCGGGTGGCCGCCGACCCCGCCGACCATGCCGTAGACCTCGTCGCCCGGACGAAACCGGGTGACGCCTTCGCCTGTGGCCTCGACCGTGCCGGCCATGTCCAGGCCGAGGATGGCGGGGGCCGGTTGCCTGGCATGCGCGGCCTGGCCGGCATGGATCTTGGTATCGAGCGGGTTGGTGCCGGCCGCGGCGATGCGGACGAGGACCTCGCCGCGTCCCGGCGCGGGGCGGCTGATCGCGGTGACGCGGAGCGGCGCGCCGGTTTCGTGGAGAATGGCAGCCTTCATCGAGATGGTCATGGCGACCTCCTGTTGTGATGGAGGCATCATCGGTCGTCGTGCCATGAATGGACATCATCGAGTTCGTATGTAATCCATTCAGTTTTGAATGGGCGTCTCGTGTCCGTCGCCCCCGTCGTCGAAAGGCCTCGCATGGAGTGGAGCGACCTGCGGATCTTCCTCGCCATCGCGCGCGAGGGCACGCTCGGCGCGGCCGCGCGCCGGCTCGGCTTGTCTCAGCCGACCATGGGACGCCGCCTGGCGGCGCTCGAAGCGGCCGTGAGCCAGACGCTGTTTCAGCGCACGGCCGAAGGCTTCGTGCTGACTCACGAGGGCACGGCGGTGTTGGCCCACGCCGAGCGGATGGAGGAGGAGGCGCTCGCGTTCGAGCGGCGCCTGGCGGGCGCGCAGGCGCAGCTCGACGGTTTTCTCAGGATCTCGTCGTCGGACTGGTTCGGCCGCCTGATGCTGACGCCGGTTCTGGCCGAATTCGGCCGGCTGCACCCGCGCGTCTGTGTCGAGCTCTTGACCGACGCGCGGCTCTACAGTCTTCCCCGCCGCGAGGCCGATCTCGTGTTTCGCATCCGCGCGTTCGACGAGCCGGAGGTGATCTCGCGCCGGCTCCTGCACATCCCCTATGCCGTGTACGGTCCGCTCGACGGCCCGCAGGCCGTCGAGGGCGATGGCCAGGGGATCAGGGTCGTCACCATGGACACGGCCTTCGCCGACATGCCCGATGCGCGCTGGCTGGCGAAGCGACTGCCGAAGGCCGAGGTCGCGATGCGCAGCAACAACCGCGACGTTCAGGCCATGCTATCAGCGCAAGGCGCGGGGCTCGCCGTGCTGCCCCGGCCGCTCGGCGACGCGACGCCGGGCCTGCGGCCCGTCGACATCGGCGAGCAGCCGCCGGGGCGGGACACCTATGTCGGCTATCACCGCGATCTGCGCCGGCTCGCCCGGCTGCGGGCGCTGCTCGACCTCGTCATCTCGCAACTGGCGTCCGCGTGAGATACGTTTGACACTGCGGCGCTCTCGATCTCGTCGGCGCTCCGGATCTCGTCCCTCGCGTGCCTCGATTTTTGTGCAGTGTCACCGCAATCCAGCGCAGTGCCTCGACGCCGCCCGCCGCTTCTACGAAGGCAGCGCCTTCGTCCGCGTCACCGACACGCCGCCGCAGACCAAATGGGCCACCGGCTCCAACCTCGCCTTCGTCAGCTACGCCGCCGACCCCGACCGCAACCTGGTGATCGCGCTCGGCGTCGTCGACAATCTCGGCAAGGGCGCAGCCGGGCAGGCGGTGCAGAATGCAAACCTGATGTGCGGGCTGCCCGAGACTGCGGGGCTTGAGGGGCGCCGGTTTGGCCGTGAAGGGCTTTGGCGAGCTTTACGGTGGTGGTCTTGGAGTGCGCCGCCCATTGAGCGCCGCTTTTTCACCCGGTCACAAGCTGTAGTGCGTGTGCCACGCAATAGTATAGCTTCGTCTCATTCGCCGCAATGCGGGGGCGTACGGTGGAACTATCGCCATCTCTTCCGACACCGCCTCGTGGCCAATCCGAAGGATCGACCATCAGCAAAATGTGTATCCAGTTTGACATTAGTTGCTTATAAATAAGGCATGTATGTCCTGCAGCCTCAGGTTGATCGAATGCCTGACGAAATTGCCTATATCTGTCGGAATTTGAACGCGCGAACTTTGAAGACCGTTGAAGACTTCCAGAAGGAGGTTTCGCAGATCATGAGCGAGGCCACTTTGGCCGGAGCTCTTCATAACTCGCGAACATTCATTCGCTTTTGGGAGGTAGGAGTTCAGCTTCTCGAGCGGGATATTAATTCTGCGATTCAGTTCGTCTACAACCACACCGGTCAGCATACCGGTGAGGTTTACGACCAAGTCGCGTATTGTTCGAGCCAAATGGTGGAGCGGATTCTCCAAGATGTCAGAGCGCGTGCCGGGGTGAACGATCAGGCTTTTGGCGGTGGTTATGCCGAGATTGTGGACCGTATGCAGACCGCGATGCAGGAGAAGCGGGAGCGGTTACTCGACGACTTCAAGCACGGGATGATAGGGAGCGAGCGGTTGAAGAAGGACGCCGTTGTCAACGTTATCAACAACCAGACTAATAGCCCTGGAGCCATCCAACAGGTCGGTGTCGGTGACAATTTTTCACAACAGGCGTTCGCTCAAAATCATCAAGAATTAGTGCTCGCGATCGAGAAGGCTTTAGCCTCACAAGAGTTCGCAGAACTCCAACAGGATCAAAAAGAGGCTTATAGCGATACGGCACTGGTAGTTAAGGAGGAGGCCGCGAAAGCCCAGCCTGACGCCGGCAAGCTCAAGCGGTGGGGAAGGCGATTGGTTGATCTGGGGAGGGATTTGGGAATGAAGGTGGCAACCGCCGAAATCGTCAATTTGCTGGCGAAGATGTTTGGCGGCTGACACTACTCGCGGCTAAAAACGAGCTCGGTGTAATGGTGCGCGGTCAAATAAATCGTTCTTAGCGCCCTAGGGCTGTCCTCTCCGTAGAGCGCATTGTAAGGGTTGAGCTTGGCCATCTTGGCAAGGGTGTAGACTCTTCTCTCATAGAATAGACGGGCCAGAAGCCAGACGGTCCTCAAGCGCAAGGACCCTTCCGCAGACAGATCCCCATCGCCGCCGTCTTTGATGTTCATGTGAAGGAAGGTGCTCTCAAGCTCGTCCATATATGGAAGGCGAGTTTCGACAAAGTCGGGCAGGCCGTCCTGATCCCAGCTGTGTGCGATCTTATTCCTGTAGCCCCGCAACTTGTCCAGGGCGAGCAGCACATCCGAATGAACCATATCAAACGCGAACGCGAATTGTATACGAGCAAATAGGTTGGAGATGGGGCCAAAGCGGCCGAGCATGCTGCTCTTTCCTCCAGGAATATCATCTGGCAGGAATTGCCTGAACATTTCCTCTAGTTCGTTGTCGGCAAATGCGCAGGCAATCACGGGTACGAACCGAATATCCTCGCGAACGAGTTGGCTCATGGCCCGTTGCAGATCGGAGACATCGAGAGGAGCTGTGTCGACGCCGATAGCGAATTGCTCTCGTCGCTCTCTTTCGTAGGCGCGCAGCGCCACCATCGCCGGAGTATTTTGTTCTTGTTCGGACATGAGATCACATTGAGATTGAGTTTACTGACAATATCGCTTTCGGACTACGGCGCCCGTGCCCTTAATAGGGGTGAAGTCTGTGTGCAGGAGTTAAGTGCATTGGACTGCACCGTCACGTGATCCGAGTTTGGGTCCTAACCGGTCCAGGCAATCATGCTTCGTCCCCGGAGATGGGTGCCCAAATTTGCTTTAGCGGCAACTTGTTCTTGGTCTCTTCCGAAAGATCATTGTAGGCCCGGAAAAGCGCCTTCAGCAGGTCAGGCATTTGCCAGAGCCGCAGCTTGAAGAAATGATGGTCGAGTTCTCTATGCGCTGGTGCGTTAACCCCTCCGATGCTGACCAAAAGTCCGGTGCTCGCTTGGACATTCGACATGGAGCCGATGAGGCGCAATACCACGTCGTGGTTAGCCGCCCCATCGCCAGACTTCACCTGAACGCACATTCGGTCTTGACCAAGCCCAAAAGCGCCACCTGCTGCGAGAATATCCACCCCGCCATCTGGGCCGGGCGGTGACACTCTTGTGGTATAACCTTCAACGCGGAGAATTTCCGCGACCAGCTCGGCCAGCGCATGGCCAGCGAACTCTGATTTAATCAGAGATATAATCTGCTGATTGGCGATCTCCTCGATATCGCTCGCATAGTCTCCCGCTTCTGGCTCGTCATCGGTGGCGCGCACGGGGGCAGTTCCCTGAGTACCAAGCAGCGCTCCTGGATCTAGCCCAGTCTCGAGCACACTGCGCACCCGCTCAAAAGCACCGTTGCGCTTGATTTCACAAATTGTCATGAACGCGCCGAATGAATGACGCAAGTCTTGCTTGAACGTGTCGCGTGGAACTGCGGACTTTAGCCATTCCACTGTACGAGAATGCCGATAGGGGTCGTCGCTGTTATAGACGTACTCACCTGTGACTCTTCCAATAGCGACGCTATTCGTGACCTTCCGCGGCATCACGGCGAGATCTCCGATCTGGATAGTATGAGCGAATTGATTGAGCTGCGCGGCGAAGTTCTTGAGCGTGTTCTGTGCCAACTCTGGAAGGGCCTGCTGCAAATGACCCAGGATTGCGTCGCGACTCGGCCGGCTCGTGAGATCACCAACTTCGAGAAACCCGGGCAGAAGCCTGTTCTGTTCTATTGCAGCAAGCTCACGTTCGCCGTGTTTTCCAGCGCGAACAATCCAGAGGCGAGGCATCAGGTCGTCTCCCGCTAACGTGCCGCTAATGTGATTGTCAGCCTTTGGGCAGCACCAAATTCAGGCAGGCGTCGGCCACAGCCGCGTCGCTTCCGTTCAGCAGTTTCTCGAAGTGCGTGCTTTGCTGGAGCGCTTTGAGCATCATCTCTGCATCCCCAAATACGCCGCCAGCGTCGATCTCGAAGGGCTTACCGGTCGTCTTCTCGTTAACGATGCGCACAAAATCCTGGAGCGCCAACCAGAACTCTTCCCAGTCCTCGAAGCTTGCGTGGCCGAGAACTTGGCCCTTTCGGATAACGTCGCGGTCGGCATGCGCGCCGAGCTTGTGTCGGGCGGGTAGAATCTGTTCGCGCAACTTTTTCATGCGTTGATGGAGCCCGTCAAGCTGCTTGTAGGTCTCGGCGTCCGACACGAAGCTATTAGCAAACAGCTCGACCGTAAAATTCTCATTGCCGCCGGAAGTTGCACGGTCAGTGATCCGGCAAGCGGCGATGATCATCATTTCGGTGAGAGTCTGGCCAACGTCAGCGAAGAAGGTTGGCGCTATGCTCTCCATCAAATTGCGCTCATCCTGAGTGCTGTCCCGCCATATTCGCATCATGAGCACCCAAACCGAGCGGATATAAACGCAGTGCTCGGAGAACGTTTGGATTTCCTCCTTCGACACCGGCGTCGATGGCTTTGTCGGTCTGGCCGCATCGGCAGCATCGAGCGCAGCTCGAACGACCTCCCGCCAGAAGGCCTGATGCTCTGGCTTGTAGAACAGAGGATCTGTAAACTTTCCTCCGTTCGCCTTTTCGGCTGCTGCCGCCGCCGCTGCCTGGACTTGCTGTTCGGTCCGCATGACGATCTCCCCAGGACCGCTAATTTAGGTTGCGGCTGTGGATCAGCATATAGGGATTCGGGTATAATTGCGCCAACTCCGTCGCAGCGCGCACCGTGTAAGCCTATACGGTAACGCTGCATTCAACCATTCTGATAGCTCCCGCGCACGCATTGACTAAGCCCACGATGGGCTTGACGTAGCGGCGGACGGGCTTTGCCCTTGGCCCTTGCGACCATTGATTCGACTCCCGGCGCCTAAAGCCGCTGCCGTATGCCCCGCAGGCAACCAACTTCACGAATACCTTCAGCCCGGCTCATCCTGTTCAGCCGTCGTACAGAAAAATTTCCTGTTGCGCTTTATCCGAAATCATGATCTACTCCCGACATCCCGTCCCGCTGAGGGGGCGCTTCGCGATCGTCACGGACGTCGGGTGCGGGATGCGGTGGGCGCACTGGGTCGCAGCGCGGGTCTCTCGCGCGGACGAACGATCCCGGTGCGACGAGGAAGTCGCGTGGTTCTGGCATCGCGGTGCTGATGCCAAGTTGGCGGTGACGAACCGCCGGCGACGGGGGCAAGACAGCCGTTCCCCGGGAAGATCGCGTATAAGTCGTAACACCATCGCGCAGGGAAGGCCGGGTGATCTCGGCTGAGCCTGTGGTTCTGCCGCGTGCTTTCTTGCTGCACGCGGACCATGGGCGCCGGCCGGCGCCCGGTCTTCCCTGCGCCCTCTGTTCGAGGAGGGTGAGATGTCGGGTATCACTCGGGCGCAGATGGCGTCGCGAGAAGGATGGTGCTCGTTTTGCTAATGATTCCTCCGCGAGTGTTTGATCATGTGCATCGTGACGTTCGCCACGACGTCATTGCGAGGAGCGCAGCGACGAAGCAATCCAGAGTCACGCCCGCAGCCCCTGGATTGCTTCTGCGCTCGCAATGACGGGAGTTTGGGGTGGGCGGCGGGCGTCACACTCGGATGTCGATGTCGTCGGGATGCCCCGCTGTCGTCTGGGTGCCCCGTAGCTTTCCGGGAACCGGTCGGTCACACTCCCGTGTGAACCGCGGCTGGCGGCGGGAAAGCCCGCGCAGAGCGGGTGCCTCACGGCTGCCTTTGTGCTAGGGTGAACATCCGGGCAACCTGGAGAGATTGTTGAGCGGCATCACCCCCGAGCCGGCCGGGCCGGCAAGCAGCACGCCCGATGGCCTTGCGCATGATGGCTTGGCGCGGCTCAAGCTGGCGCAGGCGCTGAAGCGGGCGCGTCTCGCCATAGCCTGGGAGCGCGGCTGGCCGCATCTCGCCCGGCTGCTCACGGTGGTCGGTCTGTTCCTGATCGTCTCCTGGGCCGGCCTCTGGCTCGGCCTGCCGTTCGCGGTCCGCATGATCGGCGTCGGGCTGTTTCTGCTGCTGCTGCTCGGCGCCGCCGTGCCGATGCTGAGATATCGCTGGCCGACCCGCGACGAGGGCCTGGCGCGGCTCGATCGCGGCTCGGGCATCGCCCATCGCCCCGCCACCGCTCTCACCGACACGCTGACCACCAAGGATCCGATCGCGCACGCGCTGTGGCAGGCGCAGCGCGAGCGCACCTTGGCCTCGATCAAGCGCATCCGCGCCGGCACGCCGCGGCCGCGGCTGTCGCTGCACGACCCCTGGGCGGTGCGCGCGCTGGTGATCGTGCTCCTGGTCGCGACCTCTATCGCGGCCGGCGACGAGCGGCCGATGCGCCTCGCCTCGGCGTTCGACTGGAACGGCGTGCTGACGCCGGTCACGGTCCGGGTCGATGCCTGGGTCAAGCCGCCGCTCTACACCGCGAAGCCGCCGATCATCCTGTCCGCCGCCAACAAGGAAGGCGCGGTGCCGTCGAGCGGCCCGATCGTGGTGCCCCAGGGCTCGACGCTGATCGTGCGTTCCAGCGGCGGCAATCTCGACATCATCACGTCAGGCGGCGTCGCCGAGGCGGCGCCCGGCGAGGTCGCGGCCGGCGAGGCCGCGCCGAAAGGCACCACCGAGAAGCACTACACGATCAAGACCGACGGCACCGTTCACGTCCGCGCGCCCGCAGGGCAGCCGCAATGGGTGTTCGCGGCGACGCCGGACAAGCCGCCGGTCATCAGCATGGCCAAGGACCCGGAGCGGCAGGCGCGCGGCTCGCTGAAGCTGTCCTACAAGCTCGAGGATGATTACGGCGTCACCGAAGCCCGCGCCAAGGTCGCTGCGCGGCCTGTCGAAAGCAAGGCTGCCGAAAGCAACGAAAGCAAGACGGCCGACGCGCCCGCCGCACGGCCGCTGTTCCAGCCGCCGGAGTTTCCGCTGGTGCTGCCGAACGCGCGCACCCGCAACGGCGTCGGCCAGACCGTCAAGGATCTCAGCGAGGACCCGTACGCCGGCGCCGACGTCACGCTCACGCTGACGGCCAAGGACGAGGCCGGCAACGAGGGCACCAGCGAGCCGTTCGAGACCAGGCTGCCGGAGCGGCTGTTCACAAAACCGCTGGCGCGGGCGCTGATCGAGCAGCGGCGCCTGCTGGCGCTCGACGGCAACCGCAACGGCGACGTGTTCACCGCGCTCGACGCGCTGGCGATCGCGCCGGAGCTGTTCACGCCGGAGCCCGGCCAGTATCTCGGCCTGCGCTCGGTGACGCGCCAGCTCGAGGCCGCGCGCACCGACGATGCGCTGCGCGAGGTCGTGGCGAGCCTGTGGGCGCTCGCGGTCACCATCGAGGACGGCAACATCTCCGACGTCGACAAGGCGCTGCGCGCGGCCCAGGACGCGCTGAAGCAGGCGCTGGAGCGCGGCGCCAGCGACGAGGAGATCAAGAAGCTCGCCGAGGATCTGCGCAAGGCGATGGACAACTACATGCGCCAGCTCGCCGAGCAATTGCGCAACAACCCGCAGATGGCGCAGCGGCCGCTCGATCAGAACACCAAGGTGCTGCGCCAGCAGGACCTGCAGAACATGATCGACCGCATGGAGCGGCTGTCGCGGCAGGGCGACAAGGAGGGCGCGCGCGAGCTGCTCGAGCAGTTGCAGCAGATGCTGGAGAATCTGCAGATGGCGCAGCCCAACCAGGGCGGCGACAACGACATGGAGCAGGCGCTCAACGAGCTCGGCGACATGATCCGCAAGCAGCAGCAGCTCCGCGACAAGACGTTCAAGCAGGGCCAGGACTCGCGCCGCAACCGCAACAAGCAGCAGGGCGACCAGGACCAGGGCATGGGCGACCTGCAGCAGGACCAGCAGGCGCTGCGCGACCGCCTGAAGCAGCTGCAGGACCAGCTCGCCAAGCGTGGCATGGGCCAGCAGGGCGAAAAGGGACAGAAGGGTCAGAAAGGCCAGAAGGGGCAGCCCGGCCAGCAAGGCGAGCAGGGGGATCAAGGCGACCAGGGCGATTCCGGCGACGGGCTCGACGATGCCGACAGCGCGATGGGCGATGCCGGCAGCCAGCTCGGCGACAACAATGCCGACGGCGCCGTGGAATCGCAGGGCAAGGCGCTGGATGCGCTGCGCAAGGGCGCGCAGAGCCTCGCCGAGGCGATGCAGCAGGGCGACGGCGACCAGCCGGGCGACGGCCCCGGCCAGCGCGCCGGCCGCCAGCAGGGCGCGCAGCAGACCGACCCGCTCGGACGTCCGATGCATCCGGGCCGCGACATCGACGATTTCTCGCAGAAGATTCCCGGCGAGATCGACGTGCAGCGCGTCCGCCGCATCCTCGAGGAGCTGCGCCGCCGGCTCGGCGATCAGTCGCGGCCGCAGCTCGAGCTCGACTACATCGAGCGGCTGCTGAAGGACTATTGAGGATGGATCGGCCACGGGAGATCATCCCCGTGGCTCATCGTTGTTTTGACCGGAGGCCGCGCAGTTCAGTAGCGCTTCTCGGACAGGATGCGCGCCGCGTGCTGCAGCCGGTCGACCGAGCGCTCGGTGTCGGTCAGCGCGCAGCAGCTGACCAGCGTGTCGATGATCGCGAGCTGCGCGACACGGCTGCTCATCGCCTCCGGGCGATAGCGCGTCTCGTTGGCGACGGTGTAGAGCAGCACCTCGCAATGCGCCGCCAGCGGCGACTTGCCGAGCCGGGTGATGCCGATGGTCCGCGCACCCGCGGCCTGCGCCAGCCGCGTCGCCAGCACGGTCTCGACCGTGCTGCCCGAATGCGACACCGTGACGGTCGCGACGTCGGGCCCGGTCATCCCGGCGCTGACCGCCTGGACATGCGAATCGACGATCGCATTGGCCGCCAGCCCGAGCTGCAGCAGCCGGTACGACAGGTCCTGCGCAATCGGCGCCGAGCTCCCGATGCCGTAGATCTCGACGCGCCGCGCCTCGCGCAAAAGTCTGGCCGCCTGCGCCAGTGCGTCCATCGACAGCAGCCGCCGCGTCTCCTGCAGCGAGGCGGCATGCGCCGCGAAGATGTGGTCCGTCACCGTCGCCGGATCATCGCCGCGATGCAGGTCCTCCTGGATCAGCCGGACCGGCTCGATCAGGTCCCGCGCCAGCATGATCTTGAGCTCCTGGAAGCCGCGTACTCCCACCCGCCGGCAGAACGACACGATCGTCCCCTCGCTCACGCCGCAGGCTTCCGCGACCTCGGTGATCGACATGTGGATGAACGGCTCCGGCCGGGCGATGACCAGCTCCGCGATCTGCCGCGCTTTCGGCGGCAGCTCGTTCTGCAGCTCCCGAATACGAAACAAGATGCCGTTCACGCCCGGCCCAGAACGAAAGGTCGATCCCGTCACGCTGTGCCCCGATACGCTGTGTCCGATGCTGAGAAAATCTCATTCAGATTCATTTCGTAAATAAAAATTTCACAGCGCTGTCAAGTCGCGCTGATACGCCAGGGACGTTCGCAGGAGCAGGTCGGGCTCGCCCCGCCAACCCTGAATACGTTCTTCAAGATTTCAAAAGGTCGTATCAGCATGACAACACGTCGCGATTTCTTGGCAGGCGCCACGGCGGCGGCTGCCTTCGCCAGCATCCGCCAGGCGCTGGCCATTCCGGCACGGCGCCGGACCGGCACCATTCAGGACGTCAAGCACATCGTCATCCTGATGCAGGAGAACCGCTCCTTCGACCACTACTTCGGCACGCTGCGCGGCGTCCGCGGCTTCGGCGACCGCTTCCCGATCCCGCTGGAGAGCGGCAAGCCGGTCTGGTTCCAGTCCGACGGCAGCCGCGAGATTCCGCCCTATCACCGCGACTCCACGACCTCGAACGCGCTGGTGGGCTACGGCACGCCGCACTCCTTCGGCGACAGCCAGGCGGCGTGGAATCAGGGCAAGATGGGCTATTGGGCGAAGTACAAGACGCCCTATGCGATGGGCTATTTCGGCCGCGACGACATTCCGTTCCAGTTCGCGCTCGCCGAGGCGTTCACGATCTGCGACGCCTACCACGCCTCGATCACCACCGGCACCGATCCCAACCGCATCGTGTTCTGGTCGGGCTCCAACTTCAATCCGGCGCTGCGCGCTCAGGGCATCAACTCCACCACCAACGATTCCGAGCCCAACAACCTGCGCTGCTGGCCGAACCCGCACAATTGGGTCGCCGGTCAGCCGCAACCGCAGGCGAGCTACAAATATGTCGGCAGCGACTTCGCCTGGGACACGCTGCCCGATCTGCTGAACAAGGCCGGCGTCAGCTGGCACATCTATCAGGACATGAACGACAACTGGACCGGCGCGATGCACGGCTGCCTGGCGTTCTCCAGCTTCCGTCATGCCCAGCCGAGCGATCCGAACTACGTGCACGGCCTGACCGGCGGCCCGGATTATCTCGACCGGCTGAAGGCCGACGTGATGGCCGGCACCTTGCCGCAGGTGTCGTGGATCCTGCCGACGCAGGCCAACTCCGAGCATCCCGGCGGCGGCAGCCCGACCCGCGCCGGCAATTTCACCGACCAGGTGCTGGAAGCCCTGACCGCCAATCCCGAGGTCTGGAGCCAGACCGTCTTCTTCCTGACCTTCGACGAGAATGACGGCTTCTTCGATCATCTGCCGGCGCCCGCAGTGCCGTCCTACGACATCAACGGCAAGCTGATGGGCAAGGCGACCTTGCCGCTCGACGGCGAGTATTTCTCCAACACCGTCGGCAACGTGCTGACTGCGACCGACACCATCAGCGGCAACATCCGTCCCTGGGGCCTCTCCGCGCGGGTGCCGATGTACGTCGTTTCACCTTGGAGCAAGGGCGGCTGGGTCAACTCGCAGGTGTTCGACCACACCTCGATCGGTCGTTTCCTTGAGAAGCGCTTTGCGATCAAGGTCGACGCCATCAGCCCCTGGCACCGCGCCGTCTCCGGCGATCTCACCTCGGCGTTCGACTTCGCCAGCCCGAACGATCCGCGCTTCCCGGAGCTGCCCGATCAGAGCAACTGGCAGGCCTCGGACGCGCACCAGAAGACGTTGCCGGCGCCGGTTGCGCCCGCGACACCGCAGCCGCTGTTCCAGGAGAGCGGCGCGCGCTATTCGCGTCCGCTGCCCTATATCCTGCATGCCACCGCGAAGGTCGACGCCGCCGCGGGCAAGGTGAATCTGTTGTTCGCCAACACCGGCTTTGCCGGCGCGGTGTTCCACGTCTACGACAAGCAGCATCTCGATCTCATTCCGCGCCGCTACACCGTCGAGGCCGGCAAGATGATCGACGATGAATGGAGCGTCGGCAGCGATGGCCTATATGATCTCTGGGTGCTCGGCCCGAACGGCTTCCATCGCCATTTCAAGGGCGACCTCGACAAGGTCAGGCCGTCGAATGCCGCCAACCCGGAGATCTTCGTCGGCTACAACGTCTTCGAGGGCGGCCTGCACATGCAGCTGCGCAACGACGGCCATGCCCGCGTGAGCTTCACGGTGAAGTCCAACGAGATCTATGGCCCGTTGCAGGCCGTCACCGCCTCGGTCTCGGCCGCGCTGGAGCCGCAATGTCCCGGCTTCGGTCCGCGCCCGGGCTTCCATCCGGTGGGTTTTGGCGTGGTGCCGGGCTTCCGGTCGGCGCCCGACTTCGATGCTCCCGGCTTCGGCTTTGGCGCACCGACCTTCTTCCCCGGACCGAGCCATGGCGGCCCATCGACGTCGTGGACCGTCAAGGTGTCTGCGCCCGGCCGCCACAGCGAGCTCTACTGGCATCTGCGCAAGTCCGGCCTGTGGTACGACTTCGTCGTCACCAGCGACACCGACGACAGCTTCTACCGGCGCGTCGCCGGACATGTCGAGACCGGCCGTCCCTCGTTCAGCGATCCCGGCATGGCGCTGGCCGACCGCTTCTGATCGATGCATCCACGAGATTTGCAGAGGGCGCCCATGGGCGCCCTTTCGCTTTGCGTCAGCCGCTGCCGAGATCGTGGATCGCGGGTGACAGTTGGCCGGAGGAGATGTTCAGCGTCGCCAGGGTGATCGGCAGCTTGAAGCGGCGCGGCCCTGCGCTGCCCGGATTCAGGTAGAGCACGCCGTTGTGTGTCTCGACGCCTGCGCGATGCGAATGACCGGACACGACGATGTCGATACCCGCCGTTGCAGGATCGATCGCGAGGTCGTGGACGTCGTGCACGACATGGACGGCACGCGTGCCGAGCCTGACGGTCTCGGTCGCAGGATATGCATTCGCCCAATCTGCCGTATCGATGTTGCCGCGGATCGCAGTCACCGGCGCGATCAGGCGAAGCCGCTCGACGATCTCGTGCCGGCCGATATCGCCGGCGTGGATGATGTGGTGGACGCCCGACAGACATCGCACTGCCTCCGGCCGCAGCAGCCCATGAGTGTCGGAGATGATTCCAACTTTGAGCATCGTTTCCTGCCGGCGTGATGGGCATCGCCTCAGGCGATCGTGAGAATCTCCAGCTCTTGTCCGGTAACCTCGACCATGTCGCCGGCCGATTTGCCCATCAGCAGGCGAGCCACAGGGGAGACATAGGAGATCATGCCGCGCTTCGGATCGGCCTCGTCCTCGCCGACGATGGTGTAGGTCTGGACGCGGCCGTCGCCGCGCTTGAACGTCACCGTGCTGCCGAACGCGATCTGCTCCGTCGATGTCGGCGCCGGCATCACCTGCGCGGTCCGCACCCGCGCTGCAAAGTAGCGCGCGTCGCGCAGCGGCAGCGCCGACTCCCGTCGCCGCTCGTTGACGTCCTCGATTCCCTGGGCCGCTTCAAACGCCGCCTGCGCTTCGCGCAACTGCTCCTCGAGCGCCTTGAGTCCGGTCGCGGTCACGAGATTCGGATGCGGCGAGACCGGCCGGTCGGGCAGTTGCGTTTCGGCCGCCGTCTCGGCGCTCTCTTCCTTGGTGAATGCGACGCTCACGCCGGACTCCTGAAAAGGGCCGCGAGATGTCGCGGCCCTCAGGGAGAGATCATGCCGGCTGCGCGGATTTCAAGCCGTGTCGCATGCCGCGCGCGAGCGCGCTTGACAGCAGCGGCTACGCGCATTCTAATATACGAACTATAGTTCGCAATCCGAACATTAGAAAATCGAAATGCCGGTCGTCAAGGCCGGCGTCAAGCAGGAAACGTCGGAGCCTCCACGTGGACGAGGACAGCAAGGCTGGCAAAAGCGTCGTGCAGTCGCTGGCCAAGGGCTTTCAGGTGCTCAATGCCTTCACCAGCGAGGAGCCCGAGCTGGTGCTCGCCGACGTTGCGCGCCGCGCGGCGCTCGACAAGGGCACCACGTTCCGACTGCTCAACACGCTCGTGATGCTCGGCTATGTCGAGAAGGTCGGCGACTCCAGGCGCTTCCGCCTGACGCTGAAATGCCTCGATCTGGGCTTCAACGCGATCGCGCGCTCGGAGCTACGCACACAGGCGCGCCCGATCCTGCGCAGCCTGGTCGGCGAGATGAACGAGGCTGCCTCGCTCGCGGTGCTCGACGGCAGCGACATCGTCTATGTCGAGCGCATCCAGGCGGGCCTCGTCCGGCTCGGCGTCGACGTCCGCATCGGCAGCCGCGCGCCGGTCTATTCGACCGCCGTCGGCCAGGCGATCCTGTCATTGCTGCCGGTCGAGACGCAGATCGAGGTGCTCGAGGCGCAGCCGCGCATCAAGCGCACCGAAACCACGATCACCGATCTCGACGCGCTGCTGCAGCGCCTGCGCCAGGTGAAGGCTGCCGGCTACGCGCTGTCAAATCAGGAAAATGCGCCGGGGCTGTGCGTGCTCGCCGGGCCCGTCATCGACCGCGACGGCATTCCGCTCGCGGCGATCAGTATCGCTGCGCCCACCATGCGCATCACCGCGGACGACTTCGAGCGGCTCGGCGTGGCGCCGCTGCTCAGAGCGGCAGCCCAGCTGTCCCGGGCTCTGGAGGCCATGGGCGGGGCGACTGCGACGGTCGCGAAACGATGAACGTCGATGTGACGAAACAGGAGCAAGCATGAGCGTCATGACCAATTTCAAGGGGATCATCCCGGCGATCGCCGTCCCCTTCAACGCCGACCATTCGATCGACGAGGCCGAGCTGACGCGCTATGCGGCGTGGCTCAGCAAACGACGCGGCATCGTCGGCATCATGACCAATGGCCACACCGGCGAGGTGTTCAGCCTCACGGCGAAGGAGCGCGCGGAGGTGACGCGCATCGTCGCCAAGGCGCTCACCGGCATCTGCCCGACCATCTCCTCCGTCGTGTGCGAAGGCATCAAGGACGGCATCGAGCATGCGCTGATGGCGAAGGAAGCGGGCGCGACTGCTCTCGACGTCATGCCGCCCCATCACTGGCTGCGCTTCGGCTTCAAGCGCGAGCACTGCCTGGATTATTTCAGCGCCATCGGCGAAGCCACCAGGCTGCCGTTGATCGTGCATGTCTATCCCGCCTGGACCCGCGCCTCGTTCTCCTCGGAGCTGCTCGCCGAGCTCGCCCGCCTCGACCACGTCCAGGCATTCAAGATCGGTACCCGCGAGATGAACAAATATGCGCGCGACCTCAAGGCGAT
Source organism: Bradyrhizobium sp. SZCCHNRI3052 (assembly GCF_032484895.1). Classification (NCBI taxonomy): domain Bacteria; kingdom Pseudomonadati; phylum Pseudomonadota; class Alphaproteobacteria; order Hyphomicrobiales; family Nitrobacteraceae; genus Bradyrhizobium; species Bradyrhizobium sp. SZCCHNRI3052. Next base: position 22,205 of record NZ_JAUETW010000013.1, on the reverse strand, counting down.
CCGCGCCGCGGCGCCGCACAAGGCGCTGCTGACCTGTCATGACGAATATCTGCTGGCCTCGATGGTGCAGGGCGTCGATGGTGCGCTGGTCGGCTTCGCCTCGCTGATTCCGGATCTGATCTACGATCTGTTCGCTGCCGTCACCGCTGGCGACCTTAAGCTTGCGATGAAGCTGCAGGCCATGATCGATCCGCTCAAGGACGCGGTGTATGGCGGCGGCGAGCCGACCGGGGAGGCGCATGGCCGCATGAAGGCGGCGATGCAGGTCGCCGGCGTGATCCGCGATGCCACCGTGCGGCCGCCGACGCATGCGCCGAGCGCCGAGGAGATGGCCGCGATCCGCGCCGCGGTGGCCGCGGCCGGGTTGACGGTGAAGGCTGCGGCCTGAGCTTGCGAGAGGCGACGGCCGGTGCCGGCCGTTGCCCCGTGATCACAACAAAAAGACACCGGGTGGACGCTGATGCTGACGATGGATGTCGACGATGCAACCCGGCGCGCTGCGGCTGTGCCCGAGGCTGTGCTCATCGCGATCGATCAACTGTCGAAGACCTACGTCTCGGCCTCCGGCGCGGCGGTCCATGCGCTGAGCCGGATCTCGCTGGATATCAAGCCGGGCGAGTTCGTCTGTGTCGTCGGTCCCTCCGGCTGCGGCAAGAGCACCTTGCTGCGTCTGCTCGCGGGGCTTGATAGTTACAGCGACGGCCGGCTGCTGCTCGATGGCGAGGCCGTCGCCGGTCCCTCGCGCAAGGTCGGCGTCGTGTTCCAGGCGGCCAACCTGCTGCCGTGGATGACGGTGCGCGACAATGTCGGGCTGCCCTTGCGCGTCGGCGGCAAACATGCGCCGGCCGGCGATCGCATCGAGCAGCTGCTCGCCGTTACCGGTCTCGGCGATTTCGGCGACAAATATCCCTATGAGCTGTCCGGCGGCATGCAGCAGCGCGCCGGGATCTGCCGCGCGCTGGCGCGCGATCCCGAGATCCTGCTGATGGACGAGCCGTTCGGCGCGCTCGACGCACTGACGCGCGAGCGGCTGAACCTCGAGCTGCAGCGAATCTGGCAGGAGAACCGCAAGACCGTCCTGCTGATTACGCACTCGATCTCGGAAGCCATCTTCCTGGCCGACCGCGTCATCGTGATGTCGGCGCGTCCCGGCCGCATCCTTGCCGATCTCCACGTGCCGATCCCGCGGCAGCGCAGCTTCGACGACATCGTGCTGCATCCGGACTATGCGCGGCTTGCCAGGGAAGTTCGCGGGCTGCTCAATGCACAGGAGCACGGCCATGACTGATCTCGCCAACGTCGCCGTTTCAGCCCTGTCGCAGAAGCCCGCAAGCCCCCGGCGCCGCGTCAGCCTGGGCTCGCCGATCGCCTGGATCGGCCTCGCGGTGCTGATCCTGAGCTGGATCGCCGCGGTCAACCTGCTGAACATCCCGTCCTACATCCTGCCGAAGCCCGAAGCGGTCGTTCGTGCGTTGTGGTCCGGGCTCGCGGTCAGCCCGGCCAGCCCGCTCGGCTATTACCTGCCGCTGTGGAGCACGCTGAGCAACGCCGCCGCCGGCTGCGCCATCGGCGTCGGGCTCGGCCTCGTCATCGGCTCCTTGATGGCCGAGGTCGAAGCCATCGAGCGCCTGGTGATGCCCTATGCGTTCGCGCTGCAGAGCCTGCCCAAGGTGGCGATCGCGCCGCTGATCGTGATCTGGTTCGGCTTCGGTGACGGCTCGAAGGTCGCGATCTCGGCGCTGCTGTCGTTCTTCCCGGTGCTGATCAACAGCTTCACGGGGCTGCGCGCCGTCGAGCCCGAGCGTATCGACCTGATGCGCTCGCTGTCGGCCTCGCGCTTCGAGACCTACCGCATCGTCAAGCTGCCCAACGCCGCGCCCTTCATTTTCGCGGGCCTCGACATGGCGGTGGTCTATGCACTGCTCGGCGCGATCGTGGCCGAATTCCTCGGCGCCCAGCGTGGCATGGGGGTCGTCATCACGCAGGCGCAGGCGGTGTCGGACGTCGCCGGCGTGTTCGCCGCGCTGATCATTCTCGGCGTGCTCGGCATCGTGCTGCATGGGATCGTGCGCTGGTGCGAGGCCAAGGTCGTGCACTGGGGCGCCAACCGGAAAAAATAGGACCACAGGGAGGAACGAAGGATGGTTTCGCGCAGGTCATTCCTGAAGAGCAGTGCCGGCGCGGCGCTGCTGATGAGCGGCGCGCCGGCCGGCCTGATGGCGGCGGACGCGAAGAAGCTTCGCTTCGGCGTCGGGCTCAAGGCGCTCAACGCCACTATCATCAATTGCGTGATCGGCGAGGCGCTCGGCTACAACGCGCAGGAAGGGTTCTCGCTCGACGTCCAGGCGCTCGGCACCAATGCCAACGTCCAGGTCGCGACTGACCGGGGCTCCGTCTTCGTCGGCGTCGGCGTGCCGTCGACAGCGCTGCCGCTGCTCGCCAAGGGCGAATGGAGTGGCGCGAAACTGTTCTATCAATATACCTATCCGTACAAATGGGACATCGCCGTCCCGCCCGGCTCGGGGCTCAAGAGCTACACGGACCTCAAAGGCAAGAAGATCGGCGTGTCCGACTTCGGTGCCACCGAATATCCCGTCACCAAGAACGTGCTGAAGGCGCTGGGCCTGGATCCCGAGAAGGATGTGAGCTGGGTCGCGGTCGGCAACGGCACGCCGGCGGGCGTCGCCCTGCAGCGCGGCGTGATCGATGCGCTCGCTTATTTCGATACTGGCTTCGGCCAGATCGAGGCGGCCGGCATCGAGCTGGCCTATCTGCCGCGTCCGACCACGATCCCGATGGTCGGCGGCCAGTTCCTGATGGCGATGCCGCAGACGTTCGAGAAGGACAGGGATCTCCTGGTCGGCTTTGGCCGCTCGGTGTGCAAGGCGTCGCAATTCCTGCTCGCCAATCCGACCGCCGGCGCCAGGGCCTTTCTCAAGATGTACCCGGAGACGGCGCCGCGCGGTGCCAGCGAGGACGCGGCGGTCAAGGCCGTGCTGCAGTCGATCAGCCGCCGCATCAAGCTCTACGCGCCGCCCTATGCCGATACGAAGATGGGCGGGATCAACGAGCAGGAGTTCCGCACCGAGGCCGCGATGAACGGGCTGGACATCACGGACTATGCTGCGCTCTACACCAATGAGCTGATCGACAAGATCAACAATTTCGATGCGGTGAAGGTCAGGGCCGAGGCGGCTGCGTACAAGGGATGACGGCACAGGACCACGACAGCAGCTCGGGCCTTCGCCATGCGGTGGTGACCGGAACCAGCTCGGGCATCGGCCGCGCCATCGCCGAGCGTCTGCTGGCGGACGGCTGGCGCGTGACCGGCATCGACCGCGCGGCCTCGGTGCTGTCGCACGAACACTTCGGTGGCTTCGAGGCCGATCTCGCCGAACCGCAGACGCTGATCGCGCGCCTTGCTGACGTCGGCGCCGTGACCGCGCTGGTCCACGCCGCCGGCTACATGCGTGTCGGCCGTCTCGGCGAGTTGCAGGCCGAGAGCAGCGAAGGGATGTGGCGCGTCCATGTCGGCGCCGCGGAGGCGCTGGCCAATGCGCTGGCGCCGCGCCTGCGCGAAGGCGGGCGCATCGTGCTGATCGGCAGCCGCACCGCCAATGGCGCGGCCGGCCGCAGCCAATACGCCGCGACCAAGGCGGCACTCACCGGCCTCGCGCGCTCCTGGGCGATCGAGCTGGCGCCGCGCCTGATCACCGTCAACGTCGTCGCACCGGCTGCGACCGACACGCCGTTTCTGCGCGATCCCAGCCGCGCCGGCATCGCCCCGGTGCTGCCGCCGATGGGGCGCTACGTCGATCCGGTCGAGGTGGCTGCGCTCACCGCCTTCCTGCTGTTGCCGGAAGCGGGCGCCATCACCGGCCAGACCATCACCATCTGCGCAGGCGCCTCGCTCTGAAACGGCGCGTGCGACCCCGACCAGGAGAATGACCATGACCGTTCGTATCGTCGACGTCCGCGAGGTGACGAAGCCGATCTCGTCGCCGATCCGCAATGCCTATATCGACTTCACCAAGATGACGTCGAGCCTGGTCGCGGTCATCACCAATGTCGAGCGCAATGGCCGGCCCGTGGTCGGCTACGGCTTCAACTCCAACGGCCGCTACGGCCAGGGCGGCTTGATCCGCGAGCGCTTTCGCGCGCGCCTCGTGGAAGCTGACCCGACATCGTTGCTCGATGCCAGCAAGGACAACATCGACCCGGACAAGGCCTGGGCGGCGATGATGATCAACGAGAAGCCCGGCGGCCACGGCGAGCGCTCGGTCGCGGTCGGCACGTTGGACATGGCGATCTGGGATGCGGTCGCCAAGATCGCCGACAAGCCGCTGTTCCGTCTGCTCGCGGAGCGGCACGGCCGCAAGGCCGAACCGCGCGTCTTCGTCTACGCTGCCGGCGGCTACTACTATCCCGGCAAGGATCTCTCGGCGCTGCGCCGCGAGATGTGCGGCTATCTCGAGCGTGGCTACACTGTCGTGAAGATGAAGATCGGCGGCGCGCCGATCGACGAGGACCGCCAGCGCATCGAGGCCGTGCTCGCCGAGATCGGCCCCAACAATCAGCTCGCGGTCGACGCCAATGGCCGCTTCGACCTGGAGACTGCGATCGCCTACGCCAAGATGCTGCGCGACTATCCGCTGTTCTGGTACGAGGAGGCGGGCGATCCGCTCGACTATCACCTGCAGGCGACCTTGGCCGATTTATATCCCGGCCCGATGGCCACCGGCGAGAACCTGTTCAGCCACCAGGACGCGCGCAACCTCATCCGCTACGGCGGCATGCGCCCCGATCGCGACTGGCTGCAGTTCGACTGCGCGCTGTCCTACGGCCTGTGCGAGTATCTGCGCACGCTCGACGTGCTCAGGACCTATGGCTGGTCGCCGTCGCGCTGCATCCCGCATGGCGGTCACCAGATGTCCCTCAACATTGCCGCCGGCCTCGGCCTCGGCGGCAATGAGAGCTATCCCGACCTGTTCCAGCCCTATGGTGGCTTCCCCGACGGCGTGAAGGTGACCGACGGCCACATCACGATGCCCGACCTCCCCGGCATCGGTTTCGAGGGCAAATCCGATCTCTATGCCGAGATGCGCGCGCTCAGCGCGTGAAGCTGAGCGGGGCGTCCGACGGCCGCCCCAGCGTCATTGCGAGCGCAGCGAAGCAATCCAGATGGTCTCCGCAGAGGGATTCTGGATTGCTTCGCTGCGCTCGCAATGACGGAGGAGAGAGGATCAGTTCCTTCAGCGACCTTTACGCAGGCGCGAGCCCATCAGGCACGTCCGCGCTCCATCGCACCCATCGCTGTCGTCCCGGGCAAGCCGCGATGGCGCGAAGCGACGGCGTGGCGCCGACCCGGCAACTGTTATGTTGATGGAGTGATCGCATGAGGTTTTCGGTCGCGCATCATGGCATTCAGGATGGTTAGAAGCTTCCTGGCGACGGCGATGAGGGCGAGCTTGGCGGGTTTACCGGCTTGGCGCAGACGGTTGTAAAAGATCTTGAAGCGATCGGCGCGGCGGACGGCGTTGAGGGCGGCCATGTAGAGGGCGTCGCGGACACGCTTCCGGCCGCCGCCGATCTTGCGCTTGCCACGATACGCCCCGCTATCGCGATTGAAGGGAGCCAGGCCCGCAAGAGCGGCTACCTCCTTTGGCCCGAGATGGCCGAGTTCCGGCATCTGGGTGATGAGTTGCATGCAGGCGACGGGTCCCACACCGGGCACGGAGCGCATCAGCTGTGCCTGCTCCGCAAGCACCGGCTCGGCTTTGATGAGCGCGTTGATCTCGGCCTCGATCTCGACGATCTCGTCATTGAGGACCTCGATCAGGCGGCTGATGCGTTCGGCCATGGCGCGGTCCTCGGCCTCGCTGCGGCGGTTCTTTTCCTGGGCGCGCATGGCAACCAGTTGATCCCGCCGTTTTGCAAGCCTGGCGAGGGCGCTTTGGGCAGGCGTCATGGCCTGCTCGGTGGCTGGCTGCATGGCGCGCCCAAAGGCTGCCAGCGTTCGCGCGTCGATCGGATCGGTCTTGGCGAGTTGGCCGCTGGCGCGGGCGAAATCGCGAGCTCGAGCCGGGTTGATCCGCGCAAAGCGGATGCCCGCCCGACGCAGGGCCTCGCGCAGTTCGAGGTCGTAGACACCCGTGGCCTCAAAGACCACCAGAACATCGCATCCCCAACGCGCCACCAGCTGTGTGATGGCCTGTGGCCCGTTGGCGATGCGCTCCGGCGCCCCCACGGCTTCATCAAAAATATCGAGATAGGGTTTGCAAACGTCGATTCCGACGCAACGAAAAGGTACGATCACGGTGCCTGTCCCTGTGATGCGAGGTCTGTTGGCGCAGCCTCGTGCAACTGTTCAGGTTGATAAATGGAACGGGCGGGAGACCGAGCCGGCTCACGGCGTCTAGCGCCAAGGACCCAACGGCTTCCCGCCCACCATCATCATGGCAGACTTTCCAGACACAGGGACCCATACCCCCAGGGCGATGTGATGGCGCGAGATGTGGGACCAGTCTTGTCCCTCAACGGCGGCGGTGGCTATGGATCCCTGCGTTTGCAGGGATGACAGCGCGGACTGCAGCAACGTCGAGGATCATCGTTGGCGCCCTACGCCTTCGCAGCCTTTGACGCCAGCGCGTCGGCGACCGCGGTGCGGATGTCGGCGATCGAGAACGGCTTGGTGATGACGTCGTGAGCGATCGCGCTGAGATTCGACGCCCGCTCGCGCTGATGGGCAAAGCCGGTCATCAGCAGGATGGTCAGGTCGGGAAAATCGCGTGCCGCCGACAGCGCCAGCGCGATGCCGTCCATGATGGGCATTTGGATGTCGGTCAGCAGCAGGTCGAAGGCGCCGGCCTCGCGCGTCAGGATGTCGAGCGCCTCGGCACCGTCCTGCGCCGTCACGATCTCATGTCCATCCATGGCAATGGCGCGCGCGACCAAGGTCCGCATCGAATCTTCGTCGTCGGCGATCAGCACGCGCGACATGTCGTTTCGTCTCCGTCTCGTGGGCCCCGCGGGCGACCCACGAGACCGGAACCATCATGCACTGCCGGCGGCGAGATCGCGCCGGTTGAAGAACCGTATATCGATATTGCGGCCTTCGGGAGGGGGCGAGGCGAGCCGCGACTTGAACGTCGTGCGCTCGCCGGGCTTGAGCGCGGTCTGCTCGAGCAGCGTGTTCCAGGCGTAGATCTCGGTGCCCTGCGCGTCACGGACGCTGAAGCGCAGCCGCGGCAGGTCGACCGATTTCTTCGTCAGGCTGACGATCGTCCCCTCGATCACCAGCACCGGCTTGCCGTCGACGGTTTCGGTCGCCACCTTCAGGTCCTTGAAGGTCAGGCCGCGCAGGTTCACCTCGAGCCCGACCAGCTTGTAGAACGAGGCCGTCTGCGGCAGCAGCCTGACGACGTCGGCGCGCCACACCACCAGCGCAATTGTGAGCGCCGCCATGGCGGCCGTCAGCACCGGCAGGTTCAACACCTTGTTGCCTGGGAAATCCGGCAACGTCGGGCGCCTGATGAGCTTGCGGAGACCGGCGAGGCGCGAAGCCCCGCTCTGCAACGGCTGCTCGGCATCGGCCGTGTCGTCGTCGGGCTCGGCGAGGGCATCCTCGGGCCAGCCGGCAGCCAGCGGCGGACTTTCCACGTCGGGCGTCCGTTCGTCGTCGTCTTCCTGGCGCGCGAGGGCTTCCCACTCGTCGGCCGCGTCACGGGGCGCGGCCGCCGCGCCGGCCTCCGCCATGGCAGGCATGGGGGCGGGCGCCTCGACCGCATCCTCCGGTCGCGCCAGCCAGACCTCCTTGCAACGGGAACAGCGTACGCTGCGTCCAGCCATACCCAGGGTTGCCACGTCGATGGCATAAGATGTCGTACAATGAGGGCAAACGATGAACATCGCGCCTGTTCTCCAACGGCCATTGCCGCTTTGTTTCCGACAGTTCGTGCTACAAGGACCGCCATGTCGACGAACTTCGGAACTCAATCGCGCGAATGGTACACGGCGACCGTTAACGAACCGGAAACCATAACGGGCGCTCAATCGGGCCATCGTACCGCTGAGCTTGGAGCGTGCGGGTCTGCCGCGCACGCGGTCGAACGGAGCTGACGCTTTGGTTCGGTTCGAAAATGTTGGGCTGCGCTATGGATTGGGGCCGGAGATCCTCCGCGACCTCAGTTTCCAGATTCCGGCCCATTCCTTCCAGTTCCTCACCGGCCCGTCGGGCGCGGGCAAGACCTCGCTGCTCAAGCTGTTGTTTCTATCGCTGCGGCCGACCCGCGGCCTGGTCAATCTGTTCGGCTACGACATCTCGCTGCTCAGCAAGGAGGAGATCGCCGATCTGCGCAAGCGCATCGGCATCGTGCTGCAGGACTTCCGGCTGCTCGACCACATGACGACCTATGAGAACGTGGCGCTGCCGTTTCGCGTCATGGGGCGGGATGAATCGAGCTACCGCAAGGAGGTCATCGACCTCCTGAAATGGGTCGGCCTTGGCGAGCGCATGGACGCGCTGCCGCCGATCCTGTCGGGTGGTGAGAAGCAGCGCGCGGCGATCGCGCGCGCCGTGATCTCGCGGCCGCAACTGCTGCTCGCGGACGAGCCGACCGGCAACGTCGATCCGACGCTCGGGCGCCGCCTGCTGCGGCTGTTCATCGAATTGAACCGCTCGGGGACGGCGGTCATCATCGCAACCCATGACATCACGCTGATGGACCAATACGAGGCCCGCCGGCTGGTGCTGCATCAGGGACGATTGCACATCTATGAGTAGCGTAGACGATCGCGGCCTCCTGGTCGATCTCGGCGACGACCGCCCGCAACTGCCGGCGCAGGCCCGCATCGTGTCGCCGATCGTGCCGCGCGCCTCGATCGCCGGCCGCGCGCTGGTCGCCGTGGTGGCGATCATGACCTTCCTGGCCTCGATCACGACCGGCGGCGTGCTGCTGGTCAGCGAGTCCGCGGCCGAGTGGCAGTCGGAGGTGTCGAGCGAGATCACCGTCCAGGTTCGCCCCAAGACCGGCCGGGACATCGAGCGCGACATTGCCCTGGTGACGGAGGCGATGCGGGCGCAGTCCGGAATCGTGGAGGTCCGGCCGTTCACCAAGGAGGAATCCAGCAAGCTGCTGGAGCCGTGGCTCGGCAGCGGCCTGTCGTTCGACGAGCTTCCGGTGCCGCGCGTCATCATCGCGCGCGTCCAGCCCGGCACCAGCTTCGATCTCAACGCCCTGCGCAGCCGCGTGACCCAGGTTGCGCCGACCGCCAGCGTGGATGACCACCGCGCCTGGATCGAGCGCATGCGCTCGATGACAGGCGCGACGCTTTTCGCAGGCTTCGGCATTCTGCTGCTGGTGATCGCTGCCACCATCATCTCGGTGTCGTTCGCGACCCGCGGCGCGATGGCCGCGAACCGGCCGATCGTCGAGGTGCTGCATTTCGTCGGCGCCGGCGACCGCTACATCGCCAACCACTTCCTGCGGCACTTTTTGCAGCTCGGACTGGAGGGGGGCGTGATCGGTGGCGGCCTTGCGATGCTCGGATTCGGGTTCTCGGAGTCGATCGCCAACTGGTTCTCCGGCACTCCCGTCGGCGATCAGTTCGCGGCGTTGCTGGGGACATTCTCGCTGCGCCCGCTCGGCTATGTCGCGATCGCGCTGCAGGCCGTGGTGATCGCCGCGGTGACCGGCTGGGCCGCACGCCGGACCCTGTTCACGACCCTGGCGAGCATCGACTGATGGCGGCTTCTATCCCCAGCCGTCTCGTTGCGGATTTCACTTGGCCCGAAAACCGCCTAAAATCGTCTGCGCCGGGGTGAGGCAGGACGGGGTGAGCTGGGTCACGAACACGGCGGAGCTCGCACGCCAGGATCGGCGGCGAGCGAACGTGATCGGGAGGCCGGCGAAACCTGCCTGCGTTCCCGGACTTGAACGACGGGATCGCGCGACGGCATGGCGCCGCGCGCAGGCAGGCAAGGACAAGCCAGGCGTTGCATGGAGCCGGAGACTGACCATAGCAGGCGAAAGCTGCCGCTCACCGTGGCGGTGTGGCGGACGCTCGCGGGCGCCGTGGCGACGCTCGGGGTCGGCTTCTTCGTCGCGGCGGTCGGCTTCGTCGGCTTCCTCTCGCAATTGCGGGGCGCCGAGATCCAGCCCGAGCGCAAGGCGGACGGAATCGTGGTCCTGACCGGCGGCTCGTCACGCGTATCGGACGCGGTGGAACTCCTGGCGGGAGGCTATGGCCGGCGGCTGCTGATCTCCGGTGTGCACCCGACCAACGAGGCCAGCGACATCACCCGGTCGCTGCCCGAGGCGCGATCATTCATCAACTGCTGCGTCGATCTGGATTATTCGGCGATCAATACCCGCAGCAACGCCGCGCAGACGCGGCGATGGGCGAGCGAGCGCGGCTTCAAGTCGCTGATCGTCGTGACGTCGAACTATCACATGCCGCGGGCCATCGTCGAACTGTCGCATGCGATGCCGAGCATGGATCTCATTCCCTATGCGGTCGTCGGCGAGAAATGGCGCGACGAGCCGTGGTGGACCAGCGCGCCGACGGTGCGACTTCTGCTGTCCGAATATGCCAAATATGTCGCCGCCGAGATGCGGCTGCGGCTGGCCGATCTCGGCCTCGATCTCGCGCCCGAGTTCGATCCGCCAACCGGCTCGGTGTCGCGCCGACCGACGACGGCGCAAGCCAATTGAACTGGGTTTCTGATGGTCTCGATCTTCCTGCGTTCGCTGCTGTTCAACATCCTATTCTACCCGAACTTCGTGCTCTGGGCGTTGATCGCGTTGCCGACCCTGGCTATGCCCCGCAAGGCGCTGCTGCGCGTCGCCAACTGGTGGGCGCAGAGCAACATCTTGTTGATGCGCGTCGTCTGCAACATCCGCGTCGAATATCGCGGCGTCGAGAAGATCCCGAAGGGGCCGCTGATCGTCGCCGCCAAGCATCAGTCGATGTGGGAGACGATCTCGCTGCTGCATTTCTTCGATGCGCCGTTCTTCGTTCTCAAGCGCGAGCTGCTGCGGATTCCCTTGTTCGGACAGTATCTCGTCAAGGCGGACATGATCGCGATCGACCGCAGCTCCGGCGCCCGCGCGTTGAAGCAGGTGATGCGGCGGGCGGCAGAGGAGGTGAAGCACGGCCGTCAGTTTGTGATCTTCCCGGAAGGCACCCGGCGTCCGGCGGGCGCACCGCCGGACTACAAAGGCGGCGTCGGCTTGATCTACACGGATTGCGGCGTACCCTGCCTGCCGGTGGCCCTGAATTCGGGTCTGTTTTGGCCACGCCGCACATTTCTGCGCTATCCGGGCACGCTCGTCGTGGAGTTTCTCGATCCGCTGCCGCCTGGCCTGCCGCGCGATGAGTTCATGGCGCGGATTCAGAGCGTCATCGAAGAGGCGACCGGCCGGCTCGTCGCCGCGGGGCAGGCGGAACAGGCGCAGTTGTTTGGCCGGGTGCCGGCGCCGGTGAAGGCTTGAGGGCTATGTCTTGCTTGGCGCAGGATGCAGCGAGTGGCCGTCATCGTGCAGCATCGTCGCCAGCCGATGCAACTGCGCGTCGCGAAAGCCCTGCGCCTCGATCGCCTTCACGGTCGAGATCACGTAGTCGCGATTGGCGCCGGACTGGCCGTGACCCTGGCGTACATGGCGCAACTGCTCCTGCGGCGACAGCCGGCCTGCATATTGCACATGGCCGCGATCGACCACGTAGACCAGCGCGCTCACCCGCTCGCGCGCGTCGTTTTCAAGCCAAACCGAGCGCGTCACTTCGCGATATACCGAGGTCACCTGCTCACGCGCCCGCAAATAGGCGATGGTCTCGTCGCGCTTGTCTGCTGCCACCCGGAACGCAATGCCGCGACACGCGCCGCCGCGATCGAGACCGAGCACGAGGCCCGGCTTCTCCGGCGTTCCGCGGTGGACGAACGAATACACACAGAGCGCGCGATGCTCGCCGATCAGCCGCGCCGGCACCTGCTCGAGAAAAGCGAATCCGGGCCGCCACATCAGCGAGCCGTAGCCGAAGACCCAGAGGTCGCCGTGGGGAAGGTCGCGTTCGGAGAGGGTCATTGCGGACATCAATGCGGAAGCCTAAGTGTGATGCTCGCGAATTGTTAATTTAGATACACAATCCGTGATCGCCGAATTGCCAAAATTGCTGCCCAAAGGGTGTCCTGCATGTCTCGTTTGCCGCAAGCGCGCCGCAGGCGCTCTCGTTGGGGGCTCTTCATAGCTCCCGTTCTGCTCCTGATCGCCGCTGTTGCGTGGAGCGCATTCTGGTTCTTCGCCGCTTCGCAAGTGGATGTCCAGGCCGACGCTTGGCGTGCGCGCGAAGCAAAATCGGGACGCGTCTATGACTGCGCGAAGCGCTCGGTCGCCGGCTTCCCGTTCCGGCTCGAGGTCCGCTGTACGGATCCGAGCGTGGCCCTCTTCTCCCAGGCCGCGGGCACGCCTTTGATGAATGCCAGGCTCGACGAGATCCTCGTCGTCGCCCAGGTGTGGGACCCGAAGCGGCTCATCGCGGAGTTCAAGGGACCCGCGACGATTGCTGATGGGCGCGGACCGACCTCGTTCTCCGCGAACTGGCGCGTCGGCGAAGCCAGTGTCCGCGGCCTGCCAGGGCCGCCACAGCGCGCCGACCTCGTGTTCGAACAACCGACCATCGACCGCATCGAGGGCAACACTGCCGTGCCCGCCGCGCGCGCCGATCACGTCGAGTTGCACGGCCGCTTCGCCGACGGCACGCCGTCCGATCATCCGGTGCTGGAGACTGCGCTGCAGATCGAAAGCGGCAGCATCCAAGGCAGCCATCCTCTGCTCGCCGAACCGTTCAATACCGACATCCAGACCCGCGTCACGGGTCTCAAGGACTTCCGGCCCAAACCCTGGCCGGAGCGGTTTCGCGAGATCCAGGCGGCGGGCGGTCATGTCGAGATCGTCCAGTCGCGCATCCAGCAGGGCGAGCTGCTGGCCGTTGCGTCGGGCACGCTCAGCCTGACCGCCAATGGCGGCATTGATGGCGAAGTGCAAATGACGGTGGCCGGGATCGAAAAGGTCATTCCGGCGCTCGGTCTCGACAAGATGCTCGAAAACGGCGTGCCGCAGGGGACGCTCGATCGCGTAGCGCCGGGTGTGAAGTCGCAGGACGTCAACAACCTGCTCGGTGCGCTCGACCGCGCCATTCCCGGCCTCGGCAAGGTCGTCAAGCAGAACGCCAATGTCGGCGTCGCGCTCGGTATCAATGCGCTCGGCAAGGAGGCCACCCTCGAAGGGCGCAAGGCGCGGACCTTCCCGTTGCGCTTCTCCGATGGCGTCGTCGTGCTCGGTCCGTTCAAGGTCGCCCGCGTCCCGCCGCTGTTCTGACCTCAGCTCTTCTTCAACTGCGGCAGCGGCCGGCCGAAGTCCGGCGCCGCCGAATCCTGGCCGATATCGACGATGCCGCGGCGGATCGCACGGGTGCGGGTGAAGTGATCGAACAGCGCATCGCCGTCGCCGCGGCGGATCGCCCGCGTCAGCTTGGAGAGGTCCTCGGTGAAGGTGCCGAGCATGTCGAGCACCGCATCCTTGTTGCTCAGGAAGATGTCGCGCCACATCGTCGGGTCGGAGGCGGCGATGCGGGTGAAATCGCGAAAGCCGCCGGCCGAGAACTTGATCACCTCGGACTCCGTGACCTGCGCCAGCTCGTCGGCGGTGCCGACGATGGTGTAGGCGATCAGATGCGGCAGATGGCTGGTGATCGCGAGCACGCGGTCGTGGTGATCCGGCGTCATGATCTCGACCTTGGCGCCGAGCGCCGCCCAGAACGCGCGCAGACGATCGATCGCGTCGGCATCTACACCGTCCGGCGGCGTCAGGATGCACCAGCGGTTGATGAACAGCTCGGCGAAACCAGAATCCGGTCCCGAATTCTCGGTGCCGGCGACCGGATGCGCCGGCACGAAATGAACATGCGCTGGCAGATGCGGCGCCATGTCGCGAACGATGGCGCCCTTCACGGAGCCGACGTCGGAGACGATGGCTCCGGGCTTCAGATGCGGCGCGATCTCGGCCGCGACCGGACCGCACGCGCCGACGGGAATGCAGAGGATGACGAGGTCGGCATCCTTGACCGCCTCCGCATTACTCGCCACGACGCGGTCGACGAGGCCGAGTTCGGCGACGCGCGCGCGAGTCTTCTCCGAGCGCGCGGTGGTGACGATCTCGCCGGCCACGCCCTGCAGCCGCGCCGCGCGTGCGATCGAGCCGCCGATCAGGCCGAAGCCGATCAGCGCGATGCGTTCGAACCGCCCCGCGACGCTCATTTCGCCCTCATGAATTCGCTGAGAGCCTCCACGAACAGACGATTGGCTTCCTCGGTGCCGATCGTCATGCGCAGCGCGTTCGGCAGCTTGTAGTTGGCGAGCGCGCGCAGCACGAGGCCGCGCCGGGTCAGGAATGCGTCGGCCTCGACCGCGGTCTTGCCCTTGTCGGTCGGGAAGTGGATCAGGATGAAATTGGTGACGCTCGGCGTCACCTTCAGCCCGAGCTTGCCGATCTCCTCGGTCAGCCAGTTGCGCCACGTTTCCGTGTGCGTCTTCGACATCTGCTGATGCGCGGTGTCCTCGATCGCGGCGACCGCGGCGAGCATCGCCGGCGAGGAGACGTTGAACGGCCCACGGATTCGGTTGATCGCATCGACGATGTGCGCCGGGCCGAACATCCAGCCGACACGGAGCGCCGCGAGGCCGTGGATCTTGGAAAAGGTATGAGTGACGACCGTGTTCTCGGTCGTCGCCACCAGCTCGAGCCCGAACTCGTAGTCATTGCGCGAAACGTAGTCGGCATAGGCGGCGTCGAGCACCAGCAGGACATGCGACGGCAGGCCGGCACGCAGCCGCTTGACCTCGTCGAACGGGATGTAGGTGCCGGTCGGGTTGTTCGGGTTGGCGAGCCAGACCAGCTTGGTGCGCGGCGTCACCGCGGCAAGGATGGCGTCGACATCGGTGCGATACTCCGTCTCCGCGGCAACCACGTTCCTGGCGCCGCAGGCCATGGTCGCGATCGGATAGACCAGGAAGCCGTGCGCGGTGGAGATCGCCTCGTCGCCTTGGCCGAGAACGGTGTGTGCCAGCAGATTGAGGATCTCGTCGGAGCCGGCGCCGCAGACGATGCGGTCGGGATCGAGGCCGTAGGTGCGGCCGATCGCCTCGCGCAGCACCCGGGAGGTCCCTTCCGGATAATCTTCCAGATGCGTGGCCGCGCTCTTGAACGCCTCGATCGCCCTCGGCGAGGGACCAAACGGGGTCTCATTGGCCGACAGCTTGAAAACCTTGCGGCCAGGCTCCGGCTTGGGACTCTTGCCCGGCGTGTAGGGCGCGATGTCGAGGATGCCGGGGTTCGGCACGGGGCGGTTCATCATCAACTCCGGAAAATCATCACTGGCGCGAGGCGTCTCAGCTCGGAACCGTATAGCGTTTCGCATGGCCGCCGACGAGGGCCGTCGAGCGGACCGAGGCGCCCGCCGCGATCAGGGCAGCCTTGATCTTGTCGAGGTTCGACGGCGCCTCGATCGACACCAGCAGCGCGGCGCCGTCGAAGGCGGTATCGGGCACCGCGACCACGTCGGCCAGCGGCGACAGCGCGCGCGACACCTGCGCATTCCAGCCGGAGACGCGGATGCTCCAGGTCTCGACCTCCAGCACGAGCGCGTCGTCGGCGACCCGCGACACCGCGAACACCGGCAGCGCCGCCGGATGGTCGGCACGCTCGATGAACGGCATCCGGGCGATGATCTTCGGCGCGCCCACGGGCTCGAGCGTGATCCACCACGGCGTATGCCCCGATGTCGTCGACACCAGCGCAAGATCGCCCTTCGAGCGCGCCACGGCTTCGACGGCGGCCTGGGCGCTGAAATGGGCGACATAAGGCACCACGAAGCCGAAATGGAACCTGGCGGAATCGCGCATCGCGGATTCGCCGACCGACACGTCGGCGTGAACCGAGAACGGCGCCTGCACGTAAGTGAACGTCGAGACGATCACGCGCCAGATGCCCTCGACGGTGTCGAGCGGCAGGATGCCGCGATGGCGCTGCACCAGGCGCCGCATCATGTCGGCCTCTCGCGCCGGCCGGAATGCCGAGCCGACCTCCTGGGTCTTCTTGACCTTGATCAGCCGGTCGATGATGTCGGCCCTGTTCATCAGGAGCTGATGGACCTGCTCGTCGATCGCGTCGATCTCCTTGCGCAAATCGGCAAGCGAAGGCGGGGCAGGCGGCGGGTTGGACATGGGCTGGTCACTCTTCGCAGGCCACCGGTTAACGTGCGGCCGACTGGAACGGATGTCGTTCTCTCCGATGCGGGAGACGCGCGCAACAGCAAGTTTACCTTGTGCCGCCTAGGCTTGGCTGGTTTGCAGCCGTGGGGCGCCCGATCGGCGGTCAACCCCAGCTTGCCTTGACGCGGAGCGCCCGCGGGACTAGTTTCTGCCTGTTCCGTGGTCATTTGAGCCGGCCGGCTTGCAGCCACGTTAAAAAACTCGCTAAACAGGCCGGGGACGTTATCGATCCCGGCCGAACCCCAGTTCAGGCCGGGTTTTTCATGGCCTGATATGTCACGTGGTTCGGGAGCCCTTGCCGGATGGCCGGGGTGAGAGACATGACAGGCCTGACGCCGAAACCCACCTCCGCGCTGCGCACGATTGCGCCCGAAGAGCGCTCGCACGAGGTCGATCATCCGAGCTCGCTGGTCGCGCAGTTCGGCGCTGACAAGCCGCTCAGGCTCGATTGCGGCGTCGACCTGTCGCCGTTCCAGATCGCCTACCAGACCTATGGCGAACTCAACGCCGACAGGTCCAACGCGGTCCTGGTCTGCCACGCCCTGACCGGCGACCAGCACGTCGCCAACCGCCATCCCGTCACCGGCAAGCCCGGCTGGTGGGAGACGCTGGTCGGCCCTGGCCGCCCGCTCGACCCGAGCCGTTATTTCATCATCTGCTCGAACGTGATCGGCGGCTGCATGGGCTCGACCGGCCCGGCCTCGCTGAATCCCGCCACCGGCAAGGTGTGGGGGCTCGATTTCCCGATCATCACCATCCCCGACATGGTGCGCGCTCAGGCCATGCTGATCGATCATCTCGGCATCGACACGTTGTTCGCCGTGGTCGGCGGCTCGATGGGCGGCATGCAGGCGCTGCAATGGACGGTGGCCTATCCCACCCGCGTGTTCGCGAATCTCGCGATCGCCTGCGCGACGCGGCATTCGGCGCAGAACATCGCCTTCCACGAGCTCGGCCGCCAGGCCGTGATGGCCGATCCCGACTGGGACCACGGCCGCTACGGCGACAAGGGCACTCATCCGCATCGCGGCCTCGCGGTGGCACGGATGGCCGCGCATATCACTTATCTGTCGGATGCCGCCCTGCATCGCAAGTTCGGCCGCCGCATGCAGGACCGCGAACTGCCGACGTTCTCGTTCGACGCCGATTTCCAGGTCGAGAGCTATCTGCGCTATCAGGGCTCGTCCTTCGTCGAGCGCTTCGACGCCAACTCCTATCTCTATCTGACGCGGGCGATGGACTATTTCGACATCGCCGCCGATCATGACGGCGTGCTGGCGGCGGCGTTCCGCGGCATCAAGACCCGCTTCTGCGTGGTGTCCTTCACCAGCGACTGGCTGTTTCCGACCGCGGAATCGCGGGCGCTGGTGCATGCGCTCAATGCCTCCAGCGCGCGGGTGTCGTTCGCGGAGATCGAGACCGACAAGGGGCACGACGCGTTCCTGCTCGACGTCCCCGAGTTCTTCGAGATCGCCAGCGCCTTTCTCGATTCCGCCGGCAAGGCGCGCGGCCTCAACGCCGCGAACGGAGGCTGAGCCATGAGCATGCAGGGCGTGTTGCCGCTGAACGGCTTTTCCGGCGGCGAGGTGCTGGCCTATCGGCCGGATCATCTGCTGGTCGCCGGCATGGTCGAGCGCGACTCCAAGGTGCTCGACATCGGCTGCGGCGACGGCGATCTCTTGCAGCTGCTGGAGAGCCGCGGCATCGACGGCCGCGGCATCGAGCTGTCGCGCGAGGGCGTCAATCATTGCGTCGCCAAGGGGCTCGCGGTGGTGCAGGGCGACGCCGACACCGATCTCGTCGACTATCCCGACGATGCGTTCGACTATGTGATCCTGTCGCAGACCTTGCAGGCGACGCGGCAGCCCAAGGTCGTGCTGGAGAATCTGCTGCGCATCGGCCGTCGCGCCATCGTCACCTTTCCGAATTTCGGCTTCTGGCGGCTGCGCCTGCAACTGCTCGTCGGCGGCCACATGCCGCGAACCGACAATCTGCCCTTCACCTGGTACGACACGCCGAACATCCATTTCTGCACCATCAAGGACTTCGTGCAGCTCTGCGATGAGATCGGCGTCAAGATGGAGCGCGCCGTCGCGCTTGATAGTTACGGCCGTCCCTTGCGCGTCGCGATGCCCTGGTGGTTCTGGAACATGTTCGGCGAGCAGGGCGTGTTCCTGCTGAGCAGGGCGGAGAAGGGGCGGTAGAGCGCGCTCGCTGCTGCAGCGGGGCGCGGTCTAAGTTGATGGCTCGCTCTCTCCACGTCATGGCCGGGACAAGCCCGGCCATGACGAGCTTGGGGTTGGCGGTTTTTACTTTTCAAAGAGCCGAGAGCGGTTGATACAAAGTGCTGCGTTCCCGCGGTGCGTCTACACCCGAGCTTTGCATTAGTCCTGCCTCCGATAACGAAGAGGCGCAGGGAAGGCCGGATGCTGGCCGCACCCATGGCCCGCCTGCGGAAAAAATGCAGGCGGCAGGAACCACAGGTACGAGCCGGAACACCCGGCCTTCCCTGCGCGATGGTTGAACGGCTGCTTCGCGTTCTCCCCGGTGCGCCGGGCTTTCTGGCCACCGTCGTCCGAGTGATGCAGAACACCACAACAAACTTGGCATCAGCGTCGGGATGCCAGGACCGCGCGACTTGACCGTGCGCATCGGAATTGTTCGTCCGCGCGAGGCAAGCCCCACGCGCAATCCGACACGCCCATCGCATCCCACACTCAGCGTTCGTGACGACCGCGATACGCCCCTCTTGCTGCGAGGCGGGACGCGCGGAAATCTGCGCCTGATTTGCCCGACGGCGCAAGTGCCAAACGTGCGACGAACTAACACGACGGGCAATTCGCGCATGACGCTCATGCGCAAACTGCCCGTCGTGCAACGACGCCGCTTCGTCGCTGTGGCTGGGCCGGCAATCTACAGCAAGCCGACCTTGTGCATGATGTCGCGGATTTGCGCCGGACTGGGATCACCGACCGCCGGGCTGGACCACTCGCCGGTGGTCGTTGCCGGGCCCCGGGCAACCGAACCGGATCCGTTGAGCTTGCCATTCGGCGCCTGCGGCGCCAGCGTCGGAGACGTCGCGGCGTTCGGCGCGCCGCGCGCCAGTCCCAACAGGCGACGGAGCACGTCGAGCGAGGGATCGGCCGCGGGCGCGGAGGCCACGCTCGCCTCCAGGCCGAGGGCGCGCATCGCATTCGGCAGCCCGGCTCCTGCACGATTGGGATCGCCGAATTGCAGCGGCGTCGATGTCTCCTTCAGGATCTGGAACAGCCGCTCCACACGCCGCGCGTCGCGCGTCGCGAACGGACCCTTGAAGTCGGGATGATGCGCCAGCACCAGCGCGGCGAGGCCGGTGACGTGCGGCGTCGCCATCGAGGTGCCGTCCCAGGCGCCGAAGCCATCGGCCGGCAGCGAGGACACGATGCCGACGCCCGGCGCGCAGACGTCGATCTCCGGCCCGAAGCAGCTGAACTTGGCCGGAAAATATCCGTCGCTGCTGCGGAAGCCGTCCAGCGCCTGCTGGGCGTGGAAGCTGTCCTCGGGAAACTCGCCCCATTTGCCCATCGCGGCGACCGACAGGCAATGCGGCGTCGAGCCGGGAAACTGGACCGGCCCCGACGAATTTCCCGCGGCGACGATACAGGCGAGGCCCATCTGTTTGGCCCGCAGGATCCGCTCCTCGATGATCTGCGACGGCTCGCCGCCGCCCAGGCTCATGTTGGCGACGTCGATGCCGTTCTCCATGCAGTAGTCGAGCGCCGAGACGAGATCGCTGAACCGGCCCCCCGGGAAGATCCGGCAGACATGGATTTCGGCCGCCGGAGCGAAGCCGCGAATGCCTCCGCCGCTGCCGACAGGCCCGCCGGCGATGATCCCGGCGCAATGCGAGCCGTGGCCAATCGTATCGATGGTCCAGCTCGCGGGATCATTGCCGACGATGCTCTTGCCGATCGTGACGCCGTGCAGATTGCGATGGGTTGGTGCTGCGCCGGAATCGATCACCGCGATCTTCACGCCTGCGCCATTGTAGGCGAGGGGAACGCGGTCGAGGCCCATCGCGCGCTGGCCCCATCCCAGCAATTGCTGCCCGGGAAAGCCGCGCAGGTAGGCGCCCAGCGTCTTCGCGGCGATGCGGTTCACGCTGTCGGGGGTCAGTTGCGGACGATCGAGCCAGAAGGTCCAGTAATCGACCCGCGGCTTGATCAGGATCGAGCGGATGGTGTCGGGCGTCTCGCCCTGAATCTTGAGCGTGACGCGGCCGCTGGCGTCGGTGACGCCCTGAACCGGCCATACGCTGCCGAACACGTACACTTCCACCTCCGGCAGCGGGCCGCTCTCGCCGACCACTTCGATCGTCGTCGAGAACCCGTCGGCCAAGGGAATGAGAACGCCGGGATTGGGAAGCTGGTGCGGCGCCGGCACCTGCGGGACGGTCGGATCGAGCATGTAGGTGAGCGGCGCATCGCGCTCGACCGCGAGCCGTGCGCCGGCCTGGGCCTTCAGCAATTCGGCCTTGTCGGGCGCCATGCGGGCCAGCACCATCGGGCCGAGCGGGGCTTGCCCCGGGTCGGCGCTCTGGAATCCGAGCAGGCGCGGCGGCTGGATGGTCTTCACCACGTCGATGTCCGGAGTGTTTGTCAGTTGCTGGACGATGAAGTCGGCGCTGAAGGTCGCAAGCCCCGTCTGCTGGCGCGGGGCCAGGATGTACTGCGCCCGTCGCTGCGAGATCGTTGCGACGGGTTGGTCCGCTGCCGGCGGCGCCTTGCCGCCGTCCTTGCCGCCGTCGCTTCGGCCCGTGCCTTGCGCGGCAGGGGCTGCAGCGGCGGCTACCGGCGTTGCCGCCCGCGGTGCGGCAACGGCCTCGGCTGGTGGCTGCCCCGCTCCGGGCCGTGCTCCGGTGCCGTTGACGGCCGTGCCGGCCGCATCCTTCGGATCCGAGATTTCAGGTTTGCTTCGTGCGGCCATTTGCGGGCTCCTTCATCCTCGCTCGTGACATCGTCGGGGGGCGCGGCTGAAGTCAGCCGGCGCCAAAGGGTTTCAGCGGAGCATTCGGCTCCACCACGATCGTGCTGAAAGTCGATCGGAGGCGGTCGGCCTGGCTCTTCGTCATCGACAGGATGACGACGTCGGGCGCGACCTGACCGACGCGTTTCACGCCGGGCTCGCGGCTCAAATGATCAGCAAGCTGGCCGGACTTGACCGGCTCGCCTTGCACGATGAATTCCTGCTCTGAGTTCGGATCCGCCATGCGTCGCTCCCTCCATGTCAGGTCGGCGGTGGGCGGACTGTTCGTGCGCCCAACGCCTTGCTTGTTTGGACCCGCGTTGCGAATGGCGCGGGTCGCTGCTTCAGATCCGCCGTCCTAGTGCATCGTGCCTGCGGGCTGGCCGGTGCTGAAGATGCCGAGCGTGTGCCCGATGTTGAGGCCGGTCTGCGCGCCCTGTCCGATCTTCTTGAGCACGCTCCAGAAGCCCTGCAGCTCCATGTCGGTGGGCTGCGCGGCGGCCGCCTGCTGGCCCGGCTGGCCAGCGCTGAAGATGCCGAGGTTGTGGCCGACGTCGAGGCCGGTCTGGACGCCCTGACCGATCTTCTTGAGCACGCTCCAGAAGCTCTGCAGCTCCATGTCGGTGGGCTGCGCGGCCGCCGCCTGCTGGCCCGGCTGGCCAGCGCTGAAGATGCCGAGGTTGTGGCCGACGTCGAGGCCGGTCTGGACGCCCTGACCGATCTTCTTGAGCACGCTCCAGAAGCTCTGCAGCTCCATGTCGGTGGGCTGCGCGGCCGCCGCCTGCTGGCCCGGCTGGCCAGCGCTGAAGATGCCGAGGTTGTGGCCGACGTCGAGGCCGGTCTGGACGCCCTGTCCGATCTTCTTGAGCACGCT
>NZ_JAUETW010000012.1:0-223476 GCF_032484895.1 Bradyrhizobium sp. SZCCHNRI3052 | reverse complement strand
AACCACAACGCGCCAATTCGTCCTCGAAACAGATGGCGTTCACGACGAAACTACTGCCGACTTTTTCAACGGAATCGACCCAAAGCCGATCAGCGGCAGCATCCCCGGCGAAAGACTGGTTTTGGTCCAGAGACATCCGCACTTTGTTCAACGGCTCCTTAGCCCACGCGGACGGTATAGAGAAATTTTGGCGAATTAGACCAGCAATCGGTTACTATCACCAGACGATACTGAGCAGCTGCTTCCACACGCTATAGCCGCAACTCGCGAAAGCACTCTGCCAGCGAATGACGCACCCCAGCCTGTTCTAATCAATCCAGTTGCTGAATGTATTTGCAGCGCTGGGCCGAGCATATGCGCGATCAGAATTGCGATCTGTCTGGGCATCGCTGAGAGGACAAACAACCTGCGCCCGCGCTTCGTTGGTTGCGGATAGACGAGCTGTACGACGGGCTTGGCGTACGAAGGCCATAATCCTTCGCGCGCCCCGAGGTTGATGCATCCTGCGCTGACCCATCAGCACACAACCCGCCGTCTTCATTAGCGTCGCTAGGCCTCGAATAAGTTGATCCGTTTTGCGTCGATTACCGGTCGGCAGACTCGATAAACGCGGCCACCTCCCGCGGATGAGACAGCATCACTGCGTGGCTGCTATTTATTTCTTCCACTCGCGCACCGCTTCGCTTAGCCATCTTTCTCTGTGAACTGGGGGTTATCATGCGGTCCTGAGACGGGATCAGGAAGGAACTCGGCTTTGCCTTCCAGCCCACTTTTGTGGTCTTGGCTTCGACGGCTTTCAGTCCCCATGGCACTTGCGCGGCCGCCATGAACTCAGTCAGCGCCGCAGGGGAATCCGCCGCAAAGGAAGTCGGGAACTTCACGGGATCGACCAGCAGGTAACCGTCTTGCGGCGGCAGCAGGGGCGCCTTCGCCTCGCCAGGCTCTGCCGGCCAGTCATTCAGGGATGCGGCAGATTCGCCAGCGTCCGGCGCAAAGGCCGCGATGTAAGCCAGGCTCTTGACCTTCGGATTGTCGCCAGCCTGTGTGATCACCATGCCGCCATACGAGTGGCCAACCAGCACAACAGGGTATTTGGCTGCTGCGATCACGGCTTCCGTGGCGGCGACGTCACCCTCGAGCGTGATGGTCGGATTCTGGACCACCAGCACTTCGTATCCGCCCTTTTTAAGGAGATCGTATACCGCTTGCCAGCCTGAGCCATCGACAAACGCGCCGTGCACAAGGACGACCGATGTCGTTTTCTGTTGCTGAGCTCCCGCGGAGTTCGACGTGATAGCGAGCGCGCACATTGCCAGCAGAGATGCCAAATAGTTCACAGGAATTCCTTTCGTGTTGTGGGGCGTCGTGATAGATCGGCTACCTTTAAGTTCGTGCGAAAGTCTTGCGTCAGGGCCGTTCATTCGTTCGGTCGAGGAAGTCGCTGATCAGCGGCGCCATCACGTCGAGTTGGTCCTCAAGTGCGAAGTGACCGGTGTCGAGGATGTGTAACTCGGCGTCTGGCAAGTCGCGCAAATAGGAATGTGCGCCGGCTTCAGCGAAGACCTTGTCGTTCTTGCCCCAGAGGATTAGAGCGGGCGGCTTCCTTTCGCGGAAAAACGCTTGGAACGCCGGATAAAGCGGGATATTGGTCGCGTGGTCGTAGAGCAGGTCGAGCTGAATGTCCTTATTGCCGGGACGATCCAGCAGCGCTTGGTCTTGCACCCAATTGTCAGGACTTATGCGCGTCAGATCGCGGACGCCATCGGTGTATAGGAATTTAGTCGCGCGGAGAGAGACGAGGGATGAAAGCGCATTCCTCCGCTCCTCCGTTCCTTCCCTCCAATACGCCTTGATCGGGTCCCAAGCTTCCCGCAATCCTTCTTCGTAAGCGTTGCCGTTCTGGATGATGAGGGAAGTCACGCGCTCCGGATGCTTGAGGGCGAGGCGATAGCCGACCGGTGCGCCGTAATCCATGACGTACATGGTGTAGCGTTTCGCTCCGAGTTGATTCAGCAAGGCGTCGATCATCTCGGCATAGTTCGCAAAACTATAGGAAAAGCGGTTGCGATCCGGCGCATCGCTTTGCCCGAAGCCGGGGTAATCCGGCGCGATGATACGGTATCGGTGGGCTAGATTCGGAATCAGATTGCGGAACATGTGTGAGGACGTCGGAAAGCCGTGCAGAAGGAGAACGACGGGCCCATCTGCTGGCCCAGCTTCGCGGTAGAACACGTTCACGCCGCTGATGGCGGCCGTGCGGTAATGAACGGTTAAATCGCCTACGCTGCCGCCGGGCATTGGCCCGCAACGATGAGCGGGCGTTGCCCCCGGTCCACATGCAGAAGCCGTGGACCTCCCGAGCGATGGATGTGCGCTTACAATGGTTAAGGCGATGAGAGTCGCGCAAGAAAGGCGCATGGCAACTCCTTTATACGGTACGTCGTTCCTCAAACCCGATTATCTCACGTCTACGGATTCCGCGATTACTGCCGTACGTTCGGCCAGTTCGGGAACCCTGGCCAAGTAGGCCTGGTAATGTTGCGAGGCGCGATGTGCTTCGACCGCAGTGATATCTCGGTAGAGCTCATCAAGGACGTAACGATGATCGTTCGAAGTGTCGCGCCAAACGTCCCAACGCAGATTACCGGGCTCTGCCCTGCAATGCGGCGCAAGGCCGACCAGAAGTTCTCTCAGCTCATCGCTTTTGCCGGGGTGAGCAACCAGAAGAGCAGTAATCTTCGACGGCATCGCGATCGACCAAAACTTTTCAGAGTGACTGCTGGCTTCAGTTCAGCCAGGCGATGTTCGGCTGCCTGTCTTATAATTTTCTCAGTGCTGCCAGCAGCTCTTTTGCCAGGCGCCCGGCTGAGGCGGGATTCTGGCCGGTGATGAGACGTCCATCGACGACAACGTGAGGTTCCCAGTTTGCCACGGACGTATATTCGGCGCCCTCTGCCCGCAGGGCGTCCTCAAGTTCGTAGGGAACATCTTCGCGCGCGTAGTCGTACTCTTCCTTCTTCGAGAACGAAGTCAGCTTCTTGCCCTGCACGAATGGCTTGCCATCGCCAAGGTCCACCCCGAGAAGCGCGCACGGACCGTGACAAACGGCCGTCACGAATTTTCCCGTGCTCCAGGCGCGCACGACTGCATTTTGAACGATGGGGTTACGCTGGATGTCGACCATCGGCCCGAGCCCGCCGGGCACGAGAATGGCATCAAAATCCGCAGCATCCACCTCGGCAAGTTTGCGGCTGCGATTGAGGCGGCGAAAAGCCTTGCTTTCAAGAAAGGCCTTTTCCGCAGGATCTTTCTCGTCGTAGGCATCGTAGGGCGTCCATCCGCCTCTCAAGGAAGCGAACTCAACGGCGATGCCTGCCTTGTCAAGAACATCGAACGGATGCGCGACCTCGGCGAAAAAGAAGCCCGTCTTACGATTTTGCGGGCCGATCACCGCTGCGTTGCTGACGATAAACAGGACGTGTTGAGTCATGATTCGTTTCCTGGAGGTATCCATAAAGTCGAAGAGCGCCGCAACGACACTACCCGCGCGGCCCAGAACCGTATTTCCGAATCCTGCGGGATCATGAGCAATCCCTGCGGTACTCCGCATCGGAACGATCGGCATTCACCTCGATCTGGCCGCAGCACAACTCGCGATACTGCCCCGGCGTAAGGCTTGCGGCCTTGCGGAAGACGCGCGTGAAGTTTGCTTGCGAGCCAAAACCGAACTCCAGGGCGATTTCGACCAGCGACAGTCGGTTGCGCGCGAGCTCGTGCCGCGCAGCCTGGACGCGCCGATCGGTCACGTATCGGTGCGGTGACAATCCCGTCGCCTCGCGAAACAGCCGGGAGAAATGATAGGGGCTGAGACAGGCCTGAGCCGCCAGATCCTCGAGTCTGATTTCGTCTCCCAGAGACGACTCGATATAATCGAGCACGCGCTGCAGGCGCCGTGGATCGAGCGACGGAGACCTGTCGGGCGCACGCCAGCGGTCGATCGTATAGTTGCCCAGGAGATGCGCTGCAAGCGCGACTTGAATTCCCTCCACGAACAGCGCGTCAGTCGACTGGCGCGGACGATGAAGCAGATCCCGAAGCGGCGAGCAGATGTGGAAGAGCACCTGGTCCGTCAGACCGTGGGCGTAGGCGATCTCGATCCTTGCCGGATCGATATTGAAGTCCGCAAGCGCGCTCTGGTCCAGCAGCGCCGGCGGGAGGTAGAGGTGAAGACACTCCATCCGGTCCGAAAGCTCGAGATGGCTCTCCTGCGTCCCGACCGGAACGAGGTAGCTCATGCCGGGGCGCGCGAGGCTTTTCTGGACTTCACCGTTGCCGGTGCGACACACCATCCCGCCGCCGGACAGTAGCATTACCAGTTCGGTGCAGATAGGCACCGGCGTCGCCTGGCGCCCCGCTTCGAACTTGCGATGTTCGATGCTCAGCCCTGGCCAATCGTTGGCCGCCGCGAGCTTCTCGCTGTTCTGGTACTTCTGATCTCCATGAGTCACGAGTGCCATCACGACCTCCGCAAGTTGCGGCGAATCCCGGCCCCGTATCGCAAGAGAGCGATCATTCCATCCGGTAAATGAGTGCAGCCCCGGCCCGCTGCCACGCCGATCCTGAATTTCTCACAAGGACCGATAGCGAAGTCCAGAGGCGGCACGGTTAAAAGAAGTAAAAGGCAAGCAAAGCAAAAGGTTGGAGCACGCGCACCGCCGCTTCGAAAGCTGCTCTCATCGAAGATGAGCAAGATGCGTCCATCGTCGCGCAGGAATCGGGAATACCGCAACTTCTCAGCTGCGCTAATGAAGCTCATCAAACGGCAATGTCGCCGTATCAAGGATCGGAGCCTGCTATGAAGCCGCTTATTTCCGCGCTTGTTGCAATGTCGATCGCAACGGCCGTCCCCGCGGTGGCCGCCGAGAAAACCGTTTCCATCGTCCTTGTCCACGGCGCTTTCGTCGACGGCTCGGGCTGGAAGGACACCTACGACATTCTCTCGAATGCGGGCTATGAAGTGCTCGTCGTCCAGCAGCCGACGATCTCGCTTCGTGACGATGTCGCGGAGACCGAACGCGTGATCGCCAAGGCGCGGCATCCGGTCATCCTCGTCGGACATTCCTATGGTGGCATGGTCATCACGGAGGCCGGCGACAATCCGAAGGTTCAGAGCCTTGTCTATCTCGCGGCATATGCTCCCGACGCCGGAGAGTCTGTCAGCACGCTGTCGGAAGGCTCAGTGCCCGCCGGCGAGCAAAAGGGTCCGCTCGTCGTCGAAGGCAACTT
The DNA here is from genome assembly GCF_032484895.1 of Bradyrhizobium sp. SZCCHNRI3052. Taxonomy (NCBI): domain Bacteria; kingdom Pseudomonadati; phylum Pseudomonadota; class Alphaproteobacteria; order Hyphomicrobiales; family Nitrobacteraceae; genus Bradyrhizobium; species Bradyrhizobium sp. SZCCHNRI3052. The sequence goes on along the minus strand of NZ_JAUETW010000012.1, from coordinate 218,190 downwards.
TATCTTCGTCGACCGCGACAAATTCCCGACCTCTTTCGCCGGCGGCGTCGACGCTGCGACCGCGCGCTTCATGGCTGCGGCGCAATTGCCGTTTGGATTGCAGGCGGTGCAGTCCAAGGTCGACCGCGTGGCCTGGAAGACCAAGCCGACCTATTACATGGTCACGATGGAGGATCACATTATCCCGCCGACCTGGCTGCGCACCATGGCCAAGCGCTCGGGCGCGAAGGTGACGGAGATCAAAAGCGGCCACGCGGTGATGCTGTCGCATCCGCGCGAGGTCGCGGCCTTCATCAGAAGCGCGGATACCTCCGCGACCGAATGAGACGGGCGGCGCCGCGCACGGGCGGACTTGCCTGTCGCAGACGAGGACACGCAACATGGCCCTCAAGAATATTCTGCCGGGAAGATTGGGCTTCGGCGCGGCGCCGCTCGGCAACATGTTTCGCGACATCCCGGAGCAGGAAGCGCTCGCGACGGTGAGTGCGGCCTGGGACGACGGCATCCGCTATTTCGACACCGCGCCCTTCTATGGCGCGGGTCTTGCCGAGATCCGCATGGGCGCCGCGCTCGCCGACCGGCCGCGAAGCGATTATGTCGTCAGCACCAAGGTCGGAAGATTGATCCTGGACGAGATCGAGGATGTCGGCGCCCGCGACCTCGGCGAGAAGGGGGATGTGTTCAAATACGGGCGTCCGAACAAGATTGTGAACGACTATTCCGAAGACGCGACGCTGCGCTCGATCGAAGACAGTCTGAAGCGGCTCGCGACCTCCCACATCGACATCGCCTTCGTGCATGACGTGGCGCAGGACTTCTACGGCGACGAATGGCTTTCGGTGTTCGAAAGCGCACGCAAGGGGGCGTTCAAGGCGCTCGACCGGCTACGCGACGAAGGCGTGATCAAGGCGTGGGGCCTCGGCGTCAACCGGGTCGAGCCGATCGAACTGCTGCTGGCGCTGGAAGAGCCGCGCCCCGACGGCTTCCTTCTCGCGGGCCGCTACACGCTGCTCGACCATGCGAGGGCGCTTCAGCGTGTGATCCCGATGGTTGCGGAGCATGAGCTCGCGATTGTCGTCGGCGGCCCCTACAGTTCGGGCGCGTTCGTCGGCGGCCCGAATTTTGAATATGCGCCGGCGCCCCCGGAAATCATCGACAAGGTGGGGAGGATCAAGGCAATCGCCGACCGCTACGGCATCAGCATGAAGGCGGCGGGCCTCCAGTTCGTGCTGGCTAACCCGGTGGTGGCTGCCGTCATTCCCGGCGCGAGCCGTCCAGGCCGCATTGCCGAGGATCGCGCCGCGCTCGAGGAAGTCGTCCCCGTCGATTTCTGGCGCGAGCTGCGCTCGCAGGCGCTCGTCAACTCCGCAGCTCCGCTCCCCGGTTGAAGTGGGTGTGAGAGGGTGGTTCGCCGAGGTTCCGACCAATGAAGCGTCGAGATTGTGAGCACAGCGGTTCTTCGCAAGCCAAAAAAATAGCCACACCCGCGTGGTTTTGCGCAGCGGTCGTGAAAGTCAGAACGGCTCACTTCAACAAGTTTGCAGTGCATGATAATACCAAGCGATCTCTTCGATCGATTGGCAATGCGAAATGCGGACGGCCAGACGGCAACGGGGCGCACCTCGACAGAAGCTGACATTCAGCTTCGGCCCGTTTCGACTGGTCCCCGGCCGTCAGTTGCTTCTTCTAGACGAGCGCCCCGTCAAGATTGGCGGACGCGCCTTCGAGCTCTTGCGGCTGCTGGTGCAGCGCCGCGGCGAGCTGGTCAGCAAGAACGAGCTGATGGCGGCAGCCTGGCCGGGCACGTTCGTCCACGACAGCAATCTTAAGGTCAATATGTGGAGCTTGCGGCGCTCGCTGGGAGATACCCAGATCGAGCCCATCTACATCGCGACCGTGGCGCGGCGTGGGTACAAGTTCATCGCCGATGTCCGGGTCGGCATCGGCGAGATCGAGGGGGAGCCTGCGCTGGCCGATCCGCTCCCGCTTTCGCATGCGCCATCGCCGCGCGGCATCGTCGGCCGCGAAGCCGATATCGTTGAAATCGCCGATCTGCTCGCCGAGGACAGGCACGTGACCCTGACCGGCGCAGGAGGGATCGGTAAGACGACCGTAGCCCTGGCCGTCGCCCAGGCGTTCGTGTCAAGGTATCGCGACGGCGTCTGCTTCATCGATCTCGCGACAATCTCCGATCCTACTCTGTTCGGCGCGGCGCTCGTGACGGCACTCGGTATCCGAGGCAATACGGACATGGGGCTGGCTGCTGTCCTCGACTATCTGAGGCCGCGGCAGATGCTGCTCATCCTCGACAATTGCGAGCATGTGCTGCCAGCCGCCACGATCTTTGCCAGCAAGTTCATGACGGACACATCGCCATCCCGGCTGCTTGCCACGAGTCGCGAGCCGCTCGGCACCACCACTGAGCACGTCGTGCGGCTTGGCTCTCTATCTGCTCCGAGTTCAGGCCTTGGGCTGTCGGTGGATCAGGCCGTCAGATTCCCGGCGGTGGAGTTGTTCGTTCGACGCGCCGCCGAATGGTCGGATTACGAGTTCGTCGACGAGGATTGCGACGCCATCGCAGCGGTCTGTCATTCGCTGGACGGGCTTCCCCTAGCCATCGAATTGGCTGCCGCCCAGATCGGCAGGTTCACCCCGCGGGAGCTGTTGGTCGTCCTCGATCAGAGGCTTGGCTTTAGCGCGACCGGGGCCGCCGCCGGGCCGCCGCGCCATGAAACCCTGATGGCAACGATCGATTGGAGCTACCGGCTGCTGTCGCAGACGGAAGCCAGGCTCTTCGCCCTGCTGTCAGTGTTCAGTGACGGGTTCGAGCACGAGGATGCGGTCTTCGTCGCGGAAGCGGCAGGTCTCACGCCGATCGACGTCGCGACCGCACTCGGCAGTCTCGTCGCCAAATCACTGTTGAGCGCGCAGGCGCGGGGCGCGAGCCTGCGCTACCGGCTGCTCGATAGCACGCGTCGCTATGCCGCCGAGCGGCGTCGGGGCGATCCGGCGTGCAGCGGGGCGATGCGCCGCCATGCGGAGCGCATGGCTGCGCTGTTCGAGCAATCCGAGGAGGATTGGAAATGGCGCGAGCCGACCGATTGGACCGAGCGCTACCTTGGCCGCATTGCCGATTTGAGAAGTGCGCTTTCATGGTCGTTCGGCGAGCAGGGCGATGACATCCTCGGAATCAGGCTTGCGGTTGCTGCGATCACCCTGTGGTCGGAGACCTCCATCCTGTCGGAGGCGCAAGCGCGGTTGGAGGTCGCACTCGCGTTGGCCAAGCGCGTTCCATGCGACGATCTGTCCAAGGCAAAGCTCGCCTGTGCCCTCGGATGGAGCCTCTTCTACGCCCGCAAGAGTTCGAACGAGAACGAAGTCACCTGGCTTGACGCAATCGCATTCGCAAGGCGTGCTGACAGTGTCGACCTTCAGCAGCGCGCGCTGACGGGTTTTGCGTTCTATCTGCTCCAGATCGGCGAGATCGCACGTGCCATCACTTATCTCGAGGAGGCCACCTCGCTGGCCGACCGAGACCCCGATTCGACGGCGACATCCGAAGCCGACAAGGCCCTGGCCTGGGCCCACGCCTTCGCCGGCGAATTAAGCAAAAGCCGCCCGGTTCTCGATCGTCTCGCGTCAACCCATTCGCTAGTCCGGGGGCGTTCGCGCAAGGATGCGAATGAGGTCTACCGCTTCATCACCGTCCGCACCAACATGCCTTTTGTAGTGTGGATGCAGGGGCAGGCCGACTACGCCGCTCGACTGGCGCGTGAGGCCGTTGATGCTGCGGACCGCGGTGGCCATTGGGTGTCGCAGTCGAACGCACTTGGGCTCGCCGCACTTCCTATCTCGCTTGAAATCGGCGATCTTGACGCGCTCGATATGTTCACGGAACGCCTGCGTCGCAATCTGGAACGCGAGCGCATCTGGCGCTGGGTTTCGGTCGAGCGCTATTTCTCCGCCTGCCTGCGCGAATTGCGCAGCGATCCGCGCGCGGTGGAGGATATTCGGGCCGCGATTGACGAACTGATCGAATGCCGCTTTCTGATGCGGATCGGCAGCTATCTGGCTTTCCTCGCTCGTGCTTATCTGCGGCAAGGGCGGATCGCGCAAGCGCGTGACGCCGTCACGCGCGCCATCGACTATCAGGAAAGGCAGGGCGAGCGCTGGTGCCGCTCGGAACTTCAGCGAGTCAATGCATCTATCCTTCTTGAGGATGGCGAAACAGTCCGCGCTGAAAAGCTATTAAAGGAGGCGCTGGCTGAAGCTCGCGCTATCGGCGCGTTAACTTTCGCGCTTCGGATCGCCACCGACCTCGCCGCTCATTGGGCGGCGACAAACCGCGAGATGGACGCGGTTCAATTGCTCGCTCCGATTTTTGGCGAATTCACCGAAGGGTTTGGTACGCAAGACCTTGTTCGTGCCTCCCGATTGTTGGCTCAGATAGAGAACCGTACAAGTGGCGTAGGACTCTAAAAACATGCCCCCGAGCACAAGTTGGTGCAACTGGCAAGCCATCGGTCAGAAGGGCTACGAGTTCTGATTGGATTTTTACTCGACTTCTGGAGCGCGGCAAATGCCTCGGGCATCCGCTACTCTCGCGGATACTTCCGCTTCTGGTCCATCTCTGACCTTGCCACCGACGCCGGCTGCGTCCGGTGTTGGAGGGAAAGCGGACCAAAACGCGATTGCGCTGTGACGGTCGCTTTTGACCCTAACTCTGTGAAAACGCCGCGGGTCCGAGTTCCGAGCTCGATCCGGGCTGACGAGAAGGATCTTCCGGAGGTCCTTCGGCTCGAGCATGTCCTTCGTGATTTTCACGTGCTCGATCTCGTCGAAATATTCGGCTCGATCTCGGGTTGACGTGGACGATACGCCTTTGCGTGGCCGTTAGCCTTCTCTTTCACTATCGACAATGCATCCAGCTTCCGAGAGCGTTCAGGACCGTGAATTACTGAATTCATGGTCGCGTGATCGGGAGTGCGGCAATGGACGATCGAAAATATCTGACGCCAGAGGAAGTCTCGGAGCGCTACCGTGGCGCGGTCAGCGTCGGGACCCTTCGCAACTGGCGAGCGATGCGCGTCGGACCCGCCTTCGTCAAAATCGGGAAAGCGGTCCTATATCCGGTTGGCGAACTCGATGCTTGGGACAAGAGAAACATGGTGTCCTGCCGTGCGCCAGGACGATCACCGATGACTGGGCCTGATCAGGCGTGATGATCACGATTTGGCGTGCACTACCGTCCCCACTCTCCGTCCCCCGCTTGATGGTCGGCCTGCTAAATCCGTTATTCTTCAATTACATAGCTGCGGCGCTACGCTCATGCACAATCACCCTTCGGGCGATCCGACGCCGTCGCAGGCCGACATCCGGATGACCAAGACGATCGTGGAGATCGCCAAGCCGCTGGGCATCACGGTTCACGACCACATCATCGTCGGAAGGAATGGCCACACCAGCCTGAAGAGCATCGGGGTGATGTGAAGGCGCGACGCCGACGAGACGACGCATGCAGCGTGCTGCGGTCGGAGCTGCCAAAAGATCGCCGCGGGATGGACGAAACGTCGGGCCGGTTTGAACCGGACGTCTTCCCGCGCCGGCTAATGCGGGCGAAGCGTGGAGAGGAATGACGGATGCGCGCGCCCTTCATCGGACTGATCCTGAGCGTCCTGACCGTCACGGCGGCGGCTGCCTACGACGCCAACGATCCCGCCATTTGCAATGGCATCGGCTGGGACGATGCGCGGCCGCTCGTCGTCGCCAAAGTGAGCGGCCAGCCACGCGTGAACTTCGTCAAGAGCCCCTATGACGATGACTTCAAGGCCGCAGGCTGTCCCGCTGCGACCGACGCCTGCCGGAAGAAGGCTTACCTCGTCCGCGACGACCTCGTGCTGATCGGAAGGACCCGCGGCGATTTCGTCTGCGTCAGCTACCAGCAGCCGCATGCGAAGGCCCAGATCTGGACCACCGGCTGGTTGCCGCGCGCAGCCCTCACCGCTGTCGAGCCGATGGCCGCGCCGGCGACGGCCGACTGGTCCGGAAGCTGGGAGCACCCTGGAGGGGGACTGACGATCAGGAAGGAGGCCGGCAACCGGCTCAGGATCGAAGGCGATCAGGTGTTGCCGGCCGGGCGCGAGTTGCGCAACGGATCGCTCGGCGCGACGGCAGAGCCCAAGGGCGGCCTGATCGCCTTCGTCGACGACGGCAGCACACCGTTCGAGCGGCCGAATGCCGGCGACGAGTGCCGCGTGCGCCTGCAGCGAATCGGCGCGCTTCTGCTGGTCGAGGACAACAATGATTGCGGCGGTGCCGGCGTCAGCTTCACTGGACTCTATCATCGCAAATAGCCGCCGACGGCTCATGCCCAGCGGCGCGCCATTGCCACACAGAGGACGACGATTCCGGCTGCGGCAATCATCGTTGCCGACACCGGCTCATGCAGCAGCAGGCTCGCGAAACCGAGGCCGAGGAAGGGCTGCAGCAGTTGCAGTTGGCCCACCGTCGCAGTGCCGCCGCGCGCGAGCCCGCGGTACCAGAAGGCGAAGCCGACGAACATGCTGAAGACGGAGACGTAGGCGAGGCCCAGCCACGCCGCGGCCGTGATGTCGTGTGACGCGCCGGGCAGCGTCAGCACCGCCATCGACAGCATCAGCGGTGCAGACAACAGCAGCGCCCACGAGATCACCTGCCAGCCGCCGAGCCGGCGGGTGAGCATGGCGCCCTCGGCATAGCCCAGGCCGCAGACGACGATCGCAGCGATCATCGCGAGATCGCCGATCGGCGCCGCGACGCCGTCCCGCGACAGGGCGAAGCCCGAGACCGCCGCAGCGCCAAGTGCTGCGAACAGCCAGAACAACGGGCGCGGCCGCTCGCCGCCGCGCAGCACGCCGAACAAGGCGGTCGACAACGGCAGCAGACCGACGAACACGATCGCATGGGCCGAGGTGATGTGCTGGAGCGCCAGGGCGGTGAGCAGCGGAAAGCCGATGACGACACCGAGCGACACGACCGCCAGCGACATCAGGTCGCGCCGGCCGGGAAGCGGCTGCCGCAACAGCGTGAGACAAAGCGCGCCCAGCACGGCCGCGAGCGTCGCGCGTGCGCCCGTCAGGAACAGCGGCGAAAAACCCTCCAGTGCCGCCCGCGTCGCCGGCAGCGAGCCGCTGAAGATCGTCATGCCGATGATGCCGCTCCCCCAGCCTTCGATCGATCCCTTCATGCACGGCTCCTCCTTGCAGATCCCATAGCCCGATCGGGCTTGTTGCGGCAGCGACAGACCGATACAATTTTGACAATCTGTACTGATGCAAAGGGCAACACACTTGGGACCAGGGACGCCCGATTCCCGCCGAGGCGGCTCGCGGACCATCGCCGTGGTCGATGCGATCCGGCAGCGTCTGGCGACGCGCGCGCTCAGCGCCGGCCAGCGCCTGCCCTCGATCCGCGCCTTCGCCGCGGCGATGGGCGTGTCGCCGGCCACGGTGGTCGAGGCCTATGACCGGCTCGCCGCCGAGGGCGTGATCCGTGCCCGGCGCGGCTCCGGCTTCTATGTCGCCGACACGGCGCTGCCGCCGCTGGCCCTCGCCGATCGCGAGCCGCGCCGTCCGCGCGCGGTCGACCCGTTCTGGGTGTCGCGGCAGTCGCTCGACGCCGGACCGGGAACGCTGACGCCCGGCTGCGGCTGGCTGCCGGCCGAGTGGATGCCGCAGGACGCGCTGCGGCGCGCGGTCCGCGCGCTGGCGCGCAGCGCCGGCCCTGTTCTGAGCGATTATGGCGGAGCGCGAGGATCGCCGGCGCTACGACGGCTGCTGCAGGGCCGCCTTGCCGGCATCGGCATCGACGCGTTCAGCGAGCAGTTGGTGCTGACCTCGTCCGGCACGCAGGCGATCGACCTGATCTGCCGCATGCTGCTGCGTGCCGGCGACGCCGTGCTGGTCGACGATCCCTGCTATTTCAACTTCCTCGCGCTGCTGCGCGCGCATCAGGCGCGGATCATCAGCGTGCCGATGACGCCGGGCGGACCCGACATCGCGCAGTTCGAGGCGATACTCGCGGCCGAGCGCCCGCGGCTCTACATCACCAATTCCGGCCTGCACAATCCGACTGGGGCGACGCTGTCGCTGCAGACGGCGCACCGGCTGCTCAACGCCGCGTCGGCGCATGACACGATCATCGTCGAGGACGACATCTACGGCGATTTCGAACCCGAGCCGTCGCCGCGGCTCGCCGCACTCGACGGGCTGACGCGGGTGATCCTGGTCGGCAGCTTCTCCAAGACACTGTCGGCCTCGGTGCGCTGCGGATACATCGCGGCGCGCGCGGACTGGATCGAACCGCTGATCGACCTGCAGATCGCGACCGGCTTCGGCGGTCCCGGACAATTCGCCGCGGAGACCCTGACCCAGGTGCTGACCAGCGGCAGCTACCGCAAGCACGTCGAGGAGCTGCGCGCACGGCTTGGGCGAGCACGGCCGCGCGTGGCGGCACGGCTGCAGCGCATCGGTATCGCCCCATGGCTGATGCCGCGCGGCGGCTTTCATCTGTGGTGCAGGTTGCCGGACGGCTGTACGGCAATCGAGGTGGCCCAGGCCGCGCTCGATGAACACGTGGTGCTCGCGCCCGGCGACGTCTTCAGCGCGGCGCAATCCGCCGCGACGATGATGCGCTTCAACGTCGCGCATTGCGAGGATCCGCGCGTCATCAACGCGCTGGAGCGCGCGACAAAGCCACCGGCCGCGCGTTCGTTGCGCCGCCAGGCGGTCAATTCAGCCGACCGATAAGACTTAGTAGCAGTAGCGCGGGTGTGCGCGGACCCATGAGCCGTCGCCGCGCTGCAAATAGCAGCCATTGCGATAGGAATAATAGCCGCCACGACGGCGCTCGCCATCGGCCGCGATTGCAGCTCCGGTACCGGCCCCGATCACGGCGCCGATCGCAGCGCCCCGGCCGCCGCCGATCGCGCCGCCCAGGATCGCTCCGCCGGCGCCGCCGAGGATCGCTCCGCCGAGTACGTCCTGCGCGGCAGCCTGATGCACCGGCGCGACGACGGCGAGCGTGAGCAGCGCCGCAGCGCCGAGGCGGGTAGCAAAGGGAATCCCCAGACGTCGGATCATGGACAGGCCTCCGTTCCGGGCACGCTAGTCCGCCCGGCGTGGCCGTTCTTGATGCAGATCAAGGCGACGTCAAGGCAGGGCAATCCACGGCCTTGCCACGTGACGCATCATGCCGCCACGCGCTGATCCTGGGTGCGGTCCTCGATGATGCTGAGGAGATATTTCGGCTCGCCCTCGCCGATCGAGACCGGCAGCCGGCGCACGACGATGTCGCGCGGACCGTTCCCGGGTGTGAGGATGCTATGGGCTCGCGGCTCATCGTCGCCGCGCCCTGCGAGCTGGTCGCGGGCGGCTTCCTCGAGGATTGCGCCGGTCGGCGCGGAGAACAGTTCGCCCGGCGTGCGGCCGATGATGTCGGTGCGTGGCACGCCGAACAGGCGCTCGGCGGCGCGATTGACGAACATGTAGCGCAGCGACTGCGCATCCTTGGCCAGCACCGCCTGCGGGATGTTCTCCAGCAATGCGGCGAGGAAATATTCGGCGCGCGCGAGCTTGCGCTCGGCACGGCGCTGCGCGGTGAAATCCTCATGAGTGGCGATCCAGCCGCCGCCGTCCATCGGACGCTCCGAGATGCGGATGATGCGGCCGTCGGCGAGCTCGACCTCGACGATCTCGGCCCGTCGCTCCTTCATGCGCTCCCGTAGCGCGGCGAGGAACTCCGACGGCTTCTCGCGCAGCAGGCCCAGCTTGGCGCGATGTGCGAGAATCTCGCGTACATGCGCACCGGGCTTCGCAACCGAGGCAGGAAGGCCGTAGAGCTTGCGGTACTGCTCGTTGACGATCAGCACATAGCCGAAGCTGTCGAGCATGATCAGGCCCTGGGCCATGTTGGCGACCGCGGCATCCAGACGCTGCTGGTTGCTGAGCGCGCCCTGCTCCAGCCGCTCGTGCTCGCGTAGGATGTCGGCGTGCTGGCGCTCGATCTCGACCTCGTGCTGCTCGAGCTCCTGAATCCGGAAGGCGCCGTTCTGGAAAGTCTCCACCGCATGGGCGACCCGTCCGATCTCGTCATGGCGCCGCGCATGGGGAATCTTGAGCTTGATGCGGCCGGCGGCGATGCGGTCGGTGACGCGGGCGATGTCCAGCAGCGGCATCAGCACGCCCCAGCGCAGCGCCAGCGCCGCGGCCGCGATCAGCAGGATGATCACCGCCCCGAGCGCGCCCAGATAGAACGCGGCCATGCCGCGCGCGTCGGCCGCCTCGCCGAGCTCGCGGGTGCGGTCGGCATAGAGCCGCGACAATTTCTCGAGGTCCTCGTTGAGCGCGGTGCGCACCGCGCGATTCTCGTCATTGTCGCCGAGCTCGCGCGCCGCCGACGATCCGACCGAGATCGTCTGCCGCGCCATCTCGGTGCGGAATGCGACGAACTGATCGATCCGCTTCCTGAACGGGGCGAACAGCGCGGCGTCGTCATCTGTGACCCGGCTTTCCCATTCGTCAACCACCTTGCTCAGCTGCGCGATCTTCGCAAGCTGCGAATCGGCGTAGCGCCGCGCGACGGTGCGGTCCAACGACATGTAGATGCCGCGCGATTCCATCACGACCGCGTAGATCAGCGCGTTGGTGCGCTCGATGTTGTGGGCTGCAATGGAAAGCGCTTCGAGCCGATCGTAGAACAGGCGCTGCTCGCGCAGCGCCGACAGCGCGCCCAGTGTCGACAGCATCACCAGGACGGCGAACGCGGCCGCAGCCGCAGAGATCTTGTCGTTGAGGCTGAACGACGGCAGCGACCTGTTGAACCGGCGCAACAACTCACGCATGGCGGTCCCCCTCGATGGAGTACAACCATCAGACGCAAGATGCGTAAACAACAAGTTCCAATCAGTGGAACAGGCGTGTAACCGGCCGTTAACCAAATCCGATGCCGGAAGAAGCTTGCCCGCCGCGCGGCAAGGGCGCTCAACGGCGCGCGTCTCGTCCTACTGCCTGAGCATGATCAGCGGATTGGCGCTGTCGGGCACCAGCCGCCACTGCGCATTGTCGTCCGCCTCGAACCGCCAGGTCTCGCCGCGGTCCGACATCAGCATCATCTGGCCGTGCTCGAGCCGCCACTGGCTCGGCGCGAACGCTGCGATCATGGGGTCGCATTTCGGCTTCACGAACACCTGGAAATTGTCGTGGCCGGCGTCGTTGTTGGTCAGCACCAGGCTGCAGATCGTGGCGCCGTTGCCGCGGACCATCGCCCAGTCGCCAATCATCTGGTCCATCGATTTCGCCAGCGACCGCGCCGCCGCCAGGTTCTGCAGGATGTAGACGCCCTCGCCCTGGCGCAGTCCTTCGAAGATGCCGGCCTCGACCTCGGTGAAGTCGATCACCGCCTCGCCGTTGGCGGCCTGGAGACTGACGATGTCGAGGCCCTTCACGGTCCAGCCGGCGATGTCCTTGGTGAAGGGCAGCGCGGCGGCGCAGCCCGGCTCCAGCTCGAGCTTCTGCCCGCGCGGCGCCGCGTCCGGCTTCAGGGTCACGACGCAGGTCTTGCTGCGCTCGGTGGTCGCAAGCTCCCACTGCCCGATCATCGCTTTCTTCAGGCCGGCGGCGTCCTGCGCGACGGCAGGGACGCTCGCCACTGACGACAGCAGCGCGATCAGCATTGGGAGCGAGCGTTTCATCAGCGGCCTTTCACCGGCGTTTCCGGAACGGGCGTCAGCGGCGGCTTGCCGGCAAACCAGACCTTGAGATTGTCGACCACCAGCTGATCCATCGCGTTGCGGGTTACGATGGCAGCCGAGCCGATGTGTGGCAGCAGCACGACATTGTCCATCGCCTTGAGCTCGTCGGGTACCGCCGGCTCCTTCTCGAACACGTCGAGGCCGGCCCCGAGAATCGTGCCGGACTTCAGCGCCGCGACCAAAGCCTGCTCGTCGATCACCGAGCCGCGGGCGACGTTGACGACGACGCCCCGCGGCCCCAGCGCCTTCAGCACCTCGGCGTTGACGATTTTGTTGGTGCCGGCGCCGCCGGGCACGATCACGATGAGCGTGTCGACGTCCCTGGCCATCGCGAGCAGGTCGGGATAGTGCTTGTTGGTGACGCCCGCCGCCGGGTTGCGCGAGTGATAGACCACCGGCACCAGCGAGGCTTCGAGCCGGCGCGCGATCGCCTGGCCGATGCGGCCCATGCCGACCATGCCGACGGTGCGGTCGCGCAGCGAGCCGACGCTCAGCGGATAGGGCTTCGACGTCCACTCGCCGGAGCGCACGAAGCGGTCGGCCTTGATGAACTCGCGGCAGGTGGCGATCAGCAGACCGAGCGCGACGTCGGCGACCTCCTCGGTCAGCACGTCCGGCGTGTTGGTGACAATGATGCCGTGCTGGCCGGCATGGGCGGCCGCGATATGGTCATAGCCGACGCCGAAGCTTGCGATCATCTCCAGCTTCGGCAGCATCGCCATCACGGCGGCATCGGTCTTCACGGTGTGGAAGGTCACGGCGACGCCGCGGATCCGCCCTTTCACGTCCGCCGGCAGCGCTTCGAGATCGGCCTGCGTCGTCGCATGGTGCACGGTGAAGCCGTCCGGGAACCCTTTCTCCAGGATCGGCCGCAGCGGCCCATAGATCAGAACATCGATCTTGTCAGACGAAGTAGCCGCCATCAGTTGTCCTTTCCAAGCGCGCTCTCGTGCCAGCGCCGCAAAACGAGGTGCGAAACTAGCGCCAGCAAGCCATAGATGACAATCCCGGCGACCGACAGCAGCACCAGCGCTGCGAACATGCGGGGTATGTTGAGACGATAGCCGGATTCGGCGATGCGATAGGCGAGCCCTGAGCCCGCGCCGGCGCTGCCCGCGGCGATCTCGGCGACGACGGCGCCGATCAGCGACAGGCCGCCGGCGATGCGCAGACCGCCCAGAATGTAGGGCAGAGCGGCGGGCAATTTCAGATAGCGCAAGGTCTGCCAGCGCGAGGCGCCGTAGAGCTGGAACAGGCCGGCGAGATTGCGATCGACCGAGTTGAGCCCGAGCGCGGTGTTGGACAGCACCGGGAAGAAGCCGACGATCCAGGCGCATACGACCACCGCGGTCTGCTGCGGCAGATAGATCAGGAGCAGCGGCGCGACCGCGATCACGGGGGTGACCTGCAGCACCACGGCATAGGGAAACAGCGCCCATTCCAGCCATCTCGACTGGTTGAACAACAGCGCCAGCGCGATGCCGCCGAGCGCGGCAGCGATGAAGCCTTCGAGCGTGGTGACCAGTGTCGTCAGCAGCGACTGCGCCAGAATGTCCCAGTCGGCAACCAACGTCTTCAGGATGAGCAGCGGCCCCGGCAGCACATAGGGCTGGATGCCGTTGACGCGCACCACCAACTCCCACGCCGTCATCGCTGCGACGAAAACCAAGGCCGGAAAGGCGAGGCTCGCCAGCCGCTCGCCCGCAACGGATGTCGCTCGCTCGGAGGCACCGCTCACAGCGCATGCACTCCGGTGTAGGCCGGCGCCAACGCGTCGGAGACGCGACGGCAGTATGCGGCGTAGTCCGGCGAGGCCCGGAACGCATCATCGCGCGAGTCGACGTCGATCCGGATTTCGGCACTGAGCCGGCCGGGCCGCGCCGTCATCACCAGCACGCGCTGCGACAGGTAGACTGACTCGAACACCGAATGGGTGACGAACAGGACGGTCATGTTCAGGCTGCGCCACAGCGCCAGCAGGTCGTTGTTGAGGCGAAAGCGCGTGATCTCGTCGAGGGCCGCGAACGGCTCGTCCATCAGCAGGATGTCGGGCCGCGTCACCAGCGCCCGCGCCAGCGAGGCGCGCATCTTCATGCCGCCGGACAATTCGCGCGGGAAAGCATCGGCAAAATCCGACAGGCCGACCTGCGCCAAGGCCGCATCGATCCGCGGCCGCGCCTCCATGGCCGGGACATGCGCAAGCTTCAACGGCAATCCGACATTGTCGCGCACGCTGGTCCAGGGCATCAAGGTCGGCTCCTGGAACACGAAGCCGATGCGATGGCCCGGATGCGTCTCGGACGCGGACGCCGCGACATCGACCGCGCCGCCGCTCGGGCGCGCGAGGCCTGCGATCAGCCGCAGCGCCGTCGACTTGCCGCAGCCGGAGGGGCCCAGCATCGAGACGAACTCGCCTTTGGCGATGGTCAGATCGATCGGCCCCAGCGCGGCGACGCCGGACTCGTACACCTTGGTGACGCCGCGCAGGCGTACCGTGGTCGCGACGGCGCGCTCGGACGAAAGGGGGGAGCTCATTTGCTGAAAGTGCCGCTCAAGCGTCCTACTTCTTCGGCCGGAGATCGATGCCGACGCTCTTGTTGACGAAACGCAACGTGTAGGACTTGCGATAGTCGATCGTCGACTTGACCACGCCGGCCCGCACCATCTTGTCGAAGAAGCTGGCGATGCGCTCCTCCGTCATGGCGCCGATGCCCTTCTCCACGCTATCGCCGGAATCGACGATGCCGTACTCCTTCATCTTGGCGACCGAATAGGCCAGCAGGTCGTCTGTCATCTCCGGGTTCATCTTCTTGATCAGCGCATTGCCCGCGGAATTGTCGCCGTAGATGTAGTTGTACCAGCCGATGATCGAGGCATCGACGAAACGCTGCACCAGGTCCGGCTTGCTCTCGATCAGGTCGCGCCGCGTCTCGATCAGGGTCGAATAGGTGTTGAAGCCGTTGTCTGCGAGCAGGATCACGCCGGGCTTGAAGCCGGCGGCGCGCTCGACCGCGAACGGCTCCGACGTGACATAGCCCTGCATTGCGCTCTGCGGCGTGGCGATGAAGGGCTGCGGATTGAACGTGTAGGGGCGGACGTTCTTCTCGGAGAAACCGTATTCCGATTTCAGCCATTGATAGTAGCTGGAGATGCCTTCCTTGGAGACGAACAGGGTCAGCGGCTTCAGCTCGTCGAGCTTGGTGATCCTGGACTCCGGGTGGGTCAGGAACACCTGCGGGTCCTTCTGGAACATCGCCGCGATCGACACCACCGGCACGTTGTTGGCGACCGCGTCGAACGACATCAGCGTGTTCGCGGCCATGAAGAACTCGATCTTGCCCGAGATCAGCAGCATGCGGTTGTTCTCGTTCGGACCGCCCGGCACGATCGTCACGTCCAGACCGTAGCGCTTGTAGGTGCCGTCGGCGACCGCCTGGAAGAAGCCGCCATGCTCGGCCTCGGCGACCCAGTTGGTGCCGAACGAGACCTTGTCCAGGGTCTGGGCATGGGCCGCCGAGATCATCCCGCCCAAAGTCCCGCCGAGGACCAGCAATGCCGCCATTAACGTTCGCGGCAGAAGCGCCTGCGCCATGTCTGGTCTCCCCGGTTCTTTCTGGCTGAACATGTTAAGATCGTTCGGGTGATACCTACCCTGCCCCACGGACGAAGGAAACTGCCCGCGCGATGACCCTGCCGCCCCGCGACTGGACCGAGCTGCACTGGCCCGCTGTGGCAACGCCCGAGGCGGGAACGCCCGAGAGCGCGCGCTGGATCGCAGTGCTGCCGCTCGCCGCCACCGAGCAGCACGGCCCGCACCTGCCTCTCGGCACCGACGTCTACATCGCCGAGGCCTATCTCGCCCAGGTGCGCGCGCTGCTGCCGCCGTCGCTGCCGGTGACGGTCCTGCCGGTGCAGCCAGTGGGGATCTCGACCGAGCATATCGACTATCCGGGCACGCTGACCATGCCGACCGAGGTCGCGCTGCGGAGCTGGCGTGCGCTCGGCGACAGCGTCGCGCGCGCCGGGATCAGGAAGCTCGTGATCGTCACCAGCCATGGCGGCAACAGTGCCGCGATGACCCTGGTCGCACAGGATCTGCGCGCTGATCACCGCATGCTGGTGGTGACGACGTCGTGGTCGCGCTTCGGTGCGCCCGACGGCCTGTTCTCGCCCGATGAGCTGCGGCACGGCATTCACGGCGGCGCCGTCGAGACCTCGATCATGCTGGCCCGCCATCCCACGCTGGTGCGCAGCGATGCGATCGCCGCATTCTCCTCGCGCGGCGCTGAGATGGAAACGACCTACAAGGTGCTCTCGACGCAGCGGCCGGCGCCGATGGCCTGGCAGACGCAGGACCTGAATGCGAGCGGCGCGGTCGGCGATGCCACGCAGGCGTCGGCGGAGAAGGGCGAGCGCGTGCTCGACCACGGCGCGCGGGCGTTCTGTGCGCTGCTGGCGGACATCGATAACTTCGACGTGAACACGCTTCGCCGCGGCCCCCTGCCGGGCGGCTGAGCCAGAGATAACACTCTGGATCTTCTGATGAATCTTCGAACGGCGTCGATCGCGATCAGGCGATTCGAACCGGTTTCGAAAAGGCTCCGTCCAATTTGGCAAGCGGCCGACGCCGGCCGCCGCAACAACAAACAGGAGCCTTCACCATGTCGATCAAGACCAAGATTGCCGTCCTCGCGCTGACCGCTCTCGCCGTGACCGGCAGCATCGCCGCAACGTCGACGCCTGCCGCGGCCAACGGCTTCCATCATCACCATTGGGGCTGGGGCGTCGGTGCCGGCCTCGTCGGCGCCGCCGTCGTCGGCAGCGCCATCGCCGCCAGCAACGACGGCTACTACTATGGCGGCGGCTATCGGTACTGCCGCTGGGTGCCGCAGTACGACGTCTACGGCCAGTATGTCGGCCGCGTGAGGGCCTGCGGCTATTGATGCTGCGGCGTTCGTCGCGCCCCGCCCAACCGCGGCCAAGGCTCGCCTCGCCAAATTCGCCAAGGCCGGGCGTCTACCTGCCCCGATCTGCGGTCTCGACAGCCCGCCCGGCCGCCCGGGCGGGCTGATTGTTGCATGGACGCCACACCCTCGATCAGAAACCAGGTGAGATCGCTCGACGCTTGCTGTTGCGAATTAATCGCAATATAAATCATCCCTAAATTGCCGCGTGTCATCCACACTTCCGATCGAACATCGACGACTCCGTAATCTTCTCGTGACTGTGCGCGGGCAATCAGTTGTGACGTTGCCTGTGTCGTTTGCCTTGCCTTGGGAATCCGCCGCCATGATCCGTTCGAACTGCACCCGGGAAATGATCGCGGCCGGCGCCATGATCGCCGCGCTCGCTGCCCCCGCCGCTGCCGCCGACCTGCCGGTCAAGGCCCGGATGACGCAGACGGTGTTCGACTGGACCGGCGTCTATGTCGGCGTCCATGCCGGCTATACACGTGACCACGGCCGGGCGACCCTGACCGACCCGAGCGGCACGGTCAGCAGCGGCAGCCCTTTCAGCGGTCTCACTGGCGGCGTTCAGGCCGGCTACAACTGGGTCACCCGCTCCGGGCTGTTGCTCGGGCTCGAGGGCGATTTCAGCTTTCCCAACTATCTCACCTCCAACCACACCGTCGCGATGCTCGGCACGCCCGGCTCGAACGTCTCGGAGCTGTGGGACTATCTCGCCACCGCCCGCGGCCGCGTCGGCTACATCAGGGGCGACTGGCTGGTCTATGCCACCGGCGGCCTTGCCTGGACCGGCGGCCGCTTCATCAACACCAATGCAGCCGGCGACACCGAGAAACTGCTGACGACGCGGCTCGGCTGGGCCGCCGGCGCCGGCATCGAACGCAGCTTTGCGCCGCATTGGAGCTGGCGCCTCGAATATCTCTACAGCCATTTCGAGAACGGTGGCGTCCGCTTCTCCAACGGCGCCAGCTACAATTCGCAGCTCGACTTCCAGACCCTGCGGGTCGGGCTCAACCGGAAGCTCGACTTCGCCAGCGGTCCTGACCTGAAGCTCAAGAGCGATCCGTCCGATCCCGAATCCGACCGCTGGGAGATCCACGGCCAGGCGACCGTGATCGGCCAGGGCTATCCGGCGTTCCGCGCCGCCTACACCGGCGCCAACAGCCTGACACCCGCGCGCCAATTCCAGCAGACCTGGAGCAACAGCCTGTACATCAACGCGCGGCTGTGGGACGGCGGCGAGGTCTACTACAATCCCGAGCTGCTGCAGGGCTTCGGCCTCAGCAACACCGTCGGACTCGGCGGCTTCCCCAATGGCGAAGCGCAGAAGTCCGACTTCCCCTATCCGCACTACAACACCTCGCGGCTGTTCCTGCGCCAGACCTTCGGCTTCGGCGGCGAGCAGGAGCAGCTCGGCAGCGGCCAGCTGCAGCTGTCCGGCAAGCAGGACATCTCGCGTCTCACGGTGCAGATCGGCAAATTTCCGGTGCTCGACGTGTTCGACGGCAACGCCTACGCCAAGGATGCGCGCAAGGACTTCATGAACTGGTCGATCTGGGCGCCCGGTGCCTTCGACTACGCCGCCGACAAGCTCGGCCTGACCTATGGCGCCACCGCCGAGCTGAACCAGAGGAACTGGGCGCTGCGCGCCGGCTATTTCCTGGTCGACGCCACCTCGAACTCCAACAATTTCGACACGAACGTGTTCAGGCGCGGCAGCTATGTCGTCGAGCTGGAGACGCGCTATCAGCTGTTCTCGCAGCCGGGCCACCTGCGCACCATCGGCTTCTTCAACAACACCTTCTCCGGCAGCTACCGCGAGACGCTGGACAATCCCGCGCTCAACGCCGACATCACCCAGACCCGCCGCGGCCGCCCCAAATACGGCTACGTCGTCTCTTTCGACCAGGCGCTGTCAGACGAGCTCGGCCTGTTCGGCCGCTGGAGCTGGAACGACGGCAAGACCGAGATCATGGCCTTCACCGACATCGACAACAGCCTGTCGTTCGGCACCTCGATCAAGGGCACGCGCTGGGGCCGTCCCGATGATACGATCGGCCTCGCCGGCGTGACCAACGGGCTGTCGCGCGACCACCGCGCCTTCCTCGCCGCCGGCGGCCTCGGCCCGCTGATCGGCGATGGTGCGCTGAACTATCGGCGCGAGAACATCATCGAGGCCTACTACGCCTACTCGATCAACAAATACCTGACCTTCACGGCGGACTACCAGTTCGTCAACAACCCCGCCTACAACGCCGACCGCGGCCCGGTGTCGATCTTCTCCGGGCGGTTGCACGGGGATTTCTGAGGGCGACAGGCTGCGCCGCCGTCGAGGCCTGCAGTCGAGCGCCGATGAGAGCCACAATTCGCGCCAAAAATGGGTGTCGTCCGGGCTCAAGGCCGGGACGACAGCGGAGGATGATGCGCCCGTCGGTGCGCCAAGCTGACCTGCCGCCAGGGTGCAGTCCCCCATGCGCTTACCGCAATGCGGCATTGGGCGCTTGCCATCCCCATATGCTAGGACCTGTCTCCATTCCCCGCCCCTTCGGGCGCTCACAGGTCGAAATGCTCTCAGTCGAACTCGCCATCATCGTCGTCCTCATCGTCGTCAACGGGCTGTTGTCGATGTCCGAACTCGCGATCGTCTCGTCGCGGCCGGCCCGGCTGGCCATGCTGGCCGAGAAAGGCGTGTCCGGCGCGCGGCGGGCGCTGACGCTGGCGTCCGACCCGGGGCGATTCCTGTCGACGGTGCAGATCGGCATCACCCTGGTCGGCGTGCTCTCCGGCGCGTTCTCGGGCGCCACGCTCGGCCAGCGCCTGACGCAATCGCTGCTGGAGCTCGGCCTGTCGGCTTCCGTCGCCGACATCGTCGGCGTCGGCCTGGTCGTCACCATCATCACCTATGCCACGCTGATCGTCGGCGAGCTGGTGCCGAAGCAGCTCGCGCTGCGTGATCCCGAGGCGATTGCCGTCCGCGTCGCGCCGGCCATGCAGGTGCTCGCCAAGGTGTCGCTGCCGCTGGTGGTCCTGCTCGACCTTTCCGGCAAGCTGATCCTGACGCTGCTCGGCCGTTCCGGCGAGGCCGAGGAGAAGGTCTCGGAGGCGGAGATCCATCATCTGGTGCGCGAGGCCGAGACTGCCGGCGTGCTCGAGCCGGGCGAGAAGGAGATGATCGCGGGCGTGATGCGGCTCGGCGACCGCCCGGTCGGCGCCATCATGACGCCGCGTCCCGAGGTCGACGTCGTCGACCTCAACGACGATCCCAAGGCCATTCGCGAGCTGCTCGCCAGGAGCCCGCATTCGCGCCTGCCGGTGTCGGACGGCGAGCGCGACCGTCCGATCGGCGTGCTCCAGGCCAAGGACCTGCTGGCGGCCTATCTGCGCGACGAGACGCCGGACCTGCGCAACCTCGTGCGCGAGGTGCCGATCATTCCCTCCACCGTCGATGCGCGCGACGTGATCGCGATCCTCAAGGTAGCGCCCGTGCATATGGGGCTGGTCCACGACGAATACGGCGCGTTCGAAGGCGTCGTGACCGCGGCGGATATTCTGGAGTCGATCGTCGGCGCATTCTCGTCCGAGCAGGGTCCCCCCGAGCCCGCCTGCGTCCGCCGCGACGACGGCTCGCTGCTGGTCTCCGGCTGGATGCCGCTCGACGAGTTCGCCGACGTCCTCGCCATCGAGGTGCCGCCACATCGCGGCTATCACACCGTCGCCGGCCTGGTGCTGCAGCACTTCGGCAGCGTGCCCGAGGTCGGCCAGAGCTTCGAGCTGCAAGGGTGGCGCTTCGAGATCATCGACCTCGACGGCCGCCGCATCGACAAGATCCTGGCGACCAGGCTCGCGCCGGAGGGCGGCGAGCCGAATGTGGGGTAGCTGAACCCCTGCTGTCGCCGCAACGACAGTGCGCCCCGCCGGAGCATTCTCGCACCCGCATCGCATCTGCCATGCGATGCGACCTCCCTCGCACGCGGCGGAGGCGCAGATCGAGCGAGTGGCGCGCGATCAGGCATACCCCGGACAGCCGATGTCGCGGGAACGTGAAGACGCGGCCTGCGTATCCTTTGATAGGCCGACATGTGGTACCGGATCCCGGCCGCCGCCGCTTGATATCAAACCATCACACAGGGCACTTAGGGTACGGATTCGGTCGGCAGCCCCAGCCGGCGCGAACCAGCCCATACGCCATGACAAGCACCGTCCGCAGCCACCGCCGATGGCTGCGGACGACGAGACGAGACACGCCGATGATGCTTCAGGAGCTCCGGACCACAGTGCTGCGCGACGCCGTCCGTCCCAACATCTGGGACGTGGTCGCGCTGGTGATCGTGGTGGGCGCGATGGTGCTGATCGTCTATGGCGGCGAGCAGACCACCCAGCCGCTGTCGGCGCTGGATACCGCCCCGGTGTCGCTCGATCCGGCCAACCTTCCGCTCTACGCGCTGCGCACGACCTTGCGCATGCTGCTCGCGATCGCGTGCTCGCTCGTGTTCACCTTCGTCTACGCCGCGCTGGCGGCCAAGAGCCGGCGCGCCGAGATCGTGCTGATCCCGCTGCTCGACATCCTGCAGTCGGTGCCGATCCTCGGCTTCCTCACCTTCACCGTCGTGTTCTTCATGAACCTGCTCCCCGGCAAGGTGCTCGGCGCCGAGCTCGCCTGCGTGTTCGCGATCTTCACCAGCCAGGCCTGGAACATGACCTTCAGCATGTACCAGTCGATGCGCAACGTGCCGAAGGATCTGGAGGAGGCGACGCGCAGCTTCCACCTCTCCGGCTGGCAGCGCTTCTGGCGGCTCGACGTCCCCTATGCGATGCCCGGCCTGATCTGGAATGCGATGATGTCGATGTCCGGCGGCTGGTTCTTCGTCGTGGCCTCCGAGGCGATCACGGTCGGCAACACCACCGTCACCCTGCCCGGCATCGGCTCTTACGTCGCGCTGGCAATTCAGCAGAAGGATCTCGCCGCGATCGGCGCCGCGCTGCTGACCATGCTGCTGGTCATCACCGCCTACGATCAGCTGCTGTTCCGTCCGATCGTGGCCTGGGCCGACAAATTCCGCTTCGAGCAGACCGCCTCGGGCAATCCGCCGAGCTCGTGGATGCTCGACCTGTTCCGGCGCACCCGCGCGCTGCGCTCGCTGTCCGTCCCGTTCGCCGCGGTCAATCGCGCCGTCTCGAACCTGCGGATCAACTGGCCTAAAACCTGGAGCGGCCCGGTGCGGCACGCGCCACCGTCGCAGCTCGTCGACGGCCTCTGGCTCGCCGTCGTCGTTCTCGGTTGTGCCTATGCCGGCTGGAAGACGTACCTCTACCTCTCGGCCACGCTGGCGCCCGCCGATGTCCTCTCCGCCATCGGCTATGGCCTGATCACGCTGATCCGCGTGGTGGTGCTGATCGGGCTGGCGTCGCTGATCTGGGTCCCCGTCGGCGTCTGGATCGGGCTGCGGCCCAAGCTCGCTGAGCGCATCCAGCCGCTGGCGCAGTTCCTCGCCGCCTTCCCGGCCAACCTCGCCTTCCCGGTGTTCGTCGTGCTGATCGTGCGCTTTCGCCTCGACGCCAATGTCTGGCTGAGCCCGCTGATGATCCTGGGCACGCAATGGTACATCCTATTCAACGTCATCGCCGGTGCCAGCGCCTTCCCGACCGACCTGCGCGAGGCGGCCGCGAGCCTGCACCTGACCGGCTGGCGCTGGTGGTTCAAGGTCGTGCTGCCCGGAATCTTCCCCTATTACATCACCGGCGCCATCACCGCCTCGGGCGGCTCATGGAACGCGGCGATCGTCGCCGAGGTCGCGAGCTGGGGCGACACGCATCTGACGGCGTCGGGGCTCGGCGCCTACATCGCCGCGGCGACGGAGCGCGGCGACTTTCCGCGCGTGGTACTCGGCATTGCCGTGATGTGCATCCTCGTCACTCTGTTCAACCGGCTGCTGTGGCGGCCGCTGTATGCCTTCGGCGAGCGCCGGCTGCGGCTCGGCTGACCGGGAGAGATCATCATGCGCGACCAGGTCAAGGACACATCGCTGATCGAGATCAAGAGCGTCAGCCGGCTCTTCCCGAAGGGCAGCGGCGAGGATCTCGTCGTGCTGGAGAAGGTCGACCTCACGATCCGAGCCGGCGAAATCGTCGGCCTGCTCGGACGCTCCGGCTCGGGCAAGTCGACCCTGCTGCGGATCATCGCCGGCCTGGTGTCGCCATCCTCAGGCGAAGCACGATGCCGCGGCGAGATCATCGCCGGCCCCCCTGTTGGCGTCGCCATGGTGTTCCAGTCGTTCGCGCTGTTTCCCTGGCTCACCGTGCTGCAAAACGTCGAACTCGGCCTGGAGGCGCTCGGTGTCGACAGTGCCGAGCGGCGCAAACGCGCGCTGGCCGCGATCGACCTGATAGGTCTCGACGGTTTCGAATCGGCTTTTCCAAAAGAGCTGTCCGGCGGCATGCGCCAGCGCGTCGGCTTCGCCCGCGCGCTCGTCGTGCATCCTGACCTCCTGCTGATGGACGAGCCGTTCTCCGCGCTCGACGTGCTCACCGCCGAGACGCTGCGCACCGACCTCGTCGATCTCTGGACCGACGGCCGGCTGCCGATCAAGTCGGTGCTGATGGTGACGCACAACATCGAGGAAGCGGTGCTGATGTGCGACCGCGTCCTGGTGTTCTCGTCCAATCCCGGCCGCGTCGCCGCCGAGTTCAGGATCGACCTGCCGCATCCGCGCAACCGGCTCGATCCCGCGTTCCGCCAGCTCGTCGACAGTCTCTATGCCCGCATGACGCAGCGGCCCGAGCCGAAGCTGCCGAGCACCGCCAGCGCCGGCGTGGGCATGGTGCTCAACCACGTGTCGTCGAACTCGATCTCCGGCCTGATCGAGACGCTAGCCGGCGAACCCTATAATGGGCATGCCGACCTGCCGGTGCTGGCGGGCCATCTGCAGCTCGAGGTCGACGAGATCTTTCCGCTGGCCGAGGCGCTGCAGCTCTTGCGCTTCGCCCAGCTCAGTGAAGGCGACCTGACCTTGACCGAGGACGGACGGCGGTTCGCCCATCAGGAGACCGACGAGCGCAAGAAGCTGTTCGCGAAGCATTTGATGGAGAACGTGCCGCTGATGGGGCTGATCCGCCGCGTGCTCGACGACCGCCCCTCGCACGCCGCTCCGGCTGCGCGCTTCCGCATCGAGCTCGAGGACTACATGTCCGAGCACTACGCCGACGAGACCTTGCACACCATCGTGTCATGGGGCCGCTATGCCGAGCTGTTCGCCTATGACGAGCAGTCAGAGACCTTCAGCCTGGAGAACCCGCATTGAGGCCAGCGGCGTCACGGCGCGATGGTCAGTGTCGCCTTCATGTTGGGATGAAAGCGGCAGTAGTAGTCGACCGTGCCCGCCTTCTTGAGGACCGAGCTCACCGTCTTGCTCGGCGGCAAAGTGACATCGAAGGCGCCATCCCGCGCCGTGGCCGTATGAGCCAGCGCATCCTTGTTGACCCATTCGACGGTATCGCCGACCTTGGCCGAAGCCGCGGCCGGCGAGAATTCGAGCTTGTCCACCAAGATCCGGATCGTGGCAGCGCGCGCCGGAACGCTCATGGCGGCGAGCACAACCACACTCACGAGAGTGATGCGTCCTGACAGCATCGGATCGTCCTACTTCAGATCCGCCGCGACATGCTCGGCGTGCTGCTCGTGGCCCTGGAAGAGCTTCAAGCCGGTCTGCAGCAACTCCTTCAGCTCGGCGTTGGTTGCGGACGGAATGAGCTGCGTCTCCAGCGCGCCGTTCACCGTCTTGTGGTAGGCGACCTCGTTGGCGATATAGGCCTTGTCGAATGCCGCGCCCTTGAGCTTGCTGAGCTCGTCGAGCTTCTCGCTCGCCTGCTTCGACAGCGCGCGGCTGGTGTCGTTGTCTTCCGGCGTCACTTTCAGCTTCTTGACCAGGGCGAGGGCCTGCTTGTTGACCGCCTCGTGGTCCCGCACCATGCCTTGCGCGAACTCCTTGACCTCCTTGCTGCCGGACTTGTCCAAGGCCTGCTTCGCCGCCTTGATGTCGATTTCGCCGGCGGTGTAAGCGATATGCGCGATCTGCGGATCGCTGAGCTTGGCGCCCTGCGACAGGGCGACGCTGCTCGTGAGGCAGAGCGCGAGGGCGATCGTACCGATATGCTTGAACATGGTTCTCATCTCCTGTGCCGCCGGACCTCGTGGCCGGCGGGTGAATGACTGCACAGGGATTGGATGAAAAGCGGGAGCCGACGTTCCCGGGAATCTTCAGGTCGGACGTCGAAGACGATCGAGCACGGCCTCGGTCAGCCGCTCGCAACGCGGGCCGGCGAAGGGAAACGCGTCCAGAAGGACGGGACCGATCTCTTTTTCGACGTTCTCGCGCAGCATACCGCGGGCGCGATGCAGGCGCGTCTTCACGGTCTCGGGCTTCAATCCGAGCAAGTCCGCCGTCTCGTCGATGCTCATCTCCTCGATCACGCGGGCGATGAACACCAGGCGAAACGGCTCGGACAGGTCATCGATCGCCCGCTCGACGACGGCCTGGATCTGGCGCTGCGCCACCGACTTCTCCGGATCGCTCGACGTGGCGGGAAATTGGATCACCTCGGCCCGAGGCTTGTTCTCTCGCTCCGCATCCAGTTGCAGCGCGGGTCGCCGCCCGCGCAGCCGCCCCATCGCTTCGTTCATCGCGATGCGAACCAGCCACGTCGACAGGCTGGACTGGCCGCGAAACGCGTCCAGGTGGGTGAGCGCGCGGACATAGGTTTCCTGCACGACGTCCTCCGCCTCGCTGTCGTTGCGCAGGATGCCGCGGGCGATCCGGAACAGGCGGCGGTTGTTGGCCTGCAGGATGGACCGAATGGCCGCCTCGTCGCGGGCTTTCGCCCGTCGGATCAGGTCATCCTCGCCGCTCGTCGCCGCGGAGACCGTGGTCGCTGTGGTCCAAGGCATTGTCGATCATCCAAGCTGAGTACACGTAACTTAGATGGAATTGGAGCCGGAAAGTTCCCAAAAACGATCACGCAAGGCGTTTCACTGCACCGCCGCAAACGTATCGGCTCGCGCCATCGCCCAGGCGTCGCGGAAGCGGACGTCCTGGGTGCCCTCGAGCAGTTCGCCCGGCCGCAGCGATGGATACAGCTTGGCAAAGGAGGAGACATCGGTGGTCGACGTCCGCTGTGAGAAGTGGATGGGCCGCAGATCCTGCGGATGCTCGAGGCCGGCGGCGGCGAGCAGTTCGGCCAGCGCATGCAGGGTCGCGTGATGATAGTTGTAGACGCGGTCGAGCTTGTGCGGAACGACCAGCGCGCGGGCGCGCGTCGGATCCTGCGTCGCGACGCCCGTCGGGCAGCGGTCGGTGTGGCAGCTCAAGGACTGGATGCAGCCGAGCGCGAACATGAAGCCGCGCGCCGAGTTGCACCAGTCGGCGCCGATCGACATCGCGCGCGCCATGTCGAAGGCGGTGGCGATCTTGCCGGAGGCGCCGATCTTGATACGATCGCGGACGTTCAGCCCGACCAGCGCATTGTGCACGAAATTGACGCCCTCGCGCATCGGCATGCCGAGGTGGTCCATGAACTCCAGCGGCGCCGCGCCGGTGCCGCCCTCATTGCCGTCGACCACGATGAAGTCGGGATAGATGCCGGTCTCCAGCATCGCCTTGCAGATCGCAAGGAACTCCCAGGGATGGCCAATGCACAGCTTGAAGCCGGCCGGCTTGCCGCCCGACAGCCGCCGCATCTCGCCGATGAACTGCATCATCCCGATTGGCGTCGAGAACGCGCGGTGCGCCGCCGGCGAGATGCAGTCCTCGCCCATCGCGACGCCGCGGATCTTGGAGATCTCCTCGGACACCTTCGCCGCCGGCAGCACGCCGCCGTGGCCGGGCTTGGCGCCCTGGCTGATCTTGAGCTCGACCATCTTGATCTGCTCGGCGGCTGCGACCCGCGCGAACGCGTCGGGGTCGAACGTGCCGTCATGGCGGCGGCAGCCGAAATAGCCGGATCCGATCTCCCAGATGATGTCGCCGCCCATCTCGGCATGGTACGGGCTGAAGCCGCCCTCGCCGGTGTCGTGCGCGAAGCCGCCGCGCTTGGCGCCACCATTGAGTGCGCGCACCGCATTCGGGCTCAGGGCGCCAAAGCTCATCGCCGAGATGTTGAACACCGAGGCGGAATAGGGTTTTGCGCAGTCGGGGCCGCCGATGGTGATGCGGTATTTTTCCTCCGCACGCGGCTTGGGCGACATCGAATGGTGCATCCATTCATAGCCCTCGCGGTAGACGTCTTCCTGGGTGCCGAACGGGCGCTTGTCGAGCACCATCTTGGCGCGCTGATAGACCACCGCACGGGTGTCGCGCGAGAACGGCATGCCGTCCTTCTCGCTCTCGAAGAAATACTGCCGCATCTCAGGCCGCATCTCCTCGAGCAGGAAACGCAGGTGTGCCGCGATCGGGTAGTTGCGCAGCACCGCGTGGCTCTTCTGCATGAGGTCGCGCACGCCGAGCAGGGTGAGCGCGCCGAAGATCAACAGCGGGATCAGGACGAGATCAAAGATCTTGCGGTCGTAGATGCCGAGGATCAGCAGCAAAGCGGTCGCCGTGGCGCAGATCGTCAGCACGATGAAGCGCGGCGAAAACGGGAGCAGCAGCGTATCCATGGAAGGCCTCGGGGCGGCTCGTGGAAGATCTTTGATCACGATACTACTGATATCGCGAAGCAATCGTTACACAAGCGCGCGCAATCGGCCATCGATCATATCACAACGTCGATAGCCGCCTTCTATCGACTGCCGCGCTGCGGGATCGAGCCGCAGCGCCGGGCCGGCCTCCGGGACTCCCGGCGCCGCTACGCGTTGCTCGACGACGGCAGCCGCTTACCCCTGCGCAAACAGCCCCGAATGCGTCTCGCGCAACTGCCGCTTCAGCAGCTTGCCGCTGGGGTTCTTGGGCAGCGCATCGACGAACACGATCCGCTTCGGCGTCTTGAACGAGGCCAGCCTGGCCGAAGCCTGCTCGAGCACGGCCGCCTCGGTCAGCTCACAGCCGGACTTGACCACGACCATCGCCACAACGGCCTCGACCCAGCGCGGATGCGGCAGGCCGACGACGGCGACCTCCGACACTTCCGGGATCAGATAGAGCGCCTCCTCGACCTCGCGGCTGGCGACGTTCTCACCGCCGGTCTTGATCATGTCCTTCTTGCGATCGACGATGGTGATGTAGCCTTCCCCGTCGATGGTCGCGAGATCGCCGGAGTGAAACCAGTCGCCCTGGAAGGCGGCGGCGGTGCGCTCGTCGTCGTGGAAGTAGCCGAGCATCAGATGCGGCGAGCGGTGCACGACCTCGCCGACCTCGCCTGGTGCGACATCATTCATGTCGTCATCGACGACCCGCGTCTCGACGTTGAGCACGGCGCGGCCGCAGGAGCCTGGCTTGCGCAGTTGATCCTCGGGTCCGAGCATCGTCGCCAGCGGAGCGATCTCGGTCTGGCCGTAGAGATTCCACAGCCGCACCTTGGGCAGCCGCTGCGCCAGCTCGCGCAGCACCTCGACCGGCATGATCGAGGCGCCGTAATAGCCCTTGCGCAAGGTGGATACGTCGGTGGTCTCGAACAGCGGCGAGCGCAGGATCGAGATCCAGACGGTGGGCGGCGCGAAGAACGATGTGATCCGATATTTCGCGATCAGCGGCAGCAGATTGTCGGGCGTCGGAAACGCCGTGATGATGTTGGTCGCGCCAACATAGATCGAAGGGCCGAAGAACACGTCGAGCTGCGCGCAATGATACAGCGGCAGCGCGTGCAGGGTGACGTCATCGGCGGCGATGCCAGCATCGACGATACAGCTCACATACTGCCAAATGACGGCGTCATGGGTGAGCATGGCGCCCTTCGGCAGCGACTCCGTACCAGAGGTGTAGACGATCTGCGCGACGTCGCTTCCGGCGATCTCGACGGCAGGCACCGTCGCCGTCGACGCCGCGAGCTCCGCAAAGTCGATCATGTCGCTTTGCCGCTCGCTCGGACCTTCCGACGGCAGCCAGATCATCTGCTCGACCGCCGGCACCAGCGTCTTGGCGGCGCGGGCCACGCCGGCAAAGCCGCTGTCGGTCGCCAGCAGCCGCGCGCCGGCATGCTTGAGGATGTAGGCAACCTCCTCGGGCTTGAGCATGAAGTTGATCGGCACCAGCACGGCGCCGAGCCGCGCCAGCGCGAAGCGCAAGGCCGCGAAGGCATGCGAATTGCGGGCGAGGATGGCCACGCGCTCGCCCTTGCCGACACCGCGGGTGGCGAGGCCGGCCGCGAGGCGGTCGACGATGGCGTTGAACTCGGCGTAGGTCCAGCTGACCTCGCCGCAGATCACGGCCGTCTTTCCCGGCGTGCGCGCCGCGCTCCGCCGCAGGAGGTCACCGAGCGTCTGCCTGCGAACGATGGAATCCATGGCCGTACCCCTTATTGTATCGGGGATGGCCGCCGCTCAGGCAATCCAAGTCCCCTCCCTGTGTCGCGCCGGACGTCTGCAGGTCCGGTCTTGCTGCCGAAAATCGCACAGCCGCTTCGAAACGCGCAAGGAGGATATTGCCAACGAAAAGAGCGCCCCGATTGCGTCGAGGCGCTCTTTCAGAAAAGTCGGAGACGAAGGGGCGACGGCTCAGCGCTCGACGAAGGCCTTCTCGATCACGAAATGGCCCGGCTCGTTGCCGCTGCCTTCGAGGAAGCCGCGCGACTCGAACATGGTCTTGAGCTCCTCCAGCATCGCCGGGCTGCCGCACATCATGATACGGTCCTTGGCGATATCGAGCTCATGCTGGCCGATATCGTTGAACAGCTGCTGCGACGAGATCAGGTCGGTGATGCGGCCACGGTTGCGGAACGGCTCGCGTGTGACGGTCGGATAATACTGCAGCTTGCCGTCGAGCAGTTCTCCGAACAACTCGTCCTCGCGCAGCTTGGCGACGACGCTCTCGCCATAGGCGAGCTCGGCGACCTGGCGGCAGCCATGGACCAGCACGATGCTCTCGAACCGCTCGTAGACGTCGGGGTCCTTGATCAGGCTGGCGAACGGGGCAAGGCCGGTGCCGGTCGACAGCAGCAGAAGCCGGCTGCCGGGCAGCAGGTTGTCGGGGATCAGCGTGCCGGTCGCCTTGCGGCCGACCAGGATGGTGTCGCCTTCCTTGATCTTCTGCAGCCGGGAGGTCAGCGGGCCGTCTTGCACCTTGATGCTGAAGAACTCGAGTTCCTCCTCGTGATTGGCGCTGGCCATGCTGTAGGCGCGCAGCAGCGGGCGGCCCTCGACCTCGAGGCCGATCATCGCGAACTGACCATTCTGGAAGCGGAAGCCCGCATCGCGGGTGGCTCGGAAGGAGAACAGGGTGTCCGTCCAGTGGTGAACGGAAAGAACTTTCTCTTTATAGAACGCGCTCATGTCGTTTGTTTTTTCACGTGGGCTGAAGTTGGAAGAAACAAGTCGTGACGGAGGCAGGACCGCAAAACCCCTATAGATCCAGCGATTTCGGCGCCTGATGTACGTGAAAACAGCGAATAATCAACCCGCATGGACGCACCATTGATCACGATCAAATGCATGCCGGCTGATGTCCGGATTCGCCTCGATCGGCTGTTCGTTCGTACACAAACGATATGGGTAATTTACTTGCCGATATTCCGATTTTCCAGCACTTTAATTCCGCATCTCTGGCCCAATCCTTGAGCAATGATTAACCATCCGCAGGCCCAGCTCGCCGCCATCACCCGCTACTGCGCCGAACGAGGCATCGCGCTCGACGTGCGGGAGGACGGCTGGCTGCTGGTGCTCGAGGATGCCACCCGGCGTCACCTGATCTTCGGCTATGATCTCGGCCTGAACAGTGCGGTGGCGCACAGACTGGCCTGCGACAAGGCGGCGACCTCGGCGCTGCTGAGAGCCGACGGGATTGCCGCGGTTCCACACGCATTCTTTCTGGCGCCGGCCCTCGGCGGCCAGTCCGGGCAGACGGCTGAGGCCGCGCTGGCGCTGCTCGAAACGCATCCGCGCGGGCTGGTGGTCAAGCCCAACGAGGGGACCTCGGGACGGTCGGTGGTCCGCGTCACGGCGAAGGATGACCTGCTGCGCGCAGCGAACAGCATCTTCGAGACCGGCGCGAATGTCGCGATCGCGCCGCTCATGGACATCGTCGACGAAGTTCGTGTCGTGCAGCTCGATGACGCGTCCCTGATCATCTACCGCAAGCAGCGCCCCATCGTGACCGGCGACGGCGTGCAGCCGCTCCTCGACCTCGCGCTGGCGGCCACTCCGGCCACGGGGCACGCGCAACTCCTGCGACGCCTCGATGCGGAATTCGACGCGTCGGCCTTGCGCGCCGTCGTGCCGCGCGGCGAGCAGCGCCTGCTGAGCTGGCGGCACAATCTCGAATTCGGAGCTCAGCCCGTGCTGCTCGAACCAGGCGCGGAGCGGGACCTTTGTGCCGCACTCGCCACCGCGGCGGCAGGCGTCATCGGCATCCGCTACGCATCGGTCGACCTCGTGCTGGCCGATGGACGCTGGCAGGTGCTCGAGATCAATTCGGGCGTGAAGATGGAGGCGCTCGGCCGGCATGCGCCGGAGCTGGTCGAAAGCACCTATTTCGCCGCGCTCGACGCGATCTTCGGCAGAGGCCCGCCGAAATGACCTGCGGCCGGCGACCCGATCTCCAGCAATAAGATTTCCCTGGCCTCGATCGAGATGAGGGATTAGTCTCCGATCCAAAATAAACAGTATACTGTCAATTCGGAGGACGCCCTTGCGCATCGCCGTGCTCGGCGGCGGCCCTGGCGGGCTGTATTTCGCCTATCTTTGGAAGAAGCGGCACCCCGCCGCCGTGGTCGATCTGTTCGAGCAGAATCCGGCCGGGGCGACCTGGGGCTTTGGCGTCGTGTTCTCCGATCAGGCGCTCGAATTCCTGCGCGCCGACGATCCCGACACCGTGGACGCGATCGCGCCGCACATGGAGAGCTGGCGCAACATCACGCTCAATCTGCGCGGCGAGACTGTCGAGATCGACGGCGTCGGCTTTTCCGCGATCGGCCGGCTCGAGCTGTTGAAGCTGTTGCAGGCCCGCGCCGAGAGCGTCGGCGTCGTCGCCCGCTACGGCACGACCATCCAGTCGCTGGACCAGCTCGCAGGCTACGACCTCATCGTCGCTGCCGACGGGCTGAACTCGCTGGTTCGCCGCAGCTTCGAAGGCGATTTCGGCTTCTCCGTCTCCTACTCCAGCAACAAGTTCGCATGGTACGGCACGTCGAAGACCTTTGCCACGCTGTCGCAGACCTTCGTCGCGACCGACCGCGGCAGCTTCAACGCGCACCACTATCGTTATTCGCCGGACATGAGCACGTTCCTGGTGGAATGCGATCGCGCCACGTGGCACGCCCATGGCTTCGCCGAGATGTCGGTCGATGAATCCCGGCGCGTTTGCGAGCAGGTGTTCGCCGCCACGCTCGACGGTCACGCGCTGGTCTCCAACCGATCGGTATGGCGCAATTTCCCTTGGGTCTGGAATGAGCACTGGTGGCACCG
Source organism: Bradyrhizobium sp. SZCCHNRI3052 (assembly GCF_032484895.1). Taxonomy (NCBI): domain Bacteria; kingdom Pseudomonadati; phylum Pseudomonadota; class Alphaproteobacteria; order Hyphomicrobiales; family Nitrobacteraceae; genus Bradyrhizobium; species Bradyrhizobium sp. SZCCHNRI3052. The sequence goes on along the minus strand of NZ_JAUETW010000012.1, from coordinate 185,891 downwards.
GAACATGGTGCTGATCGGCGACGCGCTGCATACGGCGCACTTCTCGATCGGCTCCGGGACGCGGCTGGCGATCGAGGACGCGATCGCGCTCGCCAAGGCGCTCGATGCCGAGACCAGCCTCTCTGACGGCCTCGCCCGCTATCAGGCTGAGCGCCAGCCGATCGTGAAGAAGCTGGTGACGGCGGCCCGGACCAGCAGCGACTGGTATGAGTCCTTCCCGGCTCACATGACGCTCAGCCTGTTGGATTTTGCCTACAGCTACATCACCCGGTCCGGGCGCATCGATGATACCAGGCTGCGCGCGATGGCTCCGCAGTTCATGGCCCGCTACGAGGCATCTCGGAGCACGGGAGCACGCGCATGACGAGAGAGATCGCCGACCAGGTTCCGCGCGACAGCGCCGGCGCGCGCGAGATCGGCTTCGCAATTCCCGCCCGCTACAATGCCAGCCGCGTGCTGTTCGACAACCTCGCCAAGGGCAACGCCAACAAGACTGCGCTGATCGGTCCGGCCGGCCAGCGCAGCTATGCCGAGCTGTGTGCCGACGCCTGCCGTTGGGGCAACGGCTTCACCGCGCTCGGGCTCAGCCGCGGCGACCGGGTCCTGCTGTTCCTCGACGATACACCGGCCTATCCGGCCGCGTTCTTCGGCGCAGTGCGCGCCGGCTTCGTGCCGCTGCTGATCAACACATTGACGCCGCCGGATCTGCTGCAATTCTATCTCGCTGATTCCGGCGCCAAGATCGCCGTCGCCGACGCCGAGTTTGCCGCACGGTTCGACGCACAGGCATGCGCCGAGACCGCGCTGCGCACACTGGTCGTCGTCAATGGCGAGGCGCCGGCCACCGCCGTCGCAACGACGGTCGCGGTCGATGCGTGGCTGCCCAACTTCACCGATCAGTTGGCGGAGGCCGACACCCACCGCGACGAGATGGCATTCTGGATGTATTCGTCCGGCTCGACCGGACGCCCCAAGGGCATCGTCCATCTGCAGCACGACATGGCCTATAGCGAGCAGGCGTTCGCCCGCAACGTGCTGCGGCTCAAGCCGGACGACATCTGCTTCTCGGTGCCCAAGATCTTCTTCGCCTACGGCTTCGGCAATGCGATCACCTTTCCATTCTCGGCCGGAGCGACGACGCTGCTGCTGCCCGGCCAGCCGAAACCCGCCGCCATCTTCGATGCGATCGGCCGCTTCCGACCGACCGTGTTCTTCGGCCTGCCGACGCTCTACACCGCGCTCACCAAGGCCGAGGGTGCGAAGCAGGCCGACGTCTCGTCACTGCGGCTCGCGGTTTCCGCGGCCGAGGTGCTCTCGGCCGAGGTCTTCAACGGCTGGAAGAGCCTGACCGGCTTGGAGATCGTCGAAGGTCTCGGCTCGACCGAGGTTCTCCACGTCTATCTCTCGAACCGCGAGGACCGCAAGAAGCTCGGCGCCGCCGGACTGCGCGTTCCCGGCTACGAGATCGCGCTGCGCGACGGCGAAGGACGCGAGGTCGCCAACGGCGAAGAGGGCATTCTCTGGGTACGCGGCGACTCCAACACGCCGCTCTACTGGAACCGTCCGGACAAGACCGCGGAGACGATCCGCGATGGCGGCTGGATCTACACCGGCGACCGTTTCGTGCGCGATGCCGACGGCTTCCATTTCTTTCGCGGCCGCGCCGACGACCTGGTCAAGATCTCCGGCCAATGGGTCTATCCGCTCGAGGTCGAGCTCTGCCTCGCCGAGCATCCCGATATCAGAGAATGCGCCGTGTTTGCGCACGAGCTGCCGGATCGTCGCATGAGCCTGAAGGCCGTGGTGGTCACCAACGGCGGATCCCCCGACCAAATCCCGACCGTCAAGGCGCTGCAGGACTACGTGAAGGCGAAACTGCTGCCCTACAAATATCCGCGCGAGATCGTCTTCATCGACGAATTGCCGAAGACGGGCACCGGCAAGATCGATCGTCAGGCGGTGATGCGGCTGTGAGCCTACGCCTTGCGCCCGACAACCGCGGAGTTCCGCGATCAGCCGGTCTTGCCGAGATGCTCCAGCGCATCCTCGGCGCGCAGCGGCACCCGCGACACCTCGTTGTTGAGATCGACGAGCTGCGCCAGCAGCGCCATCAGCATCTTGCGATCCGGGGCCTTCAGGGGCGCCAGCATGCGGGCCTGGGCGCGATCGACCGCCGGCATGATCGCACGGAGAAGGGCTCCGCCCGCCCTGGTCAGATAAAGCAGCTTGACGCGCTTGTCCTCGGCCGACGGCCTGCGCTCGATATGGCCCTTGCTCTCCAGCCGCTCGATCACGCTGCCGAGCGTCGAACGGTCGAAGGCGATCACCGCCGACAGCCTGGTGGCATCGATGCCGGGGTGCGTCTGGATCGCGACCAGCGCCGCATATTGCACCGGCGTCAGGTCGAACTCGCGGCACTCCTCGACGAAGATGGACACGGCAATCTGCTGCATCCGCCGGAACAGATAGCCCGGCTTGGTGTAGACTGCGTCCATCGTGATGTCGGCCGGCCTACTCGGCATCGGGCTGACGCTCCGGAGCAGCAGCGGCGAAGGCCGGCAGCGCCTTCGCCGCGGCTTCGGCCTGCAGCAGGCGCGGAAACGCTGCGACATCGACGCCGAAGCGGCGTGCATTGCCGAGCTGCGGCACCAGGCAGAGATCGGCCAAGGTTGGCGCCGCACCGAAGCAGAATGGGCCGGGCTCATGCTTGATCAGCGCTTCGCAGGCAGCGAGCCCCTCGCGGTTGGCCCAGCCGGCCCAGGCCGCGACCTTGTCCTCGGGCAGGCCGAGCTCCCGGAGCCGCGCCAGCACCTTCAGGTTCTGCACCGGATGGGTGTCGCAGGCGAGCACCTGCGCGAAGGCGCGGACCTGGGCGCGTCGCAACGAATCCTTCGGCAGCAGCGGCGGCTCGGGATGAGTCTCGTCGAGCCATTCGATGATCGCAAGCGACTGGATCAACGTGGCGCCGCTGTCGTCCTCGAGCGCCGGGACCAGACCCTGCGGGTTGAGCGCGAGATAGGCGGGCGCGCGCTGCTCGCCCTTGCGGAGGTGATGCGGCAGATGCTCGGCCGTGAGACCCTTGAGGTTGAGCGCAATCCTGACGCGATAGGATGCGCTGCTGCGGAAATAGCCGTGCAGCTTCATCATGGCAGTCCTCCCGATGCGACAGCTCTGGTTGTATTTGACGGTAATCAAATTGGCAGTATACTGTCAATCAAGAACGACATCTGATCATGGGAGGCGCGCATGGCCGCGGTTTCGACACCGGAGCGCGAGGCGTTCTACAAGAAGATCGACGGCGAAAACATGACGGCGCTGTGGACCGTGATGAGCGATCTCATCACGCCCGAGCCGAAGAGCGCCTGCCGCCCGCATCTGTGGCAGTTCGCGGCGATCCGCGACTACATGGTCGAGGCCGGGCGGCTGATCACGGCGAAGGAAGCCGAGCGGCGCGTGCTGATCCTGGAGAATCCGGGACTGCGCGGGCAGTCCAAGATCACCACTTCGCTCTATGCCGGCGTTCAGATGGTGATCCCAGGCGATGTTGCGCCCGCCCATCGGCACAGCCAGTCCGCATTGCGCTTCGTGCTGGAAGGCAAGGGAGCCTTCACGACCGTCGAGGGCGAGCGCACCCTGATGGAGCCGGGCGACTTCATCATCACCCCGTCGATGACTTGGCACGATCACGGCAATGAGACCACCGAGCCGATGTTCTGGCTCGACGGCCTCGACATTCCCCTGGTGCAGTTTCTCGACGCGTCGTTCGCGCAAGGCGCGCAGGAGGACCAGCAGAAGGTCGCGCGCCCCGCGGGCGACAGCTTCGCCCGCTACGGCCACAATCTGCTGCCGGTCGATGCGAAGCGCAAATCCAGGACATCGCCGATCTTCAACTATCCCTACGCCTATACACGCGAGGCGCTGGAGAACGCGAGGCGGAGCGAGGAATGGGACGCCTGCCACGGGCTGAAGCTGAAATTCTCCAACCCGGAGACCGGTGATTTCGCGATGCCGACGATCGGCACCTTCATCCAGCTGCTGCCGAAGGGCTTCAAGACTGCGCGCTATCGCTCGACCGACGCGACCGTGTTCACCGCGATCGAAGGCAGGGGCCGCACCCGCATCGGCGGCCAGACCTTCGAATGGGGCCCGCGCGACCTGTTCGTCGTTCCGAGCTGGCAATGGGTCAGCCATGAGCCGGACGAGGATGCGGTCCTGTTCTCGTTCTCGGATCGCCCGGTGCAGGAGAAGCTCGACTTGTTCCGGGAAGACCGCGGCAACGCCTGACACCGCCGGATCAACGCCAGCGCAGGAGCCGCGCTTCGAGCATGCTGATCAGCCGGCCGACGGCGAGACCGAACAGCGACAGGATCAGGATCCCCGCCATCAGCTGATCGGTCTGCATCAGATTGCCGGCCTGCAGCACGAAGGTGCCGATGCCGGTCTCGGCGCCGATCATCTCCGCCGAAACCACGAGCATCAGCGCGACCGACGCGGTGATGCGGAAACCGGCGAGGATCGACGGCAGCGCGCCGGGCCAGATCACGCGGCGGACGATGGTCGGGAACGGCACGTTGAAGCTCTGCGCCATGCGGATCAGGTTGCGCGGCACCGCATCGACGCCGCTATAGACCGAGATCGTGGTCGAGAAGAACACGCCCAGCGCGATCGTCGCGATCTTCGGCTGCTCGCCGATGCCGAGCCAAAGAATCAGCAGCGGCAGCACGGCGATCTTCGGAATCGGAAACAGCGCAGAGACGAAAGTGATGCCGATGCTGCGCGCAATGCGCCAGAGGCCGATCGCGAAGCCGACGACGATGCCGGTGGCCGTGCCGAGCGCCCAGCCGGATACGATGCGCACGAACGATGCCGAGACATGCTGCCAGAGCGCGCCGCTTTCGGCCAATCGATACAGGGCGCGCAAGATCGTCAGCGGCGCCGGCAGGAACAATGGGTTGACCAGTGCGAGGCTGCCGATGAGTTGCCACAGGCCGAGAGCCGCCGCGAGCGCGAGCCAGCCGGCCCATCGGCTTGCGGCTGGCGTGAAGCCGCCGCCCCGGAACGGCACTTTCCGGCTCTGCTTGCCGACGACCTCAGGCGTTCCGGCCGGGGAGCGTTCAAGCATTCTGAACCTCGCGCTCGGCATCGATTGCCTCGGTCCGGATCAGCCCCCAGAGCTCGTTCTGCAGGTCCAGCAGTTGCGCGCGTACTCCGGCATCGCCGCGGCTGCGCCGCGTCGCCGGGACGCTGACGACCTTCCGGATGCGGCCGGGACGACGCGACAGCACGACGATGCGGTCGGCGAGCCGCACGGCCTCCTCGAGATTATGCGTGACATAGACCGCGCCCATGGTGCCGTCGGCGAGCAGATCGACGAAGTCCTCCATCAGCAGCTCGCGGGTCTGCGAGTCCAGCGCCGACAACGGCTCATCCATCAGCAGGATCGCCGGGCGGACCGCCAGCGCCCGGGCAATCCCGACCCGCTGTCGCATGCCGCCCGACAACTGCTTGGGATAGACGGTCCGGAAGTCTGCCAGGCCGGTTCGCCGCAACGCATCGTCGACGGCGGCGGCGCGCTGCTGCGTCGACAGGGATGTATGGAGGAGCGGAAAGGCAACATTGTCGGCGACGCTTGCCCACGGCAGCAGCGCGAAGTCCTGGAACACGAACGTCAGGGGATTGAGGCTGCCGGGCGGCGGAGCTCCGCGCAGCACCGCCTGTCCCTTGCTTGGCTGCAACAACCCTCCGAGGATTGCCAGCAGCGTGCTCTTGCCGCAGCCGGACGGCCCAACGAGGGCGACCACCTCGCCGGCTCCGACCGTGAACGACACGCGGTCGAGCACATCGAGCGCGTCGAAACGGTGGCTGATGGTCTCGGCGATCAGGTCCATATCAGGCGATCCCGCTGCAGGCCCGCGCTGCGCCTGCCTTCATCAATCCGGCTTCACGAAGTCTTTGGCGATGATCGCGGCCGCATCATAGCCCTGGTCGGCGAACCCCTGAGCCTGCAGCCATTTGATCTGGCTCTCGATGTTCTTCACATCGAGCTTGCCGTCGGGATCGATGTAGGCGCAATTGCCCACGACCTGCTCGACCGGCAGGTTCGTGTACTTGCCGATGATCTCGAGCAACGGCTTGGTCTTGTCGTCGATGGCGGCGGTGCCGTCCTTGACCGAGGCGAGCACGACATCATGATACTCGCGCTCGGCGCGCTGAAGCGACGCCAGCAGCTTGCCGACCAGCGCCGTGTTGGCAAGTGTCTTCGGCCCCGCGAACACGCCGCTGACCTGCCACGGCGTCTCGTCGCCGACCCAGCCAAGATGCTTGACGGCGCCCTCCTCCATCAGCTTGCGCGCCACCGAAACCGGCATCAGCGCCGCGTCGACGGTTTCCCCTTTGATGGCCGCCGACATGTTGGACATCGACTGCAGCGGCACGATCTTCACGTCGGCGAGCTTGAAGCCATATTTATCGGCCAGCAGCCCCACCGAATAGTGAAAGCTCGACCCGACCTGGGTCATCGCCACGCGTTTGCCGGCAATGTCCTTCGGCGTCCTGAGACCTGCCTCATAGGCCTTGTTGCTGGCAAAGTAGCCAATCAGCGGAAAGCCCGGGCGGTCACGGCTCATGCCGGCGATGATCTTCAACGCGCCCTTGCCTGCGAGGTTATACAGTCCTGCGGTGAAGGCGGTCACCCCGACGTCGACGTCGCCGGTGGCCGTCGCCACGGCGATCGGTTGCGCTGCATCGAAAAACTTCAGCTCGACGTCCAGTCCAGCTTCGCGGAAGTAGCCTTTGTCCAACGCGATGAACACTGGCGCGGACGAGGACAGCCGGAGAACGCCGATCCGGAGCTTGGCGTCGTCGGCCAGCGCGGTGCTGATCGATACGAGGCTCCAGAGCAGCCCCAGGACGACGCCAACGTATCGGAACATCACACTCTCCAAGATCTGGCGACCCGCACACCCGGCCTCACCCACGACGCCGACTTGTTGCAATATTTCGCGCTTGATGTCGCGCCAAATTTTCGGGAGTCGGGAGATCGCAGCCTCAGAGGCCGGGCGTCTTGCTCCAAGCCTCCTCGTCCGTCACGGTAACGCGTATTGAGCTAAACGCCCTTGCAATCGGCGGTCCGGTCCTTTGCCGCGACCGTGAGCTTCCTGCAGGGGCCGTGAAACGTCTCGATCTCCTTCAATCCGTCCTCTACACGGACCGACATGGCCGGCAGGCTCGCCGCGCCGAGGGCCAGCAGCCAAACGGATGAAGCTGTCTTTCTCATCGCGATCTTCTGACAAAGTGGATATTGCCGAGCGGGCCGGATTTGTCGCGTGGACTGTACGATGGCGGGTGACGACCGGCGACGCCGCGACGAACTCTCCTGCTGGCCCATCCTGCTTGTGCGCAGGGGTCACGGCCTCAGAAGGTCTGCATCACCGGCTTCTCGCCATTGGACAGAAATAGCCCTTCAAAACGGCCGATCTCGCTGTCGGCTGTGCATTCGAGCAGGTCGGGTCCCTTGAATGGATTGCCGTGGCGGCATTGCCCCTTGGCCGTCACCTTGTTGATCGTCTTGCGACTTTGGCCAATGATCATCATGTCGACCGGCGTGACGAACTTGTCAGGCCCCGGTTGCTCTTGCAGATCGCCGCGGTTCGAGAACGTGACCACGCTGCCGTCGAGCAAGGTGAAGTAGAAGCCGGTGCGCTGATCGTCATAGTCGGTATTGAGCAGCGCGCCCTTGCATTCCGAGCTGCGATCCTTTCCCGCGACGATGAGCTTCTGGCAAGTTCCCTTCACGACCACCATGCCGGTCAGCCTGGCATCGGCGAGCGATGGAGCTGCAGAGATCATCAGCACGCCAAGCGCGCACACCGATAGCGCCACCACTGCTGACTTCATCGAACCCCCTCCCTACCTTTCAATATGACTATGCCTCAACCTCCGGTGACAGAAAAGTTCTGTTTTTGTTCTCATGCCATTTTTCTCCGAAGGAGGCGCTAGGCGCGTCAGCCGGCACACGCTTCGAGAGTCTCCAGCCACGCCGCAAACGCCTTCGTCAGGTCCTCCATGACGGCCCGATCATTCCGGCCGGAGCGCGCAGGCACGTGGAAGGCGTGGTCGGCCTGATCGATCCAATGCAAGGTCGCACGCGGTCCCAGCCGCTTCACGACGGGCGCGAGCAGCTCCATCTCCGCCAGCTTGTCGCGCGTCCCCTGCAGGAACAGCATCGGGACCTCGATCGCATCGAGATGATCGGCGCGCGCGATGGAGGGCTTGCCGGCGGGGTGAAGCGGAAAGCCGAGAAAGGCGAGCCCGGCTATGCCTGGCAGCGGCGCTGCACTCTGCGCCTGCGACGTCATGCGCGCCCCGAACGACTTGCCGCCCGCTACGAGCGGCAGCCCCGGACAGAGCCGCGCGGCCTCCGCCGCGGCAGCCCGCACCGCGGCGTGAGCGAGCGCGGGCGGATCAGGGCGCTTGCTGCCCTTCTCCATATAGGGAAACTGGAAGCGGAGCGTCGCGATGCCGCGCGCGGCAAGGCTTGCGGCCGCTTGGTTCATGAAGACGTGGGTCATGCCGGCGCCCGCGCCATGGGCGAACACGAAACAGGCGCGCGGCCGCGGCGGGGCCATGAACAGCGCGGACACGATGTCCGCGCCGTCGACGGGAAACGCAAGGGAACGCGGCTGGTGCTCGGTCATGCGCCAGAGTGTGAGCCTGCGTCCCCTGCGTCAACTCCACTCGCCACCGGTTTGCGGCTCACGCCGCCGTTCGGATCGTCTGCAGGAAGTCGGCGACATTGCTCTTCAGCGAAGCGGCCTGCTGCTGCAGCGCCGCGGCCGCCGCCAGCGCAGCTTCAGCGCCGGCATCGGTTTGCCCGGCCACGTTGCGCACGTCGCCGATCTCCTGCGTGACCGCCGCCGTACCGCTGGCCGCCTGCTCGACGTTGCGGGCAATCTCGCTGGTCGCCGCCCCCTGCTGCTCAACCGCGGCGGCGATCGCATTGGAGATCTCGGCAATCTCCCGCACGGTCGTGCCGAACTGGGCGATCGCGCCGACCGTCTCCTGCGTCGCGCTCTGGATGGTCGCGATCTGGCTCGAGATCTGCTCCGTCGCCTGCGCGGTCTGCGACGCCAGGTTCTTCACTTCGCTCGCGACGATCGCAAATCCGCGGCCGGCCTCGCCGGCGCGCGCCGCCTCGATGGTGGCGTTGAGCGCCAGCAGGTTGGTCTGGCTCGCGATCGCCTGGATCAGCTGCACGATGGTGCCGATCCTCTCCGCCGCGCTGGACAGCCCGTCGATCAGCTCGGATGTCCGCTGCGTCTCGTGCGTCGCCCGGGTCGACACCGTGACCGAGCGCTGGACCTGGGAGGAGATCTCCCTGATCGAGGCCGCGAGCTCCTGGGTCGCCGAGGCCACGGTCTGCACATTGACGGAGGCCTGCTCGGCCCGGCTGGCGACCGCTTCCGCAAGGCCACGGCCGCGTTCGGCGACGCGCGCCAGCTCGCTGGCGCTCTCGCCCATCTCAGTCGCACGCCCGCCGACGCCGGTGATGACACCCTGCATGCCCTGCTCGAATCGACCAGCCAGATCGGACATCATGCGGGCGCGCTCGGCCTCCGCAGCTTCACGCTGTGCCGCAGCCTCCTGCTCCATGCGGCGCACGGCAAGCGCGTTGTCACGGAAAATCTCCACGGCGCGCGCCATCCGGCCGATCTCGTCGCGCTGCTCGCCGCCGGGAATCGGCTGATCCAATTCGCCGGCCGCCAGCGACTGCATGCGGTCGGTCATGCCGCGGATCGGGGTCGACACGCTGGCGCCGATCAGCCAAGCCAGCACCGCTCCGAATATCACCGCTGCGGCTGCGGTCACGATCACGGTCTGCTTGGTATCTTCGACCGCGACGCCGGTCCTCGCGGCCTGCTCTGCACGCGCGGTACCAAGCTGCCGGTTGATCTGGCTGACCTGGGTATCGATCGAGGCGCTCGCCTTGGCGAGCTCCGCCTGCTTGGCGCGCAGGTCAGCGGCCACCTTGATCACCTCCTCGAGCGCGGCGGCATCCGCCGTGAGAGCCTCTTTCAGCGCAGCAACCAGCGCCTTCAGCTTGGCATCATCGACACCCGCGATCTCGCCCTCCGTATCGGCAATCGCGAGCTTCGCATAGACGAAGGTGAGCCTGGCATCGTCGGCATCGCCATTCGATAACGTGTTGGTATAGCGCATCACCGCAATGCGAACCGCGTCGACGACGCTGGCCAGACGTAACGGATTCATCAGCGGCTCGCTGCCCACACGATTGGCAAGGGCAACCTGGATGCCGCCCATGTTGATGCCGGCAACGGCGCCCAATGCGTCGGTCTTGGTCGTCGCCGCCCGCAGGCGGTCCACGGCCTCGGCTGCGGCAGCGAACGACGAGCGGTAGGCCGCCAGCGCGTTCCGTACCGGCCCAACGCCGTCAGCCAGCACCTTCAGTCCGCCGGACTGCTTCTCGACCTGATCGGCGAGACCGCCGACGGCGTCGATGGCCTTGCTGGCCGCATCCTTGTCACCGACGTTCCAGGTCCGGACGAATCTCTCGACCGCGCCGTTGGCGCCGAGCAGCGCGGCACGCACCTGCGACATGCCGGCGTCCCCGGCCGCGCTGGTAACGAGTTCATCCACGGTGCCGCCGATGCGGCCGACCTGGACCATGGCGAAGCCGCCAAGCAACACCAGGAAGCTCAGGATCAGGGCGAAGCCGCCGAAGATGCGCGGGCGGACGCCGATCCAAGACATCAGAGAAGACAATTTCATCGATTTGCCCGGCTGTTTCACGGAGTGGACCTGATGGTGGCGAGCAGCTCCTTGCCGAAGCGCTTCTCGAAGTCGGCATCGAGCGGCCTGACCGCATCGACGAAGGTCTTGCGGTCGAACGTCTCGATCACCTCCATGCCGGTCTTGCGCAACTCATCGAGCTTCTGCGCATCGAGCTGGGCCTGCCAGGTGACCTCCGCAGCCGCCTTGGCGGCGGCAACCAGCGCATCACGATCCGCCGCATCGAGATGGTCGAACATCGCGCGGTTGGCGACGAAGGCGATCGGCGCGAAGAAATGCCCAGTGAGCGTCAGATATTTCTGCACCTCGTCGAAGCGATTGGCCGCGATGGTGGCAACCGGATTTTCCTGACCGTCGAGCCGACCGTCCTTGAGCGCGGCATAGACCAGCGGGAAATCCATCGGCATCACGTCGGCGCCGAGCGCCTTGAAAGTCATCTGGTAGACCGGATTGGGGATCACGCGGATCCTGAGTCCCTTGACGTCATCGACGGTACGGACCGGGCGCTTCGAGTTGGTGAGATTGCGAAAGCCCTGCTTGCCCAGCGCCAGCAGCACCAGTCCCTTGTCGGCGAACTTGGCGCCGATCGCGGCGGCGACCGGCCCTTGCGCAACCGCCTTGGCATGCGCAGTGTCGCGGAACAGGAACGGGATGTCGAAGACGCCAAGCTCGGGGACCACCGCGCTGGCGATGCCGCCGGACACCACGGCCACGTCCACTGCGCCGCTCTGGGTTGCAGCCAGCACCGCCGCCTCGCTGCCGAATGCGTTGCCCGCACGCTCATCAATGATGAGCCGCTTGCCGGCCAACGCCTGCAGCTTCACGCGAAATTCGTCCGACCCGACCTGCTGCGGGTTCTGAATCTGCGAGTTGTAGACCAGCGACACCATTCGCGGAGACGCCGTCGCCGCTTGGGATCCGAGCAGGGTTCCCACCAATGCCAAGAAACAAAATTCAAGCAGCTGTCTGCGCATAAAACACCGGGCTGTTTTTCCTCGATGCACAACTAACAGCGAGATATGGTTAAGATGTTAAGATGCGATTCCCGTCTTGCCCGCTCCAGCCATTCACTCGCTGATAGTCGCATGCGAGAGAGCCGTAAAACTACGGAGCGCCGTCGACCAGTCGATCCGGGCCTGAGGCGCGGCGCGATATCAGATTTCGATTTACCGTAAATAGCGAGACCGGGCCGCTACGCAAGAGCGGCAGGCTCGATCATCGGCGCATGGCCCCTGACAGCATCACTCGCTTGCCGGCAACCGTAGGAACAGCCATCAGCAGCGCGTTGGCGACGTCCGCCGCCGCGATGGGCTTGTAGTTCGCCGGGATCAGTAAGCCGATGATGTTGTTCAGCCTGTTGCCCCATTCCTCGCCCGGACGACTCGGCTGTCCGAGCTCCGCCCGCGGGCCGACTAGCAGCGAAGGCCGCGCGATCACCAGTCCCTCGAAGGGCAACGCGGTCAGATCGTCCTCGAGCTCGCCTTTCACCCGGCTATAGAAGACGCGCGACCTGCTGTCGGCGCCCATCGCGCTGACCAGACCAACGCGCCTGGTGCCGCTCGCGAGCGCGGCCTTGGCGACGGCGAGGTTGGCGTCGTGATCGATGGCGCGGAAGGCGGCCTGGCTTCCGGCCACCTTGATCGTGGTCCCGAGAGCCAGATAGAGCTCGTCGGCCGGCGGCAGGGACGGCAGCGCGGTGAAATCCACGACATGCGCCGTCAGCTTGGGCGAATGGTCAGGCGGCGCGCGGCGGCCGACGACATGCACATGATCCACGGCCGGGTCGGCAAGCAGACCGCGAAGCAGCTCCCGTCCCACCAGCCCAGTCGCGCCGGCAATGATCACGGTCCGGTTCGTCATGCGCGGCCCCCACTCACAACTCGCCGCCCAAGGTAAGCCTGGCCGCGGAGATAGGGAAGACCGCAACGACACGACGCCGAATGCCATGGCGCCCCAGAAATGACGCCGCAGACGAGACATTCCCTCCGCGGCGCCTCGTCACCATTCGCCTCAGGCGCCCTTGCGCCGCTCTGCGGCCTTGGCCATCGCCGCGGCGAACGCGCCGCCGCCAGACGGCTTCTCCTCACGCGAGGTCATGCGCCCCGCGGGCGGGCGTGCGCTGGTCCGCTTCTCGCCCTTGGCCGGCAGCGGATCGGACAGCCGAAGCGTCAGCGAGATGCGGTTGCGCAGCACATCGACGTCGAGCACCTTGACCTTCACGACCTGCCCCGGCTTCACCACCTCGCGCGGATCGTTGATGCGCTTCTCCGACATCGCCGAGATGTGGATCAGGCCGTCCTGGTGCACGCCGATATCGGCGAAGGCGCCGAACGCCGCGACGTTGGTGATAGTCGCCTCCAGGATCATGCCGGGCTTGAGATGGGTGATCTTCTCGACGCCCTCCTGGAAGGTCGCGGTCTTGAACTCCGGGCGCGGATCGCGGCCGGGCTTCTCCAGCTCCTTGATGATGTCGGTCACGGTCGGGACGCCGAAGCGCTCGTCGGCGAATTTCGCCGGATTAAGCGTCTTCAAGGTTTTGGTGTCGCCGATCAGCACCTTGATGTCGCTCTTGGTCGTCTCGAGAATCTTCTTCACGACCGGATAGGATTCCGGGTGGACACCGGAGGCATCGAGCGGGTTGTCGCCATCGCGGATGCGCAGGAAGCCGGCGCACTGCTCGAACGCCTTCGGTCCGAGCCGCGGCACCTCCTTGAGCTTGTCGCGGGTCGGGAACGGACCATTGGCGTCGCGATGCGCGACGATGTTCTGCGCCAGGCTCTCGCCGATGCCCGACACCCGCGCCAGCAGCGGCGCCGAGGCGGTGTTGAGATCGACGCCGACGGCATTCACGCAGTCCTCGACGGTGGCATCGAGCGCGCGGGCGAGCTCATACTGGTTGAGATCGTGCTGATACTGGCCGACGCCGATCGAGGCCGGCGGCACCTTGACGAGTTCGCCGAGCGGATCCTGCAGGCGGCGCGCGATCGAGACGGCGCCGCGGATCGAGACGTCGAGATTGGGGAATTCCTTCGCAGCGAACTCCGAGGCCGAATAGACCGACGCGCCGGCTTCCGACACGATCGCCTTGGTCAGCTTGAGATCCGGCTTCAGCTTCATCAAATCGTTGACGAGCTTCTCGGTCTCGCGCGACGCCGTGCCGTTGCCGATCGCGACGAGATCGATGCCGTGCTTCACGCAGAGCTGCGCCAGGGTCAGCATGCTTTCGTTCCACTGCCGCTGCGGCTCGTGCGGATAGATCGTGGCGTGATCGACGAACTTGCCGGTGCGGTCGATGACCGCGACCTTGACGCCGGTGCGGAAGCCCGGATCGAGCCCGAGCGTGGCGCGGCCGCCGGCGGGAGCTGCGAGCAGCAGATCGCGCAGGTTCGCGGCGAACACGCGCACCGCCTCCTTCTCCGCCTCCTGCCACAGCCGCATGCGGATATCGAGCGCCAGCGAGGTCTTGATGCGGGTGCGCCAGGCCCAGCGCACGGAGTCCGACAGGAACTGATCGGCCGGGCGGCCCTGGCGCGAAATGCCGAAGGTCACCGCGATACGGTTCTCATACAGCGACGGGTCCTTCGAATCCTCCGGCTCGCCATCGCCGAAATCGAGCTGCAGCACCTCTTCCTTCTCGCCGCGCAGCATCGCCAGGATGCGGTGCGACGGCAGCTTGGTGAACGGCTCGGAGAAATCGAAGTAATCAGCGAACTTGGCGCCCTCGGTCTTCTTGCCATGGCGAACGGACGACTTCACGGCGCCGCGGGTCCACATCTCCTCGCGCAGCGAGCCGACGAGGTCGGCATGCTCGGCGAAACGTTCGACCAGGATCGCGCGGGCGCCGTCGAGCGCGGCCTTGACGTCCTTGACCGGGTTGTCGCCATCCTTCTTGATGAAGGCCTTGGCCTCGACCTCCGGCGCCTTCATCGGATCACCGATCAGCATGTCGGCGAGCGGCTCGAGCCCGGCTTCCTTCGCGATCTGCGCCTTGGTGCGGCGCTTCTCCTTGAACGGCAGATAGATGTCCTCGAGCCGGGCCTTGGTGTCGGCGGTCGCCAGCGCCAGCTCGATCTCGGGCGTCATCTTGCCCTGCGCCTTGATGCTCTCGATGATCGCGGTGCGCCGTGCATCCATCTCGCGCAGATATCGCAGCCGTTCCTCCAGCGTACGCAACTGCGTGTCGTCCAGCATGCCGGTCGCCTCCTTGCGATAGCGCGCGATGAACGGCACGGTCGCGCCGCCGTCGAGCAGGTCGATCGCGGCCTGGACCTGGGCATCCTTGACTGAGAGCTCAGCAGCGATGATGGAGGCAAAATTCGACACGGTGTTCTTCCGAGATTCGTGACGGGGCTGATTGGATAGGAGTGCACGCGCGCCAGCGCAAGCGGCTGGCAGACGCTCTGTGGGCAACCGTGACAAAAAAGACCGGTTGCGAATCATGTAAAACGCTGCCGCGACCGGGCCATCGCGTTGCACATGCGGCGCAAATCACTGATTCTTGCAGGCTGAGGGACGATTCGTGCAGGCCACGGCTGCGACATATCTCGACGATCTCAATCCGGAGCAGCGCCGCGCCGTCGAGCATGGCGGTGCCTGCGCCGCGCCCGGCCCGCCGCTGCTGATCATTGCCGGCGCGGGCTCGGGCAAGACCAACACGCTCGCGCATCGCGTCGCACATCTGCTCGTCAATGGCGCCGATCCGCGCCGGATCCTGTTGATGACGTTCTCGCGCCGCGCGGCGAGCGAGATGAGCCGCAGGGTCGAGCGCATCGCCCGCAAGGTGCTGGGCGGCAAGGCCGAGCCGATCACGGCCGCGCTCACCTGGGCCGGCACGTTTCATGGCCTGGGCGCGCGGATGCTGCGCGACTACGCCGAGCGCGTCGGCCTCGACCCTGTGTTCACGATCCACGATCGCGAGGATTCCGCCGACCTGATGAATTTGGTGCGGCACGAACGCGGCCTGTCCAACACGCAGCGACGCTTTCCGACCAAGGGTACCTGCCTTGCGATCTATTCGCGCTGCGTCAACGCCGACATGCCGCTCGACGAGGCACTGGTGCGGCATTTTCCGTGGTGCGCGGAATGGGCCGGCGAGCTGAAGGGCCTGTTCGCCGCCTATGTCGAAGCCAAGCAGGCCAATGCCGTGCTCGACTACGACGACCTGCTGCTGTACTGGGCGCAGATGATGGCGGACGAAACCATCGCGCGCGAGATCGGCGATCGCTTCGACCACGTGCTGGTCGACGAATATCAGGACACGAACCGGCTGCAGTCGCAGATCCTGCTCGGCTTGAAGCCCGACGGCGCGGGACTGACGGTGGTCGGCGACGACGCGCAGTCGATCTACGCCTTCCGCGCCGCCACCGTGCGCAACATCCTGGAATTTCCCGATCAGTTCAGTCCGCGCGCCGACATCATCACGCTGGACCGCAACTACCGCTCGACGCAGCCGATCCTCACGGCGGCCAACGGCGTGATCGGGCTGGCGCGGGAGCGCTTCACCAAGAATCTGTGGACCGACCGCACGAGTTCGCGCAAGCCGCAGCTCGTGACCGTCAGCGACGAGACCGATCAGGCGCGCTACATCGTCGAGCAGGTGCTGGCGAAGCGCGAGGAAGGCATCGTGCTGAAGCAACAGGCCGTGCTGTTCCGCACGTCGTCGCACAGCGGTCCCTTGGAATTCGAGCTCACGCGCCGCAACATCCCGTTCGTGAAGTTCGGCGGGCTGAAGTTCCTCGATGCCGCCCACGTGAAGGACGTGCTGGCCTGCTTGCGCTTCGTGGCCAATCCGCGCGACCGCATCGCCGGCTTCCGCGTGCTGCATCTGATCCCGGGCATCGGCCCGGCGTCGGCGCAGCGTCTGCTCGATGCCATCAGCGCCAGTGCCGATCCGATCGCGCGCCTGTGCGAGCAGTCCGCACCGGCGCGCGCCGGCGATGACTGGACCGCGTTCGTGCGCACATTGGAGCAGCTGCGCGTCTCGGAATGGCCCGGAGATATCGAGCGTATCAGGCACTGGTATCAGCCGCATCTCGAGCGCGTTCATGAGGATGCGGAGGTGCGAACCGCCGACCTGCTGCAGCTCGAGCAGATCGCGAGCGGCTATCCGTCGCGCGAGCGTTTCCTCACCGAGCTGACGCTCGACCCGCCCGACGCCACCTCCGATCAGTCCGGCGTGCCTTTGCTCGACGAGGACTATCTGATCCTCTCCACCATCCATTCCGCCAAGGGCATGGAGTGGAATTCCGTGCACGTCCTCAACGTCGTCGACGGCTGCATGCCGTCCGATCTCGGCGCCGGCTCCAGCGCCGAATTGGAGGAAGAACGGCGGCTGCTCTATGTCGCAATGACCCGCGCCAAGGACGATCTGCATCTCCTGGTGCCGCAGCGGTTCTTCGTCCACGGCCAGCCGGTGCGCGGCGATCGTCACGTCTATGCCTCGCGCACGCGGTTCATTCCGGAGGCGCTGGTGCCGCTGTTCGAACGCACGAGCTGGCCGCGGGCGCAGCCGGGGTCGGCATATGCGCGCTCCGGGCCGCGCATCGATCTCGGCGCGCGGATGCGCGAGCGATGGCGGTGAGCCAGCGTCGCTGCGACCATATCAACACGACGCCAATCACTGCACTTCTCCCACAAGGGGCGTGCCGGGAGGACGCGCACCGGTCGGGCACGATGGCTTGCTGACATCCCTGGCGACGTGGTCGGTCTGCGCCTCCCCCGCTTGCGGGGGAGGTCGCATCGCATCGAGAGATGCGATGCGGGTGGGGGATGCTCTGGAAAGACTGCCGTTGTGGCGCCCCCACCCCAGCCCTCCCCCGCAAGCGGGAGAGGGAGCGCACCGGCCGAGCGGCGATAACTCGGATCCAAACTCATCATGGATGAGACTTCGTTTCCTTCCACTGCGCGCGAAACCACGCCCAGGTCTGCCGCGTCACGGCGACGTATCCCTGCCCGCGATATTTGATCTCGCCGTCGACGATCGCGTGCAGCTTCGGCAGCGCATGGAACGGCACCGCCGGATAGGCATGGTGCTCGACGTGATACGGCATGTTCCAGGCCAGCCAATGCACAAACCGCGTGGTGAGGGTGGTCCGCGTGTTCTGGAAGGCGCTCCTCGCATGATCGCAGCCGGTGTGCTCGGCGTAGAGATAGGGCCGCAGGATGAGTTGTCCGACGAGCAGCGGCAGCACCCAGACCCACAGCAGCAGCGCGCTGTGCAGCACCAGCGAGGCGATGAGCAGCAGTGCATAGCCCGCGACATAGGCGCGCGCCTCCCGCACGACGATCGCCCGGCGGCCCGCGGGGACCCACGGAACCGTCACCTCGCCGGTCACCGCATGCTTCAGCAGCAGCCTGAGACGGCCGGCCACCTGGACCAGGCCGGAATAGGCAATCGCGAGTTGCGTCTCGGAGCGCGGCTTGGGACCGACGATCAGCTCCGGATCGCGCAGGGGATCCTGGGTGTGGCGGTGATGCTCCCAATGGAACAGGCAGTAATATTCATAAGGCAGTCCGATCAGGAAGCCGGAGAGATAGCCGACCGCGAGGTTGAGCCTGCGGCTGTCGAAGGCGGTCTTGTGTGCGGTCTCGTGCACCGCCATGAACAGGAACGCGATGAGCACGCCCTGCACCGGCAGCAAGGACAGCGCCCAGAGCACACCATGCGTCGATGCGATCGCTCCGATCAGCGCACCCACGCCGATGATCGCGCCGTAATGGCTGAGCGTGCGTAGCACGCCCTGCATGTTGGAGCGCGTGCAGAGCTGCTGCAGCACCGGCGGTGTCAGCCGCTTCGGACGGGGCGCGAATTCGTCGGTGGGCACGTCGGTCATGTCGAGCTCGGGTGTCAGCTCTGGAGAAGGGCGGAGACGTTGGCGTTGATGAAGTCGCGATCGGCCGGGATGCGGACGGGATTGCCGGCCCGGTGGCCGTGGATCGACGGAATCGGCCGCAGCACGGCGGAGCGCGCGTTGACCAGCCCGGGCAGTTCGCGCTCATTGTCGCGCCAGTCGAAATAGCGGTCGGTCCGGCCCGGCATCAGCAGCATATGCGCGGCGATTGCCGACAGCGCCCGATCGAGATCGCCGCCGAACGCCGCGCAATTGCTGATGTCGCCGCCCTGCCAGATCGCGATCTGCGCCAGCAGATTATCGGCGTCGCGATGCGCGAAGGCGGTGTCCCAGGTCGCGGCGAGATAGTCCTCCTGCGAGCCAAAACCCTGCTCGCGCCAGACCTCGTCGCGGTAGAACTCATAGGACATCGCCCAGCCGGCATAGATGCGGCCCATGGCGCGCAGGCCGGCGACCGGCTTCTCGACGAAGCGGCCGTTGCGGAACGCGGGATCGGCCGTCAGCGCCGCCTTCACGGCATCCAGGAACAGATGGTTATACGGCGAGCAGCGCGCGCTGCCGCACACCACCGCCGCACGCTCCACCATGTCCGGATGGAGCGCGGCCCAGTGATAGGCCTGCATGCCGCCCATCGACCAGCCATAGACCAGCGCGATCCGGCTGATCCCGAACTGTTCCTCCACGAGCCGGCGCTGCACCGCGACCGCGTCGTGATAGCTGATCGACGGGAACGGCGCGTCGCCGAACAGTTCGCGCGTATTCGAGGGCGACGACGACAGGCCATTGCCGAACAGGTTCGGAATGATGATGAAGTAGCTGCTCGGATCGAGCGCGCCGCCGGGCGCGACCAGCCACTCGGTGTCGACGTGCTGGGCGCCGAACGAGGTCGGATAGAAGATGACGTTGTCCTTGGCCGCGTTCAGCGTGCCATAGGTCTTGTAGGCGAGCCGCAGTGACGGGAACGTCACGCCCGATTGCAGCACGACGTCGCCTGCCTCGAAGATCTGATAGTCGCTGCCGGTCGCCATGTGCGTGTGTCCGGGTGAGAGGTGCCTTGAGCCTACGTGATGCGTCACCGGCTCACACGCCCATTTTTTGGCATGGCATGACCGCGCAAGAGGCGCAGGCGGCAATCGCATCAGCCGAGGCCATGGGTTCGTACCCTCGCGGCCGCTCAAGCCCGAGCTTTGTCCGGATCGCGTGCCCTCTGAAACGTGAGGGCGCAGGGAAGACCGGGAGCTCGCCGCCCCCATGGCCCGCCTGCGAAAAAAATGCAGGCGGCAGGAACCACAGGTTCGGCTGGGACATCCCGGCCTTCCCTGCGCGATGGTCTTAACAGCTGCTTCGCGCTCTCCCTGGGGACCGGCTGTGTTGCCCCCATCGTCGGCGTGATGCGCTTCCGCACCATCATCCGGCTTGACCTCAGCATCGGGAGGCCAGGACCACGCGACTTGACTGTCCGCATCGGATCGTTCGTCGGCGCGACACCGCGCTGCGACCCGCTACGGCCACCGCATCCCTGCCTCGCGTCTCGTGACGACCGCGCGTACGCCCCTCATCGATGAGGCAGGATGGGCGCAGTAGAGCACACTTTCTGGAAAAACGAAAGAAAAATTTTTGCCGGTCGTCCGGACCGTCTGATCCGCCCGGTATCACGACCACCGTCATTCCGGGGCAAGGCCGAGAGGCCTTGAACCCGGAATCTCGATATTGTCTTGCGTCCATTCTGAACGACTTCGAGATTCCGGGTTCAATCGTCAACACGCAGCCGCTCCGCGCCTGCGCATCGACGATTGCCCCGGAATGACGGAGAATGGCGACGGCCCAACCTTCTCGTGATGCGCTCAAGCTCACGGAAACCTTGTGTTTCGCTTTCCTCCGCTTGCAATCCGGTGCGGCCCCTTCCAGCTGACGAGCAGAGGCCGTATGACGGCCCGACGCAACGGAATGAGACATGAGCACAGCGATCGAATTCGGCCTGGACACGTTCGGCGACGTCACCCGCAACGCGGAGGGCGCGATGGCCGCCCATGCCCAGGTGATCCGCGACGTTGTCGCGGAGGCGGTGCTCGCCGACCAGCTCGGGCTCGATTTCATCGGGCTCGGCGAGCACCATCGCGGCGATTTCGCGATCTCGGCGCCCGAGGTGGCGTTGGCGGCGATCGCCGCGCGCACCACGAAGATCAAGCTCGGCTCGGCGGTGACGGTGCTGAGCTCGGATGACCCGATCCGCGTGTTCCAGCGCTTCTCGACGCTCGACGCGGTGTCGAACAGCCGCGCCGAGGTCATCCTCGGCCGCGGCTCGTTCACCGAGTCCTTCCCGCTGTTCGGCTTCGATCTCAAGGACTACGAGGCGCTGTTCGAGGAGAAGCTCGATCTGTTCGTCAGCCTGCTGTCGCAGCAGCCACTGACCTGGCAGGGCCAGTTGCGCCCGCCGCTCAGGGATCAACTGGTCTATCCGCCGGTCGAGCATGGACGGCTGAGGGCCTGGATCGGCGTCGGCGGCAGTCCCGAGTCCGTGGTGCGCGCCGCGCATTACGAGCTGCCGCTGATGCTCGCGATCATCGGCGGCGACCCGAAACGGTTCGCGCCCTATGTCGAGCTGTACCATCGCGCGCTCAAGCAGTTCGGCCGCGAGACGAAGCCGATCGGCGTGCATTCGCCGGGCTATGTCGCCGACACCGACGAAGTGGCGCGCGAGGAGCTGTGGCCGGACTACAAGACCATGCGCGACCGCATCGGCCGCGAGCGAGGCTGGCCGCCGATGGGCCGCGACGAGTTCGTCCAGGAGGCCGATCACGGCTCGCTCTATGTCGGCTCGCCGGAGACCGTGGCGCAGAAGATCGCCGCGACGATCAAGGCGCTCGGCCTGTCGCGGTTTCAGCTGAAATACTCAGCCGGTCCGCTGCCGCATGCGAAACTGATGCGGAGCATCGAGCTGTATGGCAAAGTGGTGGCGCCGAGGGTGAGGGAGTTGCTGGCGGAGCAGTAGGTCGGCTACGCGGTCCTTCACCATGTCCGCAACCGCGCCTGGCCCTTGCATCACGGGACCTGGATCAAAGGCGCGAGCAAAACGGCTCGTTCAGGACAATCCAAGCGAGCCGATTAATAGAGCCTTCGTGACACGCATCGTAAGCTCGATGTCGCGCGTGCCTGCTCCGATCAACGGGGCGCAATCCGATCGGTTGCCCGGAGGCAGACGATAAGCTCGCGAGCCTGGGAACGAACTGATGTTGCTGAAGATCGTCGCGGTGGTCTACGGACTCTGGTTCGTCCAGGCCGCGTTGGAGCCCGGCTTCTACGACACGCCGTCTCACATGGCGAGCTCGACGCTCGCGCTCGGCGGATTGCTCGCGCTGTTCGATCACGCCTTCAGGATGGGCTGGCTGTCCGCCAACATCTGGCGGACTGTTGCGCTTGTCTACGTCGCCGACGGCCTGGTCCACGTGGTCCCGAGCGCCAAGGCCCTGATCGAGGCACAACGTTTCGAGGTGCTGGCGGGCGCTGCGGCGATCAGCTTCGTTTTCCAACTCCCGATGCTCTTCAGCTTGTGGCGATTGTCGTTTCCGTCCACGCGCTCGGATCAGACCGGTCTCGCACGCATGGCCATGCGATAAGCGTCAGGCCCTGTCAGCCTTCGACATCGCTCACCGCCTCATACCAGCCCGGGCAACAACGGCCCGCGCTCACCTGCCGCCAGCCGCGCAAGCTCCCCTGCCGTCCGCGCCAGCACACCGTCCCAAGCCATCGGCTTCTCCTGCCTGAACAGCCGCATGGTCGGATACCACGGGGTGTCGGCGCGATCGCGCAACCAGCGCCAGTCGAGCGCATAGGGCAAGAGCACCCAGACCGGACGGCCGAGCGCGCCGGCGAGATGCGCCACCGACGTGTCGACGGAGATGACGAGATCGAGCACGGCGACGGCGGCCGCGGTCTCGGCGAAGTCGCTCAGCAACGGCGCGAGATCGATGACGTCGGTGCCAAGCTCGGCGAGCCCTAGCGCATCGTCCGGCCGCGGCTCCTTCTGCAAGGAATAGAGCTGCACGCCCGGCATCACCAGCCGCGGCAGCACCGCCTGCGCGGTGAGCGAGCGCTGGCGGTCGCCCTTGTGCCTGGGATTGCCGGCCCAGACGACGCCGACCTTCAACGACGGCGCGCGCCCGAGCACGTTGCGCCACGCGGCCATCTTGATCGGATCGGCCGCGAGATAAGGCACCTCGGCCGGGATCGTCTCCAGCGTGGTGCCGAAGATGCGCGGCAGATCCATCAGCGGTGCCTGCAGATCGAATGGCGGCAGCGGCGCGCCGCGTGGCACCACGGTCACGCCCTCCAGACGGCGCAGCAGCGGCGCGATCGCCGGCTGCACCTGCAGCACGACCGGTCCCCCCATCATCCTGACGCGATCGATGTAGCGCACGAATTGCAGCGCATCGCCGATGCCATATTCGGCGAACAGCAGCAGCGTGCGTCCGTCGAGCGGCGCGCCCTGCCATTCCGGCGCGTCGAAGCGCGGCATGCCCGCGGAGAGGTCCGGACAGTCGCGGCCCCAGCGATGCTCCGCAAAGCCGTTCACGAGGTCGCCGCACATCAGCAGGAAATGCGCGTGATTGTAGCGGGCGAGCGCATTGTCGGGCGCCAGCGCGATCGCACGATGCGAGGCGGCCAGCGCCGCGTCGATGTCGCCGGCGTTGCGCAGCGCCACCGCGAGGTTGGCGTGACCCTTGGCGTAACCGGGATCGGAGGCGACGGCGCGGCGATGCGCCGCGACGGCCTCGATGGTCTCGCCGCGCATCTCGTGGATGATGCCCAGATTGGTATGCGCCGGGGCGTGATCGGGCTGCAGCGCCAGCGCGTGCTCGCAGGCGGCAATGGCCGCATCGAGCTGGCCCGTCCCGCACAGGCAGGCCGCGAGATTGCTGAGCACGACCACATCGGTGGGATCGAGCACGGCGGCGCGCCGATAGGCCTCGACGGCCTCGGCCGGGCGGTCGGCCTCATGCAGCGCGTGCCCGAGCAATCGCGCGGCATTGGCATCGCCGGGCGCGAGATCGCAGGCCTGACGATACTGTACCGCGGCCTCGGCAAAGGCGCGCTGCTTGTAGAGCACATCGCCCAGGCTGAGATGCAGGCCGGCATCGGCCGGCTGCGCCGCCAGCGCATGCAGATAGGCGGGCACGGCCTCGTCATATCTGGCCTGGTCGGCGAGCACATGCGCCAGCGCCCGCCATGCACCGGGATAGGAGGGCTCGCGCTCGAGCAACTCGCGATAAGCCGCTTCCGCCTCGGCAAGTCGCCCCTGCCGGTTGAAGGCGAGCGCGAGATTCCAGCGCGCGTGCCCGAGCGCGGGATCGAGCGTCAGCGCATGGCGATAGGCGGCCTCGGCCTCGGCGAAGCGCGACAGCTCGAGCAGCGCGCTGCCGAGCCTGCTGTGAATCGCCGCATCGAGCGGCCGCAAAGCCGCTGCGCGCGCGAACGCATCGGCGGCGCCCTTGCGCTCGCCTTTCACCGCGAGCGCATCGCCGAGCGTGACATAGGCCGGCGCATGGTGGGGATCGCGGGCGAAGACGCGCCCGAGCAGCTCCGCACCCTCCGCCATGCCGCCGTCGGCGAAGGCGAGGATCGCGGACAGATGCAGCGCCGGCAGATGATCCGGCACCGCTTGGAGGATGTCGCTGCAAAGCGCCTTGGCCGGACCGGCGCGCCCCGCATTGTAATGATCAGCCGCCTCGATCAGCAGCCGGTCGACAGCCACAGCCCCCATGATGTCCCCACCTCTCGCACTCGAATGCAAGCTTCAACGTGCGGCCGGGCGATTCCAGGCGAGACTCCAGGCCGAGCCGGCTCAGCCTGCCGCCACCTCCATTCGCATGGCCGCCTCGCGGGCGCGCTCGACGTCGGGCGTGCGATAGGCCGCCTCCGGAATGGTGCCCAGCCGCGACTCGTGAAGGCGCGCGCCCAGGCCATAGAACTGCTGGAAGCTCATGATCAGCGGCCGCCATTTGTCCGGGTCGATGCGGTCACGCGTACCGTCCATCAGGATGGCCTCATCGACATGGACCCGCTGCACCCGCACCTCGAAGCACTGGATGTGCCCCTTCAGGATCGCGTCGTCGTCGGCGATGCCATGCACCGACTCGATGCGGGCTTCGAGCTGCACCGCGCATTCCGCGACGCGCGGAGCCGCAACGGTTTCCGACGCCGTTGCGGTCAACCCGGCGGCGGCGAACTTGTCGGACACGTGGCGGTAGCCCTTGCGCTGCTTCATCGCCGGCACCGGGTCCGATCCCGTGGTCAGCGCCAGGCGATCGACGGCGGCGACGAGATCGACCGACGGCAGGTTCAGCACGCACTCGCCGGTGCGGCGCATGTTCTGCGGCGTCTTCGATCCGGCGGCGAGGCCCAGCATGCAGCGCCAGCCGAGCCAGAATGCCGACGACATCGGCGCGAGATTGAAGCCGCCGTCCTCGTTGACGGTGCTGATGAGGACGACCGGCGTCCCGAAATAGAGGATGCCCGGCTCGATGGTCGTATGCATGGAAAGCTCTCCAGGGTGATGCATCTCGGCGGCGATTGCGCGCGCCGCGCGGACGGGGCTCAGGCCGCCGTCTCACTCGGAGAAGTTCCTCGATGGCAGCGAAGCGCTCCACCCGATTCCCGAACGGGCCGGATCAGGCGCGCCCTGGGTTTGATCTGGAGATTGTCTGCGCGTGCAAGGCTGCGGCAGATGGCGATCCCGGCATGACTCGAACATGCGACCTACGGTTTAGGAAACCGCCGCTCTATCCAGCTGAGCTACGGGACCGGAGCCTGCACCGAAGTGCACCTGCTTCGCCGCCTCCATAGCAGACCCGGCCACCGACCGGAAGCCTCTCCGGTCGGAGCCTGGACCGGGCGGCCGACCGGGGCACAACGACGCTCGGATCCCCTGACGGGACGACGACGGGAACGCAGCCGCGCGATCCCGGTTAGAGCGGGGCCGCTCATGCCCGATCACACCCCCGTTTGGGAGGGGCGGTTTGACTATCCGGACGGCAGCCGATGGTCTAAGAGAACGGCGCCAATCCGGAACCCGGCCTCGGGATTGCCGTATTGGTCGTGCCTGAGCGCATCTCGTGGCCGGGCCAGGCGTCCGGCGCCACGAGATCCGCTCGATCCAGCGCGCCTGCCCATTTCAGCCGAGGGACACAGACAAGTCGATGCTCATCCGGTCGGTCATTTCAGGCGTGTTCGCAAGCTTCCTCTCCATCGCCGCCGCAAGCGCGCAGGACACCCGCCACCTGCTGGAGTCGAAGGAGTCGCTCTACAACAACATCTATGTCTATGAGCAGGCGCCCTACCGCAGCATGACGTTCGGTCACAACCGGCGCATCTATACCGAGAGCGTCTACAACACCCAGGACGAGCTCGATCTGCCGGTCGACTATACCCGCTTCATGACCGCGAGCGTCATGTACGCAAAGAATGTCAGCTCGGTCCTGGAGATCGGCTTCGGCGGCGGCCGCACCGCCTGGTACCTGCACCGCTTCCTGCCCAAGGTGCAGGTGACGTCGGTCGAGCTCGACCCGACCGTGCTGGAGCTCGCCAAGAAATATTTCGGCATCAAGGAGGAGCCGAACTTCCACGTCGCCAACCGCGACGGCCGGCTGTTCGTGCAGGAATCCAAGGAGCGCTACGACATCATCCTGATCGACGCCTATCGCGGACCGTTCGTGCCGTTCCACCTGCTGACCAAGGAATTCTACCAGCTCGTCAAGGAGCATCTCGCCGAGGGCGGCGTGGTGGCGCAGAACGTCGAGCCGTCGACCATGCTGTTCGACGCCGCGGTCAAGACCATCCACAGCGTGTTCCCGCAGGTCGACTTCTACGAGGCCGGCGGCAACATCGTGATGGTCGCCTATCCCGGCGACGAGCGGAAGCCCGAGGATCTCGCCGCCATCGCGCAGGAGCGCGACAAGGAATTCGGCTTCCGCTACAAGCTCGCCGACATGCTGGCGCAGCGCAAGCGCATCGACATCGATAACGGCCAGGTGATCGACGCCAAGGCCAAGGTGCTGACCGACGACTTCGCGCCGGTCGAGGCGCTGAAGAGCATCGAGCGCCACAACAAGAAGCTGCCATGAGCGCGCCGGTGTCCCGCGCCGGCATGCTGGCGATCTATCTCTGTTCGTTCCTGGTCGGCTGCGTGCTGATGGGCTTCGAGATGCTCGGCAGCCGCTACCTCAACCCGTATTTCGGCAGCGGCATCGGCGCCTGGGCCAGCCTGATCTCGACCGTGCTGTGCGCGCTCGCGATCGGCTATTTCGCCGGCAGCGCCATCGTCGACCGGCAGCCGACGACGCGCACCATCGGCACCATGATCCTGATCGCCGCCGCCTACATGGCGCTGGTTCCGGCGACCGCCGACACCGTCATGGCCGACATCCTCGACAGCATCGGCGACGGACCGATGGCGACGCTGATGGCCTCGACCGCGCTGCTGCTGGTGCCGCTGACCCTGCTCGGCACCTTCTCGCCGATCGCCGTCAGCCTGTTGACGCGCTCGGCCGGCGAGGCCGGCCGTGTCGCCGGATTGGTCTATGGCGTCTCGACCATCGGCAACGTCGTCGGCACGCTGGTCACGACGTTCGCGCTGATTCCGACGATCGGCTCGCGCGCGATCACCTATTATTTCGCCGTGGCGCTGGCTGGCTGCGCCGGCATCCTGTTCATTCCCTTCGGCAAGAAGACGTCCTGATTTTCATCATTGAAGAGCTTTGCGGATGACTGAGTTCTGGCCTCGCCTCGCCGCCACCGCGACAGCGGCCGTATTGCTGCTGATATCGCCGACCGCCTACGCCGCGGACGCGCAGATCGAATTGTGGGACGGTCAGCGCGCAATGGCTGTCATCGCCGATCTGCTGCGGTTCACGCCGCGATCGATGGGCGAGCCGGGACATCAGAAAACGATCGACTACATCAAGGCAGCGATGGCCAAGAGCGCGGCGGACGCCGTGCTCACGCAGAGCTTCACCGCCAAGGGCGATGACGGCAAGGCGATCCCGCTGACCAACATCATCGCCCGCTTCCAGGTGCAGAACCCGCGGCGCGTCATCGTCGCCACCCATTACGACAGCATCATCAAGGCCTATCGCGATCCCAAATCGCCGGACGCACCGATGCCGGGCGCCAACAACTCCGCCTCGGCGGTGGCGCTGCTGCTCGAGACCGCACGCGTGCTGTCGCTGTCGCCGAAGCCCGACGTCGGCATCGACATGATCTTCTTCGACGGCGAGGAGGGGCCGAAATCGCTCGGCGCCGGCGATCCGACCTGGCGCCCGCTGGGCTCGCCGCATTTCGCGGCCAACCTGAAGACCTATTATCCGACGCACAAGCCGGAGAAGGCAGTCGATTTCGACATGGTCTGCGACAAGGATCTCAAGCTGCAGCCGGAGCCGTCGTCGCTGGCCTCGGCGTTGCCCGAGGTCAAGAGGTTCTGGAGCATCGGCAGCCGTATCGCGCCATCGGCGTTCTCGCCGGAGCCCACGGCGTATCCGATCAGCGACGACCACACGGCGCTGCAGCAGGCCGGCATTCCGAGCTTCCTCGTCATCGACTTCGACTACGAGCCCTATTTCAACACCACGCAGGATACGATCGAGCAGTGCTCGGCGCAGAGCCTGGAGACCGTCGGCCGCACCCTGCTGCGCTACCTCTATACGCCTTGATACGCCCGAGCTGCGGCAGGCGCCGCGCTCAGGCCGCCCGCGGCCGCGCCGTCACCGCGTCCGACGCGACTGCCGATGCGCGCGCCAGCAGACCCGGCACCAGCGCCTCGGCCGCCTCCGCGCCCGAGATCACCACGGCCTCGACGCCCGCTCCGGCATTGCCGCCGCCGGCGATGACGAGATTGCGCACCGGCGCCTTGGCGCCCTTCAGCCGTCCCGACTGCGCCACGCCATAGATCGCGCCGGCGCTGGCGAGATCATAGCGTGCATAGGTCACCGGGCTGGCGTCGGTCCGATAGACGATATGCCTGGACAAGTCGGGAATGACGGTCGCGGCAGCGGCAACCATGGCATCGCCGAGCTGCTGCTTGCGGGCCTCGTAGTCCGGCGAGCGCCGCCACGCCTTCCAGTCGTCGCCGCCCTCGCCCGGAAACCAGCGCGTGGCCTGATCGTGCGGCACGAGGGTGATGATCGTCATCGTGGCATGGCCTTCGGGCGCCGCCGACGGGTCGAGCTTGGACATCACGGCAAGGCCGATTCCCATCGGCGTATCGAGATGCGTGGCGGGCGCGATGTCGGGCACGATGTCGAGGCCGAGATGCACCGAGAAGCACGACGTCGCCGGCGCGAGGGTGCGGGCACGCTCGCGAAAACCGGCGGGCAGATCGTCGGGACTCAGAAGCTCGGTGAAGGTACGGCCGAGATCGGCATTCGAGACCACCGCCTGCGCGCGGACCGTGCGGCCGTTGCCGAGCACGACGCCGACGGCGCGGCCCTCCTCGACCAGGATGCGGGTGACCCTGGATTTCAGATGCACCTCGCCATCCCTGGCGGTGACCGCCTCGGCGAGCACGTCCGCGAGGCGGCCGGAGCCGCCGACCGGATAGAAGCCACCCTTGAAATAGTAGCCGAAGATCGGGACCATCTGGGCGCAGCTCAGCGTCTCGCTGCCGTCGCCGAGATAGCCCGACAGCGCATTGAGATAGGCGATGAGTTCGGGATCGGAGACATGGGCGGCGACGAGCTCATCGAACGGGCGGTTCATCCACCTGAACGCCTGCGGATGCTTGCGCGGGAAGGCCAGCATCTCCTCCAATGTGGCGGGCATGCCGGGAATGCCGCTGCGACCCTGCCCCGTCGCGTACATGCTTTCGAAAATGGCATGGATGGTGTCGAACAGCCGGGTGAGCCCGTCCGCGCTGGCGGGAAACATCTCGCAGAGCAGTCGGACATAAGCACGCCAGTCCGCTGGCACGTCGACGCGGCGGCCGGCGAGACGGTAGGAGTGGGTGACCCGCCGCCACTGGATGCGGTCGGCGACGCCGAGCCGGCGCAGCACGCTGTCGACAGGCCCGCCCGGCCAGACGCCGGAGAAATCGTGCGGCCCTGCATCGAAGCGATACAGCACCGGCTTGTTGTCGTGGTGAGCCTTGCGAAGATAAGTGTGGCAGAAGCCGCCCGGCACCACGTGGTGATCGAACACCTTCACCTTCAACCCGGACTCCGCGAGCAGGGCGGCGGCCGTCAGCCCGCCGATTCCGGCGCCGATCACCGCGACGTCGCAGTCGACGCCGGCCGCGGGGGTGAAGCCCGGTGCCGGCCAATGGCACTCCTCGCGCGCGGCCCGCATGCGCAGCAAGGCCTGGCGAATTGCGAAGCGCGGGCCGAAGATCGAGATCAGCGCGCCGCCGACGACGATCATCGTCGCGATCCAGGAGGCGACGCCGGCCCAGCGGCACAGGCCGAGGACCAGGAACAGGACGCCCCAGAGCCCGGTCATCATCATGTTGATCAGGTGGAATTGGGGCGTCGAGGCGCTGTCGGCATAGGCCGAGCGGGAATAGTCCGCGGTCCAGGGACGGCCGACGACGAGCGAAGCGAAGCTGATGAGGCCGAGCCCTGCGAAGGACAGCCACAGCGCGTTGCCGGCCGTCCAATTCGGCGCGACGTCGTTGGCGATCGCCAGCACGACGAAAAGGGCGAGGCTTCCGAGCTCCAGCAGCGCGAGCTCGCTCCGGGAGGCTCGCCAGACGTTGGCGGCGAGCGCCAGGGCCAGCGCGGACCACACCGCCCATGCCGGCTGATGCCAGGCCAGCAGGGTCCAGAACGCGACGAACGGCAACAGCGCCAGCTTGACCGTGAGGAACACTTTCATCGCAGCCTCTCCTCCGCACCGGGCGGCGCAGATCATCTTTCCATTGTCAAGATATTCATAGAAGCGCTTGCCCGGTCTCGTCAACACCAATCTTTCCAACGTCAAGATTAGTTTCGTCAACTACGGCGGGATGAAAATGGTGGAAAAATGCTGCGTATCGTTCCGGCGCCACAGCAAGGCGCGATTCACGAACGGCGCTGCCGTCATTGCCGGCCCGACTGTGGCAACGAGATCACGGAACCACGGCAGATAAAGAAGAAAGTCTCAATTTACGCAGCATTGGAGTCACACCCCGCCGCAAAATGGCGACAATCTCCCGTCATCTGAGGCGGGGAGCCGCTGAGGATTACCGTTCGTGTACCCACCCCGCCTGCCAGTACTGGTCTTTGCAGCGATCACCTGCCTGCCTGCCGTGCAACCTCAACGCGCGCACGCGGAATGGTGGAGCCGCTCCCCGACGGATTTCGAGGAGTGTGCCGACGCTGCCGAGAAGTCCGCCTCCAAGGAGGAGAAGACGGCGGCGCTGGCGCAATGCAACGCGAAATTTGCCGGGAGACGGAAGCCGGGCGGCGGCTACGTCTATTACGACTTCATGCAGGATCGCAGCTTCGACATCGCCGGCCCCAATCCCACGGCCGAAGAGCAGAAGTTCATCGACCAGCAGTATACGCAATACCTCGAGCGCCAGCGCCACGCCAACATGAGCTCGGCGATGATGTCGCGGCCGCAAACGCAGGACCTCCAGCCCTCGCTCCGGGACATGACGGCGCGGGCCGCGATCGAGCCGCCGAAGCCGGCCATGCCGGCCCCGCCGCCGCAACGGCCGAACAAGCCCCCGGCCGCGACCGCGCAGGGCGGATTGCCGCCGCCGACGTCGAACGTGGAGGCACGCGCCCGCATCAAGGCAGCGCAATGCGCCAAGGACGGCTGGCGCCGCGATTCGTTCTCCTGCAACTTTCCGGTCCTGTCGGAGAAGCTCGACGAGCTGAAGCGGATGTTCACCGGCCCGAGCCAGGCCGCAGCCGCACCGCCCGGAGCCAAGGCGCCGAAACGGGCCGAAGCCCGGAACTGAGCCGCGCGCGACACGTTCCCCTGTGCGACGAATCTGACCGCGGCTTGTAACGCCGCGTGCAAGCCCATAGGTTTGTCGGCGCGGGGCGCAGGAGCAGGTCATGGGTCTACTCGATATCCTCAACGGCATGCAGAACGGCCCGAGCGGGCCGAGTCATCCGACCACGCAGAAGAACGGCGGCATGTCGCCGATGACGATGGCGATCCTCGCTTTGCTGGCGTGGAAAGCGGTGAAGCATTTCTCGCAGAATGGACAGCAGCCGAACGCGGCGCCTGCGCCAGTCCCGCCGCCCCAGCCGACCGGGAATCAAGGCGGACCGCTCGGCGGTGCGCTTGGTGGCGGCCTCGGCAACATCATCGCCGGCGGCCTGGGCGGCCTGCTTGCGGGCGGCGCGGCCGGCAGCGTGTTGTCGGGCGGGCTCGGCGATCTCCTGCGCCAGTTCCAGGACAAAGGCCATGGCGACACCGCGAACTCCTGGGTCTCCCCCGGCGAGAACAAGCCGATCTCGCCCGGCGATCTCGCCAATGCGCTCGGCGCCGATCAGATCGATCAGCTCACCGCGCAGAGCGGGCTGTCGCGCGACGAGCTGTTGAACGGGCTGAGCCAGTACCTGCCGAAAGTGATCGATCAGCTCACGCCGGACGGTCGGCTGCCGACCGAGCATGAGTTGGCGGGCCGGATCTGACGCTCCGCGATCGTTGACGGGAAGGACGAGACTCATGCTGCACATTCTGATCGTCGGGCTGGTCGCCGGCTTCCTGGCGCGGCTTCTATCGCCGGGTCCCAACAATCCCTCCGGCTTCATCCTGACCATCGTGCTCGGAATCGTCGGCGCGTTCATCGCCACCGCCATCGGGCAGGCCATCGGCCATTACAGCCCCGACCAGGGCGCGGGCTACGTGACCGCAACCCTCGGCGCGATCGTGGTGCTGTTCATCTGGAACAGGCTGGTCGCGAGCGGCACGATCCGCGATTTCAATCGGTAACGGCCTCGCGCCACTCATCGCGAGCGACCACAGCGGCCGCTCGCCATGACGATTTCACCCCAACAGATGCATCCCCGCATCCATGCGCACGACCTCGCCGGTCATGTGGCCTGACGCCGGGCTCGCCAGGAACGCCACGAGCTGCGCGATGTCCTCAGCGGATGAAGCCGCGCGCAACGGCACCCGCGCGACCACCGCATCGCGCACCTGCTTGGCACCGGCCTCGCCGCGGCCCTTGGTGAACCAGGGCGTATCGATGTAGCCGGGGCAGACGGTGTTGACGCGGATCGCAGGCGCCAGGGCGCGCGCCAGCGATAGCGTCATCGTGTTCAGCGCGCCCTTGCTGGCGGCGTAGGCGACCGACGAGCCGATGCCGCTGATGCCGGCTACCGACGAGACGTTGACGACCGCGGACGCACGCGCCGTCGCCTTGGCCGCCGCTTCCAGCAGCGGCCGCGCGGCGCGCACCATCTGGAAGGGGCCGATGGTGTTGACTGCGAAGATGCGCTGGAAATCCTCCGCCGAAAGGCCATCGAGCTGATCGTGCGGCACGTGCTTGGTGGTGCCGGCATTGTTGACGAGGGCATCCAGCCGGCCCCAAGCCGCAGCGGCGGCGACGATCTTGCGGCAATCCTCATCGCGCGACACGTCGCCTTGAATGACGACGACCTCGACTCCTTCCTTGCGGCAGAGATCAGCGGTCTGCTCGGCTTCACTCTTGCTGTTCGAATAGTTCACGACGATGCGCATGCCGGCCTTCGCCAGCAGCAACGCGGTCGCGGCTCCGAGGCCGGACGCCGACCCCGTCACGACCGCGCACAGACCTTCAGCCATTCCGCACCTCCCTGTTTGCCTTGCTTCTTCTTAGCCAACATCGCTGCATCTGCAAAATCGGCACAATCTCCGCAGCGCGGAAATCGCTCGCCTCCATGCGGCGAGCGGACGGGGCCCTGCAGCGGGCTACGCTTGTCAGGGCCGTCGCTTGCGCTCATCATGCCGGCAAAACATCGCCGGCGCGCGCAGGACATGGCGCGCCGAGACCGACGACAACGAGGGCGAGGAGCGCTGTGGCGGAAGCTGAGAACATCGTCGTTGCGACCGCGGAAAGGATCTTCGCCGATCTCGCCGACCCGCAGACGATCAACCACGACAAGGACGGCCGCTGGACGGCACCGCTGTGGCGGGCGCTGAGCGAGGCCGGCCTGACGCTCGCCTGGGTGGGCGAGGAGTTCGGCGGCGCCGGCACTGACCTCGCCGATGGCTTTGAGATCATCAATGCCGCCGGCCGTTTTGCGATTGCGGTGCCGCTGGCCGAGACGCTGCTCGCGGGCTGGCTGCTGCAACAAGGCGGCATTGCCTCCCCCGACGGCGCCATGACGATCGCGCCGGCTCATCCGAGAGACCGGATCACGCTCGACACTGACGGCACCTTGTCCGGCCGTGCCCGCGGCGTGCCGTTCGCAAGGACGGCGCAGCACGTTGCCGTGCTCGCCGAGGGCGGAGACGGCGTGTCGATCGCGCTGGTCGAGACCGCGCGGCTGCGCATCGACGCGGGCCTCAACCTCGCCAACGATCCCAGCGACACGGTGACGTTCGACAAGATCATGCCGCTGGCATGCCGGCCGGCACCGGCCGGCTTCGACGCCACCACCTTGATGCTGATGGGCGGCGTCGCCCGCGGACTGCAGATCGCCGGCGCGCTGGATCGGCTGCTCGCGATCAGCGTCAACTATGCGGGTGAGCGCGTCGCCTTCGAGAAGCCGATCGGCAAATTCCAGGCGGTGCAGCACAACCTGGCACGGCTGGCCGGTGAGAGCGCCGCCGCGAGCGCGGCCGCGACATCCGCCGCGGATGCGATCGCGCGGGCCGCCGCATTCGACGAGGCGGTGTTTCTCGAAGCCGCCGCGGCCAAGATCCGCTGCGCCGAGGCCGCCGAGAAGGGCGCGGCGATCGCGCATCAGGTCCACGGAGCCATCGGCTTCACCACCGAGCACATCCTGCACCGCTTCTCGCTGCGCGCGCTCGCCTGGCGCGACGATTTCGGCTCCGAGAGTCATTGGGCCGTCGAGCTCGGCAAGCGCGTCGCTGCGCGCGGCGCCGATGAGCTGTGGCCGCTGGTCGCCTCGCGCTGACCACGAAGAGGATTGTTGCATGAGCGCACTTCGTTTCGATCCGATCCGGCTGCCGAGGGAATGCGAGGAGCTGCGCAAGGAGGTGCGCGCCTTCCTCGCTGATGAGATCGCGGCCGGCACCTTCAACCCGTACCAGCCCAAGCGCGAGGACGCCGACGCGCGCGAGTTTGCAGCCCGCGTCGGCGCGCGCGGCTGGATCGGCATGACCTGGCCGAAGCAATATGGCGGCCACGAGCGCTCGTTCCTGGAGCGCTACGTCGTGACCGAGGAAATGCGCGTCGCCAACGCGCCGGTCAGGCGCTTCTTCGTCGCCGACCGGCAGAGCGGGCCGATCCTGCTGCGCTACGCGCCCGAGCATATCAAGATGGACATCCTGCCGCGCATCTGCCGCGGCGAGCTGTGCTTCGCGATCGGCATGAGCGAGCCGAACTCGGGCTCCGACCTGTTCGCCGCCAAGACACGCGCGACGAAGACCGAGGGCGGCTGGCTGATCAACGGCTCGAAGATCTGGACCACGTCGGCGCACATGGCCGACTACATGATCGCGATCTTCCGCACCTCGCCGTCGACCAAGGAGAACAGGCGTCATGGCTTGACGCAGTTCCTGGTGAACATGAAAACGTCCGGCATCAAAGTGAACCCGATTGGGCAGATCACCGGGCAGAAGGAGTTCAACGAGGTCGTCTTCACCGACGCCTTCGTGCCGGACGATCATCAGCTCGGCGAGATCGACGGCGCCTGGAAGCAAGCGACCTCCGAGCTCGCCTATGAGCGCTCGGGACCGGAGCGCTTCCTCGAAACCTATTACGTGCTGACCGAGCTGGTGCGCGCGGTCGGTCCCAACCCCGACACGCGCAGCGCGGAGGGCATCGGCCGGCTGGTGGCTCAGCTGCACACGATGCGGCGGATGTCGGTGTCGGTCGCCGGCATGCTGCAGGCCGGCAAGGAGCCGGTGGTCGAGGCCTCGATCGTCAAGGACGTCGGCACGATCTGGGAGCAGCAGCTGCCGCACCGCGTCCGCGACCTCGCCGCGTTCGTCGAGGAGAACGCAGGAAATCGCGAAACCTTGGAGAACCAGCTGACCTTTGCGATGCAGACCGCGCCGAAGCTGACGATCCAGGGCGGCACCACCGAGGTGCTGCGCGGCATCATCGCGCGCGGGCTGGGATTAAGGTGAGGGTCGACGACACGCCGCGATCGTCGCAGCCGCGCCCACGGGCAAGTAGCTCCGTCATCGCGAGCGCAGCGAAGCGATCCAGGACCGCACCAACAGTCTGGATTGCTTCGCTACGCTCGCAATGACGCTGGAGAAGCAGAATCGGAGACCCACCATGACCCACTTCCCTGACATCGGCGTCGAGATCCACGGCCATGTCGGCCTGATCGAGATTCGCCGGCCGCCGCTCAATTTCTTCGACATTGCGCTGATCAACCAGATCGCCGACGCGCTCGAAGGCTTCGACCGCGACATCGAGATCCGCGCCTCGGTGCTGGCGGCGCAGGGCAAGGCGTTCTGCGCCGGCGCCAATTTCACCGATCCGGCGCGCCAGGCGCAGGAAGCGGCCGGCGCCAAAGGCGATCCGGCCGACAGCCTCGGGGCGATCAACCATCTCTACATGCAGGCGGTGCGGATCTTCCGCTGCAAGAAACCGGTGGTCGCCGCCGTGCACGGCGCCGCAATCGGCGGCGGGCTCGGCCTCGCCGTCTCGGCCGACTTCCGCGTCACCTGTCCGGAAGCGCGCTTCTCCGCCAATTTCACCAAGCTCGGCTTCCATCCCGGCTTCGGGCTGACGGTGACGCTGCCGGAACTGGTCGGCAAGAACAACGCCGAGCTGATGTTCTACACCAGCCGCCGCGTCACCGGCGAGGAAGCGCTGAGGATGGGCCTCGCCAATGAATGCGTGCCGCAGGACCAGGTGCGGACGGCTGCGATGAAGCTCGCCGCGGAAATCGCCGAATGCTCGCCGCTCGGCCTGCTGTCGACCCGCGCCACGATGCGCGCCAATCTCGCCGACCGTGTGATGGCAGCAACCGAGCACGAGCTCGCCGAACAGACCCGGCTGCGCGCGACCGAGGATTTCAAGGAAGGCGTCAAGGCGACCGAAGAGCGCCGCTTCGCGAACTTCAAGGGCCGGTGAGCGATCGCCGTTGGAAATGCCAACTAACACCGCGATCTACGCTGCGCTCCCTCTCCCCGTTCTTACGGGGAGAGGGTTGGGGTGAGGGGCAGACGCACGGGTGGTGCCAGAGGTTGGACCTGTACCCCCTCACCCGGATTGCATCTGACGATGCAATCCGACCTCTCCCCGCAAGCGGGGCGAGGTACACCGAGCCCGCCGCCAGACTGCCTCCAGGCACGAATCTCACGCCGTGAGCGCAAACGTCACGCCACCGATCTCGAAGTCGCCGTCTGACACCGCATATCCGCGCGCACGCGCGACGTCGCTGACGGACGTCATATCGGCGACACGGAAGGTCAGCGCGCTCATCAGTTCGCGCTCGCCGGGTTCGACACGGATACGGGCGTTCGGCAAGTACAACTGCTCAACACCATCGCTGCCGGCCGTCGGCACCACATCGAGAATGCGCCCCCAATGCGCGGCAAGTGAAGCCGGCGCGGGGCTCTGCAGCACCACCTCGGTCAGCGCCGACGTCACGTCGCTGCGGATCGCTCGCGTCCAATCCGGCCCGGCGGGCGGATACGGGCCGAGCACATCGTCGCTGCCCTCGGTGTGATTGAGCTCGATGAAGGCGGCGCGGCAGTCGCGGGGATGCAGTTGCACCCCGTGATAGGGCGGATGATCGATGACGTTGGCGGTCCGCACACCCATCTCGTTGGCACGGGCGGCACGGCCATCGGGATCATCGCAGGCGAAGATCGCCATGTAGCCGCCGCGGCCGCCGGTCTTGTCCAGGAAGCGTCCCGCCGCGGTGTCCTCGCGGGTCGGCGCGATCACCTCGAGCAGGATCGGCCCGACCGGCAGCAGCGCATTCTCCAGCCCGTATTTGCCGACATGCGGATCGCGGTAGCAGACCTCCAGCCCCATGATCGCGGCGATGTCCGAGGCCACCGGCTCGAGCCGGGGCGCGACAAGGCAGATCTGACGGAGGTGGAGGTAAGCCATCGCAGCCCTCTTTGCGGAATCCCCTGTTCACACAAGCCCGCGGCGTCATTGCGAGCGACGCGAAGCAATCCAGAGCTCAGGCCATAACCCTGGATTGCTGCGCTCGCAATGACGGAGAACGCGGAGCTATCGGCCCTGAAACACCGCCGCGCGCTTCTCGACGAAGGCTTTCGCCGCCTCCTTGTGATCCTCGGTGTCGCTGCAGCGCGAGTGATGCATCGCCTCGGCGTCGAAGCAGGCCTCCAGAGTCATCGTCTCGGCATTGTTGATGTTGCGCTTGATGTAGCCGAGCGTCACGCTCGGCCCCTGCGCCAGCGACATCGCCAGCGCGCGCGTGGCCGCTTCGACCTCGGCGTCGGGCACGACCTTGGTGACCATGCCCAGGGTGAGCGCCTCCTGCGCCGTCAGGACTGGCGAGGTCAGATACAGCTCCCGTGCCTTGGCGCTGCCGAGCAGTTGGGTGAGGAAATAGGTGCCGCCGAAATCGCCCGACAGCCCGACCTTGGCGAAGGCCGTCGTGATCTTGGCCGACTCGCCGGCCACCCGCAGATCGCAGGCCAGCGCGATCGACAGGCCGGCGCCGGCGGCCGCGCCGTCGATCTGCGCCACCACCGGCTTCTGCATCCGGTGCAGCAGCCGCGACACCTCCATACGCTCGCGCAAGGTCGTCACCTTGGTCTCGAACGAGGGCGCGGTCTTGGCTTCGGCCATCGCCTTGACGTCGCCGCCGACGCAGAACGTGCCGCCGGCGCCCTTGAGCAGCACCGCGCGCACCTCCGGATCATTGGCCGCACGATGCGCCGCCTCGACCAGGCCCTTGGTCAGGTCGCTGTTGAGCGCGTTGCGCCGCTCCGGCCGGTTCATCGTGATCGTGAGCAGGCCGGACTCGAGGTGCTGCAGAACTGTGGTGTTGGTGGTCATGGCCGGTGCTCCTTGTTGTTTCCGGTGTTATGTCTCCGTCATTCCAGGGCGACGCGTCAGCGTCGAACCCGGAATCCCGAGCTGATGGACTCACATCGAGGTTCCGGGTTCAACGCTGCGCGTTGCCCCGGAACGACGGATGTCGCGGCAGAGTTTGCGCCTTGCTCAGGCGCGCCCCGGAATGCCATCGCCCCGGCCGTCACTTCTTCACCAGCGGGCAGCGCGACGCTTCCAGCGGCTGGAACGCCTCGTTGCCAGACACGGTCGCGAGCAGCTTGTAGTCGTCGGACCTGCTCTTCGATTCCGATGGCTGCTTGACCTCGAACAGATACATGTCGTGCACCATGCGGCCGTCCTCGCGGATGCGGCCGCCCTTGGCGAACATGTCGTTGATCGGGGTCGCCCGCATCAGCTTCATGACGGCGTCCGCATCCGTGGTGCCCGCGGCCTTCACGGCTTTCAGATAGTGCGTGACGGAGGAATAGACGCCGGCCTGGGCCGAGGTCGGCACGCGCTTGGTGCGCTCCATGAAGCGCTTGGTGAAGGCGCGGGTGTCGTCGTTGAGATCCCAGTAGAACGCTTCCGCGACCAGCAGCCCCTGCGCCGTCTCGAGCCCGACGCTGTCGATGTCGGAGACGAAGGCGAGCAGCGGCGACAGCTTCTGGCCGCCCTTGGTGAGGCCGAATTCGGCGGCCTGCTTGATCGCGTTGATGGTGTCGCCGCCGGCATTGGCGAGCCCGATCACCTTGGCCTTGGAGGCCTGCGCCTGCAGCAGAAAGGAGGAGAAGTCCGAGGTGTTGAGCGGATGACGCACGCTGCCGAGCACCTTGCCGCCCGACTTCACCACCACGGCGGTGGTGTCCTTTTCCAGATCCTGGCCGAACGCGTAGTCCGCGGTCAGGAAGAACCAGCTGTCGAGGCCAGACTTCACCGCCGCCAGGCCCGTGACGTTGGCCTGCGCAAAAGTGTCGAACACGTAGTGCACGGTGTACGGGCCGCAGGCCTCGTTGGAGAGCCTGACAGAGCCGGGACCATTGAAGATGATGATCTTGTTGCGCGCCTTGGCGATCTCGCCGGCGGCCAGCGCGGTGGCGGAGGCTGCGACATCCCAGATCATCTCGACGCCCTGGTTGTCGAGCATGTCGCGCGCGATGTTGGCGGCGAGATCAGCCTTGTTGAGATGGTCGGCCGCGATCACCTCGATCTTGCGGCCCAGCACCTCGCCGCCGAAATCCTCCACCGCCATCTTCGCCGCGGTCTCGCTGCCGGGACCGGTGATGTCGGCGTAGAGGCTCGACATGTCGAGAATGCCGCCGATCTTCAGCGGCGGCTTGCTCTGCGCATGCGCCACGCCTGCGGACAACGTCAGCGCCGACGCCAGCATGAACAACGACGCCGCCGCGCCGCGGATGGTTCTGCTCATCGATATCCTCCCTGCCGGGCGCGTCGCTACATGGCGACGGCCTCTTTGATAGTTCGCATCATGGCGCACGCTTTCGCATGCGGCAAGCGCTCAGCACGCTCAGCAAAAGCGTCGCCGGTCGCCGCTTTCCGCTCAGTGGAATGGAAATTTCGTGCGATGATGCAGCATGACGAGAGAGCGCAGGATGCGGAGCAGACGGAGGCTGATTGCGCTCGGCGCGAGCGTCGCGACCATCGCGATGATGTCGGCGAGTCACGCCACACCGTGCATGTTCGCGGAGCTCGGCGAAGGCCACGTCAGCGAGATCATCGATGCACGCAGCTTCCGTCTCGACGACGGTCGCGAGGTCAGGCTCGCCGGCATCGAGGTGCCGCCGGAGGAGCAGCGCGCGACGTCGATGGAAGCGCTGGGCGTGCTGCTGCGCGGCCGCGACGTCGTGCTGCGCGGAGAGGACGACACCCCTGACCGCTATGGCCGGCAGCGGGCCTTCGCCTTCGTGGCCGGTGCAGACCAGCCGGTGCAGAGCGAGCTGCTCCGGCAGGGCGCCGTGCTGCGCGGGGTCGACCTGCCCGACCGGGATTGCGCCCTCAGCCTGGGCGCGGCGGAAGCCGAGGCACGCAGCGCCGGGCGCGGCCTCTGGAAGATTGGGACCGTCATAAAAAACACGGAAAGTCCAGACGATATTTTGTCTCGCGTAGGGCTATTTACGGTTGTCGAAGGGAAGGTGTTGTCCGTACGACAGACGGGGACAACAACTTATCTGAACTTCGCTCGTAGCTGGACACGGGGCTTCGCGGTGATTATTCCAAAGCGTATGATGGCGGTATTGGAAGGTGCCGGTATCGACGTCAAATCACTTGCGAATCGGCAGGTTCGCGTGCGCGGTTGGGTTGAGGCGCATGCCGGTCCGAGACTGGAACTGACACAGACCGCCCAGATCGAGATTTTGAGCGGGAATTGACCGCTGAGGTACGTGAGTAGCGACGTGAACCTGTCTGTTCGAAAGCGCATGACGGTGATGAACTGCGGTTCGCGGATCGCACCGGCGCTGCTGTGCCTGGGACTGGCGTTGGCCGGTTGCAGTGACATGGGCAAGTTGCAGCAGGCGACGGCGCCGATGCCGACGCCGCGGCCGAAGCCGGCGATGGTGCAGACGACGCCGGCGAGTGATCGCGAGCACGAGCGTATTCTTGCAACCTATGGCGGCGCCTATGAGGATCCCCAGCTCGAGGGCCTGATCGGCAAGATCGTCGACCGGCTGGTGGCCGTGTCCGATCGCCCCGACCAGGGCTACAAGGTCACGATCCTGAATTCGGGTGCGGTCAACGCCTTCGCGCTGCCGACCGGCCAGCTCTACGTGACACGCGGCCTGATTGCGCTCGCCAACGACACCTCCGAATTGTCGTCGGTGCTGAGCCACGAGATGGCGCACGTGCTGGCGCGCCATGCCGCGATCCGCGAGGACCAGGCGCGGCAGGCCGCCGTGGTGACCCGCGTCGTCTCAGACATGGGTAACGATCCGGACCTGACGGCGCTGGCGCTCGCCAAGACCAAGCTGACGATGGCGAGCTTCTCGCGCACCCAGGAGTTCGAGGCCGACGGCATCGGCGTCGGCATCTCCGCCAAGGCGAAGTTCGATCCCTACGGCGCGGCGCGCTTCCTGACCTCGATGGAGCGCAATGCCGACTTGAAGGCGGGCAAGGTCGCAATCGACCCGCGCGCGCAGGACTTCCTGTCGTCGCACCCGGCGACGCCGGAGCGGGTGCAGAACGCCGCCGCCATCGCCAAGCAATACGTCTCCCCCGAGGCCAGGGAGCATGACCGCGAGACCTACTTGGCTGCAGTCGACAACATCGTCTACGGCGAGGACCCGAGCGAGGGCTTCGTGCGCGGCCGGCGCTTCCTGCATCCGAAGCTCGGCTTCACCTTCCAGGCGCCGGAGAACTTCACGCTCGACAACACCGCGCAGGCGGTGATCGGCGTGCGCGAAGGCGGCGCGCAGGCGATGCGCTTCGACGTGGTGCGCGTGCCGGCCCAGCAGACGCTCGGCGACTATCTGAATTCCGGCTGGATGGAGAACGTCGACAAGTCGGCGACCGAGGAGCTGACGATCAACGGCTTCCCGGCGGCCTCGACCACGGCGAGCGGCGATCCCTGGCAGTTCAAGGTCTACGCGTTGCGCGTCGGCAGCGACGTCTACCGCTTCATCTTCGCCTCGCGGCAGAAATCCACCGAGAGCGAGCGGAATGCGCGGGAGACGGTGAACTCGTTCCGGCGGCTCAGCCTGGAGGAGATCCAGTCGGCCCGGCCGCTGCGCATCAAGGTGATCACCGTGCAGCCGGGCGATACCGTCGAATCGCTTGCGCACCGCATGACCGGCGTCGACCGCCCGGTCGAGCGCTTCCGCGTTCTCAACGGCCTCGACGCCCGCGCCCAGGTCAAGGTCCGCGACCGGGTCAAGATCGTGGTGGAGTGAGCGGACGCGAACGGGCCTTCAGCAGCCGGCCCACGACTTCGGAAATGATCTGCTCAGAACGGCCAGCCTGACGGCGGTCGTCGCGCAGGTTGCGCTTCGCCGAACACTGGCGCGCGCCGCTCGATTTTGGCGGTCATCTGCTTGAGCTGCGCCAGCGCGCCGGTATCGCCGCTCCGGTCGGGCTGCGCGGGGCGCGAGCGGGCTACGGTTGCGGCCTTCTATGTGATGGAGCGGCCTTTGGCCGACAATCCGCTATCATCTGCCCAACCACGCGAGAGTCGCGGCGAAACGCGCAAAGCAAAAAGCCCGACCTCGCGGCCGGGCTTCGCTAAGCAACTAATTGGAAAACGTGCAAACGGTCGATCAGGCGGCCTCGTCGGCCACGGCGGTATCGTCGCCGTCGATATCATCGCCCTCGGCGTCGGCATCACCTTCGGCGACCGCATCGGCTTCGGTCTTGGCACCGCGGCGCGGGCTCTTGGCGAGCTGCGTCTCGATCTCCTTGACGGCCTCGGTCTCGGTCGAGTGCTGCACGACGGCGATCTCGCGCGACAGACGGTCGAGCGCCGCTTCGTAGAGTTGGCGTTCGCTGTAGGACTGCTCGGGCTGCGACTCCGAACGGTAGAGATCGCGCACGACCTCCGCGATCGCGACGATGTCGCCCGAATTGATCTTCGCTTCGTATTCCTGGGCGCGACGCGACCACATGGTGCGCTTGACGCGGGCGCGGCCCTTCAGGGTCTCCAGCGCCTTCTTCACCAGCGCCGGGTCGGACAGCTTGCGCATGCCGACATTGGCGACCTTGGCGGTCGGCACCCGCAGCGTCATCTTGTCCTTGATGAAGTTGATGACGAACAGCTCGAGCTTGGCGCCCGCGATCTCCTGCTCCTCGATGGCCAGGATCTGGCCGACGCCGTGAGCCGGATAGACGACGAATTCGTTGGTCTTGAAGCCCTGGCGCTGGGTCGGCAGCTTCTTTTCCTCGACGCGCGGCGCGGCCGCGGCGGGAGCAGCCGGCTTGGCGGCGACGGCGGGCTTGGCAACAGGGGCAGCGGCCGCGGGAACGGCGGTCTTGGTGGCAGCCTTGGGCGCAGCGGCGGCCTTGGCAGGCGCAGCCTTGGCAACAGAGTCCTTTGCAAGAGTGGTCTTCGCGGCGGATGCTTTCGCGGCAGTCTTGGCAGTCTTTTCAGGCATTGCGCTTCTTTTGTTCTTGGTGGACTTGGCAGCCGAGGCCTTCGCGGCAGCCCGAATCTCCTTTACAGGAGCCCGGGCACGGCCCTTGGAAACGCTGCGGCTGGCCGCGGCGGCTTTTTTTGTACTCTTGGAAGCACTCTTTTTACGCGTTTTCTGTGACACAGCCTGCGCGCGGAACTGCCACGCCCCTGTTTGATGTTGCGGGAACCTAAAAGGGCGGCCAAAAAAGGTTACGCATGGCCGGGTTCGGCTCTGAGAATGTGCTATATATAGCACATTTGCCGCAAAAATCAATGATTTAGAGGCCGCAGGGGCGGTATTGTGACGGATCCACGAAGTTAGGGTTAAGTGCAACGTGCCGGAATAGAACAACTCATGCAGCGGTTCCCGCTCACCGCATGAGGTGTTCTAGGCCATTGTTTCCGCGCAACGATTTCGATCGGCGCGATGGCGCCCCGCAGGCCGGGGCGCGCTGGTGACGCGCAGGTGGCGAGACGACCGTCAGTCTCCGGCGCCGGGCTTCGACGAAAAATATTTCTGGAACTTTCCATCCTCGCCGTCGTGCTCCTTGGCGTCGGCCGGCGGGTCCTTCTTCTGGGTGATGTTGGGCCAGGACTTGGCATATTCGGCGTTCACGCCCAGCCACTTCTCCAGCCC
Source organism: Bradyrhizobium sp. SZCCHNRI3052 (assembly GCF_032484895.1). Classification (NCBI taxonomy): domain Bacteria; kingdom Pseudomonadati; phylum Pseudomonadota; class Alphaproteobacteria; order Hyphomicrobiales; family Nitrobacteraceae; genus Bradyrhizobium; species Bradyrhizobium sp. SZCCHNRI3052. The sequence goes on along the minus strand of NZ_JAUETW010000012.1, from coordinate 141,387 downwards.
CGGCTCGGTATCCGGCTTGATCGCGTCGGCCGGGCATTCCGGCTCGCACACGCCGCAATCGATGCATTCGTCCGGATGAATGACCAGCATGTTGTCGCCCTCGTAGAAGCAGTCTACCGGGCAGACCTCAACGCAGTCGGTGTATTTGCACTTGATACAGTTTTCGGTGACGACGTAAGTCATCCAAGGCTCCGGAACGGATCGACAATTCGGCTGGCTTGGACTAGCGCAGGACGTGATGTGCCGCAAGTGAAGCGGGGCGAAGAACTGAACCGGACATTGCTCCGGCGCAATCGATCAGGATCGTCCGCCATCCAGATCATCGTACAGTCCGCGCACCGAGGCAGCGTCGCCGCGACGCTCGGCAAAGCCGGTCACCTTGAGCACGCGCACGCTGCGATCGAGCGCGATGGTCAGCACATCACCGGTCTTCACCCCATGGCCCGGCGAGGTCTCGCGCACACCATTGACCCGGACATGCCCCGACGACACCAGCGCCGTGGCGCTGGTGCGCGCCTTCACCAGCCGCGCATGCCACAGCCATCTGTCGAGGCGCTGGCGCTCTGACGGGGTGTCGGACGTCGGCGTTGTCCTTCCAACCAATCTTGCCAACCGATCTTGCCGCTCAGTCCTTGCGGTTGTTCCCCGCGAGTTGCTCCTTGAGCGCGGCGAGCTTGGCGAACGGCGAATTGGGATCGACCGGACGGTCGCGATCCCGGCCGCCGCCGCTGCTCGATGCGTAGGGCCGCAGCGCCGGGCCGCTGTCGCGCTTGTCGCGGCCACCCTTGCCGAAGTCGCGGCCGCCGCGCCCCTCGCGGTCACCGCCGAACTTGCCACCCTTGTTGCGATCCCGGTTCTGGTCGCGCCCCTTGGCATCATGATCGCGGCGCGGCCCGCGATCCTCGCGCGCCGGTGCCGATGCGCCCTCGGCTGGTGGAGCCGCACCAGCCTCCGGCGGGCCCTTGCGGAAGTCCTTGCCGAACTCCTTCATCCGGTCGCGCCGGCCATGGCCGCGGTGATGGCGCTCGCGTGCCTCGCCGCCCTCGGCCGGAGCGGTCCCGGCCGGTGCCTGGCCGCCGCCGGCAGCCTGCCCGCGCTCATGCTGCGGACGGTTGGGCCGGCCGCGATGATGATGGTCATGGCGCGGCCGGCGCTCCTCCGAGCGCCCGCCCGGCCGCCAGACCTCGACCAGGACGGGCTCGGCAGCAGGCGCGGCCTCGGCGGGAGAAGCCTCGGTAGCGGTCGATCCAGCAGCAGTTTCCGGCGCGGCAGCTTCAGCCGACGCGTCGCCGATGCTCGTTGCCTCGTTCGCGACGGCCTGGGCGGCTTCGGCCTGCGGCGCATCCGCAGCGACGGCGGTTTCCGCCTCGGCGACGACGCTTTCGGCAGCCGACTCGGCCACGGACGCCTCGTCCGCCACATCCGGCGTGACGAAATCGACGGTCGGCAGCGATGCCAGGGCCGACACCGACGCGGTTTCCGCCTGCTCCTCACCGACCACCGCGGGCACGGCGACGGTCTGCTCGGTCACCGGAGCGACGGCGGCCTCCGCGACGGTGGGAACCTGCTCGTCGGCCGGCTCGCCGGCGACAACTGCGAGGTCCTCGCCCGGCACGGCCTGCGCATCTGCCGGCTCAGCCGGAGCGGCTTCCGCAGCGGCTCCCGCGGCGGCAGCAGCCTCGACGGGCTTCTCAATCGGCTTGGGCGGCAGCGGCGGGCGCTTCTCCATGCGATAGCCGAGCGCGCGCAGGATCGAGGCGAAGTCCTCGCCGGCCGAGCCGGTGAGCGAGGTCATCGCCTGCGTCACCACGAAGCCGCGGCCGTCGAAGGCGCCGGCCGGCTTTTCGCCCGGTGCATTGTCGCGCCAGGCCAGGGCGGGACGAATCAGGTCGGCCAGCCGCTCCAGGATGTCGACGCGCACGGCGCGCTCGCCCGCCTGCTTGTAGCCGAGCACGCGATAGGCATCGCGCGGCAGCGCCTTGTCGACCGGGAACGAGGTCCGGCCCGAGCTCGCCAGATGCTGCGCGCCGGTCAGCGCGGACATGTCGACATTGCCCTGCTTCTCGGCCCACAGCAGCGCAGCGAGCGCGCGCGCGGCGGGCTTGAGCAGCGCCGGGACGTAGATGTGGTAGGCACCGAAGCGGACGCCATACTTGCGCAAGGTGGCGCGCGACGGCTGGTCCAGATCCTTCATCTCGGCGGCGATCTTGGCGCGCTCGATGACGCCGAGAGCCTCCACCAGCTGGAACGCGATGCCGCGGCCGATGCCGGTGATGTCCTCGGCCTTGGACAACTCGAACAGCGGGCCGAGCAGCTTCTCGATATGCGTCTTCAGCCACAGATCGAGCCGCGCCTGGACCTTGTCGCGCGCAGCACCGGTCAGCCGCTCGTCGGCGATGATGCGCAGGCGCGGATGCAGCGCGTCGTCGGCCGCGACCAGCTTGGCGACCGCGTCGCCGGTCCAGCGCACCGTGCCGTCGGCGGTGAGCACGATGTGCTCGTCGGGCGCGCTGGACAGCTTCTCGGCGCGCGCCTCGATCTCGCCGGCCAGCGCCTTCTGGGCAGCAGCCTGCAAGGCCTTGGCCTCCGAGCCGGCTTCGGCGGCGTCGGGCGCGAAGGTGAATCCATCCAGGCGGCCGATCGCGTGCCCTTCAACGATCACTTCGCCGGTCTTGCCGATTTCCGTATTCAAAACACTGTTCTCCCGCAGGCGCCGCATCAATACACTGGTACGACGATCAACGAAACGCTCCGTGAGCCGTTCATGAAGGGCGTCTGACAATTTATTTTCGAGTTCGCGGGTAATCCCCTGCCAATAATCAGGGTCGCGCAGCCAGTCGGGCCGGTTGGCCACGAAGGTCCAGGTACGGATCTGTGCAATCCGCCCCGACAGCGTATCGATGTCGCCATCGACGCGGTCGGCCTGATCGACCTGGGCCGCGTACCAGGCGTCCGGAATACGCCCCTTCTGCATCAGGAAGCCGAACACTGTGGTCACCAGCTCCGCATGGGCGGCCGGCGACAGCCTGCGATAGTCGGGAATCTGGCAGGTTTCCCACAGACGCTCGACCGCGGCCGCGCCGTGAGCCATGTCGCGCACCTCGGCATCGCGCGCGGCGTGATCGAGCACGCGCAGATCCTCCGCAATCGGCGCGCGCGTCAGCGCCTCATGCGCCGGCGCGACCGCCAGGGAGACCTGAAGCGCGCTCAAGGACGCGAAATCAAGCCGGGAGTTGCGCCATTGCAGCACCTTCACGGTATCGAAGGCATGGTTCTGGAGCGCATTGACCAGCTCGGGCTCGAATGGCGCACAACGTCCGGTGGTACCGAACGTGCCATTGCGCGTCGCGCGTCCGGCACGGCCGGCGATCTGGGCAAATTCCGACGGCGTGAGCCGGCGGAACTGATAGCCGTCATATTTGCGGTCGGACGCGAAGGCGACGTGATCGACGTCGAGATTGAGCCCCATGCCGACCGCATCGGTGGCGACGAGATAGTCGACGTCGCCGTTCTGGAACATCGCCACCTGCGCGTTGCGGGTTCGCGGCGACAGCGATCCCAGCACGACAGCGGCGCCGCCATGCTGGCGGCGGATCAGCTCGGCGATGGCGTAGACCTCGTCGGCCGAGAACGCCACGATGGCGGTCCGGCGCGGCTGTCGCGTGATCTTGCGATCACCGGCGAATTCGAGTTGCGACAATCGTGGCCGTGTCACCATCGACGCGCCCGGCAGCAGGCGCTCGATGATGGGGCGCATCGTCGCAGCACCCAGCAGCAGCGTCTCGTCGCGACCGCGGCGATTGAGGATGCGGTCGGTGAAGACGTGGCCGCGCTCCAGATCGGACGCGATCTGGATCTCGTCGACGGCCAGGAACGACACGTCGAGATCCCTGGGCATCGCTTCGACGGTCGACACCCAGTAGCGCGGATTTTTCGGCTTGATCTTCTCCTCGCCAGTGATCAGCGCGACGGCCTCGCTGCCGACGCGATCGGCGATCTTGTTGTAGACCTCACGCGCGAGCAGCCGCAGCGGCAGTCCGATGATGCCGGAGGAATGCGCGAGCATGCGCTCGATCGCCAGATGCGTCTTGCCGGTGTTGGTGGGGCCGAGCACGGCGGTGACGCCGCTTCCGGGAGCGCGGTCGGACGTGCGCTCGAAAGGCGAGGCAGCCGAAGAGGACGAAAAAGCCATTCGTTAAATGTGGGTCTCGAAGCCGGCGTTGGAAGCGCGCCGTTCACGCGCGACGGATGCGGAATAATCGTGTGTCTGGAGAGGCTGCGATGCTGACCCCTGTCTCACATTGTGACGCATATAGTGACGCAGCTTAAGCTTCGGAACGCCTTGAGAACGAATCGCGAAGGAATCGCTGACTCCGTCGGCTTTCCGGCTTCGTTCACCGCAACATCTCGCGCTCTGCCATCAAGCCAGCACTAGATCAAGTTTTCGCGGGCTCCACAAGCAACGCTTTCGCGATGGAACTGGCGCGCGTTCAGCGCGTCCCGAGTCGAATCAGAATCAGGGAAGAGTCAAACGGATTCACGCGCAGCAGACAGCATCCATAGGGGGTCCCGACAAATCGGAGCTCATGAGCCCGTCAGTCCGGAGATCATGCAGCGCGAACCCCGAATCTCCATCGGATTCAAGCGATAGCGGACGGCATGCCGTCAGGCCTTCACGCCACGGCCGCTGACGGGGCTGTGCCGCAACGACGAGATTCCGATGTGGAGGAGCAGCGAAACGACGCACTACTGGGTCTTGGCGACGTGCGGCGCCGCCTGGGTGATGAACGACGTCGCTTCCAGCATCGCGGTCCCCAGCGGGGTCGGGATCACCATCTTGAACGGCACCAGCACACGGGTGCCGGCGATCGGCACGAAGAAGATCTCCATGTTGCGGGCCTGAGCCAGATATTTGATGACCGGCCGGTCCGGGATGTAGCCCGCGACTGGCGTGAAGTAGATCGCGCAGACCAGCGCCGGGCCACGATAACCCTTGTCCGCCTTGACGTTCTCCATGCGCTTGTAGTCGAGCTTGAGCTCGTAGCGCATGCGGCCGTCGAACACGGGCGCAGCGCCGCGGCACGAGTCCGGCGACAGCAGCTCGCCGTTGCCCGGCACGCGCACCAGAGAGGCCGTCATCGGATCGAGCACGCCACGCTTGTGGGCATCCGTCACCGGAATGCGGTCGGGATCGACCGGGGGCGCCGGCTCGATGGCGAAGTCCTTCACAGTACCGTTCTGCAGATTGATGCGGATCTGCTCGGATTTCTTTCCCGTCGTGGTCGAGGCCTGGTAGCTCTGGCCGACCAGGGCGCCGTTGACGACGCGTCCCTGCACCGAGCCGGTGCCTGATCCTTGCGAGAAGCTCTTGAGCAGGCCGGCGGTGCCGCCCTGAGCCGCGGCGCCATACTGATCATCCCCGATCTCGACCGCCCAGGTGCCCTTGCCGACGGGGATGCCAGCCAGGGAAGCCTCGTATTGAGCGTCCAACCGAGCCTGCGCCTGGGCGTTTTGCGCCAGCAACAACAGGCAGAGCGCTGCCCCGGCCGCGGCCAGGCGGCAGGAGAGAAATGAGGGAACCGAGATGATGGTCACGTGACGAATGATCCTACCGATCCGCCTGCCTGAGCGCCGGACCGATCCGGCGCGCCGTCCTTGCTACTTAAGCCAAAAACGCCTTCAAACAACGCGAACCGTCCGACAATGGCGGTTTGTCCAGCGCTTTGCGGCTGAACAGCACTCAGACCGTCGTCCGCAGCTCTGCCGGAACCGAGCCGCGAACCTCCGACCGCGCCAGCATGCCGCCATTCCGGCATTTCGGACTGTTCGCGGGATATCCATCCATCACGTCCGAATGCGCCCTTTATATGGTCTAAACTATCGGCTATACTATTGATTATACGCCTGCTTTTCTGGTGGTTGGCGACTTCGGCCCGACCAGGAGGATGCACGGGTCGCGCCCTTCGGGTTCGCCGGCCCGGCTCCCTCTATTTGCTGCGGCCTTCAAAACCTTGACGAAAAGCCGCATCCCCCCTATAGGACCGCATCTCCCAGAGACGAGCTGGACGAGTTTTGGACCCCCGCGGCCCGCCGACATAGGCGGACGAAGGGTGCGGGGATGAGAGAGGATTTATTGCCATGTCGCGGCGCTGTGAACTGACGGCCAAGGGTCCCCAGGTTGGCCACAAGGTCAGCCACTCCAACATCAAGACCAAGCGGCGCTTCCTGCCGAACCTGTGCAACGTGACCTTCATCTCGGATGCACTCGGCCGCAACGTGCGCCTGCGCGTCTCCACCAACGCGCTCAAGAGCGTCGACCACAATGGCGGCCTCGATGCCTATCTGCTCAAGGCCAACGCCGCGACCCTGTCGCCGCGCGCACTGGAGCTGAAGCGCGCCATCGAGAAGAAGGCGGCGGACGCTGCCCCGGTCGCCAAGGCGAGCTGAGAAAGCGAGCCGAAATTCAGGATTGATGCAGAAGCCGGACGCGTCACGGGCGGGGCTTCAAGCTGAACGAGATGTCGAAACGGCCGGGTCGAGAGATCCGGCCGTTTTGCTTGCGGATGCCCTGACCAACTGACAACTCTGGACACGGACAGCCGGCGCGGGGCGGCAGGACAGGTCGGGTGACCATCCGTTCGTACAACGGCGCCCCGCAGTCACTTCGCGATGTCCGCCGCGCCGCGCGCAACAGCGACCCAGACGAAGTGCCATAGGGAACCGACCTCCCCAACACCAGCCGGATGCTCTACACTCGTTGCGGTAGCATTATTGCGGACATTCCTTTGCCATGAAGAATATTGTCATCTGCTGCGACGGCACCGGCAACGAGATCAGCGAGAACATCTCGAACGTGCTCAAGCTCTATCGGTGCCTGCGCAAGACCGACAAGACGACACCGCATCAGGTCGTGTTCTACGATCCCGGCGTCGGCACGTTGACGCAGCCCGACAGCTGGCATCGCTTCAAGGCCAATTTCAACATGGTGCTGGGGCTCGCGACGGGCTACGGCCTCGACGACAACGTCATCAACGCCTACTCTTTCCTGACCACGCAGTACCAGGACGGCGACCGCATCTTCCTGTTCGGCTTCTCGCGGGGCGCCTACACCGTGCGCGTGCTCGCCGGGCTGATCCACAAGATCGGGCTGATCTCGCCGGGTCAGATCAATCTCGTCGGCCCGGGCGTGATCGCCTACAAGAAGTACTCCTCCGACAATCCGAAGGCCGGGCGCGGCATCACCAAGGAGCTCGAGAGCACCGAGGAGGACGGGCCGATCCCGGAGAGCCGCGACGACCAGGCCGCGCAGTTCGCGCGGATCACCTCGACGCGCTGGCCGACGATCCATTTCGTCGGCGTGTGGGACACGGTGGCGAGCGTGATCGTGCCGCGCACCGACCGGCTGTTTGCGCTGCCGAGCCTCGAGGAGCTCGCCTTCACGATCGAGAACCCGAGCGTGAAGATCTTCCGTCAGGCTGCGGCGATCGACGAGCGCCGCTGCATGTTCCGGCTGAAGCCGTGGGGGATGCCGCAGACCTTCACGCCGAACCGCTTCAACAAGGCGCAGGCGCGACCGCAGGACGCCAAACAGGTGTGGTTCGCCGGCGTGCATTCCGACGTCGGCGGCGGCTATCCCGAGGTGCGGTCGGCGGCTTCGAAATATCCGCTGCTGTGGATGATCGACGAGGCGGTCGAGGCCGGGCTGACGGTCAATCCGCGCACGGTGAATCAGCTCGCCTGGGGCGTGCAGCGCAAGAACAGCCCGTTCTCCTATGTGGCGCCGAGCGTCCAGGGGCCCCTGCACGATTCGATGACGCCGGCCTGGCGGCTGCTGGAATGGCTGCCGAAGAGCGCGACGTACAAGGAGTGGCCGGAGCGCAAGGCGCATTTCGGATTGTACGTTCCGAATTGCGAGCCGCGCTTCATTCCCGAGGGCGCGTTCATCCACGAGAGCGTGCTGATGCGGATCGCGGAATCGCAGGACTACCGGCCCGTCAATCTGCCCGCGTCCTATGAGCGCGTACCGCTTCCGGTCAAACAGAAGGCGGAGTAGCAGCAACGGCGCGTTGCGCGTCGGGCAGCGTCTTCAGAAGCCCGCGTGTGGCGGATCGCCTCAGATCATGCGCAGATGGATGACGCCGTCGGTTACCTCGCCACGGGCGAACTGCTCGCGTGCCATCTGCTCGAACGCCGTGCGGTTTCGCTGCAGATAGGCGAATGCCTGGTTGCGTGTGCAGAAGCAGGTCTCGAGATGACAGACCTGCCGCGTGGCGCCGATTGCGAGCGCGAATGCGATCGTCTGGCCTCCACGCTGCGTCTCGTCCTTGGCGATGCGAACGTCTGTAGCTGTCGACTTGGCCACGTCAGCCTCCTCGGTACGAAGGTCGGGTCTGTACGCGGGACGCGGTTGAGACGTAATGATCAGGCATGGATCGCCCGTCTGTTCGAGCACCGGCAACGGATCTGAAGTTCCGATAGTTCCACCGGGCAGTCGACGTCGGAAGGCGAGACGAGACAGCCCTAGCGAGCGACCTTCTTCCGCCGCTTCGGCGCAGGCGCCGCATCAGAACCGGCTTGCGCAGCTTCCGCTTCCTTGGCGAGCCGCAACACGCGCAGCCGCTCCATGTTCTTGCGGACCGCCGTCGCGCGTTGATCCCATTCGGCGCGCGCCTTCGCCCCGTCCTCGGCGGCGACGCGCTGGCGCTCTGACCGCGCAATGCTTTCGGGGGAGCGTTCTGACATCTTCTTGGTGGCCATCGACTGATCCTTCCGGAGACTCGGGTTACCGTCGAGACGCAGAAAGCCCGCTCAATACAGGATCGAGCGGGCAAACCAGCCATTTCAGTACATCCGTGAAATGGCCCAAGACGTCAGAGACGTCAGATCAGTGCGATCAGACCAGCGCGAGATTTTCTGCGCTGGTTTTGCCGCGCATCTTGTCCGTCTTGACCTCAAAACTGACTTTCTGGCCTTCAGCCAGACCGGCGAGACCAGCGCGTTCAACCGCGCTGATGTGAACGAACACGTCGTTCCCGCCATCCTGCGGCTGAATGAAACCAAAGCCCTTCTGGCCATTGAACCACTTGACCGTACCCTGCATGTCTATCTCCAAATCATTCATCGCGCGACCATCACGCGATCTCATTCAACTGAGCGATGACTTTTGGAAATAGCCCACAGGCACATTCAGAAAGGCACAGCGGCTAATCGAACTACCTCAAGGTAGAGATTTTCTGGGGGATTACAAGGCCGCGCAGCAAATATAGTTTGCCGAGGGCCGGAACCGTTGAGTCGGCTCGCGCTGGCAATATCAGCAGATTGCCCTTATCTTCATAGCACCATCGGTAACGGCATGGCCATCGATGGCTGAGAGACACTCGTGCTCCCGCCTTCCGACGAAGGGGATCACCGTGTCTCGCACGTATCGTGACTCATCACATTGTGAGCAACACGTTTCATTGACGCCGCTCTGCTGAGCGCGCCGCTCTCCCCGCCGCAGCGCCGATCGGCTTTGCCAACCGAATTTCATCGATAGAGATGAAGACAAGGAGGACACTTTTGCAGGTTCTTGTTCGTGACAACGACGTCGAGAAGGCGTTGCGCATCCTGAAGCGGAAGATGCAGCGCGAAGGCGTATTCCGCGAGATGAAGCGCCGCAGATCCTATGAGAAGCCATCGGAACGCAAGACACGCGAGAAATCCGATGCGATCAGGCGCCACCGCAAAGTCGCGCGCAAGCAGGCCATCCGCGAAGGGTTGCTGCCGGCGCCGGTCAAGAAGGTACCTGCAGCGCGGCCGGGCGCGCTCCCCTCAACGACCTCGACGCACACCGATCGTGAACGGCCGCGGGACCAGCTTACCGCTACGCCCCCGCGCAGCTGAGCGAGCGACGGCATGCCCGCCGAAATCGACGGGAAGAGGCTGGCGGTTCACGCCAGCTTCTTCGGCTGTTTGCCGGCGCCGTCAGCCGCTTCACGCGCCAATCGCTCGGCCTTCAGTCGCTCGCGGTTCTGATCGAAGGCGCTCTGCGCCTTTTCATAATCGCTTCTCGTCGGCTCGGCCGGCTTGAAGGCTTTTTGAGCCTCGCGCACGGCGGCCGTTGGCTTGCGCTCCGACATGATGAGAGTCCTCGTTGGGATGGTGAACGCCGCTGCGACATCCTGTCGAGACTGGCGCAGCACGGCACGGTTCAATGACGGCCGCGGGTAGAGGGAGCACGAGCCCGCTGTCTTGGCGCGTACCAGCTCGGGCGACCACCCTGCGGCCCCATCGGGGTCCAGTCTTATTATAATCCAAATACGCCGAAGATGTTGCAAGCATTTGAACCCGACCCAGCACGATGCTCCCTGGTTCCGGCCGGCGGCCGGCTTTCGCAAATCACGCCGTACCGTGCTTGCGGCCGGGAACGGCAGCGAGCAGCTCGCGCGTATAGGCGTGTTCGGGATTGGCGAACAGCGCCGCGGTCGGCTTCAGCTCGACGATCTCGCCCTTTTGCATGACGGCGATCCGATCGCAGATCTGCGCGGCCACCCGCAGGTCATGCGTGATGAACAGCATCGACAGACCAAGGCGCGCCTTCAAATCTTCCAGCAGCCGCAACACCTGCGCCTGGACTGACACATCGAGCGCCGACACTGCTTCGTCCGCGACGATGATCTCCGGATCCAGCGCGAGCGCGCGCGCAATGCCGATGCGTTGACGCTGGCCGCCGGAGAATTCGTGCGGATAGCGGCCGATGGCGCCGGCGTCGAGCCCGACCATGCCGAGCAGCTCCTGGGCGCGCTTCAGCGCCGCGTCGAGCGGCGTGCCGCGCGCGACCATGCCGTCGGCGATGATGCGGCCGACCTTGCGGCGCGGGTTGAGCGAGGCGAACGGATCCTGGAAAATCATCTGGATGCGATGACGCTGCGCGCGCAAGGCGCGACCCTCCAGCGCCGTGAGATCGACATCGCCGATCCGCACCGTGCCGCGATCGGCCTCGATCAGCCGCATCACCAGACGCGCAACGGATGACTTCCCCGAGCCGGACTCGCCGACGAGTCCGAGCGTCTCGCCCTGGTGGATCGCGAAATTGACCGCATTCGCGGCGCGCGTCTCGCGCTTCGGGCGGAACCAGCCGGTCGGCGTCACATAGGTCTTGTCGAGGCCGATCACCTCCACCGCCCGAGGAGCAGCCTCGCGTGATTGACGCGGTGGCGGGTCGAACGACGGCACGGCCGCGAGCAGCGCCTTGGTGTAGTCGTGCTGCGGCTGGCCGAGCACGGCGGCGGCCGTGCCCTCCTCCACCACCTTGCCATGGCGCAGAACAACGACCTGGTCGGCGATGTCGGCGACGACGCCGAAATCATGGGTGATGAACATCACCGCCATGTTGTGGCTGGCCTGCAGGTTGCGGATCAGCTTAAGGATCTGCGCCTGCGTCGTCACGTCGAGCGCGGTGGTCGGCTCGTCCGCGACGAGTACGGCAGGCTCGAGCGCCAGCGCCATCGCGATCATCGCACGCTGGCGCTGGCCGCCGGAGAGCTGATGAGGATAGGCGCGGATGCTCCGTTCGGGATCGGGCAGGCCGACCTCGCGCACCAGCGCCAGCGCCTTGGCGCGGCGCTCGCGGGGGCTCAGCAGACCATGCGCCTCGAACACCTCCATCAGTTGCTCGCCGATCCGCATCAACGGATTGAGCGCGGTCATCGGCTCCTGGAACACCATCGCGATGCGGCGGCCGCGCAGATCGCGCCAGCTGTCCTCATCGATGGCAAGCAGGTCGCGCCCCTCGAAGCGAACCTCACCGCTCTCGACCTTCACTGTATCGGGCAGCAGCCCGAGCAGCGCATGCGCGCACATCGATTTGCCGGAGCCGGATTCGCCGACCACGCAGACGATCTTGCCCGCCGTGAGATCAAACGAGACACCGTCGACCGCATGGGCGCGCTCCGCGCCTGTCGGAAGCGCAATGCGCAGATTCCTGATGCTAACGACGGGATCAGCCACGGCTCACCTGCCCTCGCGTGACAGGCGCGGGTTGAGCGCATCGTTCAGTCCCTCGCCGATCAGATTGAGGCCGAGCACCGACAGCAGGATCGCAACGCCTGGAAACACCGTGATCCACCACGCCTGGCGTATCACGGTGCGGCCGGCGCCGACCATGTAGCCCCAGGAGATCAGGTTGGGATCGCCAAGGCCGAGGAACGACAGCGAGGATTCCAGCAGGATCGCGGTCGCGACCATCAGCGAGGCGAGCACGATCACCGGCGACAGCGCATTGGGCAGGATCTCGCGCCAGATGATCCAGGCATTGCGCTGGCCGGTGACGATCGCGGCCTGGACATATTCGCGGGTCCGCAGGCTCAGCACCTCGCCGCGGACGAGGCGCGCCACCGGCGGCCAGCTGACGAGGCCGATGGCGGCCACGATCGAGTAGATCGAGGGCTGCAGGATCGCGACCAGTACGATCGCGAGCGCAAAACTCGGGATGGTCTGGAAGAACTCGGTAAAGCGCATCAGCGCGTCATCGACCCGACCGCCGAAATAGCCGGCGATGGCGCCGAGCGGCACGCCGACGATCAACGCCACCAATGTTGAGACGAGGCCGACCAGCAGCGAGACGCGCGCGCCGAAGATCAGGCCGGCGAGCACGTCGCGGCCGAGCGCATCGGTGCCGAGCGGGACCTTCGACAGCGTGAACGGCGGAACGAACGGCCGCTGCACCATGCGCCACGGCGAGTTGGGAAAGTAGAACGGGCCGGCCACCGCGACGACGATCGCCAGAGCGAGGATGATCAGCCCGATGATGCCGCTCGGGCTGCGCAGCATGGTGCGCCAGAACTGCCTCATGACGCGTACTCGATGCGCGGATCGACCAGGCGATAGACGAGGTCGGTGACGAGGTTGAAGATCAGCACCATGGCCGAGGAGACCACGAAGACGCCGAGCAGCAGATTGTAGTCGCGCTGGATCAGCGCGTCGTACATCAGCCGGCCGATGCCGGGCCAGGCGAACACGGTCTCGGTCAATACCGCGCCGCCGACCAGCGTTCCGGCGTGGACGCCGGCGAGCGTCACCACCGGCAGCAGCGCGTTGCGCAGCACGTGGCGGCGCAGGATGACGCCATCACGCAGGCCCTTGGCGCGCGCGGTCTTGACGAAGTCGAGCCGCTTGACCTCGAGCATCGAAGCGCGGGTCATGCGGGTGTAGGTCGCCATGAAGAACAGGCCGAGCGTCGCAGCCGGCATCGCGAGATGTGCGGCGACGTCGAGCGCGTGGCGGACTCCCGTATAGCCGGCACCGACCGTTTCATAGCCGAAGCTCGGCAGCCAATCGACCCAGACCGAGAACAGCAGGATCGCGATCAGCGCGATCCAGAACAGCGGCGTCGCGTAGAAGATCAACGCGAGCACGGTAATTGCAGTATCGAGGAACGTGCCGGCGAAGCGCGCGGCGAGCGCGCCGAACAGGATGCCGAGACCGAGCGAGATCGCGAACGCCGTGAGCGTCAGCAGCAGGGTCGCCGGCAATCGCTCGGCGATCAGCCTGGCGACCGGCGCCTGCTGGCGGAACGAGAAGCCGAGATCCAGGCTGGCGATACCCTTGACGTAGATGAGGAGCTGCTCCGGCAGCGGACGGTCGAGGCCGAATTTTTCGCGCAACTGCGCCACGAAGATCTGGTCCGAGGCACCGGCCTCGCCGGCCATGACCACGGCCGGATCGCCCGGCGCCAGCCGGATCAGGAAGAAATTCAGCACGATGATGGCGAGAAGGACGATGACGCCTTTCACGACGCGCTGGGCGATGAAGGAGAGCATGAAAGGTCCGTGAAGGTCAGCTCGGCAGGACAGCGAAACACCGGAGCGCGGGGATCATGGCCGCGCCCCGGAGTGCACCGCTATTTGTCGAGCCAAGCGTCTCGGAAGCCGTCGTTGACGCCGATGCCGGTGGTGATCAGGTTCTTCACCTTGCACTTGGTGATGGTCGGGAACTGGAGCTCGAGCAGCCAGGCCACGGGCACGTCCTCAGCCAATACCTTCTGCACCTTGTCATAGGCCTCCTTGCGTTTGGCGTCGGTCGGCGCCGTGGCGCCCTCCGCGAACAGCTTGTCGACCTCCGGATTGGAATAGCCCTCGACATTGTTGAACAGCTGGCCCTTGGCAATCGCAGAAGTGATGTAGTTGCGGGACACGCCGAGCGCCGGATCGCCGTACTGATACAGATAGGTGAAGGCGATGTCGTAGTCCCACTCCATGATCTTCTGGTTGCCGCCGGGCACGTCGGTCGCAATCGTCTCGATGTTCATGCCGACGTCCTGAAGGTTCTGCTTCACCGCCTCGCCCCAGCGCTGCCAGGTCTCGCCATAGGCGAGCGGCAGCATGCGAATCTTCTCGCCCTTGTAGCCGGCCTCCTTGAGCAGCGCCTTGGCCTTGGCCGGGTCGTACGGATATTTCGGCACGTCGTCGGAATAGAACTTGATGGTCGATGCCGAAGGACCGGTTGCGACCTTGCCGAGGCCGTTCCAGATCACGTCCTTGGCGAAGTCGCGATCGATGGCATACATGATCGCCTGGCGCACCTTCTTGTTGGCCAGGATCGGGTTGCGGTTGTTGAGCCACATCCACGACAGCGGCGAGAAGAACTCCCAGCCGGCCCCGGTGACGCAGGCGCCCGGCAGCTTGGAGACGCGCGGCACGTCGAAATTCTCGATCGAGCCGCCCGGCAGCACGTCGACCTTGCCGGTCTCGAAGGCAACCGCGCGCGCGGCGGCGTCGGGAATGATCTGCCAGTAGACCTCGTCGAGATAGGGCTTGCCCTTCTCATGGTAGTTCGGATTTTTCACCATCCGGATGAAGGATCCCTTCTGCCATTCCTTGAACATGAAGGGGCCGGTGCCAACAGGCGCATTGTTGTACGGATTGGTCTTGTAGTCGGTGCCTTCATACAGGTGCTTCGGCACCATCGGCATCGAGCCAACCTCGAAGATGCCAATGAAGGGACCGAACGGCTCCTTCAGCGTGAACACCACCGTGAGATCATCCGGCGCCTCGACCTTCTCGACAATTGCGAGGTTGTTGCGAGCGCGCGCATGCGTCTGCTTCAGCATGTCGATCGAGAACAGCACGTCGGCCGACGTGAACGGCTTGCCGTCGTGCCAGGTCACGCCCTTCTTGAGCTTGAAGGTGTAGACCTTGGCATCCGGGCTGATGGTCCAGCTTTCGGCGAGGCCGGGCAGCGGCTCCAGCTTCGGGCTGTAGCGCAGCAGGCCCTCGAAGATGTTGCCGGACACCATCTGCGTCGGGCCGTTCTGGACCATCGCCAGCATCAGGCCGGGCGGCTCGGGCTGGATCACCGCGTTGACCACGCCGCCGACCTTCGGCTCCTCCGCTTGCGCCGCGGACAGTCCGCAGCCAATGACCACACCCAGCAGCACCCGTTTCAACATGATGAACTTCCCAAATGTCATTGCCGGCCGCGATGCATCAAGCGCGCCAAGGTGCGCGATATCGCCATGCGGCTTCTGATGTGATGCCTGCTCTGGGCGCATGGACTGTTGGATCGTCCGCGCGCAGCGCTGTAGAACGGCTCCAATACGACCGCGGGCAACGCTTTGGAAACGCCGCCAGGACCTGTGTCAGTCGCGCAATGCGCCCACGAGCGACGCGGCATCACAGGTCGAGCCCCTGATGCAAAGGCTCACACGATCGCAATCGCCGCCGCAAGATGAAACTCGCGACAGCGTTAGCCCAAAAATTGAACAGGGAAAATCAGCGCCGCAGACGGGCGATCGCGCCGGAAACGATCTGCATGATCACGCCGATGATCCAGCCGACCATGATCAGCGACGTCCAGACGATGTGCGGATCTTCGCGCAGGATGATGATGGCAACGGCGAAGAACGCCGTGAGGGTTGCGAGGAAGGTCCCGACGGCGCTCAGAAATTCGGCCGTATCGATCTTCGCCTCCGCCGGTGAGTTCTCCTCATGAGGATGAAAAGGCAGTTGCGGCGTGTCGATGCCGAGATAGAAGCCCAGTGCCCCAGACAGCATCATCACGATCAGGAAGCCCTGCGTGGTCAGCAACGGAACGCTGGAGCCGACATGGGCCCCGACGAAGACGCCGCAGGCGGCGCCCGCCAGAGCCAGACCCGAGCGTTCGAGGATATGGGCAAACTTCCTGACGCGAAACCGCATGACCTGCCCCCAATGTCAGACCGCCACACGCATGCGGCGGATTCGACGCCTGGATCCGTCCTAACGGCAAGACCGTCACCCAAACGTCAAATCTGAAGCTGCACTCGCGCGAAAATTTTAGCTACATTTCTTTTGACGCCAGCATTGCCCGAAAGGGAGGGTGAATGCTGGCGCCAAGAGAGACTAGGCGGCCTTGGTGAGGCCGGCATTGAGGTGGCTCAATCTCGGCATCACCTCCTGCTTCAACAGGCGCAGCGAGTTGTGCCAGGCTTCCGGCTTGTGCTTGTAGTCGAAGCCGAACACGCACAGGGTGCCGAAGCCGCCGACCTCATGCCAGATCTTCTCGATCTTCTCGGTCACCGTCGCCGGCGAGCCGACGATCCAGTTGCGCCTGGCGCAATAGTCCACCGTCACGTCGGAATCGGGCACGTCGGGTGAGTGCTTCAGATAGTCCTTGAAGCCGAAATGACCGAGCAGGGGCAGGAAGTACTCGCCCATCATCCGTCCCATCATGTCGCCGGAGGACAAACGCCAGGCTTCCTCGTCCGTATCGGCGACGAACACCTCGCGCACCAGCCGCCAATCGCTGCGGCTGGGCTTGCGACCGGACTTGGCGGCGCCGGCCTCGACCGAGTCCCAGTGCGACGACACATAGGCGGGGTTGAGGTTGAGGCTCATCGGGATGAAGCCACGTTCACCGGCGAGCTTCAGCGTATCGGAGTTCTTCGACAGGCCGGCGACGCCGATCGGCGGATGCGGCGCCTGCACCGGCTTGATGTGCGGCTTGAGGAAGTCGAACATCACGTCGGGCTTGGTCACCGTCCAGTACTTGCCCTTGTACGTCCATGGCGCGTCCTCGGACCACATCTTCAGGATGATCTCCAGCGCCTCGCGCGTCATCTCGCGGTTCTGGCCGCTCATGCCGTCGACGTTGAACATCGCCCAGTCGCTCGGCAGGCCGGATGCGGCAATGCCGAAATTGAGCCGGCCGTCGGAGAGGTGATCGAGCATCGCGACGCGATTGGCGAGCTCGGCCGGGTGATGATAGGGCAGCAGGAAACCGCCGGGCCCGAGCCGGATGTTCTTGGTTTCACGGAAGGCCTGCGCCAGAATGAGATCGGGTGCCGGGTGGGGCTCCCAGGGCGCGGTGTGATGCTCGCCGATCCAGGCTTCCTGATAGCCGAGCTCGTCGAGCCACCGCAGGACCTGCAGATCCCATTCCTGCCCTTCCTTCAATCCGCACTCCGGCGGATGCGAGGGCATCGTGAAATATCCGATTTCCATAGCGCTTTCCTCTCGCGTTTGTATTGCGGCGCATCTTCGTGATGCGCTCATCGTCACGCGAGACGAAACACGACCAGACGAGTCGGCATCGCCGCACGTGGTCTGCGAAGTCTAGCACGTCATGAGACGCCGACAATCACCGACTGTTTGAGGGGCGAGCACACGTCAGCGCAGCTCGCGGCTATTTGAGGCCCGTCATGGGTGATGGAAAGCGACCGGGAGGTTTCTCCGACTGGAGTCGCTGCACGAGGTCCGGCGGCAGGTAAACCGTGGGCCGCGGCGGGGCAGGTGCGGCCGACTGCTCGCTGTTCGGGGCGGCGCCATCCACCGCGATGGTTCGAACCTTCGTTGCCGACGCAGCCGCGGCAGTTGCGGTCGCAGGCACGAGGCGGGTCGCGACATGCTCCCTGAGCAGTTCGGCATGGTCAGGAAACCACATCGAGCTCGGCTCCGCCATATTGGCGCGTTCGGCAAAGGCGCGGGACAGCCCCAGGTTCTGCAGCCGCTCCTCCTCGATCGCTATGGTCCGGCTGCGCTCGGCAGCGGTGATTCCGCGATAGGAGGGCTGATGGAAACCGAGCCGTGCATCTGACACGACGATGCGGTCCTTGCCGCCCAAGAAGACAATGGTGCAGGCCGACAGGCATTGCTTCTCGACCAGGGTCGACAATCCGCGCGCCTTGATCAGGTCGGACATCCGTTGCGCCTCGCGGATGCGGCCGCCGGCCGAATCGAGCCGCACCGTCTTGACCTCCGACATCGCGTTCAGGAAACCTTCGAGCTCCTTGGCCGTGCCGTACTTGATGCCACCGGTGAATTCCAGCATTTCGCCAGAGGCGAGGACCTTGAATTGGTGCGGTCCCAGAGAGCTGTCGCCGGCGACGATTTCGGCAATGCCTGCGATCCGCGGCAGGCCTTGCGTGAAGAAATGCCAAACCGAGATTCCGACGCCGAGCGCGACCATGATCTTCGCCAGGCCGCCCCACGCGCCGTTGTCGCCACCGCTATAGCGCGTCGACGAGCGCCAGATGCCAACGGTCTGCCAAAGCGTGAACAACAAGATGCAGAGCCATATCACGCACATCAGGACGAGCGCCGGCAGCGGCTGCGCATCGAATCCCTGCTGCGCGACCAGCGCGGTCACGACTTCGATCGCGAGCGTCGCAATCACCCCGAGCAGTGCTCCGTTGACCCAGTACGACACGGGCAAGGACAGCTCACCGCGCCAGTGCCGGGCAAGGTAGCTCCGCTGCGGGCTCAACGGCGCGGGCGAGAGCGGAGTTGACGGCTCGGCACTTGCCCACCCGCGATCAACGCAATAGACGGCAGTGGTTGCGAACTGGTCGTACCAGCTGTCCCTTCGCATGTAGACTTGCCGCCATGCAGCGAGGCCGACGATCAGCAGCGGACAATACGATGCGAGCGTCACGCCAATGAGCAAGGATGCCGGCAACGCGGCGATGTCCAGGAATGATACCACGACCGACCAGATCAGCGCTGGACTCACGACCAAGAGCAGCAGGCCGTAACGCCGCCCGGCCGCGGCATTCGTCACTGCACTGCAATCGGCGCTCGCCAGACGAATACGACAAATCCTTCGGCCGGGCGTGCCGGCGGCCGTGTCGAATATGGCGCGCAGAACCAGCAACAGCGGCAGCAGGAAAATCCCGAGCGAGAGTCCCTTGACCGGAGTGCCCTCCGCATCGAGCATGCTGTCGACGTGGACTTCCTTGGTGAACGGACCGTCCCGCGTGACCTGCGCGACCCGCACCATGCGGGCAGAGGGCAGGCCGAACACGCTGTTTGTGCAATCGACGATCCGGTTGGGCTTGAGATCGGCGGGCACGGCGACCCCGGACGGGATCGCGTCAAGCTTCCTGCAGCTGATGGCATAGATGCCGTCGGCAAACTGAACGCGGCCGTGGCTCAGCGGAAAAAGGACCAACGCGCAGACCTGCAGAATGGCCGCGATGGCCACCATGTCGATCAGCAACGCGCCAAGCCGGCGCCAGACTCCGGCGCGCTTGGAGGTGCTACTGAGATCCTGGTCTGTCGCTAACCGCTCGGCGAACATCGCTTGCCATGACCCGCCACACGCGGCACCACCTTCGCACGCTACCTGGAATTGACTGCCGGGGCAAGCGATCACACCCGGAAGCGAGCGGTCAGCGTGCGCCGAACGTCGTCTTGCCGAACAGCTCCTTCTGCGTCGACGGCTGCGAGCGCCAATATTGCGGAGGTGCGGCGACTTGTCCGCCGAGCTCTGCTGCCGCGTGCCAGCCCCAGCGCGGGTCATAGAGCATGCCGCGGGCCAGCGCGACCATGTCGGCCTTGCCCGAGGCCACGATCTCCTCGGCCTGCTGCGCCTGCGTGATGAGACCGACCGCAATGGTGGGAAGCCCCGTCGCCTGTTTCACGGCCGCGGCGAACGGCACCTGATAGCCGGGTCCGAGCGTGATCTTCTGCAACGGCGACACGCCGCCCGAGGAGACGTCGATCCAATCGGCGCCGCGGTGCTTCAGCGCTTGCGCAAATATGATGGTCTGCTCGAGATCCCAGCCGCCGTCGACCCAGTCGGTGGCCGAGACACGCATGCCGACCGGCTTGTCCGCAGGGAAGACGGCGCGCACCGCATCGTAGACTTCGAGCGGAAAGCGCATGCGATTCTCCAGAGACCCGCCGTAGCTGTCGGTGCGCTGGTTGGCGATCGGCGACAGAAACTGATGCAACAGATAGCCATGCGCGCCGTGGAGCTCGATCGCGTCGATGCCGAGGCGCGCCGCCCGTTGCGATGCGGAAACGAACGCATCGCGGATGCGGGCCAGGCCCGCGAGATCGAGCGCCTCCGGCGCGAGCTCGCCCTCCTTGTGCGGCAGGGCCGACGGCGCGACCGTCTGCCATCCGCCGTCCGCGAGCGGAATCTGCTGTCCGCCATCCCACGGCTTGTGGCTGGAGCCCTTGCGGCCGGCATGGGCGAGCTGCATCGCAACCGCAGCCTTCGCATGTTTGCGAACCGAGGCCAGGATCGGCTTCAGCGCAGCTTCCGTCACGTCGTCCCACAACCCGAGACAGCCGGGAGTGATGCGCCCGATCGGCTCGACATGCGTCGCCTCGATGCAGAACATCGCCGCGCCCGACAGCGCCAGCGTGTTGATGTGGGTGAAGTGCCAGTCATTGGCCGCGCCATTCTCGGCCGAGTACTGGCACATCGGCGACACCATGATGCGGTTGGCGAGTTCGAGACTGCGCAGCTTGATCGGAGTGAACAGGGCGCTCATGCTGAGTTCCAGGTTGTGACGGTTGACGCGATGATCTGATGGCCGCGAGTGTCGATCATGGACGAGCCGCGGTCAACGCGAGCCGCCGCAGCGGCGTCGCAGCTCACTCCATCAGCGTGAACTGCAGCAGGAGCGTGCGCTGGATCATCGAGAAGTTGTCGTCGGACACCAGCGTCAGCACGGTCTCGCCCTCCGGCGTCACATGCGCATCGATGCCCTCGAGATTGTCGATCTCCTGGCCGAGATCGGCGGAGAAGATCGCCGGACCATCGACCAGCGCGCCCGGCGCAATCTGCGCCAGCGTCAGCCGGCGGATTCGAATGCCGACCCCGTTGAACAGCGAGAACTTGCGTTCGAGTACCAGAAGATCGCCCGACGGCAGCAGCACGGCATCGCTGACGTCGAAGTCGTTGCTGCGAACGATGCTGAACTGTCCCGCGGCCGGTCCGCCGATCAGGAAGGCCAGCAGATTGCCGTTCGGGTCCAGACCGCGCTCGGAGAGCGCGATCAGGGTGCCGGCGAGCGGCAGGCCCTTCGGCACGACCACCAACGCCTCCAGTCCCTTGTTGTGGGGCAGCCGCTTGGCGGCTGGCGGCAGCGGCACGATCTCGCCGCGCGCGCCGGTTCCACCCTTGGCGAAGTCGTAGCGCAAGAGCTGGTTGACGCGTTCGAGGCCGACATAGACGATGTCTCCATCGCGCGCGAGCGACTCGGAATCATACCAACCGCGATCGGTGATGGGACGTCCGTCCAGACCAAGCAGCGGCGCCGCTTCGACATCGGCGAGCCCCGCGATCTCGCGGCCGGAATAGGCAATGCGGCCAGTGAACCAGCCGCCCTTGTCGCTGACCGCGAGGAAGCGTTCACCCTTGGCATCGAGCCGGATGCCGGACAGGCCGCCGAAGCCGGGAAAGGACGAGGTCAGCGCCACGCCGCTGCGATATTGCAGCATCCCGAAGCGCAGATGCGTCCGATCGCGGAGGTCGAACGAGGGCAGCGGTCGCGCGTTGACCTCGATCTTGACCGCCGATGTGACGGAGTGCTCGTCGATGGTGACGCGTCTGCGAACCGGCGCCGGCGCAAGCTGCGCAAAAGCCGTCTTGGACCATGCGAATGCCGACACTCCGCCGATGGTCAGCGCGAGAAAGCGCCTGCGGTCGGCAATCGCCTGCAGCGACATCGTTAGCGGAGCCCCCTCCCCCACCTCCTCCGAGCCGGAGGAGGCACGCAGCCGGCCGACGGCCGCTTACGAATGCAGCCTGCGCTTTTGCCCCGGCGCAGGCTGCGGCGCCGCGTGGGTCTCGGTGAACAATTCGGCGAGCTTCTCGGTGATGGCGCCACCGAGCTCCTCGGCATCGACGATGGTCACCGCGCGACGGTAGTAACGCGTGACGTCGTGGCCGATGCCGATCGCGATCAGCTCGACCGGCGAGCGGGTCTCGATCTCCTCGATGATGTGGCGCAGATGCCGCTCGAGATAGTTACCGGGATTGACCGACAGCGTGGAGTCATCGACCGGCGCACCGTCCGAGATCATCATCAGGATCTTGCGCTGCTCGGCACGCCCGAGCAGGCGCTTGTGCGCCCAGTCGAGCGCCTCGCCGTCGATGTTCTCTTTCAGCAACCCCTCGCGCATCATCAGACCGAGATTCTTGCGCGCCCGCCGCCACGGCGCATCGGCCGATTTGTAGATGATGTGGCGGAGGTCGTTGAGGCGGCCGGGATTGGCCGGCTTGCCGGCGGCAAGCCACGCCTCGCGCGACTGTCCGCCCTTCCATGCCCGCGTCGTGAATCCGAGGATCTCGACCTTGACGCCGCAGCGCTCCAGCGTGCGCGCGAGAATGTCGGCGCAGGTCGCGGCCACCGTGATCGGCCGCCCACGCATCGAGCCGGAATTGTCGAGCAGCAGCGTCACCACGGTGTCGCGGAAGGTCGCTTCCTTCTCGCGCATGAATGACAACGGCTGATAGGGGTCGATGACGACGCGCGACAGCCGCGCCGGATCGAGGATGCCCTCCTCGAGATCGAACTCCCAGGCGCGGTTCTGCTGCGCCATCAGCCGGCGCTGCAGCCGGTTGGCGAGCCGCGCCACGATGCCCTGCAGATGCGCGAGCTGCTTGTCGAGATAGGAGCGCAACCGCTCCAGCTCGTCATGGTCGCACAGGTCTTCCGCGGCAATGACCTCGTCGAATTTCGGCGCGAAGGCGTGATATTCGGGGCCGCGCGGCTCGTTGGCGCCGCCGCGGTTCGGACGCGTCGCCTCGCCCGGCGTCTCGTCGTCGCCGAGTTCGCCGTCGTCGAGCGTGTCAGACGCCGAGGCCTGGGCCGCCTCCATCGCGCTCTCCGACATCTCGTCCGACGTCGTCTGCGCCTGGTCGGCGCTCATCTCCTGGGCAGCGTCGGAATCCGGCGAGCCCTCGGCGCCGGACTGCTCATTGTCGCCATCGCGATTGTCGTCGTTGTCCTCGTCCTCTTCCGAATCCGCGTTGCGCTCGTCGCCGAGATCCAGCGCCGAGAGCAGATCGTGAACCAGGTCGCCGAACTTGGCCTGGTCCTCGGTGAAACGGCCGAGTTCATCGAGGCGCTGGCCGATCCTGTCCTCCAGGAACGGACGCCAGAGATCGACCACCTTGCGCGCCGCGTTCGGCGGCGCCATGCCGGTCAGCCGCTCGCGCACCAGCATCGCCAGCGCATCCGACAGCGGTGCGTCGGCGCGGTCGGTGATCTCGTCATACTTGCCGCGATGGAAATGGTCGTCGAGCATCGCCGTGAGATTCTTGGCGACGCCGGCCATGCGTTTTGCACCGATCGCCTCGACACGCGCCTGCTCGACCGCCTCGAACACGCCACGCGCCTGCGGATTGCCCGGGATCAGCTTGCGATGGATCTTCGGATCATGGCAGGCGAGCTTCAGTGCGATCGAGTCGGCATGGCCGCGCACGACGGCGGCGTCGCGCTTGGTCATCTTGCGCGCCGGCTCCGGCAGCCGGGCCTTGCCCGGCGCGAGGCCGGGACGCTCGGCCGCGAAGGAGACTTCGAGCTCAGGCGCCCTGGCGATCGCGCGCAGGCACCCCGTGACCGACCTCTTGAAAGGTTCGGTCGGTGCTTCCTTGACGCCAGGACGGGGCTTGTTGCTCGGTGTGGTCATCTGATTCCTGCGGCTATCGTCCCGGCGAACGCCAGGCCCGATAACCACCGGCGTTCGTTTGTTCGCACTCGCTCTCCCGCATCACCCGACGAGAGAGGCCGCGGCGTATGGGTCCCGGCCCGAGGCCAGAACGACGCCGGTGTGTCAGCTCAGCGCCACGTTGATGGAGGATTCCGGCAGCTCCGCATTGAAGCAGCGCTGATAGAATTCCGCGACCAGCGGACGCTCGAGCTCGTCGCACTTGTTGAGGAACGTCACACGGAAGGCGAAGCCGATGTCACTGAAGATCTCGGCGTTCTCGGCCCAGGTGATCACCGTGCGCGGGCTCATCACCGTCGACAGATCGCCATTGGCGAAGGCGTTGCGCGTGAGGTCGGCGAGCCGCACCATCTTGTTGACGGTGTCGCGACCCTGCGGGTTCTGATAGTGCTTGGCCTTGGCCAGCACGATCTCGACCTCCTCGTCATGGGCGAGGTAGTTGAGCGTGGTGACGATCGACCAGCGATCCATCTGGCCCTGGTTGATCTGCTGGGTGCCGTGATAGAGGCCCGAAGTGTCGCCGAGCCCGATGGTGTTGGCGGTCGCGAACAGACGGAACGCCGGGTGCGGCTTGATGACCTTGTTCTGGTCGAGCAGGGTCAGGCGGCCCGACACTTCGAGCACGCGCTGGATCACGAACATCACGTCGGGGCGGCCGGCATCATATTCGTCGAACACCAGCGCGACGTTGTGCTGCAGCGCCCAGGGCAGGATGCCGTCGCGAAATTCGGTGACCTGCTTGCCGTCCTTCACCACGATCGCGTCCTTGCCGACGAGGTCGATGCGGCTGATATGGCTGTCGAGGTTGACGCGCACGCAGGGCCAATTGAGTCGCGCCGCGACCTGCTCGATATGAGTCGACTTGCCCGTCCCGTGGTAACCAGTCACCATCACGCGGCGGTTCTTGGCGAAGCCAGCCAGGATCGCAAGGGTGGTGGCGCGGTCGAAGCGGTAGTCGGCGTCGACTTCGGGAACATGCGGGTCGCTTGCGGAAAAGGCCGGCACCTCAAGGTCGCTGTCGATCCCGAACACCTGCCGCACCGACACCTTCATGTCGGGCACACCGGTCATCTCCTGCGCATTGGTCGTAGCGGCGGTCGTCATTCATCCTCCGAGGTCCCGGGCATTCCCGAAACCAGATTTCATGTTTGGCTGCGGTTGAAGGGCTTCGACGCCAGCCTAGCAGAGAGCACGCGCGGGCAGAAGCCTAAGCCTTGATCAAAGTTCCGTCGTTATATCATCGAGATAGGTATGAGTGGCCGTTTTCGAAAGGCTGCCCTGCGAATCGTGCCACCTTTCCGCCCACCGGCTCTTCCCAGGATCTCGACGTGGCACCCGGAGCCGGGGTTCCTACTTATCGAGGAGCTCCCCGCCCACCCTCTGCACCAACAGGAACCGCGTGGCCCATCTGCTTGATCCCCTCATTGCCTTCGTCTCAGCGCATGCGGGACTGGCTTATCTCACCCTGTTTCTGGCCGCCCTGCTGGAGGCGATCCCGATCGTGGGCTCGGTGGTTCCAGGCACGACCATCATCCTGGCGCTGAGCGCATTGATTCCGGGCGGCGAGCTGACCCTGCAGTGGGTGCTGGCGGCGGCGATCCTGGGCGCGGTGCTGGGGGACGGCGGGGCGTTCTGGGTCGGCCATCGCAGGCAGCGCGAGATCTTGACGAGCTGGCCGTTCTCGAACTATCCGCGCCTGGTGGCGCAGAGCGAGGCCCTGTTCCACCGTTTCGGCACCCTGGCGATCTTCTTCGCCCGCTTTATCGCGCCGATCCGCGCCGTCGTACCGATCACGGCCGGCGCGCTCGACATCCCTCCGCCCCGCTTCTACGCCGTGAACATCCCTGCCATCGTGCTGTGGGCCGGCGCCCATGTCCTGCCCGGAGTGTTCGCCGTGCAGCTGTTGCACCGTTATGGCGGCATTCCGCATCATAGCCATATCGCCAAGTCCACCTGGATCATCGCGACTGTCGCGGGCACGATCGTGGTCTGGCTCGTGCTGTGGCTCGTGCGGAAGCGACGCGAAACTCAGCTGGCGGCCGGCACGGCGGAATAGGCGGACGGCGGTCGCTAGAGCGTCTCCAGGGTAGCGCCGCGCCCCGGGATGGGTCCGGTGTAGCGGGCGCGCGGCCGGATCAGGCGGCCGAACTGCAGCTGCTCGCAGGCATGGGCGATCCAGCCGACGCAGCGCGCCATCGCGAACAGCGCCAGCTCGCTTCCCGCGGGCAGCCGCAGGCTGTGAACCAGCACGGCCAGCGCGTAATCGATGTTCACGAATTCGCCGGTCGCTTCCGCGATCCGCTCGGGCACCTCGCGGGTGAATTTGCGCGGCGCACCGGCGCGCGTCAGCGCCTCCAGCAGCGAGATGGCGCGAGGGTCGCCGTGCTTGTAAACGCCGTGGCCGAAACCGGCGAAACGCTCGCCGAGCGCCACCCGCTCGCGGATCAGCGGCGCGACATCGCGATCGATGAGTGCCTTCACCAGTTGCGACGCCAGGACGCCGGCGCCGCCGTGCTGCGGTCCCTTGAGCGCCGCAAGACCCGCGATGACGGCATCGTAGAGGCTGAGGCCCGTCGACGCCGCACAACGGACGGTGAAGGTCGACGCGTTCAGCTCATGATCGGCCAGCAGCACCAGGGTGCGGCGGATCAGGTCCGGCGCATGTTCATGTCCGGGCGCCCAGCTCCGCGCGACCTGAACATGGAGCGGGTCGGCTGACGCTGGCTGGTTCAACATGGTTGCGACCACAAGCCGAACGATGCGCGCGCCGACCAGCGCCCGACCGTCGGGAGCGCGGTTGAAAGCCGCGGGATCAGCATGTGTCGCCAGCGCCAGCACCGCGATGGCGCGGTCGATCGGCGCCGCGCGCCGCGCAGCATCGGCGATGAAACCCATCTCCTCCGACACGGCCGGAAGGTTGCCTGGCGCAAACGGATCGAGCGCGGTCACGTCCCACAGCAGCGTCGCAGCATGTTCCAGCGTGCCGCGCACGGCCAAGTCGACGCAATTGACGCCGCGATAGATCGGACCGGCTTCGGTGATCGTCGACACGGCGGAATCGAACACGGGGAGGTCCGCATCGAAGCTGCGGAAGGCGCGCGGCTCGGGGGCCGGTGCGCGCCTTTCCTTCAGGGCTCGGATGTCCTCGGCGCGATAGCGGTTGCTGCGCGAATTCGGAGACGGCTCGGAGCGGACCAGTCCGCGGCTGACATAGGCGTAGAGGGTGGCCGGCGAGATCGCGAGCTCTGCCGAAGCTTCACGGGCAGATAGGTAAAGCCCACTGTCTTTTTTCATATTGATCAGCTTAATCAAGATTGATCAAGTTGTCGACTGGGCGGATCTTGTCAGCGTGATCATTCTCGAAGGAGACCCTCGCCATGACCATCCAGCTCGGCAAGACCCCGATCGGCCTCGACGGCATCGCCGCCGCCGAGACCGTGCTCAGCCACGTCGACGGCCAGCAGGGGGAGCTCATCATCGCCGGAGCGCACGTGGCCGA
This sequence comes from Bradyrhizobium sp. SZCCHNRI3052, assembly GCF_032484895.1. Classification (NCBI taxonomy): domain Bacteria; kingdom Pseudomonadati; phylum Pseudomonadota; class Alphaproteobacteria; order Hyphomicrobiales; family Nitrobacteraceae; genus Bradyrhizobium; species Bradyrhizobium sp. SZCCHNRI3052. The sequence goes on along the minus strand of NZ_JAUETW010000012.1, from coordinate 113,964 downwards.
TCTCGCCGCCGCCAGCGGCTTCGAGGGCGTGACCGCCCGGCTATGGAGCGCGGCGACGAAGCGCACCGTCGGCGAGGCCGAGGTCCGCGCCAGCCTTGGCCGTGCCCGCGAGCGTGCCTTTGCCCGGCTGCCCGAGCTGCTCGCCGCGACCTCCGGCCTGTCGATCATCGACGGCTTCCGCGCCGCCGTCGCGGCACTGCGGTCCGAACCCGGGCTCGACGACGAAGCCACGATCGTCGGCGCCTGCCCGGTGATTGCCGGCGCCCTGGTCCAGCGCGCGCAGGGAGCGAGGCCGATCGCGCCCGATCCAGACGCCGGTCACGCCGCAGACACGTTGCGGATGGTCCGCGGCGACACGCCCGAGAGCGGCGAGGTGGCGGCGCTGGACACGTATCTCGTCACCGTCAGCGATCACGGCATGAACGCCTCGACCTTCGCCGCGCGCGTCGTCGCCTCGACCCAGGCCGACCTGTTCGCGTCAGTCACCGCCGGCTATTGCGCGCTCACCGGCCCGCTGCATGGCGGCGCGCCGGAGCCGGTGCTGGAAATGCTCAACGCGATCGGCACGCGCGACAACATCAGGCCGTGGGTCGACGCGGCGCTCGGCCGTGGCGAGCGGCTGATGGGGTTCGGGCATCGGATCTATCGCGTGCGCGATCCGCGCGCCGACGTGCTCAAGAGCGCGATCGAGCGGCTGGCGGGCAGCGGGGCTGATCTGCCTTTTGCGAGCGAGGTAGAGGCTTACATTCGCCAAGCGCTGCGGCGGAAGAATCCGGAGCGCGTGCTCGACACCAATGTCGAGTTCTTCACCGCCATCCTGCTCGATGCGCTGAAGATTCCGCGCCAGGCGTTCACGCCGATCTTCGCGGTGGCGCGTGCCGCCGGCTGGACGGCGCATGCCCGCGAGCAACAGCGCACCGGGCGGTTGATCCGGCCGAGCTCGGCCTATATCGGGCCGAAGCCCTGATACCTTCAACGCGACGTGCGGCAGCCTCGCGCGCTGCCGCGCGTCAGCCCTTCACCACCGTCTTCAGGTAGTTGTAGGCCTTGATGATCTCGATCAGGCGATCCTCGGTGGAGCGGTCGCCGCCATTGGCATCGGGATGGTGCTGCTTCACCAGCGCCTTGTACTTGACCTTGACATCCTCGAGCGTCGCGTCGGGACCGAGGCCCATCACCTGCAGCGCCTTGCGCTCGGCGTTGAAGACCTTGCGCGTCTCGGCCTTGGGAGCCGAGCGGGGATCCGGACGCCAACTGCCGCGGCCGTTGATCTCGGCGAATACGCTGAACGGATCGGCGGCATCGCCGAGATCGCCCTCGGCGCTGCCGGTGCCGCGCTTGGCCGACGTGTTGGCACCCATCTTCCAGGTCGGGCGGTGTCCGGTCAGCGCATCCTTCTGATAGCGCGCGACCGCTTCGGCGTTCATCCCCGAGAAGAAATTGTAGGACTGGTTGTACTCGCGCACGTGATCGAGACAGAAGTGCCAATACTCGCGCGCGTTCTCGCGTCCCTTGGGCGCGCGATGCGAGCCCTTGTTCTTGCAGTCCGGCCACTGACAGGGCTGGGCCTCCTCGCGCACCACCGGCTGCCGCGCAGCCTGTTTCTTGGGCTTGATGCGGATGGAGTCGAAGAATTTGTTTGAATCGATCGGCATGGCGGACTTTGACTACGCAACGCGAAAAGCTTCAAGTCTTGACATTGCGAATACCTCAGGCGGGGACCGCCGATTGACGAAAAATAATTTGATGCGTATTTCCAGAGACCATGCGGACCCGAGATGCTATCATCGATAAGTTGCGCGAAGCTTTCTCGCCCGAAAGCCTCGATGTTCAAGACGAATCACATCTGCATGAAGGCCATGTGGGCCATCAGCCGAGCGGTGAGACCCATTTCCGCGTGTATATTGTGTCGCAGGCCTTCGCCGGCAAGAGCCGTGTCGATCGCCACCGCCTGATCAACGCCGCATTGGCAGCGGAACTTGCCGGCTCGGTGCACGCGCTCGCGCTGCATGCGAAGGCGCCGGGCGAGGCTTGATCCCCAATTAGAACGCCGTGCCCGCACGGCGCGGCCGCGCCTCCTCGGTTTCGCCGCGCGGCACCGGTACGATACGCAGCGCGGTGATGCGATTGCGCTCCCGGCGCAGCACGCGAAAGCGGAAGCCGTGGAACGTGAAGCTCTGGCCGCGCTCGGGGATCGAACGCGCCTCGTGAATGACGAGACCGGCAACTGTCGTTGCTTCCTCATCGGGCAGCGTCCAGTCCATCGCGCGATTGAGATCGCGGATCGGCACTGAGCCATCGACGACGACGGACCCGTCCGGCTGCACGCGCACCCCCGCGACCTGCACATCTTGCTCGTCGGAGATGTCGCCGACGATCTCCTCCAGAATATCCTCCAGCGTGACGATGCCTTCGACCTCGCCATACTCGTCGACCACGAGCGCGAAATGCGTCTTGCGCCGGCGGAACGCCTTCAGCTGTTCCGATACGGACCGCATCTCCGGTACGAACCACGGCGGGAGCGCCAGTGAAGCAACGTCGATGTGCGACACATCGCCCTCGGCGGCGCGAATCGCACGCAGCAGGTCCTTCGCATGCAGCACGCCGATGATGTTCTCTGGCGTGCCGCGCCACAGCGGGATGCGTGTGTACTCGGTGGCGAGCACCTCGCGCACCAGTTCCTCCTGCGGCAGGTCCGCATTCACCATCACCATTTCGGTGCGGTGGACCATCACGTCGGACACCTGCAATTCGCGCAGATCGAGTAGGCCGCCGAGCATGTCGCGGTCCTGCTTCTCGACCTTGCCTTCATGATGCAACAGATCGACGGCACCGCGCAGGCGTTCGGTCGGCGACAGGATCGGCTGATTGGCCCCGACCTTGAAGCCGATCAGCCGCATCAGCCCGCGCACGATCGCCTCGATCACGGCAAGCACCGGACCGAGCACGAACACAGTCGCGCGCATCGGCCTGGCGACCGCGAGCGAGACGCGATCCGGCGCATTGATCGCGATCGTCTTCGGCAGCACCTCGGCAAAGATCACGACCAGCGCGGTCATCACGCCGGTCGCGTAGAGCACGCCGACCTCACCGAACCAGGCGGTAAAAATACCGGTCGCCAGCGCGGAGGCGCCGATATTGGCGATGTTGTTGCCGAGCAGCAGGGCCCCGATCAGCCGTTCGCGCATGTCGAACAGGCTCGACACCACATCGGCATCGCGATTGCCCTGCTTCGACAGCCGCAGCATCGAGGCGCGGGAGGCACCGGTCAGCGCGGTCTCGCTCAGCGCAAAGAAGGCCGAGGCGGCGAGGAGGAGGATGACGACGGAGAGTGTGAACCAGTCCATGACGCCGATGTCGCTCTGTAGGGAGGCCGCCGATGATCCGTTGGCACTGCTCAATACGGCGTAAAGCCCGGGATCAGCTTCTGCTGCGCAATTTGGCCTGGAGAAAGTCGCGGACGCGCGCCGGATCGACGTCCTTCGCGATGACGGCGCGGCCGATGGCCTCCATCAGGATGAAGGTGAGCTTGCCGCGCTTGACCTTCTTGTCCTGCGCCATCAAGGCCAAAAGCCGATCGGCGTCGCCGATCCCCTCCTGGGCGAAGCCGGCGATGTCCTGCAGATGGGTCGGCAGACCGACCGCGGCAAGGTGACGCTCGATCCTGACGACGTCGTCGGGCGGCAGCACGCCGAGTTCGGCCGAGAACTGCGCCGCCAGCACCATGCCGACCGCGACGCCCTCGCCGTGGAACAGCCGATCGGAGAAGCCGGTCACGGCCTCCAGCGCATGGCCGAAGGTGTGGCCGAGATTGAGCAGCGCCCGGTCGCCGGTCTCGCGCTCGTCGCGGGCGACGATCGCCGCCTTGGCGCGACAGGAGGTCGCGACCGCGTGCTCACGCGCCGCACCGCCCTTGACGATGTCGGCATGGTTGGCCTCGAGCCAGGCGAAGAAGCTGGCATCGCCGAGCAGGCCGTATTTGGCGACCTCGGCGTAGCCGGCGCGGAACTGGCGCGGTGACAGGGTGTCGAGCACGGCGGTGTCGGCGATCACCAGCACCGGCTGGTGGAAGGCGCCGAGCAGGTTCTTGCCCTGGGGCGAATTGATGCCGGTCTTGCCGCCGACGGAGGAATCGACCTGCGCCAGCAGCGAGGTCGGCACCTGCACGAAATCGACGCCGCGGCGCAGGATGGCGGCCGCGAAGCCGGCGAGATCGCCGACCACCCCGCCGCCGAGCGCGATGACGAGATCGTTGCGCTCGATCCTGGCAGCGATCAGCGCCTCGCTGACCTTCTCCAGGCCGGCATAGGTCTTGGAGCCCTCGCCCTCCTCGACCACGATCGTGGACGCCGGGATGCCCGCCTCCGCCAGGATCGCCTCGGCCGGCTTCAGCCAATGCGCGGCCACGGTGCGGTCGGTCACGATGGCGGTGCGCACGCCGGGCCGCAGCGCGGCGATCCGCTGGCCGAGCGAAGCCAGCACGCCGCGGCCGATGACGATGTCATAGGCGCGCTCGCCGAGCGCGACGTCGACGATGATCGGATCGGAATGCTTCAGTGGTGCTGTCATCGGAGCGCGCCCATCGCCTGCGGAGGATCGGGTTGAACTGGATCGGGTTGTGGTCCGGCCGGCCCCGCCTCGGTCTCCGGTGGCGAGAAGAACGCCTGCAGCGCCTCCATGCAGTCCTCGACAACGCGATCATGCGGCACATCGCGCGAGCAGATCGTGAGATCGGCAAGCTGGTAGACCGGCTCGCGCTCGACGAGCAGGCGAGCGACCGTGCCTTCCGGATCGGCGGTCTGCAGCAGCGGCCGGTCGGCCCGCCGCCGGACGCGGCGCATGATCACGTCGGCATCGGCCTTGAGCCACACCGAGACCGCCTTCTCCTGGATGCGCCGCCGCGTCTCCTCGCGCATGAAGGCACCGCCACCGGTTGCCAGCACCGCCGGACCATTTTCGAGCAGACGGGCGATCACCCTGGCCTCGCCGTTGCGGAAATAGTCCTCGCCGCGCGACTCGAAGATTTCCGGTATGGTCATGCCGGCCGCGGTCTCGATCTCGGTGTCCGCATCGACGAAGGGCAGCCGCAACCGCGCCGCGAGCCGCCGGCCAACGGTCGACTTGCCGACACCCATCATGCCGACCAGCACGATCAGCCGCTTGCCGAGGCCTGCGAGAATCGCGGCCTCCGGAGCGGCTGGGCTGGGTGCGGGTTGCGTCGTGTCGGTCATCTCCAGGCTTCTAACCCAGCCCCTGCTGCTTTCAAAGGCATCCTGTTCCGTCCCCCCGAGCCAAGGCGAGCTGCCCGGTCTGCCCGACGGGCTTGCAAGGCCGATGCGAACATGTTGGATGAAACCGTTCCCTTTCTGGTGGCCTGCGCGACCGACATGCCCAGCCTGTTCCGCTTCCTGACCGTCATCGCCGTCATCGTCGGCGTGGTCTATGGCGCGATCTACGCGCTGGCGAATTTCGTCAATCCGAAGCCGCGCGAGATGACGGTGACGATCCCGCCCGACAGGTTCCAGAAGAGATGAGCGGCGCCGCTGCGACGAACCGAAAAGCCACAGGGCATTGATTAAGAATTTTGCGGTTGTCTGAGGCGGCCGGGCGCCGCGATATCGGCCAGATTTGCAGTCACCGCTCGCCGTGCCGGCACGAATACCTCGTAGTGATTCGATCGCCTCGGACGCAGCGGATTTCACGACATGAAGGTCAAGGCCTCCGACGCCGGGCTGATGAGCCTGTTCCTCGACATGATGGCCGCCGAGCAGGGCGCCGGTCAGAACACGCTGGACGCCTATCGCCGCGACCTCACCGATCTCTCCGAATTTCTCGGCGGCAAGGCCAACGGCTTCGCCACGGCCGACACCCAGGCATTGCGCGACTATCTCGCCGATCTCGACACCAGGGGTTTCAAATCCTCCAGCGTGGCGCGGCGGCTGTCGGCGATGCGGCACCTGTTTCGCTTCCTGCTGAGCGAGCGCATCCGCAGCGACGATCCCGCTGCCATCCTGTCGGGCCCGAAACGCGGCCGGCCGCTGCCCAAGGTGCTGTCGATCGGCGATGTCGACCGGATGCTGACCCGCGCCAAGGAGCTGAGCGAGGGCGCGGACGCTTCGCCGGCGCAGCGGCTGCGCGCGCTTCGCCTGTATTGCCTGCTCGAGGTGCTCTACGCCACCGGCCTGCGCGTCTCCGAGCTGGTGGCGCTGCCGCGCAGCGCGGCGCGCAACGACGCCCGCATGATCGTGGTGCGCGGCAAGGGCAACAAGGAGCGGCTGGTGCCGCTGAACCAGGCCTCGCGCCAGGCGATGGCGGACTATCTGGCGATGCTGGACAGGCAGAAGCCGGAGAAGAAGGCCAGCGCCACCTTCGGCAAATGGCTGTTTCCGTCGTTCGGCGAGAGCGGCCACCTCACCCGCCAGCACTTCGCCCGCGACCTCAAGGAGCTCGCGGTGGCGAGCGGCCTGCCGGCCCGGCTGGTGTCGCCGCACGTGCTGCGCCACGCCTTCGCCAGCCATCTGCTGCACAACGGCGCCGACCTGCGCATCGTCCAGACCCTGCTCGGCCACACCGACATCTCGACCACCCAGATCTACACCCACGTGGTCGAGGAGCGGCTCAAGAGCCTGGTGCGCGACCTGCACCCGCTGGCCGAGACCTGACCTCGCTTCACACCTTCCCGAAACCAAATCCGCCGGCGTGACGCCCGGCCGGCTTGACTTCGCGCCCGTCTGCCCCGAAAGAGCGCCATCCTGCCCGCGATCCCGGCGCGATGCCTGGAGGCTGGGCACCGATCGTACCCTAAGCTCCTGAAGTCCTTCGGCTTCAGGTCCGAAGGCCGAACCGATTTCGTCTCCCAGCGCTCTTCCTTCAGCTCTTCCATGCCGGATCCCATGCGCAGCTACCTCGATTTCGAAAAGCCCGTTGCCGAGCTCGATTCCAAGGTCGATGAACTCCGGGCGATGGCCGCCTCCGGCACCGACATCGGCGAGGAGGTCAGCCGGATCGAGGAGAAGGCCGGCCAGGCGCTGGCCGAGCTCTACGCCAATCTGACGCCCTGGCAGAAGACGATGGTCGCGCGCCACCCGCAGCGGCCGCATTTCACCGATTTCGTCAGCGGGCTGATCACCGAGTTCACGCCGCTGGCCGGTGACCGCAAGTTCGGCGAGGACGCCGCCTTGCTCGGCGGCTTCGGCCGCTTCCGCGGCGAGCCGATCTGCGTGATGGGCCAGGAAAAGGGCGCCACCACCGAATCCCGACTGAAGCACAATTTCGGCATGGCCCGCCCCGAGGGCTACCGCAAGGCGGTCCGGCTGATGGAGATGGCCGAGCGGTTCGGCATCCCGGTGCTGTCGCTGGTCGATTCCGCCGGCGCCTATCCCGGCCTCGGCGCCGAGGAGCGCGGCCAGGCCGAGGCCATCGCCCGCTCCACCGACGCCTGCCTGTCGCTCGGCGTGCCGAATGTCGCGATCATCACTGGCGAGGGCGGGTCGGGTGGCGCCATCGCCCTGACCACCGCCAACCGGGTGCTGATGCTGGAGCACGCGATCTACAGCGTGATCTCGCCGGAAGCCGCCTCCTCGATCCTGTGGCGCGACGGCACCAAGGCGCAGGAAGCCGCCAACAACATGAAGATCACCGCCCAGGACATGCTCCGCTTCCACGTGGTCGACACGGTCATCAAGGAGCCGGTCGGCGGCGCCCACCGCGACCCGGCGGCGATGATCGCCGCCACCGGCGAGGCGATCGCCCAGGCGTTCGACGAGCTGAAGGGCCTCGACGCCGACGCGATCCGCAAGCAGCGCCGGCAGAAGTTCATGGACATCGGCCGCAAGCTCGGCTGACCGGGCCGGAGCCGAGCTCCCGGCGCTCGCGGTTTTGTGAGTCTTTCCAGCCGTTTGGCCGCATTTCGGCCCCGCCGGCGGGGTCTGCTGTTTAGGAGTTGTTGACCAAGGCGGCCGGGGCCTTTCGGCATCGCCGGAGCGCGGGTTGCGAGGCTTGGGGTCAAAGGCTACAATTTTAATCAATGGTTTGACGGCATGACGCAGGGTCGACCCGTGATTTATCCAGCTTTCGGGCCGATCGCGTGAGATGAGACTGGGGTGTTGCGGCATGCCGGGTTTGCGGGGAGCTTTGCTTTGATCAACCGCGCTTTCGTCCGGGTTCTGATGACCTCGGCGGTGTTGGCCGCCGGCGCGCTGCTGACGGGTTGCAACAGCGATCAGGTCGCGCTCGCCACCAACGCCAAGGCCAACCAGCCGGTGCCGCCGAAGCTCGTCGCGACGATGGGCGAGAAGGACATGGATCTGCAGTCGCCGATCCTGGTCCGCGTGTTCAAGCAGGAAGCCGAGCTCGAGGTCTGGAAGCAGGACCGCTCGGGCAAGTTCGCGCTGCTCAAGACCTATCCGATCTGCCGCTGGTCCGGCGATCTCGGACCGAAGGTGCGCGAGGGCGACCGCCAGGCGCCGGAGGGCTTCTACTCGATCAATCCGAGCCAGATGAACCCGCAATCGGCCTACTATCTGTCCTTCAACACCGGCTATCCGAACGCGTTCGACAAGGCGCTCGGCCGCACCGGCTCGCAGCTGATGGTGCATGGCGACTGCTCCTCGCGCGGCTGCTTCGCGATGACCGACGAGCAGATCGCCGAGATCTATGCGCTCGGGCGCGAGTCCTTCTTCGGCGGCCAGCGCGCCTTCCAGTTCCAGGCCTATCCGTTCCGGATGACGCCGGTGAACATGGCCAGGCACCGCAACAATCCGAACATGCCGTTCTGGCGCATGATCAAGGAAGGCTACGACCATTTCGAGGTCACCCGGCAGGAGCCGAAGGTCGACTTCTGCGAGAAGAAGTACGTCTTCGACGCCCAGAAGCCGCCGGGCGCGACGCATGATCCGGTGTTCGACGCCTCCGCCAAGTGCCCGGCCTACGTCGTGCCCGACGAGATCACCGCCGCCGTGCGCGACAAGCAGCAGGCGGACGAGGCGGAATATGCCAAGCTCGTCGCCAAGGGCACGCCGGTCGCCAAGCTCAACACCGGCATCGATGGCGGCATGAATCCCATCTTCGCCAGCCGCGTGCCGGGCGCCTCCACCGGCCTGTCCGATGCCGGCGAAGCGCCGGGCCTGTCGCTCGCCAACTTCCAGGCCGCGCCAGGCACGATCCCCGGTCACGTCAACCCGCCGCGCGCACCCGGCGCCGACGAGGTCGCCGCGATGCCGGCCAGTGCGGCTCCGGCTCCCGCAGCGGCGCCCTCCACCCGGGTGGCGGCCGTCAGTGCGCCGGAGAAGCCGAGCTTCATGTCGAGCCTCGCCCGCAAGGTCGGGATCGGCGGCAATGCCGCGGCCGACACCAAGGCTGCGACCGCGAAGCCCGAGAGCAAGACCGCGGACGCCAGGCCCTCGGAGATCAAGCCCGCCGAGATCAAGCCTGCGCCCAAGCCGGTCGCGGCGAAGCCCGCCGAGACCCGGCAGGCCGCCGCGCGGCCGCCGTTCAAGCCCGCCGCCGGCGACGCGCCCGCCACCACGGCCTCGGCCCCCGCGCAGACCCAGACCGCGCTGGTCTCCGGCGCCGTGCCAGTGCTGCAGTCGAACTCGTTCGACAGCCGGTTCGCAGGATTCAAATAGCAAGCCGTCCATCGAGCGCCGCTTTTTTTGGCGAGATACCGAGGGCCGCCGGACGCTAGCCGCGCGCTCGGGTGCCACCCTCCCCTGGAGGGGGAGGGTCGATCGCACGCGAAGCGGGCGAGCGGGGTGGGATGATCTCTCCACGCATGCTTTTGCGCGCGGAGACATCACCCCACCCCGCCTCACGTTTCGCTTCGCTCCTCGTGAGGCGACCCTCCCCCTCCAGGGGAGGGTGAGCATCGCGTTTGTGGTGCCGTCGTGGTCAGCAATCTCAAACTGCATTTGGGGACGCGCGTCATTGTCCTCGCGACGCTCTTGGCGTCCGAGTGATGCATCGATCTCACCCTCTTCCGAAGCGAGGGTGCAGGGAAGGCCGGACCTCGACTGAGGCCCGTGGCCCGCCTGCGAAAAAAATGCAGGCGGCAGGTACCACAGGTCCAGCCGGACGACCCGGCCCTCCCTGCGCGATAGTTTTAACGGCTGCTTCGCGATCTCCCTGGGGACCGGGCTGTGTTGCCCCCATCACCGGCGAGATGCGCGGGGCATCAACAGCCGGCTTGACCTCAGCATCGGGAGGTCAGGACCACGCGACTTGACCGTGCGAGCCGATGTTGTTCGTCCGCGCGAATGATCACGCTGCAAACCGGCCCGCCCATCACATCCCGCACTCCACGCTTCGTGACGACCGCGCAGCGCCCCTCGTCGATGAGGCGGGACGGACGGAACAAATCACGAAATTCCGAAATTGAGAAGCGGCATATTTTTACTGATGGGACTGGACAGCCCAAATCAGCTTGAATGCGCGGGCAAATTCAGTCTTTCCGCGCAGCGCGTTTCTCATCGCTGCGAGGCATGGACCCGCCCGCCGCACGCGGGATGCAGAACCGAATGATCGTGTCCCCAAGCGTGGTGTAGCTGGCGGCCCACCGCGTTCGCCGGCTGGAGCCGGGCCTGTCAGCTGGCGATAGCCGTGAGGCTGACGTTCGGATCATCGCTCAATGGCGCGATGGTTTCCAGCGTCATGTAGCGGGCGCGTTGGACCGCCCATTCATCGTTCTGTTCGAGCAGGACAGCTCCGATGAGGCGGACGATAGCGTCCTCATTGGGGAAGATGCCGACCACCTCGGTGCGCCGTTTGATCTCGCCGTTGAGGCGTTCGATCGGATTGGTGGAGTGCAACTTGGTCCGATGCTGCGGCGGGAACGTCATGTAGGCAAGCACGTCGGTCTCGGCCTCGTCGAGGAAGCCGGCAAGCTTGGGCAGCTTGGGACGGAGCTGATCGGCGACCTTGCGCCATTGGGTGCGAGCGGCCTCGGCATCGTCCTGGGCAAAGGCCGTGGCGATGAAGGCGGAGACCACGCGCCGTCCGCTCTTGCCGGCATGAGCCAGCACGTTCCGCATGAAGTGGACGCGGCAGCGTTGCCAGCTGGCGTTGAGCACCTTGGTCACGGTGGCCTTGATGCCCTCGTGGGCGTCGGACACCACCAGCTTGACGCCGCGCAAGCCGCGGCGGGCCAGCTTGCGCAGGAAGGCGGTCCAGAACGTCTCGGCCTCGGACGGCCCGATGTCCATGCCGAGAACCTCGCGCCGGCCGTCGCTGTTGACGCCGACTGCAACGATCACCGCGACGGAGACGATGCGCCCCTGCTGGCGCACCTTCACATAGGTGGCGTCGATCCAAAGATAGGGCCAGTCACCCTCGATTGGACGGCCGAGGAAGGCCTTCACTTTGTCGTCGATCTCGCCGCACAACCGACTGACCTGGCTCTTGGAGATGCCGGTCATGCCCATCGCCTGCACCAGATCGTCGACCGAACGGGTCGAGACGCCCTGAACGTAAGCCTCCTGAACCACGGCGGTGAGCGCCTTCTCGGCCATGCGCCGCGGCTCCAGGAAGCCGGGGAAATAGGAGCCCTTGCGCAGCTTTGGGATGCGCAGCTCCACCGCACCGGCGCGGGTCTCCCAGATCCGGTCGCGGTAGCCATTGCGCTGGGCCAGACGTTCGGGGCTCTTCTCGCCATAGGCAGCCCCGGTCTGGCTCTCGACCTCCAGCTCCATCAGGCGCTGGGCCGCAAAGCCGATCATCTCGCGCAGCAGATCGGCGTCCGGGGTCTTCTCTACCAGCGTGCGCAGGTTCATCATGTCTTCGGTCATCGGTGGTTCCTCGGTTGCGTTGGCGTGTCGCAACCCGATCCTACCGGAGAACTGCCGGTGACCACCGCAAAGCCGCCCGCCCGCTACGGCGCTATTTGGGAGCGCGCGTCCGGGCGGCTTTGCTCCACCGAGCTACACCACCTCCGGGGACACGACCAACCGAATCGCCCGACGGGCAGAGGCGCCAGCGTCGGCGCCCAAGCCTTCATGGCCGGGCCGGCCGGTTGACGGCTGGAATATCATGTCATATTAAAAGTTACATGAGACCCAACAGCCAGTTGTCCGGCATCCTGCACGTCCTGCTCCACATGGCGGAGCACGACGGTCCGGTCACGTCCGAGGCCCTCGCAGCGATGATGCAGACCAATCCGGTCGTGATCCGCAGAATCATGGCGGGCCTCCGGGACAGCGGCTATGTGCGCTCCGAGAAAGGCCATGGCGGCGGCTGGACGCTCGCCTGCGATCTGGCGACCGTCACCCTGCGCGACGTCTACGATTCACTCGGGCGTCCATCGCTGTTCGCCATCGGCCATCGGAGCGAGACTCCCGACTGCCTCGTCGAGCAGGCGGTCAATGCGGCGCTCGACACCTCCATCCGGGCCGCCGAGACCTTGCTGCTGTCCCGTCTCGGCGCCATCACGCTGGCGGCGCTGAGCGCTGATTTCCACGACCGCCTCGAACGACGCAAGCGACCTCGCAAAGGAGACATTTGTCATGCCGGCTGACATTGCCGACGGCGCTCAGCAGTTCATCCGCGCGTTTTCCGATCCCGAATTCGTCGCGCGCTACACGGATGGTCCACGTCGCTTCGTGCCCGGTCTCGACGGGCTGCACCGGATGACGGCGGTCCTGCTGGCCGAGCGGGCGCCCGAACATGCGAGGGTGCTCGTGCTGGGCGCGGGCGGCGGGCTCGAGCTCAACGCGTTGGCGGAAGCGCAACCATCGTGGACCTTCGTCGGCGTCGATCCGGCGCCGCAGATGCTGCGACTCGCCGAACGCACGCTCGGCGCGCGGACGAGCCGGGTCGAACTGATCGAGGGCACCATCGACGATGCGCCGGCCGGCCCGTTTGACGCGGCGACATGCCTGCTGACGCTGCATTTTCTGGCAGCATCGGAACGGTTGCGGACAGTCCGCGCCGTGCACGACCGGCTCCACCCTGGAGCGCCTTTCGTGGTGGCCCATAGCTGCCTGCCCAACGAGCCAGTCGAGAGGTCGCTGTGGCTGGATCGGTATGCGGCCTATGCCGTTGCGTCCGGCACAGACCCCGAGCAGGCCAGGACGATGCGCGCGACCGTCGATGCCAGCGTCAACATGCTGAGCCCAGGGGAGGATGAAGCCATCCTGCGTGACGGCGGCTTTCGCGATGCCCGTCCATTCTTCACAGCGCTGACCTGGCATGGCTGGATCGGCCACGCCTGAACCGCCGCTGAGCATCACCGATGCCCCCTGAACGAACGCGATCAGGGCCTGCTAATTAGTTGCCCGGCCTGCGCCGGCATCCACGCATGTCCCTTCCCGCGGCCCCCGAAGAGGTGGATGACGCGGCTTGCGGACAAGCTTCGCGCCGGAGCCGTGCCACGTCTCAGCCTGCGTGATGTCGCGCACGGAGCGCGGGGACGCGATCTGCGACAAACGGCGCGTCACCCGAGGCGAGGTGACGCAACCGAGAGGAGCAGGTCATGAGCTTTTGGGATGATATCGGAGATGCCGTCAGTTCCGCCGTGGACGACGTGAAAGACGTCGCGAAGGATGTGGCGGGTGCGGTCGGCGGTGCGGCGGGCGCCGTGGTCGATACGGTCGAGCACGTCGCCGGCGATGCGGCCCATGCCGTGGGCAGCGTGGTGCATGGCATCGGCGCGCTCGGCGGCGAGGCCATCCATACCGTGGGCGGCGTACTCGGCGCGATCGGGCACGGTGCCGAGGCGATCGGCGGCGGCCTGCTTCACACCGTAGGCGACGTCGCGTCGACCGTGGTCCATGTCGGCGGCGACGTCCTCCATACCGGGATCAACGTCGCCGGCGACGTGGCGTCCGGGGTCGGCCACCTGGTGCATGGCGACATCGACGGCGTCATCAACGACGTCAAGCATATCGGCGGCGACATCGTCGACGGCGGGCTCAAGGTCGGTGGCGACGTGGCGCATGGCGCCCTCGACGTCGCCGGCGACCTCGCACACACCGCGGTCGGCCTCGGCGAGGCCGGGCTGGAGGCGGCCGGCGCAGTCGGCCACGGCGCGCTCGGCATGGCCGGCACCATCGTCGGAACGGCCGGCGAGGTCGGCATGGACGCGCTCGACGCTGCAGGCGCCGTGGTGAAGGGCGGCTTCGACGCCGGCGTGGCGGTGGCCGACGGCGCCATCGGCGTGGTCACCGACACGGCGTCGGCGGCGGGCCACCTGATCGGCGGACCGATCGGCGAGGCGATCTCCGGCATCGCCCACGGCGCCGATGCGGTCGGCACCGGCATCGTCGATGGCGTCGGCCATTTCGTCGGCGAGGGTCTCAACGGGCTGGCACAGACCGCCGGCGAGTTGAGCCACTCTCTGGGGCAGCAGCTCGACGCGATCGGCCACGACCTGGGCTCGCTGGTCAACGACCTCAGCCATGGCGATCTCGGCGCGGCGATCGGCGACGTCTTCAAGCTGGCCCGGGACGGCCTGCGCAGCGACGGCAGCATCCAGATCGCTCATGCGGGACAGGACGGCGGCAGCCATGGCGGGTTCTGGGACTCGATCGCGCAGGCGATCCATCAGTCCGCCGACAACGTCCAGGGCGGTCAGGGCCCCGGCTTCCCCGGCCCGTTGCACGGCGAGGGCTCGTCGCACAACCCGATCATCGTCGACAATTTCGGCGACCATGGCCATGCCGGCAACACCGGCATCGTACCGCCGAATTTCGACCACGCGCCGGTGGCCGTGCACGACGCGCCGCACGCCGACTACAGCCACATCGTCCAGATGGACGACGCGCATCACTTCGCGATGCATGGCTGAGGCAACGCCGCTCGGCCGGCAGGCATCCCGCCGTGATCGTCACGGCGGGATGTCGCGTCAGGATCGATCGGCGTCGTGCTGGACGATGGCCGGCGGTGCACCGGTGGCCTGCGCGCGATCGCGCGGCAGGGGATCGTTCATCGCCGAGAGCGCGCATAGCGCCAGCGAGCCCCACACGGCGGCGCTGAAATACAGCGACATCCAGGCGATCTCTTCCTTCCAGTGCTCGAACTCGTGGGTGACGGTCCAACGCGTGGCGGAGTCGCGCAGACCGGCGAGCGGATGCAGGAGTGGCGTGCCGGCGGCGCGCTCGATGCGCCAGCGCTTCACATACATCGGGACGTCGATCACGACCAGGAAGGCGAGATAGCAGGCGATGCCGACGAGGCCCGCGATCAGAAGGCCGCGCACCAGGCCGTCGAACTCCGGCAGCAGCCGGCCGAGGCCGATGCCGACGAACAGGAAGGCCACCGCCCACAGCGAGTTCTCGATCGCGTTGTAGAGGAAATTCCGGGTGACGACGGCGTACCAGGAACAGATCTCGGCGACGACGATCAGCGGCACGATGATGCGGGCCATGTTGACCGCGGTCTCGGCATCGGCGATCGCGCCGA
Organism: Bradyrhizobium sp. SZCCHNRI3052; assembly: GCF_032484895.1. Lineage (NCBI taxonomy): Bacteria > Pseudomonadati > Pseudomonadota > Alphaproteobacteria > Hyphomicrobiales > Nitrobacteraceae > Bradyrhizobium > Bradyrhizobium sp. SZCCHNRI3052. Next base: position 98,574 of record NZ_JAUETW010000012.1, on the reverse strand, counting down.
GCTGCGCGAGGATGATGGCCCACTGCGCCGCGAAGGCGATCTCGGCGATGGTCGCGACGGTGCGGCCGATGAACACGCTCGACAGCCAGCTGTCGACCAGGCAGATGCGCTGCACGTCGGCGCGCGGCAGCACCGAGCGGAAGGCGCAGCCGAACACATAGGCCGCCGACAGCGCCAGCATCGAACTGGTCTGGGACGCCTGACCCGACGAACTGCTGCCGCCGTTGAGTTGCCGGTACAGGATGAACCAGAACACGATGTTGGCGAGGCTGACGAGCGTCAGCATCGCCCACCACAGGGCGACCGGGTTCGACAGGGCTCGCGACTGCGCACGCATCCGGGCACTCCAAATTTCATGTGAACGACATCGGATCGTATTAATTCCGTCATGCAGCGGCAACCCATTCCGGCCACGGAGGATCGCAAAAGGCCGTGTGCCGGCGAGCCCTGCGGCCTGCACTGGGAGTTTCGTCACGATGTCCCGAGTTCCCTGCAGCGGGGCGGCCCTTGCGCCTCGATGGTCGGATTCCAAACCCCTTGCATGGATCGGCACGGGCGGAGGTGCTGCCCGCGTTGACGCTTCGCTAACCGCGAATCGCGCGTGCCAAAACCGGTCCCGCCGCGGACCGTAGCTCGGCTGAGCGAGGGTACATTGCCGATGTTGACGATCCTGTCCTGCCTGCCCGCCGATCATGATCTGCGCTACGTCGCCGCCGCACTGCTCGTCTGCGTGCTCGGCTCGATTCTGTCCATGCGGCTGCTCGCGCGGGTCCGTCGCAACGCCGGCCTCCGCCGCTTCCATCTGCTGTTTCTGGCCGGACTCGTGGCCGGTGGCACGGTCTGGACCACGCACTTCGCCGCGGTCCTCGGCTACGACACGCCAGGATACCGCTCGTTCGAGCCGGCGATGACCTTCGCCTCGCTCGGACTGGCGGTGGCCTTTGCGTGGCTCGGCTTCTTCATCACGACACGCACCCAGCGCGGCCCGCTGATCGAGGCCGGCGGCGCGGTGTTCGGCTTCGGCATCGCCGCCATGCATTACAGCGGCATGAGCGCGCTCAAGCTCGACGGCGCGCTGACCTGGAACGTGCCGATGGTTTGGCTCTCGATCGCGCTTGCAACGGTGTTCGGTGCCGTCGCGGCGAACCGCATCGCGCGGCCGGTCACCCGCTTCTGCAAATATGGCAGCTCGCTCGCGATGGTGCTTGCGATCCTGAGCCTGCACTTCACCGGCATGCTCGCGTTGACCCTGGCACCAATGGCGGCCAGCAGCGCGCCGGTGCAGTCGCTGTCGGACAGCCTGATGCTGGTCACGGTCGTCACCGGCATCGGCCTGATCATGGCGATGGCCGCCTCGGCCTACATGATCGACATGCAGGCGACGCAGGAAGCGGTCGAAGGCTATCGGCAGCTGGCGCTGCAGGACCCGCTGACCGGCCTGCCGAACCGCAGCGGCCTCGGCCAGCGGCTCGCGCCGCTGCTCACCGAGGGCGACGAGACCGCGCATCTGGCGGTGCTCGCGATCGACCTCGACCGCTTCAAGGACGTCAACGACGCGCACGGCCATGCCGCGGGCGATGCGGTGCTGACGGTGATCGCACAGCGTATTGCATCGACGCTGCAGCCCGGCGAGTTCCTGGCGCGAATCGGCGGCGACGAGTTCGTCGCCGTCAAGAGCGAGATCTTCGCGCGCACCGAGGCGGCGAAGTTCGCCGAGCGGATGCGCGCGCTGGTGCTGGCGCCCGTCGAGTGGGAGGAGCGCAGCCTCTCGGTCGGCTGCAGCATCGGCATCGCGCTGCATCCCGACCACGGCCTGACCTCGGACGAGCTTCTTACCCGCGCCGACCTCGCGATGTACCGCGCCAAGAGTCTCGGCCAGGGCAAGATCTGCACCTATGAGCCGTCGATGGACGAGGCCAGCCGGCGCCGCGCCGAGCTCGCGATCGACCTCAAGCGCGCGCTGGTGCGCAACGAGTTCGAGCTGCACTACCAGGTGCAGAACGACACGCAGAGCGGCGGCATCGTCGGCTTCGAGGCGCTGCTGCGGTGGAACCATCCGGTGAAGGGCCGCGTGCCGCCGAACGATTTCATTCCGATGGCCGAACAAACCGGGCTGATCGTCGACATCGGCGACTGGGTGCTGCGCACCGCCTGCGCCACCGCCGCGACCTGGAGCCAGCCGTTCAGGGTCGCCGTCAACGTCGCGCCGATGCAGCTCAACCACGACCTGCCGAAGCGCGTCGCCGAGGTGCTGCGCGAGACTGGATTGGCGCCGGAGCGGCTGGAGATCGAGCTGACCGAGACCGGTATCATCGCCGACCGCCAGCATGCGCTGCAGGTGATGCAGGCCTTGAAGGCGATCGGCGTCACCGTGGCGATGGACGATTTCGGCACCGGCTATTCGTCGCTGTCGACCCTGCAGGTGTTTCCATTCGACAAGATCAAGGTCGACAAGAGCTTCATCCAGTCGGTCGAGACCAGCGTGCACGCCGCGGCGATCGTCAAGGCGACCCTGCTGCTCGGGCGCAGCCTCAACATCCCGGTGCTCGCCGAAGGCGTCGAGACCGAACAGCATCTCGCCTTCCTGCGCGAGGAAGGCTGCAGCAGCGTACAGGGCTTCCTGTTCGGCAAGCCGATGCCGCAGGAGGCGATCAGCCGGATGATTCGTGAGGTCGGAGGTACGCCGGCGGCTGCCGTCGGCGTGCACGCCAAGAAGGCTGCGGCCGCGTGACGGCAGATCTTGTCATCGTGATTGCCTTGCGGCCGAACTGAACAGGCGGCTGCGAATGTGATGGCTCACCCTCCCCTGGAGGGGGAGGGTCGATCGCACGCGAAGCGGGCGAGCGGGGTGGGGTGATGTCTTCACGCGCGCCGGCTCCAGAGGAAAGATCACCCCACCCCGCCTCACGCGCCGCTTCGCGCCCCGTGAGGCGACCCTCCCCCTCCAGGGGAGGGTGACCGCGGCACGCAGCCCGGCCAAGCTCGGCGCAGCGTTACTCAGAACGTGCGGATGATCTTGAAGTCCAGCCCGTCGGCCGCGGCGAGATGCATCGCCATGCCGGCGCGGCCCTGCCGGATCGTCACCTCGCCGCGCGCGCCGGAATAGACGATGTTGCGGCCGGCGGCAGCGAGCGGTTGCAGGGACAGCGAGCCGGCGCGCTCGGCGGCCGCCTTGAGAAAGCGCAGGCCCTCGTAGTTCGACTGGCCGACCGATCCGACCGGCGGCGCATCGGCGCCGAACATCGCGGTGTAGCGGCTCATGAACGCGTCATTGGCCTTGGAGCCGATGCAGCTGAAATAGCCGGAGGCCGAATACAGGTTCTCGGTGTTGTCGGCGCCGATGCCGAGCAGCACCGTTTCGTCCACCGCGCCGGCGAGACGCAGGGTGGTCGCGGCGAGGCCCGACTCGCCGAAGGCGCGATTGAAGGTAATGCTGTCGGTGCCGATCAGCGAGATCAGCACGACATCGGGCCTGGCGGCGCGGATCCGCGCCAGATGCGCCTCGTGGTCATCCTCGCCCACCGGCACGAACTCCTCGCCGACCACCTGGCCGCCGGCCTCGGTGATGAAGGTCTTGGTCTGGAGGTGCGACTGCCACGGCCAGACATAGTCGCTGCCGATCAGATACCAGCGCCGGGCGCGCTTGTTCTCCGCCAGCCAGTGGATGGCGGGGCGCGTCTGGCTGTGCGGCGTCTCGCCGATCGCCATCACGCCGGGCGTGCGCTCGCCGCCTTCATAGACCGGCGTATACACATACGGGATGCGCCCGCGGGTGAGCCGGCGCAGCGCCAGCCTCACCGCGCTGATATGCGAGCCCATGACCACGTCGATGTCGTCGAATTCGAGCGCGTCCCTGGCGCGCTCGGCCACCTCGTCCGCCGGCCCGCCGGAATCGTAGAACGACAACTCGATCTCGCGCCCGAGAATGCCACCGTGGCGGTTGATGTCGGACACCGCGAGCAGCGCGCTGTTGGTCGCGGCCGGCCCCCAGATGCCGGGTGACCCGGAGAAGGTGAGGAAGTTGCCGATGCGCAGCCTGTTCTGGGAGCCGCGCCGCTGGATACGGTCAGGATCGAAGGGGGCGAGTGCAGGAAGGCCGGCCCGCCGGGGCGGGCTCCTGAACAGCAGGGATGGCGGCAGACGGAGACGCCCGGCCGTGACAGATCCTGTCGAGAGCACACCCACTCCTTGGCCGCAACCGTGCCTGGCCCATTGTGGGCCGGCGGTCATACGCCGTCAAAATCAGCACGCGTTCGGCAAATATCCTATTCGAAAATGTTGAATGTTCAAGAATTGGGATGCATATAGATCGGGCAGCTACTGCCGGACATTCATTCAAGTCGGGACCGCAAGCGAAGTTCACCGTGGCCAAACCGCCCCATCCTAACAGCCCCCTCACCGAACATCTCGCCTACCTGCTCGCGCAGGCCAACCGGGAGATCAACCGGCAGCTGGAGTCACGCCTGAGCACCGAGGGCGTGCCCGTCGAGCAGTGGCGCATCCTCAAGGTGCTCTCCGACGGCGAGGGGCACTCGATGGGCGATCTCGCCGACGCGGTCCTGCTGAACCACCCGACCCTTACCAAGATGATCGACCGCATGGTCTCCGACTCGCTGGTCTACCGCCGCCAGGACGCCCACGACCGGCGCAAGGTGCTGATGTTCATCAGCGATCATGGCAAGGCGCTATGCAAGCGGCTGAACTCGCTGGCCGCCAGCCAGGAGGCGCACATCCTGGAGAACTACGGCGACAAGGCCACCGGCGAGCTGAAGCGGCTCTTGGAAAATCTGATCGACGCGGCGAGCTGAGGCACGCTGCGCTGCCGACATTCAGGGCTAAGCTCTATCCTCCCGTCATTGCGAGCGCAGCGAAGCAATCCAGAGCCCCGCCCACCACCCTGGATTGCTTCGCTGCGCTCGCAATGACGCGGAAATCGGAGCGGTCTTCGCGTCGCATCAAGACGACTTGACCACGCCTCGTCTCCTCGCCTGCGGCAAACCGGGCGGTCCGCCCCGGCAACGCCGGGATAGACGCAAGACGAATCCTCCCTCATCCTGTCCTGTGACGATCGCGACGAACGGGCCGCATAGAGCCCGCGCGCGGTCGCCGGCCGCAATCGACCGGACGAGGACACGACACAGGGAGGACAGGCCATGGGCATTCACCTGCTCGATCGCGCCATCGGCAGCGATTATCCGACATTCGCAAGCACCGCTGACATCCGCGCCTTCGAGCAGACGCCGTATGGCGAACGGATCGCCGCGCAGAGCACCTATGAGGCGTTGAAGTGCGGCGCCTCGGTCAATCCGGATGCGCCGGCGATCCAGTTTCTGCCCAACGCCGATCCGGCCGACACGCCGGTCGTGATCTCCTATCGCGACTTCATCGCCCGGGTGACGCAGGCGGCGAACATGTTTCATGCGCTCGGCGTCGGCCCCGACGACGTCGTCAGCTTCATGCTGCCTTTGGTGCCCGACGCCTTCGTCACGCTGTTCGGCGCCGAGGCCGCCGGCATCGCCAACCCGGTCAATCCGCTGCTCGAGCCGCACCAGATCGCCGAGATTCTCGATGCCGCCAGGACCAAGGTGCTGGTGGCGCTCGGCCCCCTGCCCGGCACCGACATCTGGCAGAAGGTCGAGAAGGTGCGCGGCGGCCTCAAGCACCTCAAGGCGATCGTGCAGGTGCATGGCGGCGGCGGTGACCCCGCCAACGGCATTCACGCGTTCAACGACCTGATCGGAGCGCAGCCGAGCGACCACCTCGTCAGCGGCCGGCAGATCAAGGCCAGCGACACCGCCGCCTATTTCCACACCGGCGGCACGACCGGCACGCCGAAGCTGGTGCGCCACAGCCATGGCAACCAAGTCTATCAGGCCTGGGGGATCAACCTGGTCCTGAAGGCCAAGCCCGGCGGCACCTTGCTGTTCGGCATGCCGCTATTCCATGTCGGGGGATCGCTGACCCAGGCGCTGCAGACGCTGTCGGCGGGCGGGTCCCTCGTCGTGCTGTCGGGCGCCGGCTGGCGCAATCCGAATGCGGTGCGCAACATCTGGGGCCTGGTCGAACGCTTCAAACCGGAGACGCTGTCGAGCGTGCCGACCGTGCTGGCGGCGACGCTCGCGGTGCCGCAAGGCGCCGCCGACATCTCCAGCCTGCGCTACGCAGCAGGCGGCGGCTCGGCCATCCCTGTCGCCGTGGGGCAGGCGATCATGGACAAGCTGAAGCTGCCGGTGATCGAGGTCTACGGCATGACCGAGACCGCCAGCGTGCACACCATGGCCTACCCGGACCAGCCGATCCGGCTCGGCTCGGTCGGCCTGCCGCTGCCTTACGCCAAAGTGCGCATCGTCAAGCTCGATGCCGATGGGCGTTACGAGCGCGATTGCGCCGTAGACGAGATCGGCGTCGTCATCATGGCCGGGCCCGGCGTGTTTTCCGGCTATCTCGACGACGCCCACAACAAGGGCGCCTTCGTCCAGGGGCATTGGGTCAATTCCGGCGATCTCGGCCGGCTCGATGCCGATGGCTTCCTGTGGATCACCGGCCGCGCCAAGGATCTCGTCATCCGCGGCGGCCACAACATCGATCCGGCGCCGATCGAGGAGATCCTGTTCCAGCATCCGGCCGTCGGCTTCGCCGCCGTGGTCGGCCAGCCCGACGCCTATGCCGGCGAGCTGCCGATCGGCTACGTCCAGCTCAAGCCGGGCGCGAGCGTGCAGCCGGGCGAGCTGGAAGACTGGGTCCGCGCCCGCACGCCCGAGCGCGCCGCGGTGCCGGTGCAGATCATCCCGATCGACCCGATGCCGGTGACCGGCGTCGGCAAGGTGTTCAAGCCGCAACTGCGCTGGGACGCCGCGACGCGGGTTTTCGCCAAGGTGTTGTCGCAACTGACCGACCGCGGCATCGATTGCAGCGTCAAGGTCGGCCCGCACGGCAGCCACGGCAGCATCGCCACGGTGACGTTGCGCAACGTGCCTGCGGAGACCCGCGAGGCGGTCGAGAACGAGGTGCACACATTGCTGGCGCCGTTCGTGATCCGGCACGAGGTGGTGATGGGGTGAGCCGCGATTCCGGGTGAGACAGCCGTCTCGGCATTTGATCGAGACGGTGGTGCTCTGGCACGATGCTGACGCGTTTCGTCACGTTTGCCAGGCCGGGGCGATGAACCCAACCGACATCACCATCGCGATCGAAGATGCCAGACAGGCTGATGTGGCCGACCTCATCGCGGAGGCCAATGCCTTTCTGCGGACGCTATACCCTGCTGAAAGCAATCATCCCGTCGATGCCCACGCGCTTTCGGTGCCCGGGGCCGCATTTTTTGCCGCCCGTCGTGACGGGACGCTGCTCGGATCGATCGCCCTTCGGCTCATTGGTCCAGGACACGCCGAGATCAAGCGATTGTTCGTTCGCGAAACCGCCCGCGGCTGTGGGCTCGGACGCAGGCTCCTCATGACGTTGGAAGACGAGGCCCAAGGTCGCGGGCTTGGCCGCGTGAGCCTCGAAGTGGGCATCAGACAGCCGCAGGCGATCCAGCTCTATCGCAGCTCCGGCTATCAGGATTGCGGGCCGTTCGGGATCTACCGACTCGATCCGCTCAGCCTGTTCATGACCAAACGGCTGGTGGCTTGACCAGGCTGGCTCGAACGGTGCTTGGGTGTCCGGATGCATCGAACGTGCAGTCAGGGGGAAGTGACGACAGGTCGGACAACAAAGTATCCCCGCGCGGCGGCGCCTCACCCCGGCCTCCTCCCTCGTCAGAACGAGGAGAGGGAGCCGACTGTCTATGCCGCGACTCATCGCCTATGATCCTGTCAGGAGCCACGGATTCCGACGCGTGAGAGCTCTCGGCTCCGCTAGTCCGGATGCGCCCTTGGCTTCGTCGATTGCAGCCGCAGCTCACCCGTTGGATTTGCCACCCCCTTGTCGGCAGCAACCTTGCGCAGCACATCCGGCCGGTCGGAGATGATGCCGTCGACGCCGTCATCGATCAGTTGCGCAATGTCCGCGGGCTTATTGACCGTCCAGACCACGACCTCCAGGCCAAGCGCATGCGCCTCGGCAATCAGCTCCGGCGTGACATCGGTAAAAAAGGGCGACCACACCTTGCCGCCGGCCGCCTGAATCGTCCGTGGCAGCGAGCCGCCGTGATCGGCGGGGTTGAAGCCCGCGGTCCAGCGTGTCGCCTCGGTCAGCGACACCGTGGGCGTCTTGCCGCTTTGCCGTGACAGATAGACGGTGGAGATCCTTGGCGCGCGCTGCTGCACCAGTTGCAAGGTGCGCCAGTCGAACGACTGGATCATGACCCGGTCGGTGAAGTGCTCGGCCTCGATCAGGCCGAGCAGTAGGGATACGAACCGCTCGGGGTCCGGCGCTTCATTCGGAAGCGCTGGATCGAGCTTGGTCTCGATGTTGAGGCGCACGCGATCCTTGCCAGAGCCCCTGACGAGATCGAACACCTGCTTCAGGGTCGGAATGCGCGGCGGCGGGACGTCCCCGGAGATCACCTGCTGCTCCGGAAACTGCCTGGCGTAGTCGCTGCCGGGACGGATCTGGCCGACGTCGTAGGACTGCACCTCCGCAAGCGGCAGATCGATCAGCAGCGGCCCCGGCGGCGCAACGTAGTTGCCATCGGGGGCGCGGGCGAGATCGGGATTGAGCCGTCGCTCATGCGAGACCACCAGCACGCCGTCCTTCGTGACGCCGACATCGAGCTCGAGCGTGACGAGATGAAAAGCCAGAGACATCTTGAAGGCCTGCAGCGTGTTCTCCGGATACAGCGCACGCCCGCCGCGATGGGCCTCGATGTCAAAGGCCATGGCAGGGCTCGCAAGCCCGAGCAGCAACAGAGCCGCGGTGAGGAACAGAGTGGGACGGTGCATGGCACCAGCCTACCACGGCCGCGCGGAATGCCCATTCCCCTTGTCTCCGCCGGGCATCTGAACTAGGCCTCTCTCCATCGGACCAGCCGACAACGCTGGCCAAGGACGGATCGAAGGGAGGCGATCCGCACGCGCAGCAGCGCCGTGCCTGCATCCCTTTGCCCCCTCCTTTCGCGTTCAGCTTTCGAGTTCACGTGCGACGGACCCATGCCCATGACCGACCTTCCTGTCATCATCGCCGGCGGCGGCATCGGCGGCCTCGCGACCGCACTCACCCTGCAGCAGATCGGCGTGCCCTGCGTGGTCTACGAGAGCGTGCGCGAGATGCGGCCGCTCGGGGTCGGCATCAACCTGCAGCCCAATGCCGTGCGCGAGCTGTATGATCTGGGCATTGGCGCCGACGATCTCGATCAGGTCGGCGTGCCCGCGAAGGAATGGGCGCTGGTCGGGCTGAACGGCAACGACATCTATTCCGAGCCGCGCGGGCTGCTTGCCGGCTACAATTGGCCGCAATATGCGGTTCACCGCGGCAAGCTGCACATGCTGCTGTACAGCCGGCTGGTGCAGCGGGCTGGCGCTGATTGCGTACGGCTCGGCAGCCGCGTCAGCGGCTATGAGAAGAACGCGGACGGCACGGTGACGGCGCGCATCGAGCACGCCGATGGCTCGCGATCCGAGCAGCGCGGACGGCTGCTGATCGGCGCCGACGGCATTCATTCGGCGGTGCGCGCGCAGATGCACCCCACGCAACCACCGATCCATTGGGGCGGCGCAGTGATGTGGCGCGGCGTCACCTGGGCGAAGCCGATGCGCACCGGCTCGTCCTTCGTCGGGCTGGGTACTCACCGCCATCGCGTCGTGGTCTATCCGATCTCGCATCCCGACCCGAAGACGGGGCTGGCGCTGATCAACTGGATCGCGGAAGTGACGATGGACAACACCGAGGGCTGGAAGCAGACCGGCTGGTTCCGCCAGGTCCCGGTGCAGGAGTTTGCGCATCACTTCGCCGGCTGGACCTATGACTGGCTCGACGTGCCCGCGCTGATCGCCGGCGCCGATGGCGCCTATGAGAACCCTATGATCGACCGCGATCCGGTCTCGACCTGGGTCGATGGCCCGGTCGCGCTGATGGGCGACGCCGCGCATGCGATGTACCCGACCGGCTCCAATGGCGCGAGCCAGGCGATCGTCGACGCCCGCGTGCTCGGTACCTGCCTGCTCGCGCACGGCGTCACGCCGGCCGCGCTCGCCGCCTATGACGAGAAACTGTGCGGCCCGATTTCGGCTGTCATCCTGCGCAACCGCGGCGCCGGCCCGTTCGGCCTGCTCAATCTGGTCGACGAGCGCTGCGGCGGGACCTTCACCAATATTGACGAGGTCATCCCACCGGCCGAGCGCGACGCGTTCATGGCCGGCTACAAGAAGGCGGCAGGGTTTGCCATCGAGCAGCTCAATGCCGCGCCGCGGACCATTGCCGAGGGGGCGACGGTCGCGAGCCTGTCAACAACCTGAGATGTGCCTTCGCGGCGATCTGACCCCGTGCATATGAGCGAGTCACCTCCACAGCCGCGAGGCGTGATCGCAATGCTGCGACGACTGGGCCGACTGTCCCTCGCCCTCGCACTCCTGATGCACTCGGGGCACGCCGGCCTTGCCGCCGGCTGCCGCAACACAGCGGCAACGTCGCGGCTCGTGGGCCCGATGATCATGGCCGGCTTCTTCGGGACCAAGGCATCGGATGCCGGATTTCAGCAGATTCTGTCCGATCTCGAGGAGGGGCTGATCGGCGGTGTCGTGATCCTCGGCCGCAATGTCGGAACGTCAGATGATCTCGCCGCGATGATCGATCGACTCCGGTCCTGCAAATGCGCGGCTCCTCCGTTCATCGCCATCGACGATGAAGGCGGAACGGTCGAGCGGCTCGGATCGAATGTCGGCCTTGCGGAAACGCCGTCGGCCGCGGAGATCGCCCGCGGCTCCGTCCCGGCGGCGCGCCGCGCTTACGCGGCACTCGCCGAGAAGCTCGCGACGCTGCACATCAACATGAATCTCGCGCCGGTGGTCGATCTCAACACCAACCCGTCGAACCCGATCATCGGTCAGCGGCAACGCAGCTATGGCCGCGACGCCGACACGGTGGTGCGCTACGCGGCAGCCTTCATCCGGGCGCACCGAAGGCAGGGCATCCTGACGGTGCTCAAGCATTTCCCGGGGCATGGATCGTCCACCGCCGACAGCCACGCCGGCATCGCCGACGTCACGACCACCTGGTCATCGGCGGAGCTGAAGCCGTACAGGCGCCTGATCAGGCGGGGACTGGCTGGCGCGATCATGGCCGGGCATCTCGCGCATTCAAGCCGATGGGGCGGCGTCGCCACCCAGAGCGGCGGCCGTGCGATCGATCGGCTGCTGCGCCGCGAGCTCGGCTATGACGGCGTGGTGATGACGGACGATCTCGCCATGAAGGCCATCCTCGATGCCAAGCCGCCGGCCGCCGCCGCCATCGCCGCCGTCAAGGCGGGCGCTGATATCATCATGTTCACCAAATTCAGCGACGAGGACCAGACCTCCGATGTCGGCCGCGAGATCAACGGTGCGCTGACGGCTGCTGTGTGCGCGGGCGAGCTCAAGGCCGGTGCGATGCAACGCTCCGTCGCGCGGATTCGAAGCTGGAGATCAGGCTGGCTTCAGCACAGCCGCAGGCAAGCACAGCAATAGCCTCGTTGTGCGCGGACCTTGGCCCATGGTTTCAGCCGGACGCAGCGCGACATGCTGGAGTTATCAAAGTGTCGCTGCAGGTAAGCCGGTGGCTATGGATCCCGGCGTACGCCGGGATGACGGCGGTGTGTTCGGCGCGGCTCGATCAACAAGCGTCATTGCGAGCCGCCCGGTCCCCGCAAAGCGCGGCCGGATGACAGGCTCCGCGAAGCAATCCAGAGTCGTGGGCGGATCTCTGGATTGCTTCGCTTGCGCTCGCCATCACGGAAGAGAGACCTCGACCCGAGCTTACGCGTACCTGCCGTGGCAGTGCTTGTACTTCTTGCCGGAGCCGCAGGGGCAATCCTCGTTGCGGCCGATCTTGCCCCAGGTGGTGGGGTCGTTGGGGTTGCGCGCTTCGGCCGGGACCGGGGCGGCGCCCGAAGAGGGCACGAGTGACACGTTGGCGAAGGCCATCTCGTCCTCGCCGGTGCTGGGATCGGCGTGGTGCGCCTGCATCGGCGGCAGCACCGGCTGCTGCTCCTCCGGTGGCACGATCTCGACCCGCATCAGCTGCGCGGTGACGGCCTCGCGCAGATGCGCGATCATCGCCTCGAACAGCGTGAAGGCTTCCGACTTGTACTCCTGCAGCGGATCGCGCTGGCCGTAGCCGCGCAGGCCGATGACCTGGCGCAAATGGTCGAGCATCACCAGGTGCTCGCGCCAGAGGTGGTCGAGCGTCTGCAGCAGGATGGTCTTCTCGACGTAGCGCATCACGTCGGGGCCCCATTGCGCGACCTTGGCGGCCATGCGCTCGTCGGCGTGGGTCTCAATGCGCTTGAGCAACTCCTCGTCGGCGATGCCCTCTTCCTTCGCCCATTCGTCGACCGGCAGGTCGATGTCGAGCACGCGCTTCAGCTCTTCTTTCAGGCCGGCGACGTCCCACTGCTCGGCATAGGCGTGCTCGGGAACGTGCTTGGCGACGAGATCGTCGATGAAGGCGTGACGCATGTCGGTGATCGTCTCGACCACGCTCTCGTCCTGCATCAGCTCGACGCGCTGGTCGAAGATCACCTTGCGCTGGTCGTTCTGGACGTTGTCGAACTTCAGGAGGTTCTTGCGGATGTCGAAGTTGCGCGCCTCGACCTTCTGCTGCGCCTTCTCCAGCGCCTTGTTGATCCAGGGATGGATGATGGCCTCGCCTTCCTTCAGGCCGAGCCGGGTCAGCATGCTGTCGAGCCGGTCGGAGCCGAAGATGCGCATCAGGTCGTCTTCCAGCGACAGGAAGAATTTCGACCGGCCGGGGTCGCCCTGACGGCCGGAGCGGCCGCGCAGCTGGTTGTCGATGCGGCGGGATTCATGGCGCTCGGAGCCGATGATGTAGAGGCCGCCTGGCTTGGTCACGGTCTTCGCCGCCTTCGAGCCCTTGGCGGGCTCGATCTCGACCGTCTCCTCGGCCTTCAGCACGATCTCGCGGAAGCGGGCAATGTCGGCCTTGATCTGCTCGATCTTGGCGGCCTTCTCGGCCTCGTCGGTGATCCCGGCGGTCTCCTGCTGCAGGCGCATCTCGAGCGAGCCGCCGAGCTTGATGTCGGTGCCGCGGCCGGCCATGTTGGTCGCGATCGTGATCGCGCCGGGCACGCCGGCTTCGGCCACGATATAGGCTTCCTGCTCGTGGAAGCGCGCATTGAGCACCGCGAACAGTTTCGCGGGCTTGCCGGCGCGAGCCGCCGCATAGAGCTTGTCGAGCGCGCGCTCGCTGCCGAAATCGATCTGCTTGTAGCCATGCTGCTTGAGATAGGCGGCCAGCACCTCGGACTTCTCGATCGAGGCGGTGCCGACCAGCACCGGCTGCAGGCGCGAATTTGCCCGCTCGATCTCGGCGAGGATCGCGGCGTATTTCTCCTGCTGGGTGCGATAGACCTCGTCGTCCTCGTCGAGACGCGCGACCGGCAGGTTGGTCGGGATCTCCAGCACCTCGAGCTTGTAGATGTCGAACAGCTCGTCGGCCTCGGTGGCCGCCGTGCCGGTCATGCCGGCGAGCTTCTCGTACATCCGGAAGTAGTTCTGGAAGGTGATCGAGGCCAGCGTCTGGTTCTCGGGCTGCACCGGCTGGTGCTCCTTGGCCTCGAGCGCCTGGTGCAGGCCTTCCGAATAGCGCCGGCCCGGCATCATGCGGCCGGTGAATTCGTCGATGATCACGACCTCGCCGTCGCGGACGATGTAGTCCTTGTCGCGGGTGAACAGCGTGTGCGCGCGCAGCGCCTGGTTGATGTGGTGCACGACGGAGACGTTCTCGACGTCGTAGAGCGACTCGCCCTTGAGTTGGCCGGCATCGCGCAGCAGGGTCTCGATCTTCTCCATGCCGGCTTCGGTGAGCGTCACCGTGCGCTGCTTCTCGTCGACCTCGTAGTCGGTCTTGTCGAGCTTCGGCACGAAGGTGTCGATGGTGTTGTAGAACTCCGAGCGATCGTCGAGCGGGCCGGAGATGATCAGCGGCGTGCGCGCTTCATCGATGAGAATGGAGTCCACCTCGTCGACGATGGCGAAGAAGTGCCCGCGCTGGACCATGTCCTCCAGCCGGTACTTCATGTTGTCGCGCAGATAGTCGAAGCCGTATTCGTTGTTGGTGCCGTAGGTGATGTCGCAGGCATAGGCCGCCTTGCGCTCGGCATCGTCGAGGCCGTGCACGATCACACCCGTGGTCAGGCCGAGGAAGCCGTAGATCTGGCTCATCCAGCCGGCGTCGCGGCGGGCGAGGTAGTCGTTCACCGTCACGACGTGGACGCCCTTGCCGGCGAGCGCGTTGAGGTAGACCGCGAGGGTCGCCACCAGCGTCTTGCCTTCGCCGGTCTTCATCTCGGCGATGTCGCCCTCGTGCAGCACCATGCCGCCGATCAGCTGGACGTCGAAATGGCGCTGGCCGAGGGTGCGCTTGGAGGCCTCGCGGACGGTGGCGAAGGCCGGGACCAGGATGTCGTCGAGCGTCTTGCCGTCGGCGAGCTGCTTCTTGAACTCCTCGGTGCGAGCCTTGAGCTGCTCGTCGGTCAGCTTGGCGAGCTCCGGCTCCAGCGCATTGATGGCATTGACACGGGACTGGTAACCCTTGACGCGACGGTCGTTGGCGGAGCCGAATAGCTTACGGGCGAGCGCGCCGATCATTGCTGAAATCCTGCCTCTATGGGTCTGCGTTGCAGCCGTAACTCATGGTTTGGGTTTGCTGTTCCCGACGTGATGCACCGCAGCACCCGCGCCAGCCTCGACCTTCGGCGCCGGGCGGCGTCCGCCAGATGAGTGGGAGACAGGCAAACCAGGGTTCAACGGCCAAAAACGCAGCAAAATAAGCGCCATCGCCCTTGAAGCGACCGGGCAGAGATATGGCTGGGGGGGAACGTTGTCAACGGCGCCCGACAGCGGGGCCGTCGTTGCCAACCTGTCGCCGATTTCACGAAATTGACAGACTTTTCGCGTTGCCAAGGCACGGCGATTGGGCGAGTGTCCCGGCCGCCCTGAGGCCTCCCCCTCGAGCCCCCTCTTCTCAACAAGGATTTTCCATGACCACGTCGTTCCCGGTTACGAAAACCGGCCTGCGCCTCGGCCTTGCCACCGCTCTCGCCGGAAGTCTCGCGTTGTCCCTGCTTGCCGCGCCCGCACGCGCCGCCGACGATGCCAACCCGGTGCTGGCCAAGGTGAACGGCGCCGAGATCCGCAAGAGCGACGTGACGCTCGCCGAGGAGGAGCTCGGACAGAGCCTCGCGCAGATGGATCCGGCGACCAAGGACGAGAACGTGCTGTCGTTCCTGATCGACATGAAGCTGGTCGCCAAGGCGGCCGAGGACAAGAAGGTCGCCGACAGCGAGGAGTTCAAGAAGCGCCTCGCCTTCACCCGCAACCGGCTGCTGATGGACAGCCTGCTGGCCAGCGAGGGCAAGGCCGCGACCACGCCGGACGCGATGAAGAAGGTCTATGAGGAGGCCGCCAAGCAGATCGGTGGCGAGCAGGAGGTCCACGCCCGCCATATTCTGGTGGAGACCGAGGACGACGCCAAGGCCGTCAAGGCCGAGCTCGCCAAGGGCGCCGATTTCGCCGAACTCGCCAAGAAGAAGTCCAAGGATCCCGGCGCCTCGGACGGCGGCGACCTCGGCTTCTTTACCAAGGAGCAGATGGTGCCGGAATTCGCCAACGTCGCCTTCTCGCTGGAGCCGGGCAAGATCTCCGATCCGGTGAAGACCCAGTTCGGCTGGCACGTCATCAAGGTCGAGGAAAAGCGCAGCCGCAAGCCGCCGGAGTTCGACCAGGTCAAGGGCCAGATCGAGACCTACGTCACCCGCAAGGCCCAGGCCGACTACGTCGGCAAGCTGCGCGAGGCCGCCAAGATCGAGCGCCTGGACAAGCCGGCCGCCGACGCCGCCAAGCCGGCGGACGCGAAGCCGGCCGACGCGAAGCCGGCCGAGCCGGCGAAGAAGTAAGCGGCTCGGCTACTTGGCTTGAGACGGGACATGGTCGCGTCATAAATGGTGTCGTCCCGGCGAAAGCCGGGACCCATACCGCGTGATGTTTGAAACAGGCACGCGGCCGATACCGGGGCTCCCAACTGGACCCTGTGGTTATGGATCCCGGCGTTCGCCGGGATGACAGCAGTGGGTGCAGTGACATCCACTCCCACAACGACGACCGAGATGATACAGAGCGCTTCCCGCTCATTCCTGCCGGAAGCCTCTCCGATGTCCTCAGCCGTCTCCCCGCTCGCCCCCACCGATGTCCCCGACATGCCCGCCGTTGCGGGCGTCAAGCTCGCGACTGCGGCGGCCGGCATCCGCTACAAGAACCGCACCGACGTGCTGCTGGCGCTGCTCGATCCCGGCACCACCGTGGCCGGCGTGTTCACCCTGTCGAAATGCCCGTCGGCGCCGGTCGAATGGTGCCGGGCCAAGCTGAAGGGCGGCAAGGCACGCGCGCTGGTGGTCAACTCCGGCAACGCCAACGCCTTCACCGGCAAGACCGGCAAGCAGTCGACGGCCCTGACGGCGGCGATCGCCGCCAAGGCGGTCGGCTGCAAGCAGGACGAGATCTTCCTCGCCTCGACCGGCGTGATCGGCGAGCCGCTGGATGCGACCAAGTTCGACGGCGTGCTCGAAGGGTTGGCGGGCACCGCGGCCCCTGAGGACTGGATGGGCGCAGCGCGCGCCATCATGACCACCGACACCTTCCCCAAGGTCGCCACCGCCACCGTCAAGCTCGGAAAGGCCAAGGTGACGATCAACGGCATGGCCAAGGGCGCCGGCATGATCGCGCCCGACATGGCGACGATGTTGTCGTTCATCTTCACCGATGCGCCGATTTCGGCCCCCGCGCTGCAGGCCCTGCTCAAGGCCGGCGTCGAGGACACCTTCAACGCGGTGACGATCGACGGCGACACCTCGACATCCGACACGCTGCTCGCCTTCGCCACCGGGGCCGCCGCGGCGAAGGGCGCACCGAAGATCAGCCGCGCCAGCGATCCGCGCGTGAAGGCGTTCGTGAAGGCGTTCAATGCCGTGCTGGCCGACCTCGCCGAGCAGGTCGCGCGCGACGGCGAGGGCGCCCGCAAGCTGGTCGAGATCATCGTCGAGGGCGCCAAGAGCAAGCCGTCGGCGCGCAGAATCGCGATGTCGATCGCCAACTCGCCACTGGTCAAGACCGCGATCGCCGGCGAGGACGCCAATTGGGGCCGCGTCGTGATGGCCGTCGGCAAGGCCGGCGAGCCGGCCGACCGCGACAAGCTCTCGATCTCCTTCAACGGCATCCGCGTCGCATCGAAGGGCGCGCGCGATCCGTCCTATGACGAGACGGAAGTCTCCGAGGCGATGAAGGCGCAGAAGGTGCAGATCAAGGTGGCGCTCGGCCTCGGCAAGGGCCGCGACCGCGTGCTGACCTGCGACCTGACCAAGGAGTATGTCGCGATCAACGGCGACTACCGATCCTGATTCCGCAACCAACCGCGGCCAGGAAGCGCGCAGCTGCCGGCGCGCTTCCTGGGGCCGAGTCGATCAGCTCGCGATCCGTGCGTCGGCGACCGCCTTCTGGAACAGCGCCTTCATCGCCTCCGCGATGCCCTGCGTCGGCGACACCTCGAAATAGAATCCGTCCGAGGCGCAGGCCTGCATCTTCTGCGCGATCTCGCTGTTCGGCGACGGGCCGAACGGCCCCTTGTTGAAGGGATCGATCCAGCTCATGTACCAGCTGTTGGTCGGCAGTTGCAGATAGGTCGTATAGAGGACCGCGATCTTGATGCCGCGGTTCTTGAGCGTGGTGCAGAGCGCCGGATTGATCGGCGACTGGCAGCGATTGCCGCTGGCCTTTGGCTTCAGGCAGGAGGCGTTGCTCTCGTCCGCGACGCCATCGGAGACGAAGAACAGGTATTTCAGCGGCGAGCCGGTCGTGCCGTCACCAGGCGTCGAGATCTCGTTGTTGATGGCGGGGAACACCGTGGTGAACGGCGTATCCTTGTCGGCCGTGTAGGAATCATTGTTGCCGTAGACGCCCATCAGGTCGATGTTGCCCGCGGCACTCTTGGCGCTGGACAGGCTCGACGACAGCGAAAACAGCGCCCGCAATCCGATCGTCTTCGACGCCGCGCCGAAATCGTAGATCGCCATGCGGAACTGGTTCGTATAGGTCTGCGTCTGCTGCGCCGTGTCCATGAGCTGCTGGGTGGCGCTGCGCAGCACGTCGATCCGGGTGGTCACGTTGAGCGTCTTGGCGAGATTGTAGTAGTTGTTGGAGTCGTTGTAGTCGTGGCAGGCGAAGGCGCATTTGTCGGAGGTCGCATTGACCATCTTGGTCACGTCCGCCGGCGTCGCCGCCACGCCCATCGACGGCGAATTGTCGAGCAGCAGATAGAAATCGATGTATCGCGGCATCGAAGCCTTGGCCGTCGACGAGCCCTGCAGGGTCATGGTCTTGAACCCGACGATGTTCATGAACATCATCGGCACGGTGGCCGAGAACGACACGGTGGCGGTCAGCACCGAGCCGGCCTTCTTCACCTCCGGCGTCAGGCTGGTCAGCGTATAGCCTGAGGTGCCCGACATGTTGCCGTTGAAGATCTTCGCCGCATCGTCATTGCCGGCGGCGATCACGCCGTCCGAGGTCATCGTGCCCGCGGCGATGAAGGCCGGCGAGGTCCGGGACACCGCGCCGACCGAGGCGGCGTCGACCGCCGCCTGCAGCTTGGCGCGCATCTGGTTGGCGCGGCTGTAGTCGACGCCGCAGCCGACCGCGGTGATCAGCGGGACGCAGACGATCGCGAACGTCACCGCGACGTTGCCGCTGACGTCACGCCGCAGGCGGCCGAGCAGGCTGGATAAAATTCGCATGAATGATGCCTAACAAACCATGAGGAGGCCATGGCGTTCACCCGTGAAAATACGCGGCCGGCCATTAAGGTTGGCTTATTTCGACCGTGGAAACCGGGCTCGAAACGGCCTAGGTTAAGATTCCCTCAACAGGCGCACCTGGTTCTCGGACCGGCGCATCCCTCTCAAACCGATCGGACCATGCCCGACCTGAAACTCACGCTCGTGGTCGCCTGCGCGCTCGTCGACGCCGACAATCGTGTGCTGCTGGCGCAGCGGCCGCCCGGCAAGACGCTCGCGGGACTCTGGGAGTTTCCCGGCGGCAAGCTCGAGCCCGGCGAGCGCCCCGAAGCCAGCCTGATCCGCGAGCTCGACGAGGAGCTCGGCATCACCGTGCGCGAGGCCTGTCTCGCGCCGCTGACGTTTGCCAGCCACGCCTATGAGACGTTCCATCTGTTGATGCCGCTCTACATCTGCCGGCGCTGGGAAGGCGTGGTCACCGCGCGCGAGGGACAGCAACTGGCCTGGGTGCGGCCGAACAAGCTGCGCGACTACCCGATGCCCCCGGCGGACATTCCGCTGCTGCCGCATCTGATCGATCTGCTGATGTGAGGATCGCGCAGCGACGTTTCTCCGGGCGAGTTCATGGCCCGTCCGGAACCCCTTGTTTCATTCGTGCAAGGGCGTTTTCGTCGATCCAGTTCTGGCTATTATCGGAAATATAAAATTCATTGCCGTCTGGATCGTAGAACGACACGAATTCAAGCCCGCCATTGAGGTGACAGTGGAAGCGAACTCCCTTTGCAAGCAGAGCGTGGTAGGTCTGCTCCAAATCCGTACAGCTCAGCATGATCGGGGTGCTGCGCGAGGTGTCGCCGGGCGGGCGTAAGGTGAGTTGCAGCATCATGCGCTGCCCGGGCAGGCCTACGGTCAGATCATATCCCCAATTAATGATGCCGCCAGGCGAGCAATGCCGCAGTTCAAATCCGAGTGTATCGACATAGAAGTCGAGTGCAGCTCTTTGATCGGCGACATAGACCGCGACGTAGTCGATCCGGGTAAGCATGGCAGGCGATACCGTGCGACTTTATAGGCGACGACTATAAGGCACGGCCTTCGGGAGAAAGTCTAGTCGCGGCCTGCTTTCTTCACCGCCGCCTCCAGGCTCGCCGTCGCCGAACCCGGCTTCAGCGGCTTCTGCTGGCTCTCGTGCGGGGCCCAGCCTGACAGCCAGATGATGTCGAAGGTGGCGCGGATACGGCCGTCGGGATCGGCGAAGCGCTCGGCATAGATCTCGGCCATGCGCAGCAGGGTGGCGCGGCGCAGCGGCGTGCGGCGGCGCTCGCCCAGGCTGTTGGTCGCGCCCATGCGGCGGAGATCCTGCATCAGGCCGAGCGCGCTGGCATAGCGGACCACGACGCGGTCGACGTCGGTGACGGGTAGCGCGAAGCCGGCACGCTGCAGCAGACCGCCGATGTCGCGCAGATCGGCGAACGGCGCGACACGCGGCGAGACGCCGCCCTCGCATTCGGCTTCGGCGGCGGCGAAGCTCTGCCGGAGCTCGGTCAGCGTATCGCCGCCGATCATCGCCGCCAGCAGCAGACCATCGGGACGCAAGGCCCGGCGAATCTGCACCAGCAGTCCGGGCAGATCGTTGACGAATTGAAACGCCAGCGCCGACAGCGCGAGATCGAGCGATTGCGCGGCCAACGGCAGCCGCTCGTCCGCGGTGGCGGGCGCGGCGATATGCGCGAGCTGCGAGAGGCGTCCCGAAAGATACGGCTTCAAGCCGGCGGCCGGCGTCCAGACGTCGGCAGCCGCGGTGAAGGACCGGTTCACCGCGGCAAGGCGATCCGCGATATCCTCGGCGACGCGCTCCAGCAGGAAGGTCTCGGGCGCGCGCGCAGCCCGCCGCAGCCTGAGCGCGAGCAAGCTGCGATCGAACAGAACGGGAGCGGTGCCGGGCGGGGTCATGGGGGCTGGTTACGCCGATCCTGGTGGCCGGGCAATGCACCGCTTGAGCAGCGTGGGTTGCGGCGCTAGCCTCAACACATGGGTGTGACGTTTGCTCCAATCAGCGTCGGACGACTTCGTGCAGCCGTGGGCGCGCTGCATGGCAGTCTCGCGCGCGTTGCGAAGCTCGCACTCGACGTCGCGCTTCCCACCCTGTGCATCGCCTGCCGCGAGCCGGTCGACGGCGAGGGCGTTTGTCCCGCCTGCTGGGGCAAATTGTCGTTCATCGAGCGGCCGTATTGCCCGAAGCTCGGCATCCCCTTCGTCTACGATCCGGGTCCCGAGCTGCTGTCGATGGAAGCGATCGCGGCGCCGCCGGCGTACGCCCGCGCCCGCGCCGCCGTGCGCTATGACGAGGTCGCCCGCACCCTGGTGCATCAGCTGAAATATCAGGACCGCACTGATCTGGCGCCGATCATGGGCCGCTGGATGGCGCGCGCCGGCCGCGAGCTGCTGGCCGAGGCCGACCTCGTGGTGCCCGTGCCGCTGCATTGGCGGCGCGGCTTTTCCCGCCGCTACAACCAGTCCGGCGCGCTGGCGCGGGCGGTCGCCCGGTCCAGCGGCGTCCGCATGCAGGGTGATGCGCTGCGCCGCGTGCGGGCGACCGAGCAGCAGGTCGGGTTGTCGCGCGCCCAGCGCACCAGCAATGTGCAGGGAGCATTCCAGGTATCTTCAGATCGCCTGCATGACGTGCAGGGGCGCCGCATCGTCATCGTCGACGACGTGCTGACCACCGGCGCGACGGTGGATGCCTGCGCCCGCGCTCTGCTGCGCGCCAAGGCGGCCGAGGTCAGCGTGCTGGTTTTCGCCCGGGTTGTCGATGCGCCCCGCGCTCCCATATAATCTATCGTTCTGAAACAGCTGAGCGCGACATGACCGCTGCGATCGAAATCTATACCCGTCCGGGGTGCGGCTACTGCACGGCCGCCAAATCGCTTCTGACCCGCAAGAACGTTGCCTTCACCGAGCATGACGCGGGCAAGGATCCGACGATTCGGCAGAAGATGTATGATCGTGTCGGCCCGGGCTCGACCTTTCCGCAGATCTTCATCGGCCACACCCATGTCGGCGGCTGCGACGACCTCTATGCGCTCGATCGCGAGGGCAGGCTCGACGCCATGCTGGCGGGAGACAAGGCGACATCATGAGCAACGACCGCAGCTTTACCGCCGCCATGGTGCAGATGCGCACCTCGCTCCTGCCCGAGCCGAGCCTCGAGCAGGGCATCAGGCTGATCCGGGAAGCGGTCGCGCAGGGCGCGGAGTACGTCCAGACGCCGGAAGTGAGCAACATGATGCAGCTCAACCGGACGGCGCTGTTCGAGCAGCTCAAGAGCGAGGCGGACGATCCCTCTCTCAAAGCCTATCAGGCGCTCGCCAAGGAGCTGGGCATCCATCTGCACATCGGATCGCTGGCGCTGCGCTTCTCGGCAGACAAGGCCGTGAACCGCTCGTTCCTGATCGGGCCCGAGGGCAACGTGCTGGCGAGCTACGACAAGATCCACATGTTCGACATCGACCTGCCGGGCGGTGAGAGCTATCGCGAGTCCGCCAACTATCAGCCGGGCGAGACGGCCGTGATCTCGGATCTGCCCTGGGGTCGTCTGGGGCTGACGATCTGCTACGACGTGCGCTTCCCGGCGCTGTATCGCGCGCTGGCCGAGAGCGGCGCCTCCTTCATCAGCGTGCCCTCCGCCTTCACCCGCAAGACCGGCGAGGCGCACTGGCACACGCTGCTGCGCGCCCGCGCCATCGAGACGGGATGCTTCGTGTTCGCCGCCGCCCAGTGCGGCCTGCACGAGAACAAGCGCGAGACCTTCGGCCACTCGCTGATCATCGATCCATGGGGCGAGATTCTCGCCGAGGGCGGCGTCGAGCCCGGCGTGATCATGGCGCGCATCGATCCGTCGCGGGTCGAGAGCGTGCGCCAGACCATTCCTTCGCTGCAGCACGGCCGCCGGTTCGGCATCGCCGACCCCAACGCGGGTCCGGACTATCTGCACCTGGTGCGGGGCTCGGCATGATCCGCTATGCGCTGCGCTGCGAGCGTGACCATACGTTCGAAAGCTGGTTCCAGAGCTCCTCGGCCTACGATTCGCAGGTGAAGCGCAAGCTGGTGGAATGCCCGACCTGCGGCTCGACCAAGGTCGAGAAGGCTATCATGGCGCCGCGCATCGTCAGCAAGAAGGGCCGCGAGGCCGTGCCGGTACCGGCCTCACCGACGCCAGCGCAGGAAGTGATTCCGCCGGGATCGACCGCGCTGATGATGGCGCAGGAGCGCGAGCTGCGCGCCAAGCTCAAGGAGCTGCGCGACCACATCGTCAAGAACGCCGACGATGTCGGCGAACGATTCCCGACCGAAGCCCGCAAGATGCATTACGGCGAGACCGAGCACCGGCCGATCTATGGCGAGGCCTCGCTCGACGAGGCCCGCGAACTGATCGAGGAAGGCATCGAGGTCGCGCCGATCCCGGTGCTGCCGGACGACCGGAATTGAGCAATAGAGACGCCCTCTCCGTCATTGCGAGCGAAGCGAAGCAATCCAGCGCCGGGCAAAGATTCTGGATTGCTTCGCTTCGCTCGCAACGACGGGAGAGAGATCTCGGCCTGCACTCTCTCTTTCGCCGGTGTGACGACATGTCCCCCCTCTCCTCGTCCTGGCAGCTCTGGGCCCTCCTCTCCGCGCTGTTCGCGGCCCTCACCGCCATCTTCGCCAAGGTTGGCGTCGAAGGTCTCAACTCCGATCTTGCCACGCTGATCCGCACCGCGATCGTGCTGGTGACGCTGGCGCTGATCCTGTTTGCGACGGGCCAGCTCACCAGCCCGGGACCGATCTCGACCAAGAGCTGGGTGTTCCTGACGCTGTCGGCGCTCGGCACCGGCGCCTCGTGGCTGTGCTACTTCCGCGCCTTGAAGCTCGGACCAGCGACGCTGGTCGCGCCGATCGACAAGCTCAGCGTCGTGCTGGTCGCCTTGTTCGGCGTCGTGTTTCTCGGCGAACGACCGAGCCTGCAGGGCTGGATCGGCATCGCGCTGATCGCGGCCGGCGCCGTGCTGATCGCGATCAAGGGCTGACTACACGGCGACCAGCAGCGCCACGCCGGCGACGATCAGCGTGATGCCGCCGATCTCGCGCAGCGAAACCGGCTGCTTGAACGAATAGTACGACACGCCCTGCGCGAACAGTACCTCGATCAGCGCGAGCGTGCGGACGTTGGCGGCCGCGGTCAGCGCGAACGCCAGGAACCAGAATTGCGATGCGAAGGCGCCGACGAAGCCGGCCATCATCGATGGCCGCCACAGCGACAGGATTCCGCGCAGGATGTCGGGCGCGCGCGCCAGCAGATAGACGGTGAGGAGCGCCGTCTGCACGAATAGGCCCCAGACCAGCGTGTACGACGCGGCGGTGACGAAGGACACGCCGTCGACGGTGATGATGGCGCCGCGGAAGCCGACGGCCGACAAGGCGAACGACGCCGCGGCAACCAGGCCGGTTACGGTCGGCCTCAACTCGGCAAAGCTCTTCTCACCGCCGGGCCTGAGGGCGGTGATGACGACGCCGATGGTGGCGATCAGGATCGCGATCACCTTTGGAAGCGAGAGCGGATCGCCGAGAAAGATGAAGCCGAAGATCGCGGTCTGGATCGCCTCGGTCTTCAGATAGGCCGTGGTGACGACGAAGGAGCGGTCGGTCATCGCCAATAGCATCAGCCCGGTGGCGATGATCTGGCTGAGCGCACCGAGCAGCAGCCACGGCCAGAACACCGCCGGCGGCCACGGCAGGTGGTCGCCGGTGGCCAGCAGCACCGCGGTCAGGAACACCAGCGAGAACGGAAAGCCGAACAGGAAGCGGATATTGGTCGCCCCCCAGGTGCCGAGCTTCGCCGTCAGCGACCGCTGCATCGCATTGCGCGCGACCTGGCCAGCGGCGGCGACCAGCGTGAAGGGAATCCAGAGCGAGGTGATGGAGAGCATGCGGCACAATGCAGTAGTGAGATTGGCACCGTGACGACCACGGGGCGCTGGGTCAACAGCGGTGAGGCGGTTCAGCCGCATGTCAGGATTGCAGCTCTCGCCGGAAGGGCCAGGACGGATTGGGTCTTGTGGTAAGCTCGCGCCACACATCCGGTGTCGTCCCTGCGAACGCAGGGACCCATAACCACCGGCTTCAATTGGGTTAGGCGATCCATCCACGCGATGGTGCGGCGATGTACTATGTCTATATTCTCGCCAGCGGCCGTCACGGTACGCTGTACATCGGTGTGACCAACTCGTTACGGACTCGGCTCGAGCAGCATCGCAAGGGCGAAGGCTCGGAGTTCGTGAAGAAGTACGGGGTGTTTCGGCTGGTCTACGTCGAAATCTACACTGTTGCTGCGGAAGCGATCACCCGCGAGAAGCAGCTCAAGCGCTGGAAGCGTGATTGGAAAATCGAACTGATCGAGCGCGACAATCTTGAATGGCGCGATCTCAGCGACCTGATCTCCTAGCGTGCCTCAAACCCCTCCCTGTGGTTATGGGTCCCTGCGTTCGCAGGGACGACACCGGTTATGGAGCGGCAGACGGGTCAAGCCGATGAATGGCCGCGCGCGCTACACCATCTGCTCGGCGACCATCATGTAGTTCACGTCCATGTCGGTCGACAGGCTCCAGCGGTCGGCGAACGGGCTGTAGACCACGCCGCTCTGCTCGGTGATGACCAGACGGTTGTCGAGCAGGTATTTGGTCAGCTCGTCCGGCGTGACGAACTTGCTCCACTCATGCGTGCCGCGCGGCAGCCAGCGCAGCACGTATTCGGCGCCGACGATGGCGAGCGCAAAGCTCTTCCAGTTGCGGTTGAGGGTCGAGACCACCATCATGCCGCCCGGCTTCAGCACCGCGGCACAGCGGCCGAGGAAGGCGCTGACGTCGGTGACGTGCTCGACGACCTCCATCGCCAGCACGATGTCGAAGCGCTCGCGCGGGTCCATCTCCTCGATCGTGGTGCAGCGGTAGTCGATCGACAGATGACCCTTCTCGGCATGCAGCCTGGCGGCGGCAATGTTGCTGGCCGAGGGGTCGACGCCGACGACCTGCGCGCCCAGCCGCGTGAACGGCTCGCACAGCAGTCCCGCGCCGCAGCCGATGTCGAGCATGCGCAGCCCCGACAGGCAGTTGAGGCTCTTGGCGTTGCGCTCGAATTTCCGGCAGGCGGCATCGCGGATATAGGTCAGGCGCAGCGGGTTGATCTTGTGCAGGGGCGCCATCTTGCCCTTGGGGTCCCACCACGTCTCGGACAGTTTGGAGAACTTCGCGATCTCGGCCGGATCGACGGTCGAGCCGGAGGGAACAGAAGTGCTGCGGGAATCCTGAGGCATTGTCATCGCTGAATACTCAATGATCGAAGCTGCGGCGCCGTACCGGGCTAACGCGCCGTGATGGCGTTCCGGAACGCCAGCGGCTCCGCGATGGTCGAAATGGTTTCCTTGCCCTCGCCCACACCCAAGATGGTGACATCGCCGTAATTGAGAACCCGTCCCATGATGGTCTGGTTGACGTCGACGCTCTCGACCTTGTCGAGAGCCATCTCGAAGGTACGGCGCTTGATGAAACCGGTTTTGTGCACGACACGGCGATTGGTGACGTCCGTCTCGGTGGTCAGGCGATGGAACCAGGCCCGGACCGTCCAATACAGGGCAACAATGGCGATGACGGCGGCGGTGGCCAGGCACAGCAGGACCAGATTGTCGTTCACGGTCATGCGGGAGAGGACGAGCAATCCAAACACGACGATCCAGGCTCCGATCGCCGGCAGGTAGAACATCCAATGTGCATTGGTCGAATACAGCACCTTCTCGCCGGGTTGCAGGATTTCGTCGATGTAACGCGCCATTCCAAAGCCTCTACCTGACCCTGTCACCACAAGGAACCGTCTTGCCCCCAGCCGCGGCGCTATGTATACGCGCGTTTCGGCTGGCGCGCCTCCGGTTTCGCGCCCAGCCGGTCAACTTATCCTCCTGATGGGAATGAGCGCGTCGTCATGGGTCGCCTCGTGCTGAAATTCGGCGGCACATCCGTCGCCAACATCGACCGCATCCGCAACGTCGCGCGCCACGTCAAGCGCGAGGTCGACGCCGGTCATGAGGTCGCCGTCGTGGTCTCGGCCATGTCCGGCAAGACCAACGAACTGGTCGCCTGGTGCACCGAGGCGTCGCCGATGCACGATGCGCGTGAATACGATGCCGTCGTGGCCTCGGGCGAGCAGGTCACGTCCGGCCTGCTGGCGATCGTGCTGCAGAGCATGGGCATCCAGGCCCGCTCGTGGCAGGGCTGGCAGATCCCGATCAAGACCAGCGATGCCCATGCCTCGGCGCGAATCGTCGATATCGACGGCTCCGAGCTGATCCAGCGCTTTCGCGACCGCAAGGAGGTCGCGGTCATCGCCGGCTTCCAGGGCATCAACGCCGAAACCGGGCGAATCACCACGCTCGGCCGCGGCGGCTCGGACACCTCCGCGGTGGCGATCGCGGCCGCCATCAAGGCCGACCGCTGCGACATCTATACCGACGTCGACGGCGTCTATACCACCGACCCCCGGGTGGTGCCGAAGGCCAAGCGGCTCGACAAGATCGCCTTCGAGGACATGCTGGAGCTGGCGTCGCAGGGCGCCAAGGTGCTGCAGGTCCGTTCGGTGGAACTGGGCATGGTGCACAACATGCCGATCTTCGTCCGCTCCTCATTCGACAAGCCCGAGGATATCGACCCGCACGCCAACCAGCCGCCGGGGACGCTGATCTGCAGCGAGGAACAAATCATGGAAAATCACGTCGTGACCGGCATCGCCTTCTCCAAGGACGAGGCCCAGATCTCGGTGCGCCAGATCGAGGACAAGCCGGGCGTCGCCGCCTCGATCTTCGGACCACTGGCGGATGCCAATATCAACGTCGACATGATCGTCCAGAACGTCTCCGAAGACGGCAAGACCACCGATCTCACCTTCACGGTGCCGGCCACCGATTACAATCGCGCGCGCGAGACCATCACCGCGGCCAAGGACAGGATCGGCTATCAGCGCCTGGATACCGCGACCGACGTCGCCAAGGTCTCGGTGATCGGATCGGGCATGCGCAGCCATGCCGGCGTCGCCGCCAAGGGATTCGCCGCGCTCGCCGCCCGCAACATCAACATTCGCGCGATCACGACCTCCGAGATCAAGTTCTCGGTGCTGATCGACGCCGCCTACACCGAGCTCGCCGTCCGCACGCTGCATACGCTCTACGGACTGGACCAGGCCTAGAAAATCCTCCTCCGCGACCACACCTGTCCCGTTCTGTGACAGCGGGACGGGCCGGAGATCGTTCGAAAGCCGTTGACGCCGCCCGCGGTGGCAGGCGTTTTGCTTGGCAAAACAAGCCCTAATTCGCTATACGCCATCGCAGGATGGCAGCCGCAAACTGTGCTCCAGTGAAGGTTGTTCTGGTTCGGGCCGGCACTCTGAGCGTGCGATAGTGCCGAATCGAGAAAGCTGTTCGATGCCGCGAGTTTAGCGCCAGATCCGGCCGCGTGCCGGGCTGGCCCCAGGAAGGGGGATTGTGCCACATGCGAAGCGCGTCGGGAGGCCCCCGCGTCCTGCTCAGACGGCTTCGCGAGACCATGGCGGAGCAGGTCTCGGCACAGGAGCGGCTCGACAAGATCGTGGTGCTGATCGCGGCCAACATGGTCGCGGAGGTCTGCTCGGTCTATGTGCTGCGCGTCGACAACACGCTCGAGCTCTATGCCACCGAAGGTCTGAACCGCGACGCCGTGCACATGACCGTGCTGAGCGCGCATGAAGGCCTCGTCGGCCTCGTCGCCAGCGAAGCGACGCCGCTCAACCTGAACGACGCGCAGAGCCATCCCGCCTTCTCGTATCGGCCGGAGACCGGCGAAGAGATCTACCACTCCTTCCTTGGCGTGCCGATCCTGCGCGCCGGCAACACGCTCGGCGTGCTGGTGGTGCAGAACCGCGCCAAGCGCACCTATGTCGAGGAAGAGGTCGAGGCGCTGCAGACCACCGCGATGGTGCTCGCCGAGATGATCGCCTCCGGCGAGCTCGCAGCGCTGGCGCAGCCCGGCGCCGAGCCGGCGGCGCGGCACTCGATCCACAAGACCGGCACGGTGCTGTCCGATGGCATCGCGCTCGGCCATGTCGTGCTGCACGAGCCGCGCGTCGTCATCAACAACTACATCGCCGAGGACCTGCCCAAGGAGATCAAGCGGCTCGACGCCGCGCTGCTCAAGCTGCGCGCCGACCTCGACCGCATGCTGGAGCGCGGCGACGTCGCCGATGGCGGCGAGCACCGCGAGGTGCTCGAAGCCTATCGCATGTTCGCCAACGACCAGGGCTGGTCGCACAAGCTGCACGAGGCGGTGGCGACCGGCCTCACGGCGGAAGCCGCCGTCGAGCGCGTGCAGTCCGACACCCGCGCCCGCATGCTGCGCTCGACCGATCCGTATCTGCGCGAGCGGCTGCACGATCTCGAGGATCTCGGCTACCGTCTGCTGCGTCAGCTCGTCGGCCAGGACCACGCGCCGCGGCGCGAGCACCTGCCGGACAACGCCATCCTGATCGCACGCGCGATGGGTCCGGCGGCGCTGCTCGACTACGACCGCAAGCGGCTGCGCGGCCTCGTGCTCGAGGAAGGCACCGCCAATTCGCATGTCGCGATCGTGGCGCGCGCACTGGGCATTCCCGCCGTCGGCGAGGTGCCGAACGCGCCGGGCATCGCCGATCCCGGCGACGCCATCATCGTCGATGGCACCTCAGGCTCGATCTATGTGCGCCCGTCGTCGGAGATCGAATCCGCCTATGCCGAGCGGGTGCGCTTCCGCGCCCGCCGTCAGGCGCAATATGGCGAGCTGCGCAACAAGCCCTGCGTGACCAAGGACGGCCAGCCGGTCGAGCTGATGATCAATGCCGGCCTGGTCATCGACCTGCCGCATATCGAGGACACCGGCAGCGCCGGCATCGGCCTATTCCGCACCGAGCTGCAATTCATGGTGTCCGCCAGCCTGCCGCGCTCGAGCGACCAGCTGGCGCTGTATCGCACGGTTCTCGACGCCGCGGGCCACAAGCCGGTCACGTTCCGCACCTTGGACATCGGCGGCGACAAGGCGCTGCCGTACATGGAGACCGTCATCGAGGAGAATCCGGCGCTCGGCTGGCGCGCGATCCGCCTCGGCCTCGACCGTCCGGGCCTGCTGCGCGGCCAGATCCGGGCGCTGCTGCGCGCCGGCGGCGGCCGCTCGCTGCGCATCATGTTCCCGATGATCTCGGAAGTCGCCGAGTTCGACACGGCGAAAGCGATCGTCGAGCGCGAGCTGACCTATCTGCGCCAGCACGGTCACACGCTGCCGGAGCGCGTCGACGTCGGCACCATGCTCGAGGTCCCGGCGCTGCTGTATCAGCTCGACGAGCTGCTTTCGAAGGTCGATTTCATCTCGGTCGGCTCGAACGACCTGTTCCAGTTCCTGTTCGCGGTCGATCGCGGCAATGCCAAGGTCTCCGAGCGCTTCGACACGCTGTCGACGCCGATCCTGCGGGCGTTGCAGCAGATCGTGCATAAGGCCAAGGCCGCCAAGCGGTCGGTGTCACTGTGCGGCGAGATGGCCTCCAAGCCGATCGGCGCATTGGCACTGATCGCGCTCGGCTACCGCTCGCTGTCGTTGTCGGCCACCGCGCACGGCCCTGTGAAGGCGATGATCCTCGAACTCGACGCCGGCAAGGCGGCGACGAAGATGGCCGAATGGCTGGCCGCGCCGGCCGGCAGCTTCTCGATGCGGCAGAAGCTGACCGAGTTCGCCGAGAGCGAAGGCCTCGCGCTGTAGCGGGTCTGTCGCGGCCTGCGCGTCTTCCGTTCGTATCGTTTGCTCCTAGAACAGATTGCATCATGTCGTCGCTTCCCCAAGCCAAACTGGATGTCCTGCTTGCGCATCACGCCTCGCTCGAGGCGGAGCTGCTCGGCCAGGTCAATTCCGACCGCTACGTGCAGATCACCCGTGAGCTGGCCGAGCTCAATCCGCTGATCGACGCGGTCAAGGCCTATCGCGCCGGCGTCAAGGAGCTCGCCGACACCGAGGCGCTGATCGCCGATCCCGCCACCGATGCCGAAATGCGCGCGATGGCCGAGGCCGAGCGCAACGAACTGATCGCGCGGCGCGGCGAGCTGGAGCAGAAGATCCGCGTCGCGCTGCTGCCGAAGGATGCGATGGACGACCGCAACGTCGTGCTCGAAATCCGCGCCGGCACCGGCGGCGACGAGGCCTCGTTGTTCGCCGGCGACCTGTTCCGGATGTATGAGCGCTTCGCCGCCCTGCAGGGCTGGAAGGTCGAGGTGGTCTCAGCCTCCGAAGGCACCGTCGGCGGCTACAAGGAGATCATCGCCGAGGTGCAGGGCCGCGGCGCGTTCGCCAAGCTGAAATTCGAATCCGGCGTGCACCGCGTGCAGCGCGTGCCCGATACCGAGACGCAGGGCCGCATCCACACCTCCGCGGCGACGGTCGCCGTGCTGCCCGAGGTCGAGGATGTCGACGTCGACATCAAGCCGGACGACCTGCGCATCGAGACCATGCGCGCGCAAGGCGCCGGCGGCCAGCACGTCAACAAGACGGAATCGGCGATCCGCATCACCCATATCCCGACCGGGATCGTCGTGATGATGCAGGACAGCCGCTCGCAGCACAAGAACCGCGCCTCCGCGATGAACATCCTGCGCTCGCGCATCTACGACGCCGAGCGGCAGAAGGTCGACGCGGCCCGCTCGGCCGAGCGCAAGGAGAAAGTCGGCTCGGGCGACCGCTCGGAGCGCATCCGCACCTATAATTTTCCGCAAGGGCGCGTCACCGACCACCGCATCAACCTGACGCTCTACAAGCTGCCGCAGGTGATCGCCGGCGAAGCGCTGGGCGAACTCATCGACGCGCTGACGACCGAGCACCAGGCCGCGCAGCTCGCCGCGCAAGGTGCTGCGGCGTGATGCGCACCGGCGCATTGCAGGAGGCGATGCGACGCTGCCCCGACGCAAACGGTGTCGTCCCGGCGAACGCAGGGACCCCTAACCACCGGCCTTCGTGGCTGTCACAGAAGGCAACTCCGACCGCCCGTCCCGCCACGGCACGGCGTATGGCTCCCCGCGTTCGCGGGGATGACGCGTGGAGGGAGTTTGCGCGATGACCGGCCTCATCGCCGGCGTGACGATCGATGCCGCCCGCCGTGCCCTGGCCGCGCGCTTTGCAGATGCGGGCCTCGACTCGCCCGAGCTCGATGCGCGGCTGCTGGTCGGCCATGCGCTGCAGCTCGACCTCACCGGGCTCGTGATGCACGGGAGACGACAGCTCTCCCATGACGACGCGCAGCGCCTGGAAACGCTGGTGCGGCGCCGGCTGGCCGGCGAACCGGTCGCCCGCATCCTCGGCACCAAAGAGTTCTGGGGCCTGGACCTGCGATTGTCGGCCGACACGCTGGTGCCGCGGCCGGACACAGAGACTGTCGTCGAGCTGGCACTGGAACATCTCGCGGCCGGCGGCGACCTGAAGCGTCGCTTGCGCATCGCCGATCTCGGCACGGGCTCCGGCGCGATCCTGCTGGCGCTGCTGTCCGAGCTGCCGGGGGCCTTTGGACTCGGTACCGACATCAGCTTGGCCGCGCTGACCACCGCGCGGGATAATGCGCGCGCGCTCGGATTGGCCGACCGCGCCGGCTTCGTCGCCTGCTCCTACGCCGCAGCGCTGTCTGCGGGTTTCGACCTGATCGTGTCGAACCCGCCCTACATCCCGTCGTCCGAGATCGGTGCGCTCAACGTCGAGGTGCGCACTCATGATCCGCTGCGCGCCCTGGACGGGGGCAAGGACGGGCTCGACGCCTACCGCGCGCTGATCCCGCAGGCGGCGGCCCTGCTGCGGCCGGACGGCGCTGTCATCGTGGAGGTCGGGCTTGGCCAGAGTGACGAGGTCGCTGCATTGATGGTGAGGGCTGGCCTGACGGCCGATTCCTCGACGATCCGGGCCGATCTGGCCGGTATTCCCCGAACCGTCATGGGCCTAAAAAAGCTCCGGTAAAGGTCGGGGAATGCAGAAAAAGCTCTTGGAATATCCCCCGGGAGCGACTACGTTCCATCCATAGCACCGGTGCAGGCCACGACGAGCGGTATTCACGGAACACCGCCGCGGTCAGATGCCAGAGAGCCGCGCCGGGCGATAGGTTCCAGAACGCAGATCTGCTGAGCGCGAGAGCCCGGATGGCTGCGCAGCCCGCGACTGCAAAGCGAACGAAAGCCTGACTTTGCACTTGAGGTCTTACGCTAAGCAAACTGGGTCGGTCGTGGCGCATGTCGCCTTGGCTGGCTGAATGACGTGGTTCGCCGGTCCCAGGGGCTGGCGGGTGGGGAACGCGTTTTGAACGCGCTTTTGTCGAGAGAATCGGCTGTCGATCACATCGGCATGGGTCAAACCGGCATGTCGGAACCGACATGGGTCGGATGGGACCATTTGGACCGCGCGCGAGGCGTCCGAGCCCGGCGAAGGTATTTCAATACACTCTCGGTATTCCGATAACAATCAGTGCTCAGACAATCGGTGCTCCTAACGCAGGGTTGGAATAAAGGCAGGACATGAGAAACGGTCAGAACAACAAGCGGATGCGCAACCGGAACAGCGGCGGTAACAACAACAATAACCGGCGCGGCCAGAATCCGCTGACCCGGGTGTTCGAGTCCAATGGACCGGACATCAAGATCCGCGGCACTGCCTCTCATGTCGCCGAGAAATATGTCCAGCTTGCCCGCGACGCCCGCTCTTCGGGTGACCCCGTAGCCGCCGAGAACTACTACCAGCACGCCGAGCATTATTTCCGCCTGATTGCCGCCGCGCAGGAGCAGTTCCGCCAGAATCAGCCGCAGCAGCCGCGCAACACCGAGGACCTGACCGTCGACGACCTCGACGATGACGGTGAGAGCTTCTCGCATTTCGGCCAGGAGCCCGGCTTCGTTCCGGCCCAGCCGCAGCCTCAGCCCCAACCCTTCATGCGCGACCGCGAAGGCGGCCAGCGCGAGCGCGGCGACAACCAGCCCTATCAGCGCGAGCAGCAGCCGCGCGAGCACCGCGAAGCGCGTGAGCATCGCGAGCCGCGCGAACACCGCGAGCCGCGGGAACACCGTGAACCCCGCGAACATCGCGAGCGGGAGCCGCGCGAGCACCGGGAGCGGCCGCAGCCGGTCCAGTACCAGCCGCAGCCGCAACCCCAACCCGTCATCGCCGACAGCGGCGTCGATCGGCTGCCGTCCTTCATCACCGGTCCGCAGCCGCAGATCGCCAATCCCCCGGCCGCCTTCGAGGGCGCTGCCGAGCGCTATCCGCGGCGCCGCCGGCGTCCGCATGGTCCGCGCGCTGAAGCAGCCGCTGCTGCACCGGCGCCGAGCGAGGACCTCAATCCGGGCGAATAGCGATTACGCTCCATCGTGAAATACGAAACGGGTGGGCTCTGAGCCCACCCTTTTTTTTGCGCGGGAGGCGCGCAGGAAAACGGCCCGGGATCATGCTTCGCGCGACGGCGGACCGACCTCGCGGCGACCGGCGCCACCGGATCCGGGGGCCGACGGTGACGGCGCCAGCACCGGTTCGAGCCGCGGGATCAGCCGGATGCGCTCGCGGCGCGCCGGGATCACCCGGTAGACCTGCTTGGTCGCCTCCACGATGTGGACACCGGCGAACGGCAGCGACAGCGCCGCGCCGACGCGCTCCCAGGCCATCGCCGATTTCAGGAACCAGCCGCCGACCGGAGGCATGAACAGCGCCTCGCCCCAGCCGGTCGGCGTGAACCAGGTCTGCCGCAGCAGTTGCGTGATCTGCGAGCGCGAATAGGGCCGGCCATGGCCGAACGGCGTGTTGTCGGTCCGCGTCCAGACGCCGCGCCGGTTCGGGATCACGATGATCATGCGTCCCGCCGGCGCCAGCACCCGCCACATCT
Source organism: Bradyrhizobium sp. SZCCHNRI3052 (assembly GCF_032484895.1). Classification (NCBI taxonomy): domain Bacteria; kingdom Pseudomonadati; phylum Pseudomonadota; class Alphaproteobacteria; order Hyphomicrobiales; family Nitrobacteraceae; genus Bradyrhizobium; species Bradyrhizobium sp. SZCCHNRI3052. Next base: position 63,665 of record NZ_JAUETW010000012.1, on the reverse strand, counting down.
CGCGCAGCAGCCCGGCCGGGTCGTCCGACATCTCCAGCGCATGCACGATCAGGATGCGGTCGATCGCCGCATCGGGCAGCGGCAGCGAGAACTCGTCCACCAGCGAGGCCAGCGTCGGCCGCGCCGTCGGCCATTTCAGCACCCCCTGCGCCGCCGGCATGAAGGCGATGCAGCGTTCGGAATCCTCGCGGAACAGGCCGAGATAGGGCGTGGGATAGCCGACGCCGAGCACCCGCTGCCCGGCCGCGCTCGGCCAGCGCGCGCGGATACCGCGGTTGATCAAGAGCCGCGCGACGATCCCGAGGCGACCCGAATAGAAATTTCGCAGATCGATCACGTCCATGACGTCAATGTATCATGCGAGCGCGCGCTGCCGCGCGCCGAATATTGCGTTGCGCCTCCAGCGTTAACGCCATATCTCTGCGCGGGACATCGGAGGCCGCCCCGCAGCGCTGCGCCCGGGCTCCGCTTCCACGACCTTCTGGCATCGCGAGCGCGACCATCGTGCCTCGCCCGGTCCCGCCGACGGAGACATCATGGCCGCCGACATCCGCGCCTTCACCTGCCTGTCCGACAATTTCGGCTATCTGATCCATGACCCGGCAACCGGTGCGACTGCCTCGATCGACGCCCCCGAGGCCGGACCGATCGTCCGGCAATTGGACGCCGAAGGCTGGACGCTCACCGACATCCTGATCACGCATCATCATCACGACCATGTCGGCGGCGTCGCCGAGCTCAAGCAGAAATATGGCTGCCGGGTGGTCGCGCCCCACGACAAGACGACGGCGATCGCCAACGTCGATCTGCGAGTCGCCCATGGCGATGTCGTGAAGATCGGCGAGTTGCTCGCGCGGGTGCTGGAAACGCCGGGCCATACGCTCGACCACGTCTCCTACGTGTTCGATGCCGACAAGGCGCTGTTTGCGGCCGACACGCTGTTCTCGGTCGGCTGCGGCCGGGTGTTCGAGGGCACCTATCCGATGATGTGGGACTCGCTTCTCAAGCTGCGCGCGCTGCCGGACGACTTCCGGCTCTATTGCGGCCACGAATACACAGCCTCGAACGTCAAATTCGCCCTCACCGTCGACGGCGACAACGCGGCGCTGAAGGCTCGCGCCGAGGAGGTCACGCGGCTGCGTGCCGCCAACCGGCCGACCATTCCGTCGCTGCTGGGCGACGAGAAGACCGCCAACGTGTTCCTGCGCGCCGACGATCCGGCCGTCGCAGTGCGGCTGCGCATGAAGGGCGCCAGCGCCGAGCAGGTGTTCGGCGAGCTGCGCGAGCGCAAGAACAAGTCGTAAGGGCGAGGACGACGATGGCCACGCTCTCGGCTGCCGACATCATCGCGCGTCTCGGCCTGCAGCCTCATCCGGAGGGCGGACATTTTCGCGAGACCTTCCGCGATCCGGCCGTCGACGCCTCCGGCCGCGCCGCATCGACGTTGATCTATTTCCTGCTCGCGCGCGGCGAGCGTTCGCATTGGCACAGGGTCGACGCGGTCGAGACCTGGCACTTCTATGCCGGTGCGCCGCTGACCTTGCGGATCGCCGCCGAAGGCCAGGCGCCGCAAACGACGACGCTGGGCATCGACCTCGCAGCCGGCCAGCAGCCGCAGGCGGTGGTGCCCGCCCATGCCTGGCAGGCCGCCGAGAGCGCCGGCGATTGGACGCTCGTCGGCTGCACGGTGGCGCCGGGCTTCATGTTCGAAGGATTCGAGCTTGCGCCGCCCGGCTGGGAGCCGGAGGTCTGAGTCACGCGCTCGCGCCGGCGACCTTCGCGGCCGGCTCGGCGAAGCGCTGGCGCTCCTGGGCGAGGAAGCCGGAAATCGCGTCGGCCGGCATCGGCTTCGCAAAGTAGTAGCCCTGGATGTAGTCCGCGCCCAGACGCCGCAGGCTGTCGAGCTGCTCCTTGGTCTCGACACCCTCGACGACGCACGAAATTTCCATGTCGGCGCAGAGGCCGGTCAGCGACTTGATGATCTTGTGGCTGATCGGGTTGGCATTGACGTCGCTCACGAAACTGCGATCGACCTTGAGCTTGTCGAGCGGCAGCCGGTGGACGTGACTGAGCGACGAGTAGCCGGTGCCGAAATCGTCCAGCGAGATGCCGCAACCGATCGCCTTCAATGCCGCGATCGACTGCTCGGCGCGGGCGAAGTCGAAGGTGACGGCGGTCTCGGTGATCTCGAACTCGATGCGGCGCGGCGGCACGCCGCTGGCATGGATGACCGCCAGCAGGGGCAGGACGCCATCCGGCGAACAGATGTCGTGCGCGGAGAGATTGAACGACACGCGAATGTCGTCCGGCCAGGTCCGCGCGGCGGCGAGCGCCTTGACCAGCAGACAACGCGTCAGGCTGCGGATGACGCCGATCCGCTCGGCGGCCGGGATGAAGCTTGCGGGCGACACCGTACCCAGCTTGGGGCTGTGCCAGCGCGCCAGGACCTCGAATCCGGTGGTGCGCGAATTCGTCGCGTCCATGATCGGCTGAAACGCCAGGTCCATCTCGGCGTCGAAATCGGCCGTGCGCAACAGGTGCTCGATCACGCTGCGGCTGCGGATCTCCGCCTCGAGCTCGGTCGAGAAGATGATGGCCTGGCCGCGGGCGCGGCGCTTGGCGTGGTACAGCGCATAGTCGGCGCATTCGTACAGCGCATCCGCAACCATGGCCGAGCGCGGATACAACGCAAAGCCGGTCGAGCACGACAGGCCCGTATGGGTCGTGTCGAACTGATAGGGCAGCTTGATGAGGTCGGTGATCTGCCGTCCGAGGTTGAGCAGATCGTCGTCCGTGGGATTGCCGGCGACCACCAGTCCGAACTCGTCGCCGCCGAGCCGGGCGAGATGGACCTGGCCGCCATGGCCGGCGCAGGCGTCGCGGATGCGGCGCGCGGCCTCGATCAGCACGCGGTCGCCGACCGTATGCCCATAGGTGTCGTTGATCGGCTTGAAGCCGTCGAGATCGATGATGCCGACGGCAAGCCGCGTGCCGTCCCGGTCGGCCTCGGCGAAAGCTTGCGTGAGCTCCGAGAAGAAGCGACGGCGATTGGGCAGATCGGTCAGCGAATCCAGATTGGCGAGGCGGAAGTTTTCATCCGACAGCGCTTGCGTCGCCGCCTGCTCCGCGAGCAGCGATTTGCGGCTGGCGACGAGCGCGGCGAAATCCCGATAATAGATGAACAGCACCGTGACCATCGCGCCGGACACGAGCAGCTGATTGACCGCGATCGCCCGCAGCGCGTGAACGCCCGTGGACATGAAGAAGATGACATAGGGCACGATGACCACGAGGGTCACGATCAGGGCTGCGGAGCGCAGGTGCATCAGGCAGAAGATGATGCCGATGACCGTGACCGCCATGTAGAACGCGACCTGCCCCTTGGCGAATGGGTCGCCGTAGGGAAACAACGCGAAGGACCAGACGACGAACAGCGCCCCGATCGGGCCGGCAATCCGGTTGGTGACACGCAGGTTGCGCAGCACCTCGGCGTCGCTGCTGGCGGCCTCGCCCTGCCGCAGCCACCACAGCATGCGCGCGCCGGTAATCGTCGATAGCAACGCCGGCACGGAAATCGTGAGCCACGTCGGCGCCAGCGGCAGGAACGTGTAGGCGAGCGCCAGGCTGTTGGTGATGAGAATGAAATAGAGCAGCGGCACCTGCTTGGAGAACGCCTGGAACTGCGCGCGCGTCAGCTCGGGACTGTCGGCGGGAACGCGAAACAACTCCCCTGCGCGGGCCATGTAACGTCTCACGTCCGGCATTGCCGCCCCGTTGTCAGCACCATTTCGCAGGGACTATCGCTCAGCACGGGTAAAGGGCGGGTTAGGTGCAGACCGCGCCAAACTGTAATCGGCGGTTGTGAGCTACCGGCCGGCGCGCCGGTTTTGCGCACGGTTAAGTGCGCATCAAGGATAACCGGCGGATTCGGACCGCCGTGCCGAGTCCGCATGCGAGCCGGCCCCGCCTGACGTCGCTCGACCTGATGCGGTCAGCGCTTGCGCAGGAGGAACATGTCCTTGGCCGCGACCAGACCGCCGCCGGCAATCAGCAGTGCGGCCACCGCCAGGGTGGCGCTCGGGCGGGCATAGCCGGCAACGATCAGGAAAGCCGTCGACAGCAGCGGCGTCGCATAGGATGCGGCACCGAGCACGCGAATGTCTCCGCGCTTCATCCCGATGTCCCAGGCATAGAACGCGGCGCCAACCGGGCCAATGCCGAGACCGGCAACAGCGAGCCACTGCGTCGGGCTGTCGGGCCAGACCGTTCGCTCGACCGCAACATGGACCAGGGCCGCGAGCGCGGACGTCGCCATGCAGAAGCCGGCGACGGCATCGGTCGGCACCGCCTTCAGACGGCGCGAGAGCACCGAATAGATCGCCCACACGAACGCCGCGACGAAGGCGGCCGCGAGCCCCGGCAACTGGCTCGCAGCGAAGCTCGCACCGTTGCCGAGCAACAGCAGCGCGGTGCCGACAAGCCCGATCACGGCGCCGGTCACGTGATGAACCGCGAGCCGCTCCCCCGGCAGAAAGGCCGAAAATAGCACGATCAGCAGCGGCCAAAGATAGTTCAGCAGCCCGGCTTCTGCCGGCGGCGCGAAGCGCAGCGCCAGGAAGTACAGCGCGTGATAACCGAACAGCCCACCGACGCCCACGGCCCACGCCGTCAGCGGCTGCCGCAGCACCCGTAGCCCGTCCGGTCGGCGGACCAGACTGAGCAAGCCGACCGCGCCGCCGATCGCGAAGGTCATCGCCGCAAGCTGGAAGGCGGGGATCGTGCCAGTTGCCACCGTCAACAAGGCGAGCAGCGACCACATCAGGATCGCGGTCAGACCGATCAGGGTCGCATTGCGCTGGGACATCAGGCGGCAGGCTCCGTCACGGCCGGCTCATGCCGGCCACCCACGCCTGCGTCCGTGCGGGGAGCGTCCAAGACGTGAATGCCCGCGGCGAGCGCGGGCATCAGGTTTTCCTTAACCGCAGATGGTGGCCGGAGGCAACGCCGCCGGCGAGGCTCACACCATGTACTGGCCGCCATTGACCGACAGCGTCGAACCGGTGATGGCTCCGGCCTCATCAGCCGCGAGGAACACCACGGCGCGCGCGATCTCCTCGGGCTCGCCGAGGCGCCCCACCGGAATCAGCGGCAGGATGGCTTTCTCGAGCACGTCCTTCGGCACCGCCTGCACCATCTCGGTGTTGATGTAGCCCGGGCAGATCACGTTGACGGTGATGCCGGCCTTGGCCGTCTCCAGCGCGAGCGCCTTGGTGAAGCCGATGTCGCCGGCCTTCGCCGCGGAGTAGTTGACCTGGCCGAACTGGCCCTTCTGGCCGTTGATCGAGGAGATGTTGATGATGCGGCCGAACTTGCGCGCGCGCATGCCCTCGATGACCGGGCGGGTCATGTTGAACAGCGAGCCGAGATTGGTGTTGATCACCGCGCTCCACTGCTCGAGCGTCATCTTGTGGAAGGCCGTATCACGGGTGATGCCGGCATTGTTGATCAGCACATCGATGGGACCGAGATCGGCTTCGACCTTCTTGATGCCTTCGCCGCAGGCCTCGAACGAGCTGACGTCCCATTTGTAGACGGGGATCTCGGTCTCGCTCTTGAACTTCTCCGCCGCGGCATCGTTGCCGCCGTAATTCGCCGCGACCTTGTATCCAGCCGCCTTCAGCGCCTTGCTGATCGCCGCTCCGATACCGCGCGTTCCCCCCGTCACCAACGCTACACGTGCCATGTCGAATCCTTCCCTCGATGACTGATCGCACAGGACAACCTCTGGCTGTCGCCGCGCTTGCCGTTGTTATTGGATCATGAACCTCCGCGCGACGATCAACTTGCCGCACGACCGTCCATGCTCGCTCAACTCCATTTTTTTAGTGGTCGATTATGCGACGTGTTTGACGGACATCAAGAACAAAACGCCCGGCGAGATCGCCGGGCGTTGATCTTTAGTTGAGCTGGACGCGATTGCGAAGGCTGAACGGTTCGCAGTCACTGCCGGCTTTTTAGTCGCGTGCAACGCACAGCGCGATGCCCATGCCGCCGCCGATGCACAGCGTGGCAAGACCCTTCTTCGCGTCGCGCTTCTGCATCTCGTGCAGCAGAGTCACGAGCACGCGCGCGCCGGACGCACCGATCGGATGGCCGATCGCGATCGCGCCGCCGTTGACGTTGACCTTGGCCGGATCCCAGCCGAGATCCTTGTTCACCGCGCAAGCCTGCGCGGCGAACGCCTCGTTGGCTTCGATCAGGTCGAGGTCGGCGATGTTCCAGCCGGCCTTCTTCAGCGCCGAACGCGACGCCGGGATCGGGCCGGTGCCCATGATCTTCGGGTCGACGCCGGCCTGGCCCCAGGACACGATCCGCGCCAGCGGGGTCTTGCCCTCCTTGGCCGCCTGCTTGGCGGTCATCAGCACCACGGCAGCCGCGCCGTCATTGATGCCCGACGCGTTGCCGGCCGTGACCGTGCCGTCCTTCTCGAACGCCGCACGCAGCTTGGCCATGGCCTCGATCGTCGCGCCATGACGCGGATATTCATCGGTGTCGACCACGGTGTCACCCTTGCGGCTCTTGACCGTCACGGGTGCGATCTCGTCCTTGAACCTGCCGGCCTTCTGAGCCGCCTCGGCCTTGTTCTGCGATGCAACGGCGAACTCGTCCTGCTGCGCGCGCGTGATCTGATATTGCTTCGCAACGTTCTCGGCGGTGTTGCCCATGTGATAGCCGTTGAAGGCGTCCCACAGGCCGTCCTTGATCATCGTGTCGACCAGATCGAGCGAGCCCATCTTCACACCGGCGCGCAGATATTGCGCATGCGCCGCCATGCTCATCGACTCCTGGCCGCCGGCGACCACGATGTCGGAGTCGCCATTGACGAGCGCCTGGTAGCCGAGCGCAACGGACCGCAGGCCGGAGCCGCACAGTTGGTTGATGCCCCAGGCCGGGCTCTCGACTGGAATGCCGGCGGCGATCGAAGCCTGGCGCGCCGGGTTCTGGCCCTGCGCCGCAGTCAGGATCTGGCCCATAATGACCTCCGAGACGCGGCCCGGCTCGACGCCGGCGCGCTCCAGCGCGGCCTTGATGGCCACCGCCCCCAATTCATGAGCCGGGACACTGGCGAAGGCACCGTTGAAACTTCCAACCGCGGTGCGGGCGGCGCTGACGATGACGACATCGTCTGACATGAGCATCTCCTGGGGTTCTTGATCTTGAACGTGAAAGCGAGGGCTTGAGACTCGAGGGTATTTGAAATGAAAATGATCTTTTCAGTTCACGGTCGTGCCGGCCCTCCGCAAGCCCCGGATTGGCGAGTGCGCAACCTTCGTCCTTCATCCTGTTAACGTCGTTGCGACATGTCAATTGGCGGCATCAGCAATTCCTGTTGCAGCGCATTCAAATTGGGATGCTTGGCCGTTTCGTGGGCAAGATTTCTGCTGCGGGATTAACCGTTCCGCACAAAACCGTAGCCGAACTCGCTCGAAAGTGATTACGTTATTGCATTGCGTAGCTCTTCGCCCTGCGGCGACGCCGCCGGGTTCCCTGTTCTCGGTTTGCATGTGTGAGCTCATGGCGAAATCTGACCAACCCACCACAATCAAGAAATACGCGAACCGGCGGCTCTACAATACCGGGACGAGTACCTACGTGACCCTCGAAGATCTGGCCTCGATGGTTAAGAACGGGGAGGATTTCCTGGTCTACGACGCCAAGACTGGCGACGACATCACGCGGTCGGTCCTCGCGCAGATCATCTTCGAGCAGGAGAACAAGGCCGGTCAGAACCTGCTGCCGACCACGTTCCTGCGCCAGCTGATCCGCTTCTACGGCGACAGCATGCAGATGGTGGTGCCAAAGTACCTTGAGCAGTCGATCGATACCCTGACCCGGGAGCAGGAGAAATTCCGCAAGCAGATCGCCGACACCTTCAGCGGGACGCCGTTCGCGCCGCTCGAGGAGCAGGTGCGCCGCAACATGGAACTGTTCCAGCAGACCTTCTCGATGTTCAAGCCGTTCACGCCGCCGGTGCGCGCCGACGAGAAGGCCGCCGAGCCGGCCCCGGCCGCCGACGACAACATCGACGAGCTGCGCCGTCAGATGAAGGAAATGCAGGACCGGCTCGATCGCATGTCGGAGCCGAAGAAGGACGAGCAGCAAGGCTGACGCCGAAGGCCGGCGGCTGATCAACCCGCCGCCGGCAGCTCCACCCTGCCGTTACCGATCCACGGCCGATCGACCGAGGCGAGGCCAATCACCCGGCCCTGGATGTAATCGCAGCCCCAGTCGCGCAGCAGCCCGACCGACGCCTCGTCCTGCACCCATTCCGCGACCGTCTTGATCTGCAGCCGTCGCGCCAGCTCGACCAGCGTCTGCACGAAGGCGCGGTCGTCAGCCGAGCGCACGAGATTCTGCACGAAGGCGCCGTCGATCTTGACGATGTCGACGCCGAGCTTGCGCAGATTGCGGAACGAGGTGTGCCCGGCGCCGAAATCATCGATGGCGATTCGGCTGCCGAGATCTTTCAGCCGCGTCACGAAGCCGCGGAGATCGTCGACGTCCTGGATCTCGACCGTCTCGGTGATCTCGACGATCAGCCGTTCGGCGACCCCAGGATGGGCGCGCATCATGGACTCGATCGAGGCCCACCAGTCCGGATCCATGGTGGTCTCAGGCGAGATGTTGAGGCTCAGGGTGACGTCGGGCGTGCTCGCGAGCTCCGCCACCACCAGCTCCAGAATGCGGTGATCGACCAGACGGATCAAACCGAGCCGTTCGGCGACTGGGACGACGTCCGGCGCCAGCAAGGCCCGGCCGTCATCCTGGCGCATCCGCACCAGGCATTCATAGAAGGCGGGCGCAAGCGTGTTGGCATTCACCACCGGCTCGAACGCTGTGACGATGCGCCGCTCATTGAGCGCGGTCACGATCTCGTCGGTGACGCGGATGTTGACCTTGCGCTGTGCGTCGCGCTCCACGTTCGGCCGCCAGGTCGAGAACGATCCGATGCGGCGGCGCTTGGCGGCGTCGAGCGTCTCATGGGCGCGGTTGACCGCTTCCTCGACCGAGCGGGCGTGACGGGGAACGCTCACGGCGCCGATCGTCGCGGTGACGGCGACCGGACCTGACTTGGTCGGCACCACCTCGTCGCGCACGGTCGCGAGAAAGCGCTCGGCCGCGGTGGTCATGTCGTCCATCGTGCAGTTCTTCAGGATCAACCCGAACTTGTTGCCCGAGAACCGCCCGAGCGTGTCGCCACCGCGGAGCCGGCCCCGGATGCGCTGGGCGATCTCCAGCACGACGCCGTCGGCGACGTCGAAGCCGAAGGCGTCGTTGATGCGCGCGAGATGATCGATGCCGACCAGCATGAAGGCGCAGGAGAAGCGGAACCGCTGCGACTCCTCGATCACCTCGGCAAGCGTCGCCAGCAGATGCGTTCGGTTCAGCTCGCCGGTCAGCGGATCGTGCCGTGACAGCTTGAGCAGCTGCTCCTCGCGGGCGTGGCGCTCGTTGTTGATCCGCACGATGCCCTGGGCACGCAAGGGCCGCCCATCGGGGCCGGCGAACCAGCAGCCGGTCTCCTCGACCCAGATCAATGGCGCACCGGCGTGGGTGCGCACGCCATATTCGATCCGGTACGGCGTGCCGGCGGCGCCATGCAGCGGCGCCCCCTGGTGCATGATCTCGGAGCGGATGCTGCGGTCCGGCTCGATCAGCTTGCTGAATTCGGCGCCGTTGCAGAGTTGCGGCAGCGGAACGTCGGCAAACACCGCCCCGACGTGATCGCTCCAGACGATCACGTCGCTCGCCAGATCCCAGACGAAGGCGGCTTGGCCCAGGGACGCCAGGATCATCGCGGTCTGTGGCAATTCGGATGTCAAGGTCGCCTCGTTTCGGCACAGGCCGGCAGGACCGGCGCTGATTTGGGAACGGCCAGCGCGCATCCGCGCGAGCGGCGGCGGCCGAGTTCGCGAATCAGACTACGCATCTCTGGTTAACGGAGAGCATGCCGAGGCGACGAGCGCGTGTCCGAGACGCGTCAACCATGTTTGGAACATGCAGCGCTCCAGAGCGCTTGGAACGGCATTGCTCTTGCGAGATCGAGGAGCGAAAGGCTCCGGCGTCCCAGAACGTGACAATCGCGCCGGCGGTGGTTGGACAATGTTAACGATTGATCAGGACGGCGATCGCCTGGATGGGTCGGAGGAGACCTCCCGCTCCGTGACGCTGCTGCCGAGCGATGCGAGCCATGACCTTCGCGCGCGGATCGTTCGCGCAGCACGCCCCGACGCCGGCTTCGTGACCCATCTGATCGCGACCGCCGAGCAGCTGCCGCAAACCCGCACGCTCAGGCGCGCGGCGGTTGCCGACGTCCACAGTGCCTATGCGGCGAGGCTTCAGCCGGTCACGCGTGCCGGCGGCCGGACCCGAGAAATGATGTGAGCGGCGCGCTCCTGCGCCTCAGGGCTTCGGCGCGTCGGGTTTGGGCGGCTCTGGAGCGCCCGGAGCAGCGGTCTCGGTCTCCTTTGCCTCCGCGACCCAGCCGGTCGTCGGAGCGGGAGCCGGCCGGGGGACCGAGCGGTCGAGCAGCACGGACTCGGCGACCGAAGCAGCAGCCGGCACGGCATCGATCGGCTCTTCAACGACGGGCGCGGCAGCATCCGCCTTCTGAACCTCCGCCTTGGCCGGTTCTTTGACCGAATCTCTGGCCGGCTCCTCGATCGGCTGAGGTTCCGGATCAGGCACGGTCGCTTCGGCCGGCGCCGGCACGGAAGCGGGAGCTGCGACGACTGAGCGGGCGGCGCGCTTGGTGCGCAGCGAGACTCCGCCGAAGAAATCGACCATCGCCAGCAGGGTCAGCAGCAGGAAGGTCGAATTCCCGAACTTCTGCCACATCGCGAATTCCGCCGCGGCGCCGCCGAAGACCAGCAGCGACAGCAGATGATCGGTCAGATATTTCCCGTTCGGCTTCGCCGCCTTGATGATTTCGAGCAGCAGCAGCAGCACGCCCAGGGCCAGCAGCATGTCGCCGAGCGAGATCGTCCAGACCTCGCCGGACGGAAGCTGAAGGCGCAGCAGCGTCTCGCTGAACGCGACCCCCGGCATCAGGAAGACGATCATGTTGTAGATCGCCAGCGGGATCAGCAGCAGCGGGAAACCGACCATGGACATCGGTTGAAGCCTTGGATGGCGCGGGCGGCGGCCCGGCGCAAAATCAATCGGTGCGAAGATGAGACAACGAGACGGGATCACGCGACACAGATACGCAACGGTCCCGGCGAATCACGTCGCACGGGACCGCTTTCAACCCCATCGATGGCCGAATTCGGGCAGCTTGGAAAGCGGCCCGCGCGGACAATCAGGCGTCTTTCTTCTTCAGGACCTGGCGGCCCTTGTACATGCCGGTCTTCAGGTCCAGGTGGTGCGGACGACGCAGCTCGCCGGAATCCTTGTCCTCGACATAGGTCGGCTTCTTGATGGCGTCAGCCGAGCGGCGCATGCCGCGGCGCGACGGCGAAGTTTTTCTTCTGGGGACGGCCATATCGGTATCCTCTAGGGTATTTTTGCAAGGCATCGTCCGCAAAGGACGGCTGCAGCCATGAAGCTGGCGAGCCCGGATGCCGATCAAGGCCGCGCTTATAGAGGAAGGGGTGCGGCATGGCTAGGGCTCTCCGAGGCATTTTTGGCCAAAATTGCGCCCGCTCGGACCTCACCGCCGTTCCCCCCAGCAGGCCTGCAGGCTGGAGGCCTGGGCCCGCACCATGTAGGTCGCCGACAGCCGCCGCACACCCGGCCCCGGGGCCCGGGCGCTGCGCCGGACGGGGTTCGGCAGGATCGAGGCCATCAGCGCCGCCTCGCGCGGCCCTAAGCCAGCTGCCGAGCGGTTGAACGCGTAATTGGCGCCCGCCTCCACCCCGAACTGGCCGCTGGGACCGAGCTCGGCGATGTTGAGGTAGATTTCGAGGATGCGCCGCTTGCCGAGGACGAGGTCGATCCACAGCGCCAGCGGCAGTTCCAGCGCCTTTCGAACATAGCTGCGGCCCTGCCACAGGAACAGGTTCTTGGCGACCTGCTGGGTGATGGTCGAGCCGCCCCGCGAGACCTCGCCGTCCTCGGCATCGTCCATGACCTCGCGCAGCGCGCCCCAGTCGATGCCGTGATGGCTGCAGAATTTGGCATCCTCCGCGGCCACCACCGAGCGGGGCAAATACGGCGACATGGCCGAGAGGTCGATCCAGTGCCGCGTCACCGGCTGCCCCGTCACCGACCGCCACAGCATCAGGGTCGAGGCGGGGTGACCCACGGCATAGAACGGCGTCAGCGCATAGGGCACGAGCAGCACCAGCACGGCGATCACGAGGATGGTTCTGACGGTACGCAAGGGCAGGCGCCGCTCGGTTGGGACCACCGCGGGGGCGGACAATTGGAGGGGATTATCCGACATCTCGATGTGGTTTCCTGCTTTTTTCCGCCGTCGCGGCCGAAAGCCGCCACCGCTCCGGCAATTGACGAAGTCGCCGCCATCAACGATTGTCCGGCGAATTTTGCCCCTGGAGCTCTTGTTAAATGACTGCGACGGCCCTCACCGACTTCACCCAACGCCTGGACAAGACCGCGGAAGAGACCGAAGCCTTGCTCGGCGAGCTCCTCGGCGATGCGCCGCTGGCGGACGAGATCATCAGGCCGAAGCGGCTGATCGAGTCGATGCGCTATTCGAGCCTGAACGGCGGCAAGCGGCTGCGCCCGTTCCTGGTGGTCGAGAGCGCCGCCGTGTTCGGCGTCCCGCGCAAGGGCGCGCTGCTGACCGGCGCGGCGCTCGAATGCATCCACTGCTACTCGCTCATCCACGACGATCTGCCGGCGATGGACAATTCCGACCTGCGGCGCGGGCGTCCGACCCTGCACAAGGTCTATGACGACGCCACCGCGATCCTGGCCGGCGACGCACTGCTGACCATCGCCTTCGACATCATCACCCGCGACGAGATCCATCCCGATGCCGGCGTCCGCCTCGCTTTGACCCGGGCGCTGGCCCGCTGCGCCGGTGTCGGCGGCATGGCCGGCGGCCAGATCCTCGACCTCGCCGGCGAGGGCCGGTTCGGCGACAGCGGCCCGGTCGACGTCGCCCGCGTCCAGCAGATGAAGACCGGCGCCCTGCTCCGCTTCGGCTGCATCGCCGGCGCCCTGCTCGGCCAGGCCTCGGCGGCCGAGTACCAGGCGCTCGACGACTACGGCCGCGCGCTCGGCGAAGCCTTCCAGATCGCCGACGACCTGCTCGACGTCGAGGGCGATGCCGCCACCCTCGGCAAGCCGGCCGGTGCCGACGCCGAGCTCGGCAAGACCACCTTCGTCACCCAGCTCGGCGTCGAGGGCGCCAGGCAGCGCGTCCGCGACCTGCTCGCCCGCGGCGATGCCGCGCTGTCGGTGTTCGGCGCCAAGGGCGACGTGCTGCGGGCGGCCGCGCATTTCGTCGCCGAGCGCAAGAGCTGAGGCGAGGCATTGGGCGGAGTCCATCCCGACGATCCGGACCTCGCCCGCTTCACGCGGCTGCCGGCTGCGCTGCGCGTCATCTATGCGCGGCCGCGCACCTTCATATCGCTGGGCCTCGCGATCGTCGCGTTCTTCCTGCTGCCGCCGGCACTCCGCCTGATCACGCGGCTCCTGATCAGCTGGGACATCTTCACCGCGCTCTACCTCGTGCTGGTCGCGGCGATGATGCTGCGCAGCGAGCATCATCACATCCGCCGCAAGGCGGTCATGCAGGACGACGGCCGTTTCGTGATCCTGCTGGTCACGGCGCTCGGCGCCTTCGCCAGCATCGCCGCGATCGTGCTCGAGCTCGGCGCTTCCAAGCGCGACGCTCCGGCGCTGACGCTGGCGCTGCTCACCGTCTCGCTGTCCTGGGCCGCGGTGCATGCGACCTTCGCCCTGCACTACGCCCATGACTACTACCGCGGCGCCAAGCCCGGCGGCCTGCAATTCCCCAGCGGCGACAAGGACGAGCACGCCGACTACTGGGACTTCGTCTACTTCTCCTTCATCATCGGCATGACCGCCCAGGTCTCCGACGTCGGCATCACCGACAAGATCATCCGCCGCACCGCGACCGTGCACGGCATCATCTCATTCGTCTACAACACCGCGCTGGTCGCCCTGATGGTCAACATCGCCGCCAGCGTAATCTCGTCCTGATCAGTTGCACACCTCGACGCTGGCATTGTTGGCCGGGCCGCCGCCGCCGCGATATTCCAGCCGGCAGCCGGGCCTGACGGCGCGGCACAGATAGGCGTCGCAATAGATCTGCCCGCCCGACTTCGGCCGGGCGGCTTGCGTCTGCGGCCTGGTGTAGCCCGAGGCCGTCCCGACGCCGAGACCGCCACCACCTCCGATCCCAACCCCGACGCCCGCACCGGGAGCCGGCATCGGCAGGCCGGCATCCGGCGCCGCGCGGGCGCGGCGGCGCGACGGCACATCTTCGTCGCTGCCATCGCGCTTGGCGACCGGCTTCCTGTCGCGCCGCTTCTCGCATTCATTGTCGTCGTTGACGAACGAACCCTCGGCGCAAACGATGCGGGCGCAGCGGTCGCCGTCCGGCTTGGTGCCATGCTGGCAGACCAGCGGGCAGACGCGCGCCTGCTTGAGCTTGATCGCCTGGAGCGCATCGGCCGAGGCGGCCTGGGTATCGAGCTTGGTACCGGCATAGCGGTTGAACTGCGACAGCGAGCGGCGCGAGGCCGAGCCCCAGTCGCCATCGGCATCCTCGGTGAGGCAGCCGACGCGGCGCAGCTCGAGCTGCACCGACTTGGCGAGATCGGCGGGCTGCGCGGCCGGGGTGAGCGAGGCGACCTGGCCCTGCTGCGGTGCTGCGGGCGTGGGCGCGCCGGGCGAGGTCGCCGCGCGCGGATTGTCGACCGCCGCGAGCTGCTGCTCACCGCGCTTCTTCTCGGCGTCGGCCGCCTGCTGCTGCGCCACCTGATTAGCCTTCTCAGCGACAATCCGAGCCTGCTCCGCCGCCCTGGCCTCGGCCTCCGCCTTGGCGAGGGTCTCCTTGCGCGCGCCCTCGGCGGCGAGCCGCGCCCGCTCGGCCTCGGTGGCGCGGGCCTTCTCGGAAGCGGCGGCGCGATTCTCCTCGGCGGTGAGCTTGTCGAGCTGCAACTTGGCGAGGCTGGCGTAGAACCCGTCGGGATATTGCGCCAGGAAGGCGTTCAGCGCGCCCTTGTTGCCGACCTGCATCGCGAGCTCGTAGTCGCGCCGGATGTCGGCCTGCGGGCTCGGCGGCGGCGTCACCGGCATCTGTGTCACGACGCGCGGCACGCCAGGGACCAGCGGCACGTCCTCGCCGCCGAGCGAGCCGTACACGAACGGCTCCTGGCGGTTGGCGGTCGCTTTCAGCACCTCGTCGCGGACGAAGCCGAACGCCTTGCGGACGTCGAGGCCGGGGGTCGCGATATGCCGCGACAGCGCTAGCGTGAATGGCGAGTTCTTGCCGTCGCCGTCCTGCGCGGTCGAGCCGGCCTTGGCGGAATAGGCGATCAGCGTATTTGGGCTGGTCGGCTCGACCTTGGCGAGGCCGCGGCCGAGGCTGCGGGTCGCCACCGTCCGCTGCATGTTGCGGGTGAACGGGTTGTCGCGGCAGGCGTCGAGAATGACCAGGCGCAGCTTCTTCGCCGGCTCGACGGCGACCAGAATACGGTCGAGCGACAGCGTCTCGTCATAGACGTCGGTGTCACGCTCGAGCCGGGCGTCGATCGGGATCAGATAGTTCGCCCCTTCGACCTCCATGCCGTGGCCGGCGTAGTAGACCACCGCAATATCGGCATCGCGGGCGGCGTCGGCGAAATCGCGCAAGGCCCGCCTGGTCTCCCGCGCGGTCAGATCGCGCCGGTAATCGACGACATCGAAGCCCGCGCTCTTGAAGGTCGCCGTCATCACCGCGCCGTCATTGGCGGGGTTCGTCAGTTGCGGCACGTTCTGATAGGCGGAATTGCCGATGACGAGCGCCACCCGCTTGTCGGCGAGCGCGGGGTGGCCGACCAGCAGCAGCGCTCCCGCCAGGATGTAACCGCCCAATCGAAGTGACCAAGACATCGTACCTACCCCATACCGCTGGGAGACCTGCTGGGACCTGCCTATCAGAGTGCAGCCCATTGGGCTTGTGACCGGGATCACGCAGATTTATTCCCGATCGACCTGGCCTCGGCCATTATAGTCTGTCGCTGGCGCAATGACGCCAGTTCATGCCTTGCCAAGCGCCGTTTTGCATCGAAAATGCGATCCTTGTTTGTCCAGGTTCCCAGGGAGTTGGCCGTGAGCACAGACCGTTCCACCGTCGAGGCCGTCGTTCAGGGATATTTCGATGCGCTCTACGAGGGCGACGCCGACAAGCTCGGTGCCGTGTTCCACCCCACCGCGGACCTGCGCTGGGTCGAGAATGGCGAACTCAAGATCCTGACCGTGCCGGACTGGCTGGCCTGGGTGCGCAAGCGCCCATCGGCCAAGGCTGAGGGCAAGCCGCGCGAGGACTTCATCGTCACCATCGATCGTTCGGACGACAAGACGGCCTTCATCAAGGTGCGCTGCCAGCTGCCGCCGCGCTATTTCACCGACTATCTCGTGGCGATGAAACTGAAGGACGGCTGGCAGATCGTGTCGAAGTCCTACCGCTACGACCTCCGGGATTGACGCCGGCGCGACGACGCCAAGCCCCCAGCCATGGAAGCTCACTTTCAGATATTCCTGATCCTGCTGGCCGTGTTGGCGGGAACCGCCCTGATCGCGCGACGCGCCAATCTCGCGCCGGCGATCCTCCTGATGCTCGCCGGCATCGCGCTCGCCTTCGTGCCGACGATGCCGGCGTTCGCGCTGCCCCCCGAGCTCGTGCTGCTGGTGGTGCTGCCGCCGCTGATCTATTCGTCGAGCGTCGCGATGAGCTGGCGCGAGTTCAAGCGCAATCTGCGGCCGATCGTGCTGCTCGCGGTCGGCTGCGTGATCTTCACCGCCTCCATGGTGGCCACCGCGACCCACTATCTTCTCGGCCTGCCCTGGAGCCTCGGCTTCCTGCTCGGCGCCATCGTTGCGCCGCCAGACGTGGTGGCGCCGCTCGCCATCGCCCGCCGGCTGCACCTGCCGCGCCGGGTCATGGTCATTCTCGAAGGCGAGGGCCTCGCCAATGACGCGACCGCGCTGATCCTCTATCGCTTCGCGGTGGCCGCCATCACCACCGGCGCCTTCTCCTTTCCGGTCGCGGCCGGCGAGTTCGGCCTGATCGTGGTCGGCGAGATCGCGTTCGGCATCGGCGTCGGCTGGCTGATGCTGCGCGCCCGTCACTATGCCCGCGACCCGCAGGTCGAGATCACCCTGTCGGTGCTGACGCCGTATCTGGCGTTCTGGATCCCCGAGCATGTCGGCGGCTCCGGCGTGATCGCGACGGTGGCCTGCGGCCTCTACATGAGCTGGAACGGACCGCTGTGGATCTCCTCGGCGACCCGCCTGCAGGGCATCTTCTTCTGGGACCTGATGATCTACCTCATCGAGGGCATGCTGTTCCTGCTGACCGGCTTCCAGATGCGGCTGATCTACGAGAAGTCGAAGGTCTTTCCGCTCGACGACATCATGATCGCGACCGCGCTGGTGCTCGCCATCGTCGTTATCGCGCGCTTCGCCTGGACCTTCCCGGCGACCATCCTGCCGCGTTTGCTGAGCTCGTCGCTGCGAGCCCGCGATCCCTTGCCGCCCTGGCGGCAGACCTTCATCATCGGCTTCACCGGCGTGCGCGGCACGGTCTCGCTCGCCACCGCGCTGGCGCTTCCGCTGACGCTGTCGACCGGCGACGCGTTTCCCTATCGCGACCAGATCCTGTTCATCGCCTTCGGCGTGATCTTCTTCACCCTGATCGGCCTCGGCCTGACCCTGCCGGCCGTCGTGCGCTGGCTCAGGGTCGGCAACCAGGGTCGCGCCGAGCGTCAGCGCGAGCATGAGCAGGAGATCGCGGCCCGGCGCGAGGCGCTCGACAGCGCCTTGCGGTCGCTGGAGACGATGACCAGCGATCGCGAGCTGTCGGACGAGGTGGTGCGGCTGCTACGGGCGCGCCACGAGGTCCGGACCAACCAGCTCCCGGAAGGTCTGAAGCCCGAGGACAACGACGCATCCGCGCTCGGCATCGAGCTGACCCGCGAGCTGATCACGGCAGAACGCAAATTCATCCACGTGATGCTGCGCGACGGCAAGATCACCGACGAGACCCGCCGCCGCATCGAGCGCGATCTCGATCTGGAGGAAGCGAGCCTCGCCAATCGCTCGTATGGTGAGTTGCCGCTGTAGGAGCTGAGAGCTGGTCACGCGGTTGTAGGACGCGATGTTGCGGCAAACGCCGTCATTGCGAGCGCAGCGAAGCAATCCAGAAATCCTTGCGCGGCCCTGGATTGCTTCGCTGCGCTCGCAATGACGTGGAGGGGAGCCTCACGTCACCGCTCGATCATCCAGCGCGTCACGGCCTGGTGGTAGTTCATCGGACCCGGCACCGTCTTGTAGGTCTTCAAGTAACGGAAGCCGGCCTTCTGCAGCGCGCGGTTGGGGGCGGTGTTGTAGGCGTGCGGCTCGCAGAACAGCTGCTTGAGCCGCAACCTCTCGAAATAGAAATCGATGCTGCGGCGGACGCATGCGGTGCCGAGGCCGCGGCTGCGCAGCTCGGGCTCGGTGATATGCAGATGCATGTGGGCGCGGTTGCCGTAGACGATGCGGTCGCAGCTGGAAAAGCCGATGGCGCGGCCGTCGAGCCGCCAGATCACCAGCAGCGCCGCGCGCTCGGCCAACGGCGTCTCGTACAGGGTCTGGAAGAGTCCGGCCCACACCGGCCTGGTCGGCATCCGCGTCGGGTCGATGCCCATCAGGTCGAGTTGCTCGATGCTCGACGAATAGAAGTAGTCGATGACCAGCGAGGTCTCGGCAAGTTCCATTTCGCGGATGTCGAGATTCATCGAGGCGTCCTCTTCAGCAGGCCTCAAGGTGCTGATCATGCGGGCGGCAGTGGGGCGGCGCCGTTCTGATGGGGGCAACCGCGACATCACGGCGTGCGTTGCAGCCGATCCGCATGCAAAAATTTCAGACCGCGGCGCGCGGCACAAGCAGCCGTCGGTTGCAGGTCGGCTGTCGCTCTCACGGCAGGCCGATTGGACATGAAATCTAGCCGAGGACTCTTTCTCAAGCTCCTCGCCTGCGACAGAGCGATCGCATATGACGATCGGAGTTGTGCGCCCGTCTGCTGCCACATCGTCATGGCCGGGCTCGTCCCGGCCATCCACGCCGCTCGGCATCCTCGGAACGACATGGATGCCCGGGACAAGCCCGGGCGTGACGGAGTAACGAATGGTCAGACCTTCTCGCCGCAAGCAACCGCGCGATCAACCCAGCGGCACAGGAGGCGCCGCTGGCTGAGCCGGGACCAGCGTGCCCGCCCTACTCCGCCGCGGTCACGCTCTCCGGCGCCTTGGCGCCGCTGCCGTAGCGCTGGTCGATGTAGTCGATGACGAGCGCCTTGAAGTCGGCGGCGATGGTGGGCCCGCGCAGGGTGCGGAACTTCTTGCCGTCGACGAAGACCGGCGCGGCCGGGGCCTCGCCGGTGCCGGGCAGGGAGATGCCGATATTGGCATGCTTGGATTCGCCGGGGCCGTTGACGATGCAGCCCATGACGGCGACGTTGAGCGCCTCGACGCCGGGATATTGCGTCTTCCAGGCCGGCATCTCCTCGCGGATGAAGTCCTGGATCGAGCGCGCCAGCTCCTGGAACGTGGTCGAGGTGGTGCGGCCGCAGCCGGGGCACGCCGCAACCAGCGGCACGAAGGTGCGGAAGCCCATGGTCTGCAACAGCTCCTGCGCGACCTGAACTTCGAGGGTGCGGTCGCCGCCGGGCTCGGGGGTCAGCGAGATGCGGATGGTGTCGCCGATGCCCTGCTGCAGCAGGATGCCGAGCGCCGCCGCGGAGGCGACGATGCCCTTCGAGCCCATGCCGGCCTCGGTGAGGCCGAGATGGATGGCGTAGTCGGAGCGTGCGGCGAGGTCCTGATAGACCGCGATCAGGTCCTGCACGGCCGAGACCTTGGCCGACAGGATGATGCGGTCCTTCGGCATGCCGAGCTCCTGGGCCCGGGCGGCCGACAGCAATGCCGACTGCACCATGGCTTCGCGCATCACCGCGCGCGCATCGCGCGGGTTCGCGGAAGCCGCGTTCTCGTCCATCAGCTTGCTGAGCAGCTCCTGATCGAGCGAGCCCCAATTGGCGCCGATGCGGACCGGCTTGCCGTATTTGTTGGCGAGCTCGATGATGGTCGAGAATTGCGTGTCCCGCTTGTCCTTGAAGCCGACATTGCCGGGATTGATGCGGTATTTCGCCAGCGCCTCGGCGCAGGCCGGATAGTCGGTCAGCAGCTTGTGGCCGATATAGTGGAAGTCGCCGATCAAGGGCGTGGTGATGCCGCGCTTGTCGAGCTGCTCGCGGATCTGCGGGACGGCCGCGGCGGCCTCCTCGCGGTCGACCGTGATGCGGACCATCTCGGACCCGGCGCGCGCCAGCGCTGCAACCTGGGCCACCGTCTGGTCGACGTCGGCGGTGTCGGTGTTGGTCATCGACTGCACCACGATCGGGGCGCCGCCGCCGACGGCGACGTTGCCGACCATGACGCGGGTGGTCCGATGCCGGGGAGCGGGTCCGGCGACATCGGACGCTGAGGTGTTCTCGGTCAGGATCTCGGGCTTGTTCATGGGCGCTCGGATATCAGGTTTTGGTGACATTCAGCAATGGATCAGTCGCGGCCAGGACCACGCGGTTCGGGCGGTTTACGAGAAAAAGCCCAACGATCACAAGCACGGCAGCCAGGCCAAAGGCCAGCGTCAGGGCGTCATGCAGGATGAAATAGCTCGCCAGCACCCCGAATAAAGGGGTGATGAAGGTAAATGCCGACAATTTGCTGGCCGAGTAGGCCTTGATCAGGGCGAACCAGACCGTGAACGTGGTCCCGACCACCCAGATCGACTGGTAGGCCATCAGGCCGATCACGAACGGGCTGGGAACCTGGGTCAACCGCTCCCCGGCAATGAGGGCCGCCAGGGCCATGATCGGGACGGAGACCGCCACCTGGTACCCCAATGCCCGCTCGGGCGCGATGAAGCGCAGCCGGGTGCCTTTGACGAACACCGTGGTCACACCCCAGAGCAGGCCGCCGCCGACCACCAGGAGATCGCCGAGCAGCACGCGGCCGTCGACATCGGCCTGGGGAATGCCGATCGCCAGCGCCACACCGGTGAAGCTGAGCGCCAGCCCGCCCCATTGCGCCGGCCCCATCCGTTCGCCGAGGAAGCGGAACGAGCCGAGCGCGACGAAGAACGGCGCGGTATACAGGAACACGATGGCGCGCGACGCCGAGGTCAGCAGCAGGCCCTGATAGATCAGCACGAATTCCAAGCCGAACAACAGGCCTGCCACCAGGCCGAGCCCCAGCGTGCCGTCGCGCTCGAACATCTTCACGCCGCGCACCCGCGCGAACACCAGCAGCACCGGCAGCGCACCGAGCGAACGGAAGGTGGCCTGCAGCAGCGGCGGAATTTCAGGCAGCGCGAGCTTCACGGCGATCTGGTTGAACGCCCAGGACAGGCACAGCACGAGGATGACGGCGATCGCGCCCAGGCCGAGCGGCCGGGTCGCGGCGGATGAGGTTGACGTTGCGGACACGAGGACGTTGGCTCCTTGGCGCGTTTCGTTTTCTGGACCGCCATCAAGGTGTGGTCAGCTTTGTCTTGGTCGGTCGGAGATGATGCGGACGTAGAGCGGCGGTGCTGGCCTCTGACTGCGCGCACCGGTCTCGCGCAGAAACTCGAATACGACGGTCATTCACACGTGTACAGCTTGCGCCGCAGTGAGCGTTCTCACGCCGCCTTCTGGCAATGGGCGCACAGCCCGGTGATCTCGACGACCGACAGTTTCGGCGTGAAGCCCGATGCCGCGGCGGCCAGCTTCAGGCTTTCGGCGATCGGCGCTGCCGGAACCTCGCCGACGGCGCCGCAGCTCTCGCAGATCAGGAACGCCACCAGCGCGGTCTGCTCGTGGTCATGGGCGCAGGCGAGGAAGGCGTTGCGGCTCTCGATGCGGTGCACCAGGCCGTTCGCCATCAGGAACTCGAGCGCGCGATAGACTGTGATCGGCGCCGGCCGCGCGGCGACCTTGGCAAGTTCCTCGATGATCTCGTAGGCGCCGAGCGGCCGGTGGCTCGACAGCAGCGCCTCCAACACCTGGCGGCGCTGCGGCGTGAACTTCTGGCCGCGCTGGGCGCAGATGCGCTCGGCATGGTCCAGGGCATCGGCCGCGCAGCGGCCATGGTCGTGATCCGGCGCCGGGAAGGTGGGCTTTGCGAGGGTCATTGCCGACAATCTAGCATCTCGGGCCGGTCTCGCCAAAGGCCGCGGCCGAGCCATGCATCTGCGGCGGGGCGGGTGCGCTCGGCAGGGCCATCAAATATTCATAAGCTTACTTATCATATCCGAGGCTCATTACAGCCAAAGCTTAGTTCCCCCTCTTGGAATCGAGATCAGCCATGACCCGCACGTCGGTGGACGTGAACTTCCTGTTTACGCTCGGCGAGCTGCAGCGCCTGGTGCGCGCCTATGCCGACAAGGAGGCGGCGCGCTTCGGCATGACCCGCGCGCAATGGGCCGTGCTGGCGAAGGTCGAGCGCTACGAGGGGATGAAGCAGTCCGAGCTCGCCGAGCAGATGGAGATGCAGCCGATCACGCTGACACGGCTGATCGACAAGCTCGCCGAGGCCGGGCTGATCGAGCGGCGCGGCGACGACAGCGACCGCCGCGTCAACCGGCTCTATCTGAAGAAGGCCGCGCGCCCGCTGCTCGCGAAGCTCGCGGTGCTGCGCAGCGATCTGACCGACACCGCCCTCCAGGGCATCAGCGCCGGTGATGCCGAGCGGCTGATGACCCATCTCGAAGCCATCAAGGAAAACGTGAGAAACGCCCTGCAGTCGCTGTGCGACGAGCAGCGAAAGGAGCAGCGCTATGGCTGAGCCCGCCCTGAAACTCGCCCCCGACCAGAAGGCCAGCCCGGATGCGGCGCCGCCCGCGGCCGCCGACGCGAAGCCGGCGCGCCCCGGATTGCTGCGCCGCTACCGTCGCACGCTGCTGCTGGTCGTGCTGCCGCTCGTCGCCGCCATCGGCGGCCTCGTGCTGTATCTCAATGGCGGCCGCTACGTGACGACCGACGACGCCTATGTCGGCGCCCAGAAGGTGCTCATCACGCCCGACATCTCCGGCAAGATCGTCAAGGTCGTCGTCAAGGAAGGCCAGCAGGTGCAGAAAGGCGACGAGCTGTTCGAGATCGACCCCGTGCCCTATCGCCTGGCGGTCGACCAGGCCAAGGCGGCGCTGGAGCAGGCGCGCATCAGCTATGACAACCTCACCGCCAACATCAAGATCTACGGCCAGATGCTCGATCTCGCGCAGCAGGGCATCGACCTGAAGCAGAAGGACGTCGAGCGCAAGCAGACGCTCGCCAAGAGCAATTTCGGCTCGCAGCTCGACCTCGACAATGCCGCGAATGCGCTGGTGACCGCCGGCGCACAGGCGCAGTACATCAAGCAGCAGCTGTCGAACGCGAAAACGCAGCTGCTCGGCAATCCCGATCTGCCGCTGGAGCAGTTCCCGCCTTACGTCCAGGCAAAGGCCAAGCTGGACGACGCGCAGCGCGACCTCGACCACACCACCTTGCGCGCGCCGATGCCGGGCATCGCGACGCAGGTCGACCAGATCCAGCTCGGCCGCTTCGTGGCCGCGGGCACGCCGGTGTTCTCGGTGATCGACATCAGCAATCCCTGGGTCGACGCCAACCCGAAGGAGAGCGACTTCACCTATGTCGCGGTCGGCCAGCCGGTCGAGCTCGACGTCGATGCCTTCCCCAACCACCGCTTCAAGGGCACGGTCGGCTCGCTGTCGCCGGGCACCGGCGCGCAGTTCGCGATCCTGCCGCCGCAAAATGCAAGCGGCAATTTCGTCAAGGTCGTGCAGCGCGTGCCGGTCCGGATCTATTTCGACAAGGCCGACAGGTTCGTCGCGAAGCTCAAGGCCGGCATGAGCGTCAACGTGTCGATCGATACCGGCCACGAGCGCACGCTGGCCGGGCTGTTCGGATCGGCGCACGCGGCGGACAAGGACGAGTAGCGTCATGACCGCGCCTGCGGCGGCCTCATCCGCAGTTCCGGGCTTCCGCCGGAACATGGTGACGATCTGCGCCATGACGGCGACGATCATGCAGGCGCTCGACACCACCATCGCCAACGTCGCGCTGCCCTACATGCAGGGCACGCTGTCGGCCTCGCAGGACCAGATCAACTGGGTGCTGACGTCCTACATCGTCGCGGCCGCGATCATGACCGCTCCGGTGGGATGGATCGCCAACCGCTTCGGCCGCAAGCGCACCTTCATCGTCTGTTCGGCCGGCTTCACCATCGCCTCCGTGATGTGCGGGCTCGCCCAGGACATCACCCAGATGGTGCTGTTCCGCCTCCTGCAGGGCGTGTTCGGCGCCTCGCTGGTGCCGCTGTCGCAGGCGGTCATGCTCGACTCCTACGCGCTGCATGAGCGCGCCAAGGCGATGGCGATCTGGGGCATGGGCGTGATGCTCGGCCCGATCATGGGGCCGTCGCTCGGCGCCTGGCTGACCGAGACCTATTCCTGGCATTGGGTGTTCTTCGTCAACCTGCCGTTCGGCGCCGTGACCGTGCTCGGCCTGATGGCGTTCATGGAGGAGACCAAGCCGAACGCGGAGCTGACCTTCGACTGGTTCGGTTTCGCGGCGCTCGCCATCGGCATCGGCTCGCTGCAGATCGCGCTCGACCGCGGCGAGGATCAGGGCTGGCTGGAGAGCAACGAGATCATCATCGAGTTCATCATCGCCGCCGTCGGCTTCTATTACTTCCTGGCGCATTCGCTGACGACGCAGCGGCCGTTCATCCAGTTCGCGCTGTTCAAGGACCGCAATTTCGTCGGCGGCTGCGTGTTCATGACGGTGATGGGCCTCGTGCTTTTCTCGACCATGGCGCTGTCGTCGCCGTTCCTGCAGAACGTCATCGGCTATCCCATCATCACCGCCGGCGTGCTGCTCGCGACCCGCGGCTGCGGCACCTTCGTCGCGATGATGCTGGTCGGGCGTCTCTTGCGCTATATCGAGGCGCGCACGCTGATCATCGTCGGCCTGGCGCTGACCGCAGTGTCGCTGTTCCAGATGACGGCGTGGACCGACCAGACTGGCGTGCCCGAGATCATCACCATCAGCATCATGCAGGGGTTCGGCTTCGGCCTCGTGTTCGTGCCGCTTTCGACCGTGGCATTCCTGACCTTGCCGGGCGAGTTGCGGACTGATGGAACCTCGATGCTGACCCTGGTGCGAAATGTCGCAAGCTCGATCGGCATCTCGATCGCGATCGCGCAGCTCACCGAGGGAACACGGCGCAACCACGCGATCCTGGTCGAGCACATCAACCCGTTCAATCACGCGCTGCAGATGCCCAATGTTGCCGGCCTCCTGAACCTGTCCACCGATGCCGGGCGCGCGATGGCCGACGCGATGGTGACCGTGCAGGCGCAGATCCTGGCATTCTCGCACGACTACCAGCTGGTCATGACGTTCATCCTGGTCTCGATCCCGCTCGCGGTCATGATCGGCTCGACGCGCACCGCGTTGCGCGCGCAGTCCGCCCCGGCCGACCACGCCGTCATGGAGTGACCGCTTCCCCCGCGACGGAAAATGCGCGCGCTGTCGAGACAGGGTGGGGGCGGGATAGCAAAAAGGTGACCGCGACGTGATGGATTTGTAACTTCAATCCGGCGCGTTTCCGGCTATCTTCTGCTCACCCCACTCGGTTCTCTGCGTATGAGTTGCGCGCAGGGACTGCACCTCATGAGCGCCCCACTCGTGATGTGCCGGGCGGGGGCGGTGGCTCCTCCAGCGCCGCCCCCAGCCCCGGGGCCTCCCTTTTCACATTTTGGCCTACGGCTTCTGCAGCGGCTCGATCTTCGCCGGTGCGGCAGCGGGACTGGCCTCGGCCGTCGGCAGGATCACGCCGGCCAGCGCCTGCACCGGATCGTCGCCGGGCTTGAAGCCGGACTGCACCAGGATCTCGTCGATCAACGGCTTCAGCGCGTGCACGCGCAGCAGTTCGCCGGCGAGGCCTTCGCCGAAGCCGACATTGCCGCCGGCACCGCCATTGCCGCCGAACGCGCCGCCGGTGTGCAGGATGCGAACGTCCTTCAGATTGGCGATCGGCTTGACCATCTCGCCGAGCGCGGCCGGCATGGTCGCGATGCGCTGCTTGGCGAGCTCGAAATCGATCACGTTGCTGCCGAGCTTGTTCTGGGCTTCGTTCTTCATCAGGATGACCGCGGCTTCCGCCTCGCCGATCTGGCGCACGCCGACGGCCTTGATCTTGTTGGCCTCGGCCTCCGCCTCGGCCAGGGTCTTGGCCGCCTCGCCGCGATCGACCGCGGCGCGCTTTTCTGCCTCGGCGGCAACGGTAATGCCGGTCGAGCGCTGCTCGGCCTCTTTCCGCGCCGCCATGACCGCGGTCTGACGCTCGCGGTCGGCGATTTCGATGGCGCGCGCCGTCGTCACCTTTTCCTCCGCAGAGACCGCGAGCGCCTCGGCCGCCTTGGCCACCGCGCGCGCTTCCGAGGTTTCCTTGCTCTTGGTCGCGATCTGGATGTCGTTGTCCTGCGTCGCGATCTGGATCTCGCGGTCGGCGTCGGTCTTGCGGCGGTTGATCGCGAGATTGCTTTCGATCGCCGCGGTCTCTCGCACCTTCAAGGCTTCCGCCTCGCGCTGCGCGATCTTCTGCTGCGCCTCGATGCGCGCATTCTCCTCGGTCTGCCACGCCGTCTGCGTCGCGCTTGCGACCTCGGCGCGGGTGCTCGCGGTCTTGTTGGCGATGTCGCGCTCCTGGCTGAGCTCGGCCTCCTTCTTGGTGCGCTCGATCTGGAGCGTGAGCTGGCGCGCCTCGAGGTCCTTCTGCGCGATCGCGACCTCGTTGTCGCGCACGATCGCGTTGCGGTCGCGGCGCCGCGTCTCGGTGACCGTCTTCAACAGCGTCAGGCCTTCGGCGTCGAAGAAGTTCTCGGCGTTGAAGAACGAGATGTCGGTCTGGTCGAGCTTGGTCAACGATACAGACTCGAGCTCCAGGCCGTTGGACTGCACGTCGGCCTCGACTGCGGCCTGGACGTGCTTGACGAAATCCGAGCGCTTCTCCTGCAGGTCCAACAGCTCCATCGTGGCTGCGACCGAGCGCAGGCCGTCGACGAACTTGGCCTCGACCTGGTCGCGCAGCAATTCGGCATTGTTGGTGACGGCGCCGAGGGTCTGCGCCGCCAGTGCGATCGAATCCACGTCGGGCTTCACGCGCACGTAGAACTCGGCGTCGATGTCGACGCGCATGCGGTCCTTGGTGATCAGCGAATCCTTCTTCGAGCGCTCGACGCGGAGCCGCAAGGTCTTGAGGTTGACACGCGCGATGGAGTGGAAGATCGGCAGCACCACGGCGCCGCCGTCGAGCACCACCTTCTTGCCGCCCAGGCCGGTACGCACGAACGCCTCGTCGCGGGTGGACCGATGGTAGAGAACGGCAAAGACAGTGCCGAGAACGACCAGCAGCACAACGCCGATCGACGCAGGCAGAACCAGATCAAACATGGGATTTACTTTCGGGTTGAGGAAAGTGTCTTGGAACTAAGGTGTCTTGGAGTTCGTGAGCTCGTCGGCTGCGGCGATCGCGATGAAGCGGCCATCCTTGCGGTCGACGAGGAGAACCGACGCGCCCACCGGCAAGGACGGCGAGCCCGGCGCGGCCGAGGCCGTCACCATGTGCCAGTTGCCGTGGACGTCCTTGACGCGGACGCGGCCGGGCAGCCCGCCATCGAGCGGGCCGACCGCCACCTCGCCGGTGCGGCCGACGAGATCGGACAGCCCGACCGCATAGCTCTCATCCTGCGGCACCAGCCGCGCCGCGTAGCGCGTCGAGCGCCGCAGCAGCGGCACCGTGACGACGGCGGCGAGCACGCCCGCGGCCGTTGGCGGCAGCGCCACCGCCACCAGCCGCGCGGCATCCTGGATCAGAAAGCCCGTGATCGAGAAGATGCCGAGCGCGAGCAGGATGCAGATCATCAGCGGCACGCCGCCGACATTGATCCAGGACAGCACGTGGCCGACGCTGGTGCTGTGGCCGTCGTGACCGAGATCGACGGTCTGGCCGAGCAGCTCGCTGATCGACAGGCCGATCAGCATCGAGCCGATCTCGACGCCGCCGACCAGAACGATCATCACGGCGGCAATCGCGAACGGCCGCACCTCGGGTTGCATGAAATGGTCGACGATGGTCATGGGACGACGCGCCCCCGCCCGTTCAATTCTGCGATTTCAGCCGCGCCAGCCGCTCGACGATGTCCTTGTCACGCTTCAGCTTCGACAATTCGTCGATGTCGGGCGACGGCGGGATGCCTTCCGGCACGCCGGTGGCGCGGGCGATGACGCGGGAGGCGCGCGCGGCCTTGGCGAGGCCGGCATCCGGCCCCTTGCGCGATGTGGCCTTTGGCTGGTCGGCGAGCGCCTCGCTGTGCTCGAGCTCGGCGAGACGCGCCTGCGCGTCCTGCAGGCTCGACAGAATCGCACGCAGGGTCGTCAGCACCGCATCGATGCGCTCGGCATTCTCGTCGATCGCCTTCGACAGCACCTCGAACTGGGCTTCGAGATCCATCTGCCGGGCGATGCCGGCGCGGGCGAGGTCGTCGCGGTGCTCGACGATCGCGACGCGGATCTGCTCGGCCAGCACGGTCGTCTCGCGCTCGATCTCGGCGCGGCGTGCATTGAGCCGATATTCCTCCGCGCGCGCATGCGACAGGCTCTCGCGCGATTCGCGCTCGGCCTGCTCGATCTCGCGGATCGCCTGGCTGACCAGCGCGACCCGGTTCTTGTCCTCGGCCTTTTCGATCGCTCCATAGGCGATCCCGGCGATGAGGCGCCCGGCGCGTGACAGGAGCGTGTCGGGGGCCGGCGCGTGTTCGGCGAGCATGACGTGGTCCTTTCGTGGGCTGACGGTTGGGCTGAGACGAGCGTGTGACGTTGCGGTAACGCCGAAATGGACTTCGAAGTCATCTTCGTCCGTTCGCACGAGCTGCGCCGGCGTCGCGTGCGGCCAGCCCGCGACGTAGCCGGTCACCTCGAACGGGATCGCGAAGCGACCGCGCGCGGTGCCGAGCGACAACATGCCGGCATTCCTGACATTCACCAGACGGTCGTCGAGCGGCAGCCGCGGATTCGAGGCGGCGCGATAGGCGGCACGGTCGCGCAAGCCGAGCGTGACGAGGCGCGACGGCAGCCGCGTGGCCTTGCGGATCGGGTCGTAGGCATGGCCGTGCAGCGTGACGAGATTGGCGCCGATGCCTTTGCCAGCAGCGATCTCGTCGAGCATGTCCATCATCAGGGCATAGTCGGCGAAGGTCGCCTCGATCGCGTCCCGCGCCTCGGGGGAGAGGAGCAGACGGTAGCGAACAGCCTGATCGTAAGTGCTTCCGGCCATCGGGAATGTTAAAGCACAATATCCGTGCTTTAGCAAGCCAGCTCCCGATCCAAGAACGCCGCTCCCTTCCGTGACCATGTCGAACGCCATGCCCATGCCGATATGTCGCGCCGATGCTGGCCGGCGGTTTAAGGCCGGCGAACAATCTCTGGTGATCGTTAAGGGGGCTGCTAGCGACGCCGGCAAATGCACCGCAGTGACGTGTAGCGACAAAGATCTCGCCGCGCGCGTGCGGCCCTGTCGCGAGGGAAGCGCCGTCAGTCCAGCAATTCGCGGCAGCCGAGATCGTCGAACGCAAGGAAGATGCGCTCGAGATTATTCCACCAGATCACCGGCGGGAGCTGGATCGCCCATTGCCAGACCCGCTGGGCGATGTGCCAGAGCACGGCGAGACGATAGTCCTGATCCAGTGCCGCCCTGTCGTAGCCGGTCACACCGCCTGCGACCAATGTCTGATGATAGCTGTCGAGCAACGGCCGCTCGATCCGCGCCCGACGGTCGGGATAGATTTGCAGCGCGATCATGTAGGCGAGATCGTTCGCGGGCACGCCGATCCGCCACTGGTCGAAATCAAACGCGCGCACGTCGTCGCTGTCGGCGGCCTTCGGCACCAGAAAATTCCAGACATGCGCGTCGCCATGCGCAATGCTGAGGTTTCGCCGCGACAGATAGCGTTCCGAGAGCCGCGGCGTCGCCGCCATCAGGCGTTCGTAGACCGCGCGCCGGTCCGCGCTCAGGCGGTCTCCCAACTGATCGGCGAAGCGCTGATAGTGGCCGGCAAAGGTGCTGCCGCGCTCGGCGCGCTCGTCCGCGGTCGCAAAGCTGCCGATGGACACGCCAAGCCGCGGATCGTCCCACCACGCCGCATGCAGCCGCGCCAGCGCCCGCACGATCCCCTCGGCCTGGGGCAGCGCAGGCGGCAGCGGCCATGGCGTCGCCGTCTGGTGCGTGTCGGTGAGATCCTCGAGCAACAAGTGCCAGGTGAGCGCGGCTTCGTCCCACGCGCCGCCGTAAGAGCCGGGCACGAGGCCCGTCGGCATGAGCCGCGCCAGCCCGCGATAAAAATTGACCTCGTGGCGCCCGCCCCGCCACAGCGTCTTGGCGAAGGCCGGCATCGGGATTTTCAGGATCAACGCCTTCGGCGCGTCCGGGGCCGCGCCGCTATAGGACAAACCAAGGCGGATGATGCGCGACAACAGCATCGGCCGGTCGCTGATCACGGCGACGTCCGAGACCGCGCCGGACTCGAGCACACCCGCCTCACGCATCGTCGCCGTCAACGCGGCGGGCTTGGCAACGGACGGCAAGTCGGTGGAGGACATGTGGGCGCCGTCCCTTCAGGGTTGCAGCTTGCCCATACTAGCAGGGATATTCCGAAGCGCTACTTGATCGGCGCGCGCGGCAGCACGGTGTCGCCGATCTCCATCCGGTAGACGTGCTCGAGCGAATACCAGGGCGTGGTGACGCCGGGCTCGGTCGGGTGCGGCGTGTCGTGGCGAATGAAGTTGCCGAGCAGCGCCTTGGTGACGCCGAACTGCACGTCGCTGTCGATGTGCGGGTCGTTGGGGTCGTAGACCTGCGAGATCAGCACCTTGAATCCCGGCTTGACGATCAGCGCATGCAGATGCGCCGGGCGATAGGGATGGCGGCCCTGCGCCTTCAGCAGGCGGCCGACGACCCCGTCGGTCGGGATGGGATAGCCGACCATCATCACCGAGCGAAACCAGAAGCGGCCATCGGCATCGGTCACGAGCTTGCCGCGCAGGTTCATGTCGGCCTGATCGGGATCCTGGTTCTCGTAGTAGCCGACCGGCGAGGCGTGCCAGACGTCGACCTCGGCGCCGGCGACCGGCGCGCCGTTCGGATCGACCACGCGACCGTGCACGAACAGCGCCGGGCCTGATGTCGCCGAGCGCACGATCGAGCCGCCATTGTCAGTGCGCGGCGAGTTCAACCGCCAGAACGGGCCGAGCAGCGACTGCGCGGTCTCGGTGTTGCCGCCATCGCCATTGTTGAGCAGGCAGACCAGCGGCGAGACGCCGAGCGAGCCGGCCATCAGCACGACCTCATTGTGGCTGTCGTTGGTGCGCTGACCGAGTTCGGCGATGATGGCGGCGGCTTCGCGAAATTCGGCCTCGGTAAGCCTGACATCGCGGACGAAGCCGTGCAGGTGCTTGATCAGCGACACCATGATCTCGCGCAGCCGCGGGTTCTCGGTGCGATCCATCACCGCCAGCACCGCCGGCGTGACGTCCTGTTCGCGGGAGATGGTCATCGTCAGGACTCCGTCACTCCGGGGGCGACGCGCCAGCGTCGAACCCGGAATCTCGATATTGCAGGACTCATCTCCAGATTCCGGGTTCAGCCTGCGGGCTGCCCCGGAATGACGAAGCGCTCAGCGCTTCGTCAGTTGATCGTCTCGACCGCCAGCGCGACGCCCTGGCCGACGCCGACGCACATCGTGGCGAGCGCACGCTTGCCGCCGCGGACCTCGAGGCCGTGCACCGCGGTCATCGCGATGCGCGCGCCGCTCATGCCCAGGGGATGGCCGAGCGCGATGGCGCCGCCATGCGGGTTGACGAAATCGGCGTCCTCGGCGACGCCGAGCTGGCGCAGGCAGGCGATGCCCTGGGACGCGAACGCCTCGTTCAGTTCGATCAGGTCGAAATCGGTGATCTTGAGGCCGAGCCGCTCCATCAGCTTGCGCACCGCCGGCACCGGGCCGATGCCCATGATGCGGGGCGGCACGCCGGCCGAGGCGAGGCCGAGAACGCGCGCGCGCGGCGTGAGGCCGTGCTTCTTCACGGCGGCTTCCGACGCGAGGATCATGGCGGCGGCGCCGTCATTGACGCCCGACGCATTGCCGGCGGTGACCGTGCCCGGATTGCGCACGATCGGCTTCAGCTTGGCCAGACCTTCTAGCGTGGTCTCGGGGCGCGGATGCTCGTCCTTGTCCACCGTCACAGGGCCGGCCCTGCCGCCGGGCACCATGACCGGCGTGATCTCGGCGGCGAAATAGCCCGAGGCGATGGCCTTTCCGGCGCGCTGCTGGGAGCGGATCGCGAACGCGTCCTGGTCGGCGCGCGACACCTGGAATTCCTCGGCGACGTTCTCGCCGGTCTCCGGCATCGAATCGACGCCGTACTGCTGCTTCATCAAGGGATTGATGAAGCGCCAGCCGATCGTGGTGTCGAAGATCTCGGCCGAGCGCGAGAACGCCTCGGTCGCCTTGCCCTGCACGAACGGCGCGCGCGTCATCGATTCGACGCCGCCGGCGATCGCGAGATCGACCTCGCCGGCGCGGATCGCACGTCCCGCCGCGCCGACCGCGTCGAGACCGGAGGCGCAGAGACGGTTCAAGGTCTGGCCCGGAATTGAATCCGGCAGGCCCGCGAGCAGCAGCGCCATGCGCGCGACGTTGCGGTTGTCCTCGCCGGCCTGGTTGGCGCAGCCGAAGAACACCTCGTCGACGGCAGCCCAGTCGAGATTGGGATGCTTCGCCTTGAGCGCCTTGAGCGGGGTGGCCGCGAGATCGTCGGTGCGCACCTTGGCCAGCGCGCCGCCGAACCGGCCGATCGGGGTCCGCACCGCATCACAAATGTAGACGTCTCGCATCGCTCTCTCCCGGGATATCAGTGTTTCTGTTCGAAGTTGACGGCGGTTTTAGGAGTGCGCCGGAGGCAGGTCAAATGACGGGAGCGCGGGGTGGTATGCATGCCGGCCGACGTCCCCACCATCTCCGCGCGACCGGTGCGCCCCTCCCCCGCAAGCGGGGGAGGTGCAAAAGTTGCCACCGTCCCGGAGTTGAGGGCGGCAGCCTCAAGTCTCTCCGTCATTCCGGGGCGACGCGCGACAGCGCGGCGAGCCCGGAATCCATCGGGCCGCACGACCCGCCGCAGGGTGGATTCCGGGTTCGTGCTGCGCACGCCCCGGAATGACAAGATGAGAAAGCTGCGATCATCTCGGCACTCCATCGGGGAGAAATTGCCATCGTGGAAAACCGGGACATCGCCTGCAAAGCGGTAGGACCGTCCGGGCAAATTGGCTAGTTTCCGCGCCATGACGATCCAGCAGCCCATCTCCGCCCCGGTTCCGCAAGAATCAGTGCCTGCGGCCGCGCCCGCCGAGGCGCCGGCCAAGCTCACGCCGATGATGGAGCAGTATCTCGACATCAAGGCAGCGCATCCGGGGCTGATGCTGTTCTACCGGATGGGCGACTTCTACGAGCTGTTCTTCGAGGATGCGGAAGCCGCCTCGAAAGCGCTCGGCATCGTGCTGACCAAGCGCGGCAAGCACCTGGGCCAGGACATCCCGATGTGCGGCGTGCCGGTGGAGCGCTCCGAGGACTATCTGCATCGCTTGATCGCGCAAGGCATCCGCGTCGCCGTCTGCGAGCAGATGGAGGATCCGGCGGCGGCGCGGGCGCGCGGCAACAAGAGCGTGGTCAAGCGCGGCGTGGTGCGCGTGGTCACGCCGGGCACGCTGACGGAAGACAATCTGCTCGATGCGCGCGCCAACAACTATCTGCTGTCGATCGCGCGCAGCCGCGGCTCCTCCGGCGGCGACCGGCTCGGGCTTGCCTGGATCGATATCTCGACGTCGGACTTCATCGTCACCGAATGCGCGTTCGCCGAGCTGACGGCGACCTTGGCACGGATCAATCCCAACGAAGTCATCGTCTCCGACGCGCTGTACTCGGACGAAGCGTTCGAGCCGGTGCTGCGCGAGCTCGCCGCGGTGACGCCGCTCACGCGCGACGTGTTCGACGGGGCCACCGCCGAACGGCGGCTGTGCGACTATTTCGCCGTCGCCACCATGGACGGCCTCGCGGTGCTGTCGCGTTTGGAAGCGACCGCGGCGGCCGCCTGCGTCACCTATGTCGAACGTACGCAAGTGGGGCAGCGCCCGCCGCTGGCGCCGCCGGCGCGCGAGGCGACCGGCAGCACGATGGCGATCGATCCGGCGACGCGCGCCAACCTCGAACTGACGCGCACGCTCGCCGGCGAGCGCCGCGGC
This sequence comes from Bradyrhizobium sp. SZCCHNRI3052, assembly GCF_032484895.1. NCBI lineage: Bacteria > Pseudomonadati > Pseudomonadota > Alphaproteobacteria > Hyphomicrobiales > Nitrobacteraceae > Bradyrhizobium > Bradyrhizobium sp. SZCCHNRI3052. The sequence continues at coordinate 29,031 of NZ_JAUETW010000012.1, read as the reverse complement.
TCGCTGCTCGACGCCATCGACTGCACGGTGACCTCGGCCGGCTCGCGCCTGCTGGCGCAGCGGCTCGCCGCGCCGCTGACGGAGCCGGTGCAGATCGGCCGGCGGCTCGATGCCGTCAACGTCTTCGTCGCCGACAGCGCCGCGCGCGAGGACATCCGCTCGATCCTGCGCGGCGCGCCCGACATGACCCGTGCGATGGCGCGGCTGTCCGTCGGCCGCGGCGGTCCGCGCGATCTCGCCGCTCTGCGTGACGGTATCGTTGCGGCCGACCAGGCACTGGCGCGGCTGTCGGCGCTCGACCAGCCGCCGCAGGAGGTGGCGTCGGTCATGTCCGCGCTGGCGCGGCCGGCGCGCGCGCTGGCGGAAGAATTTGCGCGCGCGCTCGACGAGCAGCTGCCGCTGATCAAGCGCGATGGCGGCTTCGTCCGATCCGGCTATGATGCGACGCTCGACGAGACGCGCAATCTGCGCGACGCCTCGCGCCTCGTCGTCGCCTCGATGCAGGCGCGTTACGCCGACCAGACCGGCGTGAAAGCGCTCAAGATTCGGCACAACAACGTGCTCGGCTACTTCGTCGAGGTCACCGCGCAGCACGGCGACAAGCTGATGTCGGCGCCGCTGAATGCGACCTTCATCCATCGCCAGACGCTGGCGGGCCAGGTGCGCTTCACGACATCAGAGCTCGGCGAGATCGAGGCCAAGATTGCGAATGCCGGCGAGCGCGCGCTCAATCTCGAGCTCGAGATCTTCGACCGGCTGTGCGCACAGGCGCTCGCGATCGGCGACGATCTGCGCGCCGCCGCGCACGGCTTCGCGATGCTCGATGTCGCCACTGCGCTGGCCAAGCTCGCGGTCGACGACAATTATGTGCGCCCGGAGGTCGACGGCTCGCTGGGCTTCGCCATCGAGGGCGGCCGTCATCCGGTGGTGGAGCAGGCGCTCAAGCGTGAGGGGCAGCCGTTCATCGCCAATTCCTGCGACCTGTCGCCGACGCCGGGGCACAAGAGCGGTCAGCTCTGGCTGCTCACCGGCCCGAACATGGCGGGCAAGTCCACCTTCCTGCGCCAGAACGCGCTGATTACGCTGCTGGCGCAGATCGGCTCGTTCGTGCCGGCGAGCCGGGCCCGCATCGGCATCGTCGACCGGCTGTTCTCGCGCGTTGGCGCCGCCGACGATCTGGCGCGCGGGCGCTCGACCTTCATGGTCGAGATGGTCGAGACCGCGGCGATCCTCAACCAGGCCGGCGAGCGCGCGCTGGTCATCCTCGACGAGATCGGGCGCGGCACCGCGACCTTCGACGGCCTCTCAATCGCCTGGGCGGCGATCGAGCACCTGCACGAGAGCAACCGCTGCCGCACGCTGTTCGCCACGCATTATCACGAGCTGACGGCGCTCGCCGCAAAGCTGCCGCGGCTGTTCAACGCCACGGTCCGCGTCAAGGAATGGCAGGGCGATGTCGTGTTCCTGCACGAGGTGCTGCCCGGCTCCGCCGACCGCTCCTACGGCATCCAGGTGGCGAAGCTCGCCGGCCTGCCGCCGGCCGTGATCAGCCGCGCCAAATCGGTGCTGGCGAAACTGGAGGCCGCCGACCGCGGCCAAAACGCCCGCGCGCTGGTCGATGATCTGCCGCTGTTCGCGGTGCCGTCGCGCGCGGCGGTCGAGCCCACCATGTCGAAGGAAGCGGAAGAGCTGATCGCCGCGGTGAAGGCGCTGCATCCGGACGAGATTACGCCGCGCGAGGCGATCGACGCGCTGTATGCGCTGAAGGCGAAATTGCCGAAGTCGTAGCTGGTCGTCATTGCGGGGCGCCCTTGCGCCGAAGCAATCCAGAGTCCCGCCCGCAGCCCTGGATTGCTTCGCTTCGCTCGCAATGACGTGGAGAGACCTATCGGACCGCAGCGACCTTCCGTCGCCCCAGCCACCATAGTCCGAGATTCCAGCCGACACAGGTCGCCAGCGCGCCGCTCAGGCCGGCGGCGGCGCCGAGGTGCAGGCTGCCGAGGTGCAGCGCCACCACGGCCAGCGAGAAGCCGATCAGGCCCCAGGCGCCGTTGGCCAGCACGGCCGCCGTCGCGGGCCCGCCGATGCGCGGCTGCAGGATCAGCATCATCGAGGTGAAGACGATGGGAAACAGCGCCAGGATGCCGGAGACGCTGGGGCCGGCCCAGCCGGAGACCGAGGTGACGGTGGCGACGAGCGTTGCCACCAGCGAGGCGCGCAGCGGCACGTCGTACCAGCGCCGCGTGATCAGCGGCATCTTGGCATGGCGATAGCGCTGCAACAACGGCAGGCAGATCGCGAAAGTGACGATGTTGGCGACGATGCCCATCAAGAGCGTCCATTGCACGCTCTTGATCAGCGCGGCGAGACCGAGCCACACCGCGACCGCGGTGGCGCTTGCCACCAGCACGCTGCGGCGCTGCGCCAGCACGGCGTAAGCGAGACTGAGGAAGATCGTGGCGGCATTGATCGGCAGGCTGGTCAGCGCACCCTGCGCGATGAACGCGGCATCGTGATCCAGCGCCAGGAAGACGTAGGTCGGGCCGGCCGAGATCGGCAGGGTCGCGACCAGCGCGCCGATCACGGGGCCGGTGCGCTCGGCGATCATCGACGCCGACACCACGAACGACGCCGCGATCGCCATGCGCAGAGCCAGCAGCAGCAGGAAGGAGGGATCGAGGGACATCAGTTCATGCTGCGCAGGCGGTGGGCTCCCTCCCCCGCCTGCGGGGGAGGGCTGGGGTGGGGGCGCGGCTCGGGTGGCGATGATGGGGTGTGCCGTGTGGAGAGAAGTCCCCCACCCGCCTCGCATCGGCGATGCGAGGCGACCTCCCCCGCAGGCGGGGGAGGCGCAGACCGAGCGAGCCTCAACAGCTTGTCTCCTCAGCCGCAGCGCCGCCGCGCACTACACCCGCTTCAAGCTGACAGACACCTTCGGGCCGTTCTTGATGGTCTGATAGACCACGCAATAGCGCTCGGTGAGCTTGAGCAGGAGGTCGAGCTTGTCCTGCGGCGCGTCGGTGTCGACCTCGAAGCGCAGACGGATTTCCTGGAAGCCGACCGGCGCCTCCTTGTCGACGCCGAGCGTGCCGCGGAAATCGAGATCGCCTTCGGCGAACACGTGGCCGCTCTTGAGCGGCACCTCGACTGCGGTCGCAACCGATTTCAAGGTCACGCCGGCGCAGGCCACCAGAGCCTCCAGCAACATGTCGCCGGAGCACAGCTCGAGCCCCGAGCCGCCGGTCCCCGGATGCAGGCCGGCCACCGCCATCGCGCGCCCGGTCTCGAGCTTGCAGGTCAGCCCCTCCTGCCCGACCTCGCCCTTGGCCTTCAAGGTGATCACGGCGGCGGACGGGTCGGCCTTGTAGCGTTCCTTGATCGGCGCCTGCATGGCGCGCAGCTCGGCGGCATCCATTTGTCGTTCTCTCCCGGATTTATTTCAGACGAGATGTACCGGGCCGGGCCGCCAAAGTCACCACCACAGGCCGCCGCCGGGCTCACGCCTGCCCTGCGTGTCCGGCATCGTCCGGTCGAGCGAGCGGTCCAGCGCGGTCAAGACATGCCGCTTGAACTGCTCGAACAAGGGCGCGTTGCGGTCGCGCGGCCGCGACAGATTGATGGTGATCTCCTCGAACAGCCGGCCGGGATGCGGCCGCATCACCAGCACGCGGTCGGCCAGCACCACGGCTTCCTCGACGTCGTGGGTCACGAGCACCAGCGTCGGGCGCGTATCAGTCCAGAGATCGAGCAGATGATCCTGCAGGTCCTTGCGGGTGAAGGCATCGAGCGCCGAGAACGGCTCGTCGAGCAGGAGCACCTCCGGCTGCGCCACCAATGCGCGGGCGATCGCGACGCGTTGCGCCTGGCCGCCGGACAGTTCGCGCGGCCAGACCTTGGCCTTGTCGGCGAGGCCGACACGTTGCAGCGCGCGGGCGACACGGTCGCGACGCTCGGCCGCCGGCAGCTCGGACAGGCCGAAGCCAATGTTGTCGGCGACCGAGAGCCACGGCAGCAGCCGCGGCTCCTGGAAGATGATGCCGACCTTGGGATGCGGCGCAATGATCGCGTCGCCGTCGAGCGTCACGGCGCCGGCGCTGGCGCGGTCGAGCCCGGCGATGGTGCGCAACAACGTCGACTTGCCGCAGCCGGAGCCGCCGATGATGGCGATGATCTCGCCGAGCTGGATCCCGGCCGAGAACCGATCCAGCGCGTGGACACCGTTGGGATAGACCTTGGTGACGGATGCGAGCTGCAGCATCAGGCCGCCCCGCTCTGGCGCACGAAACTGTCCTGCCAGCGCAACAGCGGCGCGGTTGATATCTCCAGCAGCCAGTCGGTGGCCTTGCCGATGATCGCGAAGATGACGATGGCCGCCACGATCTGTGCCGGCTTGCCGAGCTGCTGGCCGTCGATCAGGAGGTAGCCGAGCCCTTCGGAGGCGCCCATGAACTCGGCGGCAACGACGAACATCCACCCGAGGCCGAGGCCGACGCGCAGCGCCACCACATAGGCCGGCAGCACCGCGGGCAGCAGGATGCGGCGGATCATGGCCGGTCCGGACAGGCGGAAAACGCGGCCGACCTCGACGATCTTGCGGTCGACCGAAAGAATGGCACCGGTCAGGCCGAGATAGACCGGGAAGAACACGCCGACTGCGATCAGCGCCACCTTGGAGGTCTCGAAGATGCCGAGCCATAGGATGAACAACGGCACCCAGGCGATCGACGGGATCGCACGCAGCGCCTGGATCGTCGGATCGACCAGCCGGCGCGCGACCCCCCAATAGCCGCAGATGCCGCCGAGCAGCGTGCCGGCGGCGACGCCGAGGCCGAAGCCGATGCCGACGCGGGTCAAGGTCATCGTGATGTGGCGGGAGAGTTCGCCGGAGCGGGCGAGCTCGGCGATGGTGGTGAAGACCTTCGAAGGCGGCGGCACCAGCCGGCCGTTCGACCAGCCGGCCCGGACGGCAAGCTCCCAGGCGAGTGCGAGCGACAGCGGCAGCAGCAAGCCGAGCAGCGGGCGCATCAGCCGCGTGAGCCATGGCTGGCTGGCGGTCTGCGGTGTGGCCGCCGCGGCGGGGGCCTGGAGTTCGACGGTCATGGTCATAGTGAGAACAGCGCTCGGGTGCGAATGCAAGGCGTGGGGGCGGATGGCGATGGAGGCCAAGGACGGCGCCCCAAAACTCGCTGTCGTCCCGGCCTTGCGCCGGGACCCATACTCCGCGGCGGTCGTTGTGGAGCGAGATGCCGCTCCAGCGTGGTCAACAACAGGCGTCACGGAGTATGGGTCCCGGATCTGCGCCCGCCAACGCCATCGCGTTGGCGAGCTTGTCCGGGACGACACCGGTTTTTGATCGCCGGCTCTTGGCATAGGCGATTTGGCGCAGCGGCCTATTGCCCGAGCCGTGCAAGCCCTAGTTCGTCGGCAGCGGGACCTGGTCGTCGATCAGGGCGTCCAGCGTGGCCTTCACATCCACCTTCGCATCGACGACGCCGGCCTGCTGCAAAGCGAGGCCCGCGGCGAGGATCGACTCCCGCTGGGGTGCGCCGATGCGGCTGTGGGTCAGCTCGGTGCGCTCCTTGAGCTGCTTGTCGACCACCGTCTCAGGCAGCTTCGTGACGGCGATGAAGGTCCTCTTGAGGTCGTCGTAGTTGGCCAGCGCGTCCTTGCGCGCGACCTCGTAGGTGGCGAGCACGCGGCGGACGATCTCCGGATTATCCTTCAGGAACTGCTCGCGCACGTTCAGGATGCCCCAGGTGTTGGCGTCGGCCTTGCGGTAGAACAGCTTGGCGCCCTCCTCGACCTCGGCCTGCGCCATCATCGGATCGAGCCCGGCCCAGGCGTCGACGTCGCCGCGGATCAGCGCCGCCTTGCCGTCGGCGTGCTGCAGCAATACCGGCGTGATGTCCTTGTCGGTGAGGCCCGCCGACAGCAGCGCGCGCACCAGGAAGATGTGCGGATCGGTGCCGCGGGTCACCGCGACCCGCTTGCCCTTGAGGTCGGCCACGGAGGCAATCTTGGAATCCTTGGCCGTGACCAGCGCGGTCCATTCGGGCCGCGAATAGACGTAGACCGACTTGATCGGGTTGCCGTTGATCCGGGCGACCAGCGCGGCGGAGCCGGCGGTCGAGCCGAAATCGAGCGAGCCGGCGTTGAGGAATTCGAGCGCCTTGTTGGAGCCGGCCGACTGCACCCAGACGATGCTGATGCCGTCCTTGGCGAACTCCTTCTCCAGAAGTCCTTTCTGCTTCAGCACCAGCGACACCGGATTGTAGGTCGCCCAATCCAAGCGGATCTCCTTCACCGGCTCGGCTGCGCGTGCAGCGCCGCATCCCAGTAGAACCACGGCCGCAACCGCAGCAAATCCGCGCCTCGACAATCCACCCATCGTCACCCCTCCAACCCTCAAGAAACATTGCTGTTGTTTCAATGAGTTATGCCAGGGGCGCGCGAGAATTGCTTTTCCTTTCGACGGCGCCGTTCAGAACGATCATCATCCCGTGAGCACCGATGACAGCATGGATCGATTGTTGCATTGGAAGTTTCGTGACAGCACAGGCCTTGTTCGATATCCGGTTGCATCCATGGACAGCGTCGCCCCCCATTCCCACCCTGATAGCCTTTCCGATTTCGACAGCGCCGGCATCGCGGCTGCGGTCGACGCGTTGGCCGCGCAGCATTCGGGACGCGAGGACATGTTCCGCGCCGCCGTGGTGCAATTCCTCAAGGCCGAGCTGGTCAAGGCGCGCGCGGCGGCCCAGGCGCAACTATTGAAGGACCGCCACGGCCGGCGCTGCGCCGAGCAGCTCTGCTTCGTGCAGGACGAGATCATTCGCATCCTCTACGCCGCCGCCACCCAGCACCTCTATCGCTCGCAGGTGCCGAGCGGCGCCGAGCGCATGGCGGTCGTCGCCACCGGCGGCTATGGCCGTGGCCTGATGGCGCCGGAGTCCGACATCGATCTCCTGTTCATCCTGCCCTACAAGCAGACCGCCTGGGGCGAGCAGGTCGCCGAAGCCATTCTGTACTCGCTGTGGGACATGGGATTGAAGGTCGGCCACGCGACCCGCTCGGTCGACGAGTCGATCCGCCAGGCGCGCGGCGACATGACCATCCGCACCGCCATCCTGGAGACGCGCTATCTCGCGGGCGACCGGCCGCTCTATGACGAGCTGGTCGCGCGCTTCGACAGCGAGGTGGTGCAGGGCACCGCAGCCGAGTTCGTCGCCGCCAAGCTCGCCGAGCGCGAGGAGCGGCACCGCCGCGGCGGCCAGTCGCGCTATCTCGTCGAGCCCAACGTCAAGGACGGCAAGGGCGGCCTGCGCGACCTGCACACGCTGTTCTGGATCGCCAAATACGTCTACCGCGTGCGCGAGACCGCCGAATTGGTCGAGCGCGGCGTGTTCGACGCGCACGAGTACCGCACCTTCCGGCGCTGCGCGGACTTCCTGTGGTCGGTGCGCTGCAACCTGCATTTCGTCAGTGGGCGCCCGGAGGAACGGCTGTCGTTCGACCTGCAGCGCGAGATCGCGGTGCGGCTGGGCTACACCAGCCATCCCGGCATGCAGGATGTCGAGCGCTTCATGAAGCACTACTTCCTGGTCGCCAAGGAGGTCGGCAATCTCACCGCCATCCTGTGCGCCAAGCTCGAGGACCAGCAGGCCAAGCCGGCGCCGGTGCTGAGCCGGATGATCTCGCGCCTGACCACCGGCGCCACCTGGCGGCGCGTGCCGGAGAGCGACGACTTCATCGTCGACAACAACCGCATCAACCTCGCCGCGCCCGACGTCTTCAAGCACGATCCGGTCAATCTGATCCGCATCTTCCGGCTGGCGCAGAAGCACAACCTCGCCTTCCATCCCGACGCGATGCGCGCGGTCACGCGCTCTTTGAACCTGATCAACACCGAGCTGCGCGACGATCCCGTGGCCAACCGGCTGTTCATGGAGATCCTGACCTCCAACGATGCCGAGGTCGTGCTGCGGCGGATGAACGAGACCGGCGTGCTCGGCCACTTCATTCGCGCCTTCGGCCGCATCGTCTCGATGATGCAGTTCAACATGTATCATCACTACACGGTCGACGAGCACCTGATCCGCTGCATCGGGTTCCTGCAGGAGATCGAGCGCGGCGGCATCGACGAGTTCACCCTGGCCTCCGACCTGATGCGCAAGATCCGGCCCGAGCACCGCGCTGTCATCTACATCACCGTGCTGCTGCACGACGTCGCCAAGGGGCGGCCCGAGGACCATTCCATCGCCGGCGCCAAGATCGCGCGCCGGCTGTGCCCGCGGCTCGGCTTCAACAATGCAGACACCGAACTGGTCGCCTGGCTGATCGAGGAGCATCTGACGATGTCGACGGTGGCGCAGTCGCGCGACCTGTCGGACCGCAAGACGATCGAGAATTTCGCCGCCGTGGTGCAGTCCGTCGAGCAGATGAAGCTGCTGACCATCCTGACCACCGCCGACATCCGCGGAGTCGGCCCCGGCGTCTGGAACGGCTGGAAGGCGCAGCTGCTGCGTACGCTGTATTACGAGACCGAGCCGGTACTGACCGGCGGCTTCTCCGAGGTCAACCGCGCCAAGCGCATCACCGCGGCGCAGGCCGAATTCCGCAACGCCTTCACCGACTGGCCCGAGGACGAGCTCAACACCTATATCGGCCGGCACTATCCGGCCTACTGGCTCAAGGTCGAGCTGCCGCGCAAGATCCGCCATGCCCGCTTCGTGCGATCGAGCGAGGATGCCGGCCACAAGCTCGCGATCAATGTCGGCTTCGATCCGGCGCGCGGCGTGACCGAGCTGACGATCTTCGCGATGGACCATCCGTGGCTGCTGTCGATCATCGCCGGCGCCTGCGCCTCCGCCGGGGCCAACATCGTCGACGCCCAGATCTACACCACGACCGACGGGCGCGCGCTCGACACCATCGCGATCTCCCGCGAATATGAGCGCGACGAGGACGAAGGCCGCCGCGCGACGCGGATCGGCGAGACCATCGAGCAGGTGCTGGAGGGCAAGCTGCGGCTGCCGGACGCCGTGGCGCGGCGGACGACGCGGGGCAAGCAGCACAAGGCGTTCTCGGTCGAGCCGGAGGTCACCATCAACAATCAATGGTCGGAGCTCTACACCGTCATCGAGGTCTCCGGCCTGGACCGCCCCGGCCTGCTCTACGAGCTGACCACCGCGATTTCGAAGCTGAATCTCAACATCGCCTCGGCCCATGTCGCGACCTTCGGCGAACGCGCCCGCGACGTGTTCTACGTCACCGACCTGCTGGGCGCGCAGATCAACGCGCCGACCCGGCAGGCCGCGATCAAGAGCGCGCTGCTGCATCTGCTGGCGAATGACGACGCGGCCGCTCAACCGGCGGCATGAGCGACCATCGCGCGGCCCTGAGCCGCTCGGAGCTCGATTTGAACGAGGGGACCGGCACCAGCGCCGGCCCACGCAGGCTTGGGGGAGCCGAACCATGGCATTGATTGCAGGCATCGTCGTCGGGCTGATCGGCCTGCTGCACGTCTACATTCTGGTACTCGAGATGTTTCTCTGGACCAAACCGGCCGGCTTGAGAGCGTTCAACAACACGCCGGAGCGCGCGGAGCAGACCAAGGTGCTCGGCGCCAATCAGGGCCTCTACAACGGCTTCCTCGCCGCCGGCCTGTTCTGGGGCCTGGCGCACCCGACGCCGGCCTTCGCGTTCCAGATCAAGATCTTCTTCCTGCTCTGCGTGCTCGTCGCCGGGCTCTATGGCGCCGCCACCGCCAGCCGCAAGATCCTGTTCATCCAGAGCGTGCCGGCCACGATCGGCCTGGTGCTGGTTTGGCTCGCGGGCTGAGCCGGGCTGTATCTCCATCCTCTGTGTCGTCCCGGACAAGCCGTGACGCGCACAAGCGCGTCGCGGCGCCGATCCGGGGCCCATAATCCCAGGCAGCGTTTTGGGGCAGGATCGCCACTCCGAGCCGTAGCCATACGACGGCCTGTGGCCATGGATCCCGGCTCTGCGCCCGACGTCGCTGCGCGACGCCGGGCTTGGCCGGGACGACACCGAACTTGTTGAGCCAGTTGGGCTCATCATAGCGACATCGACGGAACCGCCGCACCCGTGCTCCCCTCGCCTTGCGTCCGCCCAGCCCTTCCTCCACACTCCCTCCCAGCGATGGCGCCCCGGTCGGGCAGACCAGCCGCATAACAAATCAGGAGGAACGATAGACCCCATGCGACAGGGATATTTCCGTCTTGCAGGGGCGGCCGCTTTGGCCGTCACCCTCTCCGTCACGTCAGCCTCGGCCCAGAAGAAGTACGACCCCGGCGCCTCCGACACCGAGATCAAGATCGGCCAGACCGTGCCGTTCTCGGGTCCCGCCTCGGCCTATGCCTCGATCGGCAAGACCCAGGCCGCCTATTTCAACATGATCAACGAGCAGGGCGGCATCAACGGCCGCAAGATCAAGCTGATCCAGTATGACGACGCCTATTCGCCGCCCAAGGCCGTCGAGCAGGTCCGCAAGCTGGTCGAGGACGACGGAGTTCTGCTGACCTTCCAGATCATCGGCACGCCGTCCAACGCCGCGGTCCAGAAATACCTCAACGCCAAGAAGGTGCCGCAGTTGTTCGCCGCCACCGGCGCCACCAAGTTCACGGACCCCAAGAACTTCCCGTGGACCATGGGGTACAATCCCAACTACTTCACCGAGGGCCGCATCTACGGCCAGTATATTCTGAAGGAGCATCCCAACGCCAAGATCGGCGTGCTCTATCAGAATGACGATCTCGGCAAGGACTACCTGAACGGCATCAAGGCCGGCCTCGGCGACAAGGCGTCGACGATGATCGTGTCCGAAGCCTCCTATGAAGTTTCCGATCCGACCATCGACTCGCAGATCCTGAAGATCAAGTCGGCGGGAGCCGACCTGTTGTTCTCGGCCGCGACGCCGAAACAAGCCGCGCAGGCGATCAAGAAGCTCCATGAGCTCGATTGGCACCCCGTGCACATTGTCGACATCAACGCGACCTCGGTCGGCGCGGTCATGCAGCCTGCGGGCCTCGACGCTGCCAAGGGCGTCATCTCCGTCAACTACGGCAAGGATCCGCTCGACCCGCAGTGGAAGGACGATCCGGGCCTGAAGCGCTATTTCGATTTCATGGCCAAGTATTATCCCGAGGGTGACAAGAACTCGAACTTCAACACCTACGGCTATTCGACCGCGCAGCTCCTGGTCACCGTGCTGCAGATGTGCGGCGACAACCTGACGCACGAGAACGTCATGAAGCAGGCGGCGTCGCTGAAGGATGTAACCGGCGACTTCTCGCTACCGGGAATGAAGATCAACACCTCGCCGACCGACTATCGCGTCAACAAGCAACTGCAGATGATGAAGTTCAACGGCGAGCGCTGGGAGCTGTTCGGCCCGATCCTGGAGGACAAGGGCGCGGCGGGCTAGCTGCACTCGACGTCGTTCCAGGGCGTCGCGACAGCGACGAACCAACCTCGAGATTCCGGGTTCGATGCTGCGCTTCGCCCCGGAATGACGCGGTCAACATCGATGGTACGGGGCTGCGCGATGGCGCGGCCCCGTTCTGCATTGCGGCACGGGTTGCGCCCGTTCGCCGCTGCGTGCGCTCGCCGACGGTCATTCGACCGCATCGCGGGTAACGACGGCTGTTGCGGCAGGATCCGCCGCCGCGTCGAGGGAGTATCAGTCGTTGATGACGTCACCCAGGTCGCGTTGCTTGACGACGCGGTCGATCAAGCCCCACTGCAAGGCTTCGTCCGCGGTCATGAAGTGATCGCGATCCAGGGTGCGCTCGACGTCCTCATAGCTGCGCCCGCAATGCTCGGCGTAGAGCCTGATCATGCGGTGCTTGGTCTGCTCCATCTCCCTCGCGTGAATCAGGATGTCGGACGCCTGGCCCTGAAAGCCACCGAGCGGCTGATGGACGTGAAGGCTTGCATTGGGCAGCGCCGTCCGCTCGCCGGGCTCTCCCGCCATCAGAAGAAACGAGCCCATCGAACGCGCCGTTCCCATGCAGAGCGTGTGCACCGGTGCTTTGACGAATTGCATCGTGTCATACATCGCCAGGCCGCTGGTGATCACGCCACCGGGTGAATTGATGTAGAGATGGATCGGCCGCTTTGGGTTCTCCGCCTCGAGGAAAAGCAGTTGCGCGCAGACCAGGGCGGAGACCGTATCGTTGACCTCGCCGTTGAGGAAGACGATCCGCTCGCGCAGCAGCCGCGAATAGATGTCGAAGGATCGCTCTCCCCGGCTCGACTGCTCGATGACCATAGGGACGAGTTGCATCGTGTCGCGCATGCGCGAGCTCCCGGTTTCAGTGAGGTGTCGGTGACTTGGAGAATCAGGCCGCGCGCATCAGGCTGCGCCTGTTGCTGTTCGCCGCCGACGGCGTCCGCCGCATCAGCGTCGTGGCGACCAACCCGTGAATGATTCTGAGCCTGGTGCCGCCCTCGGCATTGGGCATGACCTGGAACGTCACGATGCTCTCCAGGAACGGCGGTTCGTGGTCGCGCATCCGGTAGCGGACTTCTTCGCCGGGCGTCGCGGAGATTGGCGCAGCATCGGCGAGGTCGCCGCGCGGCAGCCAGTTCTCGCGCAGCGCAGGAATGCTGATGGCACGCCAGACCTTCTCCGGCGGCGCGTCCAGTTCGTAGTCGAGCACCAGATCGTCGCTCTGCAGGTCAGCCTTGATATCGGTCATTGGTCCATGTCCTTCAGCACGGCCTTCAACGCATCGACCCGCGACGGCCAGTAGGCACGGTACTTCGCCAGCCAGCGCGCGATCTGCGCCAGGCCCTCCGGATCGACCTCATAGTTGACGAAGCGACCCTGCCGTTCTTCCCTCACCAATCCCGCGCTTCGGAGAACCGCGAGGTGCTGGGACATCGCCGGCTGGCTGATCGTCAGACCCTCGCGAAGCGCGCTGGCATTCATGCTGCCGTTCGCCAGCTTCTCGAAGATCGCGTATCGCGTCGGATCAGCCAGGGCCCTGAAGATGTCACTCTCGATCATGCCAACACATAAGCATAAACTTATGTGTCGTGCAAGCGGCACTGGATCAGCATTCGCTCTCACCCAGCCCACTGCCGCGCTCCCTCCCCCCTTGTGGGGGAGGAGGGTTCGGGAGGGAGTAGCCACGGAGACGGTCGCCCGGAGCGCCCCCTCTCCCTAGCCCTCCCCCACACAGGGGGAGGGAACGTACCTTTTGCTTGGCGACTGCGGACTACCAATCTTGCGGGTGTAGTCAGACTTACACCGCCGGCACCTCGCCAAAGTTCTTGCCCACCGGCAGCACGGCGTGGCGGATCAGGCGCGAGTCTTCGACCGCCGCCTGGCGATGCTTCACCGCCTCGCGATAGACGGGATCGCGGATCATCTCGACGAAGGCTTGCACGCTCGGATATTCGGCGATGAAACAGTGGTCCCAACGTTCGTCCTGCGGACCGATCAGCATCAGCTCGAAGCGGCCCTGCCAGACGATGCGGCCGCCGAGGCGCTCGAACACCGGGCCGCTCTCGCGGCCATAGGCGGCATAGGCTTCCGCGCCGCTGACCTTGCGTCCATCGGGATAGGCTGCCTCCCTGCGCAGCCGCACCAGGTTCAGCATGTGGATCGGCCCCGGGCGGTCGTTCTCCCGAAACTGCGCGAACACCTCCTTGGTGGGATCGATATGGCCCATGAACTCCCTCGCCTGTTGTTGTTTACCTTGGCTTAACCATAACGCGGCGTTAGCGGCGCGAAACTCCTAATCACGCGTTAAGGTCTTTCTAACTGCCCCTTAAACTCCGGACGTTACCGTGGTCGGACGGCGGGGTCGCGGGCTCGGGTTGCGTATGGCGCGGGGACGGAAACAGGGCGGCGGACGCAAGGAGCCGCGATTCGGTCTTGCGGCCGCGATGGCCGATCTGCGCCTCGACCCCAAGGATCGCATTCCCTCCGACGACACGCCCAAGAAGTCAGTTGCAAAGACTGCAAAGAAAAGGCCGGTCGAGCCCGACGACGAGGACGATGTGCCGGCGCGCGAGCCGAAGGCCTCGACACCGAAACCAAAGCCGAGACGTGGCAAGTCGCGCTGGGGAATGTCGATCGGGCGCATGTTCTACTGGGCGCTGGTCTGCGGCCTGTGGGGCGTGATCGCGCTGGTCGGCGTCGTGATCTGGGCCGGCGCGCATCTGCCGCCGATCCAATCGCTGGAGATCCCCAAGCGGCCGCCGACGATCGAGATCGTGGGCTATGACGGCACCATGCTGGCGCAGCGCGGCGAGATGGCCGGCGCCAACGTCGCGCTGAAGGATCTGCCGCCCTATCTGCCGAAGGCGTTCATCGCCATCGAGGACCGCCGCTTCTACCAGCATTTCGGCATCGACCCGATCGGCATCGCCCGCGCCGTCGTCGCCAACATCCTGCATCGCGGCGTGTCGCAGGGCGGCTCGACCCTGACGCAGCAGCTCGCCAAGAACCTGTTCCTGACCCAGGAGCGCACGCTGGCGCGCAAGCTGCAGGAGGCGGAGCTGGCGCTGTGGCTGGAGCGCAAATATTCCAAGCGCGAGATCCTCGAGCTGTATCTCAACCGGGTCTATTTCGGCTCGGGCGCCTACGGCGTCGAGGCCGCAGCGCAGCGCTATTTCGGCAAGTCGGCGCGGCAGGTGACGATCGGCGAAGCCGCGATGCTCGCAGGTCTCGTCAAGTCGCCGTCGCGGCTGGCGCCGAACCGCAACCCGGAGGGCGCGGCCAAGCGCGCCCAGACCGTGCTGGCGGCGATGGCGGAGGCCAAGTTCATCACCGAGGCCCAGGCGCAGGCCCAGATCGCGCATCCATCCGTCGCGGTGAAGCCGGCCGGCGCCGGCACCATCAACTACGTCGCCGACTGGATCGGCGAGGTGCTCGACGACCTCGTCGGCCAAGTCGAGGAGTCGATCGTGGTGGAGACCACGATCGATCCGAAGCTGCAGAGCGTGGCGGAAGCGGCCATCATCGACGAGCTCGCGGCGAAGAGCGTCAAGTTCAACGTCAGCCAGGGCGCGCTGGTGGCGATGACCCCCGACGGCGCCGTGCGCGCCATGGTCGGCGGCCGCAATTATGCCGACAGCCAGTTCAACCGCGCCGTAACCGCCAAACGCCAGCCCGGCTCGGCGTTCAAGCCGTTCGTCTATCTCACCGCGCTCGAGCAGGGCCTGACGCCGGACACGGTCCGCCAGGACGCGCCGCTCGATCTGAAGGGCTGGAAGCCGGAGAACTACACCCGCGAATATTTCGGCCCGGTGACGCTGACCCAGGCACTGGCGATGTCGCTCAACACGGTCGCCGTGCGCGTCGGCCTCGAGGTCGGACCGAAGAACGTGGTGCGGACCGCACACCGGCTCGGCATCGCCTCCAAGCTCGATCCCAACCCGTCGATCGCGCTCGGCACCTCCGAGGTGTCGATGATCGAGCTGGTCGGCGCCTACGCGCCGTTCTCCAATGGCGGCCTCACCGTCTCGCCGCATGTGGTGACGCGGATCAGGACGCTCGACGGCAAGCTGCTCTACATGCGCCAGACCGAGCAGCCGGTGCAGGTGATCGAGCCGCGCAACGCGGCGATGATGAATCAGATGATGCAGGAGACGCTGATCTCCGGCACCGCGAAGAAGGCGGAGATCCCGGGCTGGATCGCTGCCGGCAAGACCGGCACCAGCCAGGATTTCCGCGACGCCTGGTTCATCGGCTACACCGCGCATCTCGTCACCGGCGTCTGGCTCGGCAATGACGACAACTCGCCGACCAAGAAGGCGACCGGCGGCGGCCTGCCCGTCGAGGTCTGGACCCGCTTCATGCGATCAGCGCATCAGAGCGTGCCGGTCGCGGCGCTGCCGAACGCGCAGGGCTCGGGCCTGGTCCCGACCCTGGCGCAGATCGCCTCACAGATCACGGCGCCATCTGCGCCGGCACCGAGCGCACGCTCGGCGCCGCCGAGCCGCGGCAACGCGCGACCGGAAGCCGCCGCGGGTCTCGACGGCTGGCTGGTGGATCGCTTGTTCGGTGGAAAGCGCTGAGCCGGCGAAGATGAGGTGAGAGGCGCATCCGCGAGGGGATGCACCCTTCTCAGCTGGCGGCTGCGGCGATGGGACGCGCTGCCGGCTCGGCGGTTGCCGCGCCGGACGCTCGGGCCAGTTTGCGCCCGATCTGCCGCAGCATCAGGCTCGCCCGCAGCGCGCTGTAGTCCAGCAGCCAGCGGCTGAAGGCACTGGCGGCCATCGGCCGCGCGAACAGGAAGCCCTGCATTGCATCGCAACCGAGCTCGGCCAGCAGCTTGCGCTGCGGCTCGGTCTCGACACCTTCGGCGACCACCGCCACGTCGAGGCTCTGGCCGACGCGCACGACCGCGGTCACGATCGCCCGCGTGCCGCTGTCGTTCTCGAAATCGCGCATGAAGCTGCGATCGATCTTCAGCTCGTCGATCGGCAGCTGGGCCAGCCGGCTCAGGCTCGAATAGCCGGTGCCGAAATCGTCCAGCGACAGGCCGACGCCCATGTTGCGCAGCTCGTTCATGGTCGCGATCACGGTGGCGCGCTCGTTGAGGATGACGCCTTCGGTGATCTCCAGCATCAGCATCTTCGCCGGCAGGTCGTTGGCGGCCAGGATCTGCGCCACCATCGCCGCCAGGTTGACGTTCTGGAAGTTGATCGGCGACAGGTTCACCGAGATGCAGGGGATGTCGAGACCGGCGCGGCGCCACGACGCCATCTGCTGGCAGGCCAGCTTGATCGACCACACGCCGATCTGCTCGATCAGGCCGCATTCCTCGGCGAGCGGAATGAACTTGGCGGGCGAGACCTCGCCGAGCACCGGATCGTGCCAGCGCGCCAGCGCTTCCACGCCGTGGATCGCGCCGTCGCGGGTGCGGATCTGCGGCTGATAGTGCAATGTCAGGGCCTCGCTGGCGATCGCCTCGCGCAGCGCGGTCGAATGCATCAGCCGTTCTTCGGCGAGCTTGTCGATGTCGGCGCTGAAGAAGCGGTAGGTCGCCCGGCCGCCGCGCTTGGCCTTGTACATCGCCGCGTCGGCCTGCTTGATCAGGGTCTCGATGTCCTTGGCATTATCAGGATAGAGGCTGAGCCCCATGCTCGCCGACATCGGCACCTGGCGCTTGCCGATCGTCAGCGGCATCGCCAGCGCGGCGGTGATGCGCGCGGCCGCGAGCGAGGCTTCCAGGGCATCGCGGTTCTGCAGCACGATCACGAACTCGTCGCCGCCGAGCCGGCCCAGCATGTCGCCGGGGCGGATCTGCGCTCGCAGGCGGTTGGCGAAGCCGACCAGGAACTCGTCACCGGCGGCATGGCCCAGCGTGTCGTTGACGTCCTTGAAATTGTCGGCGTCGAGGAAGGCCACGGCGACGTGTCCGCCGTCCGGACACGCCTTGATGGCTTCGGCGATCAGCGACGGGATGCGGGCCCGGTTCGGCAGGCCCGTCAGCATGTCGTGATAGGCGACCTGTGAGATCGTCGAGCGGACCTCCTGGCGCTCGATGGCGAGCGCACCGAGCTGGACGCAGGCGGCGACGATCTGCTCGTGCCAGGGACTGGGGCCGCGGCATTCACGGAAGTAGAAGGCAAAGGTGCCGATGACGCGGCCATCCTTACCCTTGATGGGCGACGACCAGCAGGCACGCAGGCCGGCGGCGAGCGGGCCGGCCTTGTAGGGTTGCCAACGCGGATCATTATCGATGTCGTGCGACAGCACCGGCTCGCAGAGATAGGCGGCGGTGCCGCAGGAGCCGACGTCCGGCCCGATCGCGACGCCGTCGAGGCTGGCCGAATAAGCGGGCGGCAGGCTGGGGCCGCCGAGCGGATGTACGTGCCCATCGGAATCGACGTGCAGGATCGAGCAGACGGCGTCCGGAGCGAGCTCTTCGACCCGGCGGCACAGCTGATCGGCGATGGTCGTGATCGAAACGTCGGACGCCAGCGACGCCATGATCAACTGCTGCAGCGAGCGCAACTGCTTGGTCTCCCGGATGTCCGTGAGCAGCCCGAACAGATATCTGACCTTGCCCCGCTTGGTCCGGTGCGCCTTGACATAGGCGGTCGTCCAGATCTCGCGGCCGTCCTTGTCGTAGACCAGCACGTCCTCTTCGATGCCACGGTCGTCCTCGAGGCATTGTCTCAGCCGGTCGACGATGGCGGGATCGGTGCAGGGGCCGATCAGCAGCTCCTCGGCGCGGCGCCCGATCGCCTGTTCAGGCGCGTAGCCGAACAGGCTGGCAAAGGCGGCGTTGGTGTAGAGGACGTTGAGATCGCGATCGGTGACGATGACGGCCCGGTTGGTCCGGTCGGCGACCGACGTCAGCAGCGCATTGCGCTCGCGCATGTCGACTTCGGTGGTCACGTCACGAATGAACAGCAGCGAACGGACCGGCTGATCCTCCCGGCCCGGCGGGAGCGCGCACAGCGACAGGCGGAGGCGGGTCCACCCGCCGTCGGCATGGCGCATCGTCATTTCGCGGGCGTCGGACTGGTCCGCCTCCTGCTGCGCGTCGGTCGTCTCGTCGCACGCGATCGCCGGGATCAGATCCGCGGGCAGACCCAGACTTTCGAGGTCGGCGCCGACCAGAGCGGCCGGCTCACGCCGCAGCAGCACCGACGCCGCCCGATTGGCGTGCTGGACGTGGCCCTGCGCGTCGAGAAAGAGAATCGCCTCGGAAACACCGTCGAGCGCGGCCGAGAGCAATTGTGTGGATGCGGCCGGTTGGAACTCGCTTGCAAGCATCGTTCGATTCGAGGCGCGCTGCACGTTTCGAGAGAAACGATCTGCGCTTTGGTTGCAGCGAACGACCCGGCAGCTCGCTGGGACGTCACCTTGGGTTTGATTGCGGTAAATCTGGCGAGCGCAGCGTTACAGCCACGTTAAAGCGCCGCCGAATTGGGCAATATCCTCCGACTGCAGGCGAGAAGGCTTAAGAATTCGATAGTCCGCAGGCGGGTTCTGAGTTCATCGTTGCAGATTGGAACCCTACGAAGAAATGGCCCGGACCAGACGGCCGGGCCATTGGGATTCACATCGTCGAGCGGTCCGTCGTCGATACCTCAATCGTCGATGCCGTAGCGATGCAGGTCGTTGCCGCAGGTGTCGAGCCACTTCTTGGCGCGCTCGACCGAGGCGCAGATCCGGCCACACACCTTCCAGAACCGCGGCGAGTGGTTCATCTCGATCAGATGCGCGACCTCGTGCGCGGCGAGATAATCGAGCACGAAGGGGGGCGCCAGGATCAGGCGCCACGAGAACGACAGCGAGCCGGCCGAGGTGCACGAGCCCCAGCGGCTGGACTGGTCGCGGATCGACAGCCGCTTGACCTTGACGCCAAGCTGCTCGGCATAGGCGTCGGCCGCCTTCTGCAGGTCACGGCGCGCCTCGCGCTTCAGGAAGTCGAGCACGCGGCGTTCAGTGTGCTCGATCCCGCCGGCCACGCACAGGATCTTCTCGCCACTGTCTCGCGTCTCGGTCCACACCGTGCCGCGTTCGCCCGCGCGATGCACGATCTTGTGCGGCACGCCGCGAAGCGGCACCAACGTGCCCGGCAGGAACGGCGCCGCCTTCGGCAGACGTCCTAGACGGGCTGCGATCCAGGCGCCGTGACGCTGCGCGAAGTCTTTCGCCTCGATGATGGTGCCGCGCGGCGGCATCGTGAGGATCGCCTCGCGATCCGACGGATGAATTCTCAGGGTATAACGTCGCGCACGACGGTGACGCCGCAATCTAATCGAGTAGATTTGCGAGCCATGCTTGACGAGAAGACGCGAGGGTTCGGCGGGCCGCCGATAGAGTAGCGCGCGAGTGGCCATTTCTGTCAGTCCGGGGGGTAAGAGCTCGCCCGGATTTTGCCATATCCACCGCCAGGGAAAGCGCTCGGCGCAAAAACAAATCATTTGCCCAACATACAGGGGTTCAGAAGGTTCCGCACCCTAGCAGTTGGGCCTCGCGCGCCCCCGAAAACATGAATTCAGATTCAAAAGCATCGCTCAAGAAGCGACGCCACATTCACTGCTTGAGTCACTCCTGAGTTTCGGTTTCGACCGTCCCTTCAAAGGGTTACCGCGCAGCCGGATTCGGATGCGCGGTGACCATCGTCTTCGCTCATTCAGCCGCAATGGCGAGCAGCGACTTCGGATCGGCTGCCGACAACATGAAATCGTTGATGCGCGGCACGATCTCCGACTTGAATCGCGAGCCGTTGAACACGCCGTAGTGACCGACACCCGGTTGCACGTAGTGAACCCGGCGGTGATCCGGGATCGACGAGCAGAGTCCGTGCGTCGCCTCGGTCTGACCGAGACCGGAGATATCGTCCTTCTCGCCTTCGACCGTCATCAACGCCACACGCGTAACCTTCGACGGATCGACCAGGGTGCCGCGATGGGTCATCTCGCCCTTCGGCAGCGCGTGCTTGATGAACACCGTCTCCACCGTCTGCAAATAATATTCCGCAGCCAGGTCCATGACGGCGAGATACTCGTCGTAGAAGTCGCGATGCTTGTCGACCTGATCGCCATCGCCCTTCACCAGGTTGGCGAACAGCGCCTTGTGGGCGTCGACATGGCGGTCGAGATTCATGCTGATGAAGCCGTTCAGCTGCAGGAAGCCCGGATAGACGTCGCGCATAACGCCCGGATGCGGGAACGGCACCTTGGTGATGACGTGGTTGCGGAACCAGTCGATGCCGCGCTCCTGGGCGAGATTGTTCACGCCGGTGGGGTTGCGCCTGGTGTCGATGGGGCCGCCCATCAAGGTCATCGAGATCGGCGCAAACGGGTCACGCTCGGCCTCCATGACCGAGACCGCCGCCAGCACCGGCACCGCCGGCTGGCACACCGCCATGACGTGCATGTTGGTGCCGAGAAAGCGCAGCATCTCGATGACATAGTCGATGTAGTCGTCGAGATCGAAGCGGCCTTCGGCCAGCGGGACCATCCGCGCATCGGACCAATCGGTGATGTAGACCTCGTGGGTCGGCAGGAACGCTTCCACCGTGCCGCGCAACAGGGTCGCGTAATGGCCGGACATCGGCGCCACGATCAGCAGCCGGGGCTGCGGCGCGCGCAAGGGGCGGGTCAGCTTGCGGTCGAAATAGAGCAGCCTGCAGAACGGCTTTTCCCAGATCGAGCGGACCTCGACCGGGGTCCGGATGCCGTTGACCTCGGTCTCGTCGAGTCCCCATTCGGGCTTGCCGTAGCGGCGTGTGGTGCGCTCGAACAGTTCGCAGGCCGCCGCGACCGATTTGCCCATCTGGGTGTGGGCCCAGGGATTGAGCGGATTCTGAAACAGGATCTTGGTGGCGTCGGTGACGGCGCGCGCCGGATTGAGCGAGGCGTGCGCCATTTCGTACATCCAGTACATCGGCGTCGTCAGGACCGGACTGCCTTCCGACGCCAGGGGCGGTGCACCGCCAAACTCACCTATCGGCATTCTCGTTCAACCTCTCTGCAGCGCAGCATACTGCCGAATGCGCAATTATGCGTCAATGCGGTGGTGTACGAGAAGGTGCCTCAAAGCGACGAAAAAGCCCGGAAATCCACGGGAAAAGCGTAATTATTCCCCTGCCGCCAGCAGCGAGCCGGCGCGGCGTGCGCTGCGCAAGAGAGCAATGAATGCCGCAAACGACGCCAGCAGCAGGGCGGCATTGAGCCCGAGCGCGGTCAGCATCAGGTCGGACCGGAAGACGTGATCCGCCAGCAGCGCGCGCATGCCCTCGAACACGTAGGTCGGCGGCAGGGACCAGGCAACCAGTTGCAGCCAGTGCGGCAGCACCTGAACGGGATAGTACACGCAGGCCAGCGGCATCAGCGCGAACATCAGTGTCCAGACGATGCTTTCGGCGCCGAGCCCGTTGCGCAGCACCAGCCCCGACACGAAGATGCCGACCGCCCAGGAGGTGAAGATCAGGTTGCAGAAGAAGGCGATCAGCGGCAGGCCGATGCTGTAGAAGTTGAAGTCGAAGAACCAGACCGCGATCAGGGTCATCGGAATGATGCCGATGGCCAGCCGGATCAGGCTCATCGTCATCAGCGCCAGCAGGAATTCGATCGGGGTCAGCGGACTCATCATCAGGTTGCCGATGTTGCGCGCCCACATCTCCTCCAGGAAGGAGATCGAGAAGCCGAGCTGTCCGCGGAACAGGATGTCCCACAGGATCACCGCGCCGATCAGGGTGCCGCCGGCGCGGGCGAAGAAGCCGGCATTGGCGGCGATGTAGGTCTGCAGAAACCCCCAGGTGATGATCTGCAAGGTCGGCCAGTACATCAGCTCCAGCAGCCGCGGCCAGGACGACAGCAGTAGATACCAGTAGCGCAGGATCATCGCGCCGATCCGGTGCGGGGCGATGCGGAGCGAAAGATCGTTCATTGCGCCGCCTCCCGGTTGCGGCCGCGGGCGACGTCGAGAAAGACCTCCTCAAGCGTCGAGCGGTTGTAGCGTGCCATGATCTGCGCCGGGCTGTCGTCGTCCTCGATGCGGCCGCGCTTCATGATGATGACGCGGTCGCATAGACGCTCGACCTCGAGCATGTTGTGGGAGGCGAGCAGGATGGTGGCGCCGCGGCGCTGTCGGTATCGCTCAAGATGGCCGCGCACCCAGTCGGCGGTGTCGGGATCGAGCGAGGCCGTCGGCTCATCCAGCAGCAGCAGCTCGGGATCGTTGATCAGCGCCTTCGCCAGCGCCACGCGGGTCTTCTGCCCGGCCGAGAGCTTGCCATTGGCGCGATCGATGAAGTCGCTCAGGTCGAGCTGCGCCGCGAGCTCGGCGATCCGCTCCTTGAGGTGGTCCACCGCATAGAGTCGGCCGAAGATGGTGAGGTTCTGCCGCACCGTGAGCCGCATCGGCATGTCGACATAGGGGCTCTCGAAATTCATCCGCCCCAGCACGGCCGCAGCCTCGTCCGGCATCCTGTGGCCGAGCACGGCGACCTCGCCCGAGGTCGGCTGCACCAGCCCCATGATCATCGCAATCGTCGTGGTCTTGCCGGCACCGTTGCCGCCGAGCAGCCCGGTGATGCTGCCCCGGCGGATCGCAAACGAGACGCCGTCGACAGCGGTCGTCGTCTTGTAGACCTTGGTCAGCCGCGACACGGCAATCGCGGGGGAAACCGAGCTGGAATCGGATGAGAGGGTCGGCACTGCGTCATCTTGCGTCATGGGAGGGGTTCATTGAGGCATTGTGCCGCAAACCGCAACAGGCCACCAACGGCGGGCCAGATTTGTCGCCGTGCTTGCGCGGCATTAGGTTCCCGTCATGACCGACGACGCCCTGATCATCGACACGCCCGACACCGACTATCGCCATCCGCGACAGCGCGTCCGGCTCGACACCATCCTGCGGCTGCGCTGGCTGGCCGCGCTCGGTCAATTGAGCGCGATCTTCATCGTGGTGCAGGGCCTGGAGTTCGACCTGCCAGTGGTGCCCTGTCTCGCGGTGATCAGCATCTCGGCGCTGCTCAATCTCGGCCTGCAGATCGCCTTCAACCCGATGCAGTTGCTGGAGCCGGCCCACGCCGGCGGCCTGCTCGCGCTCAACATCATCGAGCTGACGGTGCTGCTCTATCTCACCGGCGGGCTGGAGAATCCCTTCTCCTACATGTTCCTCGCCCCGGTGCTGATCTCGGCGACCGCCCTCCCCGTCCGCCTGACGATCATGCTCGGCCTGCTCGCCGTCACCTGCGCCACCGCCTTGTTCTTCATGCATCTGCCGCTGCCGTGGGAAGGCGAGGAGCCGCTGATCTTCCCGCCGATCTATCTGTTCGGTGTCTGGCTCTCGATCGCGCTCGCGATCGGGGTCACCAGCCTCTATGCGTTCCAGGTGACCGAGGAGGCGCGCAAGCTGTCGGACGCGTTGGCGGCGACCGAGCTGGTGCTGGCGCGCGAGCAGCACCTCACCCAGCTCGACGGCCTCGCGGCGGCCGCCGCGCACGAGCTGGGCACGCCGCTCGCGACCATCGTGCTGATCTCGCGCGAGTTGGAGCGCGCCCTGCAGGACAACAGCCAGGTCACCTCCGACATCAAGACCCTGCGCGAGCAGGCGCAGCGCTGCCGCGACATTCTCGGCAAGATCACCCAGCTGTCCTCGATCGGGTCGATGTACGACCGGATGAAGCTGTCGACCTTGATCGAGGAGACGGTCGCACCGCATCGCGACTTTGGCGTCGACATCAAGGTGCGCGTCGCGGTGACCGCGGCCAAGGAGCCGGTCGGCTCGCGCAACCCCGCAATCCTCTATGGCGTCGGCAACATCCTGGAGAACGCCGTCGATTTCGCGCGCAACGCCGTCGAGGTGAACGCCTGGTGGAACAACGAGACGGTCGAGATCGTGGTGTCCGACGACGGCCCCGGCTTTGCGCCTGATATCCTGAAGCGGATCGGCGAGCCCTATCTGTCACGCCGGCCCAGCGCCGAGGACGGCCCGGGAGGTAACCAGGGCGGCGGCCTCGGGCTCGGCGTGTTCATCGCCCGCACCCTGCTGGAGCGAACCGGAGCCAAGGTCTCGTTCAGCAACCGCACCTTCCCCGACCATGGCGCCGTGGTCCAGATCGTCTGGCCGCGGCGGCGCTTCGAGGCCAGCGAGGACGACGATGGCGAGGCGGAGCCGGAATGAAACCTCCAGGGCAGCCGCCGCTGGCGCGGTCCTGGCATACAGCACACCGGCCCCGCGCGGCGTCACGCCGCAGACTGCGGCAACCCGCGATCTTGGCAGCGGCGACTCGGCAGACCATATGAGGATGGACCAGATCGTCTCGCAACCATCGAGCCTTCTTCTCAAGGATATGACCGTGGGCGCCATCGCCGAACTGACGAACCATCCGGACCGCTCTCTCCTCATCGTGGAGGACGACAAGCCGTTCCTGGAGCGCCTGTCGCGCGCCATGGAGACCCGCGGTTTCACGGTGACCTCCTGCGAGAGCGTCGCCGAAGGTATTTCACAGATCGGCAAGGCGGCGCCGGCCTTCGCCGTGGTCGACCTCCGGCTGGGCGACGGCAACGGCCTCGACGTGGTGTCGGCGCTGAAGCGCAAGCGTCCCGAAGCGCGCGCCATCGTGCTGACCGGCTACGGCAACATCGCCACCGCCGTGACGGCGGTGAAGATGGGCGCCGTCGACTATCTCGCCAAACCGGCCGATGCCGATGACGTCGTTGCAGCGCTGCTGTCGACCACCAGCGAAAAATCCGAGCTGCCGCAGAATCCGATGTCGGCCGACCGTGTCCGCTGGGAGCACATCCAGCGCATCTATGAGATGTGCAACCGTAACGTCTCGGAAACGGCGCGCCGGCTCAACATGCACCGCCGCACCCTGCAGCGCATCCTCGCCAAGCGCGCACCGAAATAGGCGGATTTTTTGTTCGCCGCGGGTCAATGCGACTTCACGAACGCCTGCAACGCATGGAAGACGGTGCGCCGCGGGTTGCGGCTGCACCAATTGCGCATCCAGCTGTCGACCTCGGTCAGATCGAGCTTGATCTGCCGGCCCTCATCGCCGCGATCCGCGTTGATGGCGGACACGTAGCCCATCATCCACTGCTGATATTTTGAGATGGCGTTGACGTAGGGGCCGTCGCCACTGGTGATGGCCTTGTAGGTGCCGGGTGGCTGCTCCTCGGCGGCGGCGATGAAGCGCTCGCAGGAATCGGCGCCCACGCCCAGGACGTAGAACGCCATTTCCTCCGCGCGGACTCCGGTCGCGAAGAGCAGTGTCAACGCCAAGACCACCCGTCGCATCTGTCGTCCCTGTCCGCACCCCTGGGCTGGATACCGCTCGAGCCTTAAAAATGTTCCGGCATGTTGCGCCCCATGCGGGGCAATTGTCGGGCAGAGCCGGGGAAATTGCCAGGAGGCCGGGACGAGCGGATGTTGTCGCGCGCTGGCAACGGTCCTGAATCGGGCGCGGGCGGATTCACAGGTGGATCTGGAAGGCGCCACGATGCGCCGGCCCGACGTCAGCTCTCCCCCGTCAGCCGGGAGAAATCGGCCAGGACAGCAGCGATCAGCTCCCGATGCCTGGTATCCTGTTCCGCAAGGCTCGCGGCGTAGATGTTCAGGAGATAGCGCGCCTTCGCGGCGGCTTCCGGCCACGACTCGGCCGCGTTGGCGAGCAGGTGCTGCTCGAGAACAGCCTGCCGATCGCGCAGCTCCCGCGCATGACTTTCGGCCTCTGCCAACGCGCGACGGAGGTCCACGGCCTTCTGCGCGCTCATCCCGCGGTGCCTGTCGAGATCGAGCGGCTCGTCAGTCATCCGACGCACTCGCGTCGACACGCTGCGCGTCTGCAAGATCGACCGAGCTGATGGACAGCATCTCGACGGCAGCGGAGCGCGAACCGGCGACCGGGACCATCATCATTGTCGCAACCCGGCGGTAGGCAGCAAAGGACAATCCCTCGATCAGTTCCTCGTCCGTGACCACCTCGTAGGTGCCCTCGGGCAAGAGACGCTCGATGCTCCTGATCCGGAACGGGTGTTTGAAGGTGACGAATTCGCGCCGCGAGCGGATGCTCATCTGCGCCTACCTTTCGCAACGGCTGTCGCTGTCGCGACTTCGAAGTCTTTCGAAGCATGCGCCTTGCGGCCGGCAATAGCCACCGCTTTCTCATCAGCACGACGTGATGAGCGGCGTGGCGTCATCGGACCGTGTCGCTGCGCTTTGGTGCTCGCTATTGCAGGGGCCAGGGTGTATCAATGGCGATCACCGCCATTCCGACGGCATTCACCGGTGACTGAGGGTCACGAGCGCTCCCGCCGCAAACCACGCGAGGGGTAGCCAATGCCGCAGTTTCGTCTGAGCGAGTGGATCGTTCCACCCATTATCGTGCCGCTTCTGCTGATCCTTCTCGCGCTCGCAGTTGCCGCACTGCATTCGTAGATCCGACCACCGCGGCGCCCGCATCGGCAACCGGTGGACGACGGCCGCCCGGCCGACCGGCAGTGACGCTGCGCACGCAGGATCGACGGGGCGCTCGTCCGATGCGTTGAACCAGCTCCAACCCGAGTCGAGGAGACCGACATGGCCAAAGGTCAGCAAAAAGGCAATCGCGAAGCCAAGAAACCCAAGAAGGAAAAGCCCAAGAGCATTGCCGCAGCGCCGAGCCAAAAGGCCGGAGCATGGCAGCCGGATTTTTCCAGTGACAAGAAGAAGCGCTAGGGGATTTCCGGTCCTCATCAGTCTGGATGGTCTCCCGCGCGCAATGCGGTGCCGATGCGGCCGACCGTACTCGATAGTCCAAAGGACAGAACATGGCGCGCGAAACGATCTATGTCGTTCAGGCGTTCAGCGCCGGCCGGGGCGGACGCGCGAAAGCCGAGACGCCGATTGCCTGCAAGACGGAAGCAAGCGCGCGCCGGACTGCGGAACGGCTGGTGTCCAGCAAGGCAGGCGTCGTCGCGTTCTCATCCTCGGGCGATCCCGACATGGGCGACTATGACGATGAGCCGACGATCTTCTTCCGCCACGGCGAGTTGCCGTCGGCTTTCGATTGAGATGCGCGCAACCCCTTTGTCGCCGGCGACCATTGCCGAACGACGCCCCTTGGATGACGTCCGCCCTCACCGCGGTGTCCTCCGAACCTGATCGGTCACACACATGATTGAGTTTCCAAATCACAGCCGCTCCTATGACCGCACGCGACGTGCCGTACGGTTCTGGGGCTATGACAGCGCGATGGAAGCGTCGTTCTTCGTCGACGAGGGTGCGTTGAGACGCCTGCAGCCCGACGCCCGCCCCGACGAGTCGGGCTTTCTGACCGCATTCGATTCCAACCGCGAGCGGATCTGCGCCGCCGCCGCCCGGCTCTATGTCCGCGGCAGCCGGGGCTCCTACGATCTCGTCGCCGCCAATTTCTGACGGCGATCGGCCAGGCCGGCGGTGATGCGGATCGGCTCTCAGCGATGCTGATGTCTCTCATCTCGAGACTCGCGACCTGACGGAGCCTCTGTCACCTACCTAGACGGGGAAACCCCGTCCAGTGGAGCGCATTTGAGGATTCTCTAGAGGTCCACGTGGCCCTGCGGGTCGATCAGCCGGTTGATCCGCTGCGCCGCCGCGAGCCCGAAGCGTACCGTCATCAACTTGCGCGTCGGCGCCGGCAATCGGTGCTCAGGCGCCTCGCAGTGCAGGTGGGCGCCATAGGCATCGGCGACGATCAGGCCGGTGTCCTGCGGAAAGATATCGCACGGCAGATCCTGCGTGAAGGCGAAGAACAGCCGGTCGCAATGGGCACGGTAGTCCTCCCATTTGTGATCCGCGCGCAGATCCTCGACCGACGACTTGATCTCGACGATCCAGATCTCGCCGCGCTCGTTCAGCGCCACCAGGTCGGCGCGACGGCCCGACGGCAGCGGCAGCTCGCTGATGGTGGCAAAGCCGAGCGAGCGCAGCAGGCGCGAGGTGCCGCGCGCGATCGCCAGCGCCGTCTCCGACTGGCGGCGGTCGGTGGGAACGAGGCTGATCCTGGCGGCGGACGATTCCATTGCCGCAGCATAACCGATTCCAGGCGTCGCCCAAGCCCGCCGATCACCCGGGAACCGGAACCTGACGCCGGCCTTCCGCTTAACAAGCCGGCCGCCGGCCGGGCGGCGCAGCGAGGCGCCGTCCATGATCGACGATCTCTGGTACAAGAACGCGGTGTTCTACTGTCTGTCGGTCGGCACCTATATGGACGCCGACGGCGATGGCATCGGCGATTTCAAGGGGCTGACGCGCCGGCTCGACTATCTGCACGGGCTCGGCATCACCGCGATCTGGCTGATGCCGTTCCAGCCCTCGCCGCAGCACGACGACGGCTACGACGTCGCCGACTATTACGGCGTCGACCCGCGCTACGGCACGCTCGGTGATTTCGTCCAGTTCACGCATGGCTGCAAGCAGCGCGGCATCCGGGTGATCATCGACCTCGTCGTCAACCACACCTCCGACCGGCATCCCTGGCGGGCTCAATCGGTGGTCGCAACACCAAGTGTTTTCATTCGTGACAGCAGCTCGTCAAGCGCTTCTGCTGGAGT